>NZ_JBNJLJ010000001.1:958061-1026779 GCF_051195295.1 Qipengyuania sp. 902 | reverse complement strand
CTTCGTCACTACGACGAAGCCCAAATCCTCCTTAAATCACAACCTCAAATCTGTGCCATAGGTGCTGACGGGGGACACGCGCGGCGGCTTCACCACCAAACTCCACGCAAGATGCGATGCCAGAGGCTTGCCCCTCGGCTTCGTGCTGACACCGGGGCAGGCACACGATGTGCAGGGCTTCGCTCCGCTGTTCCGCATGCTATCCGACCGGATCGAGGCCTTCCTGGCTGATCGGGGATACGATGCCGATGCGATCCGCGAAGAGATCGAGGCGGCGGGCGTCGAGGCGGTGATCCCGGCCAAGGGCAACCGGCGCAATCCCGCCGGGCATGATCGCGCGAAATACAAGCGGCGCAACCTGATCGAGCGACTGTTCAATAAACTCAAGAACTGGCGACGCGTTGCGACCCGCTACGACAAAACAAAGGAATCCTATCTCGGCTTCGTCGCGCTCGCCTCAGTCAAACTCTGGATACCCTTTGTCCACGAAACCTAGTTATCGGTGAGCTTCACTAAAACTAGAAAGACCGGCGCCTGCAATGAAGAAATCCACTTGGTCGCGTAAACGCTGAGGTGTGTGATTAACTGCTATCCTATGGCTGATCGCTTCTGCATGAAGATCGCTCACAAAAATGCCGAGAAACATTTCAGCCAGCATTGCAGGGCTGCCATGCATCGTCGCACCGTTCATTTTCCATGAAACGAACATCTGTTCGACTGCTTGCCGGGTTCGGGTAGCGGTGCGCTCGAAAAAGACACGTGCGAATTCACGGTCACTGACACTGCGAGCGATCACAATGCGAACCAGAGCGACGACCTCAGGCTCCAGGAAGTGTGAGTGCAATCCCTCTGCAAGACGCAGTAATATTGCTGGCGGGTCGCCTCCCTGTTCCAGTGCTTCAGAAACAAGCGTTTCGCCCGAAGATGCTTTCTCCAAAACCACTGCCTCGAGCAGGCCGTCCTTGTTTCCGAAGAGCTTGTAGATCGTAGCCAGTGATCCCCCGGCGCGATCGACGATGTCGCCGAGTGTCGTACGTTCGAAACCTTGCTCGACGAAGAGGGTTCGAGCAGCCTCGATAATCGCGCGTTTCCGGCGGTCGAGACGGCAGAATTCGTCATGTTCGATCATTTGACAGGGCTCTACGATAACGGGTTGCGTGGCAAGGGTGTAATACCTATTACACCTTCGCACCTGCACAAAAGCTGACTGAAAGCCACTTCGCCGTGAAGCCCATCCTAGCCGGCCTGGCCGCCTGCCTCCTCCTCTCCGCCTGTTCGGCTGCCGATACGCCTCCGGAGCAGCAGCCAATCCCGGTCAAGACGGTTACCGTTGCCAGCGCCACGGTTCCCAACGTGATCGAACTGCCGGGCCGGGTCGAACCGGTGCGCGTTGCCGAAGTCCGCGCTCGCGTGACCGGCATCGTGCAGGAACGGCTCTATGAAGAAGGAACCGACGTTCGCGCGGGTCAGCCGCTGTTCCGGATCGATCCGCGCGAATTGCGGGCAAGCTATGCCCAGACACAGGCAGCACTGGCACGTGCGCGGGCCACCGCGGCGAACGCCAAGGCTGTCGTCGAGCGCTATCGCCCGCTGGTCGACGAGAATGCCATCAGCGGTCAGGAATATGACGCCGCGCTCGCCGCTTCGCGGGAAGCAGAGGCGAATGTCGCGCAGATCCGTGCGCAACTCGAATCGGCATCGCTCCAACTTGGCTACACCACCGTGCGTGCCCCGATCGGCGGGCGGGCCGGACGGGCACAGATTACCGAAGGCGCGCTTGTCAGTCAGCCGGAAGGCACGCTGATGACCCGGATCGAGCAGATTTCGCCGGTCTACGTTAGCTTCGCCCAGGCGGCTAGCGAAGTCCTCAGGTTGCGCCGGGCCATCGCCGCAGGCGAAATCGAACTGGACGAAAACGACCGCGTCGAGGTGCGCCTGACCTTCAGCGACGGGACCGAATACCCGATTCCCGGCTATATCGACTTCCTTGCCTTCTCCGTCGATCAGCAGACAGGGACGGTAGAGTTACGAGCCGAGTTTCCCAATCCACAGCGGCTGCTGCTACCCGGCGAATTCGTGCGCGCCCAAATCTATGCCGGCGAGATACAGAACGGCCTGACCGTGCCGCAGCGCGCCGTTTCGCTCACCGAGGAGGGCGGGACGGTGTTCGTCGTCGATAGCGAAGGATTGGCTGCAATCCGCCCGATCCAGCTCGGCGCGATGGTCGATGGAAACTGGATCGTGGAGGGCGGCCTTCGCCCCGGCGATGTCGTCATCACCAGCAACCTGCAGAAAATCAGGCCGGGTGTGCCGGTGAAAGTCTCGAACACGCCGACCGGGCAGAACAAGCCTGCAAAAGTTCCCGCTCAAACCGATCGCGGGGCGCAATAGACCATGGCGCGGTTCTTCATCGACAGGCCGATTTTTGCCTGGGTGGTTTCGCTCGGCATCCTGCTGGCGGGCTTTATCGCCCTGCGCGCACTTCCGATCGAACAGTATCCAGAGGTCGCCCCACCATCGCTGACCATCAGCGTCGTGTATCCCGGTGCGGACGCAGAGACGCTCGAACAGAACGTCACGCAGGTCATCGAGCAGCAGCTCAACGGGGTGGAGGGTTTCCTCTACATGTCCTCGTCCAGCGGGTCGAACGGAGCGGCGAGTATCACGCTGACCTTCGAGGCGGGTACCGACATCGATATCGCCCAGACCGAGGTGCAGAACCGCTTGAGCACGGTCGAGGCGCGCCTGCCTGAAGAGGTCCGGCGACAGGGTATCACCGTGCGCCAGGCGAACGCCGGCTTCCTGATGATCGTCGCGCTCACATCGGAAAGCGGCGACCTTACGACTACCGATCTGGGCAACATCGCTGCGAACCAGGTTGTGGACGAGTTGCGCCGGGTGACCGGTGTGGGCGATGTCACGCTCTTCGGTTCGCAATATGCCATGCGCATCTGGCTAGATCCCGAAGCGCTGGCAGCCTACAACCTGTCCCCAAGCGCAGTACTTGCCGCCATCCGCGAGCAGAATTCGCAGACCGCCGGCGGCTCGATCGGCGCCCGGCCGCTCGCCGATGGGCAACAGATCAGCGCGACCATCTCGACCGAAGGCCGGTTCACCACCGTCGAAGAGTTCGAGAACATCATTCTTCGCGCCAATTCCGGCGCGGCAGTGGTAAGGCTTGGCGAGGTTGCGCGCGTCGAAATCGGTGCGCAAAGCTACGCCACTTCCACCACTCTCAACGGACAACCCATGGCGGGGATGGCGATCCAGTTGGGGACCGGTGCCAACGCGCTTGCCGCTGCAGGGGGCGTGAAGGAGCGTCTCGCCGAAATCGCGCCCGGTCTTCCGGGAGACGTAAGCTGGTCGATCCCTTACGATACGACGCCTTTCGTTCAGGCTTCGGTGGAAGAAGTGGTGAAGACCTTGGTCGAGGCCATGGTGCTGGTCTTCCTCGTCATGTTCCTGTTCCTGCAGAACTGGCGAGCGACACTGATACCGACACTGGTAGTTCCGATTGCCCTGGCAGGCGCCTGTCTCGGTTTGTGGTTGTTCGGCTTTTCGATCAACGTGCTCTCGCTCTTCGGAATGGTCCTAGCGATCGGTATCCTGGTCGATGATGCGATCGTGGTGATCGAGAATGTCGAGCGCATCATGCGTGAAGAAGGCCTCCCGCCCCTGCAGGCGACCCGCAAGGCAATGGGCCAGATCACCGGAGCGATCATCGGCATCACGCTGGTGCTGATCGCGGTTTTCGTGCCGATGGCCTTCTTCCCCGGCTCCACCGGGGGTATCTATCGTCAGTTCTCGGTTACGCTTGCCATTGCCATTTTCTTCTCGGCGTTCCTGGCGCTTTCCCTGACGCCGGCTCTTTGCGCCACCTTCCTGAAGCCGATCGCTAAAGGTCATGGGGAGGGCGGGCAGGTTGCGGTCGATACCGAAGCCGAAATGCAACCCGGCTGGCGAGGACGCGTCGCCCAAGTGCGCAACAAGGCCGCCCGATTCTTTGGCCGGTTCAATGGCTGGTTCGCGCGGATGCAGGAGAAGTACGGCCGGGCCAATGACCGCATCCTGTCGCGGCCATGGCGCGGTTTCGCCGTATTTCTGGCTCTGGGCGCAGTAACGATTCTGCTGTTCATGCGCCTCCCGTCTGCCTTTCTGCCGACGGAGGACCAGGGGTTCCTCATCACCGCAGTTCAGGCGCCGCCGGGAGCGACGCAGGAGCGCACCGACGAAGCTCTGGAGCCGATCGAGGATTTCTGGTTGGCTCGCGAAGAGGTGGAAAACCTCGTTGTCGTGCGCGGATTCAGTTTCTTCGGTCAGGGTCAGAACAATGCGATCATGTTCGCGTCGTTCAAGCCATGGGAAGAGCGTACCGCCGAAGGAAGCGGCGCGGCCGAAATCCTCGGCCAGGCGATGGGCACTTTCGGCCAGTTGGACAGCGCGATCGCATTCGTAATCCAGCCACCGGCGATCCAGTCGCTCGGGCAGGCAAGCGGCTTTACGCTGAAACTGCAGGATCGCGCAGGTCTTGGCCGTGAGACGTTGACGGCGGCGCGCGACCAATTGCTCGGCATGGCGTCGCAAAGCCCGATGATCGCCAACCTGCGACCCGAAGATCAGGGACCAAGCCCGCAGCTCGCGCTCGAGATCGACCGCGTCCAGGCACGGGCGCTTGGGCTCTCGCTTACCGATGTTAACGCGGCACTGTCGATCACCTTTGGCTCGGCCTATGCCAACGACTTCAACCGCGACGGGCGTGTCTTGCAGGTGCTCGTCCAAGCGGACGCGCCTTATCGCATGAGCCCCGAAGACGTGCTGTCGCTGCGTATTCCGAACGCGGAGGGGCAGCTTGTGCCGTTCAGCGCCTTCGCCACTGCGGACTGGTCGGCAGCTCCGGCCAGCCTTGCACGCTACAACGGTTACCCCGCCATGACCCTTTCCGGCATGGCTGCTCCCGGTGAATCGTCCGGTGCTGCACTCGCGGAAATGGAACGTCTGGCGGAGCAACTGCCGCAGGGGATCGGCTATGAATGGACGGGTATCTCTTACGAGGAAAAGCAGGCCGGCGGGCAGATTGGCCTGCTGCTCGGCCTGTCGGTCGTTGTGGTATTCCTTGTGCTTGCGGCGCTCTACGAAAGCTGGGCTGTTCCTCTCGCGGTGCTCTTGATCGTGCCCATGGGCGTACTCGGTGCGGTGTTGTTCTCGATGCTGCGCGGTCTTTCGGCGGACGTCTATTTTAATGTCGGATTGATCACGATCATCGGACTCGCGGCAAAGAACGCAATCCTCATCGTTGAATTCGCCATTGAGGAAGAAGAACGTGGCCTAAGGCGGATTGATGCAGTGAAAGCGGCCGCTCGCCTGCGCCTGCGTCCGATCATCATGACCTCGCTGGCATTCACTATGGGTATGGTTCCGCTCGTGCTCGCGAGTGGTGCCGGGGCCGCA
Organism: Qipengyuania sp. 902; assembly: GCF_051195295.1. Classification (NCBI taxonomy): domain Bacteria; kingdom Pseudomonadati; phylum Pseudomonadota; class Alphaproteobacteria; order Sphingomonadales; family Erythrobacteraceae; genus Qipengyuania; species Qipengyuania sp. 902. Next base: position 1,021,331 of record NZ_JBNJLJ010000001.1, on the reverse strand, counting down.
AGTCGCATCGCGGTTGGTACCGGAGTGATGGGAGGAATGATCGCCGCGACCGTGCTCGGTATCTTCCTGATCCCGATGCTGTATCTCCTGGTGCGGCGAAACGTCAGCCGCAAGCAGCCTGTCGCAACCGGCGGTCATGAAGGCGATACAGACCCAGTCGAGAAATCCGGTCCTGCAATCGAAGAAGGGCGCGCTCCATGACGCGATCGACGAGAAAGCTGGCCGCTCTGGCGATCGGTTCCAGTCTGCTTGCCAGCTGCGCGAGCATGGCCCCCGAGCACTCCCGCCCCGAGGCAGCCACCGCGCCTGCCTTCGATGCCGAGTACGGACCGGACGGGACAGTCGTCGCATCGCAATTGTCCTATCGCGAGTGGTTCGGTGACCCGCGATTGGAGCAACTCATCGCGAGTGCGCTTGAAAACAACCGCGATCTCCTCGCCGCAACGGCAAGGGTCGAACAGGCCCGTGCGCGCTATCGGATAGAAGACAGCCGGCAATTGCCGGCGCTGGTTGGAGATGGCAGCGCCGTACGGACGAGGCAGCCGCTCTCGACCAATCCGGCGCTGGACACCGGGGATGTCGAAGGTGCCCCCGACTCAGTCACCTTCAACCGCTTTGATGTGGGCGTAGGGGTTACCTCTTTCGAGCTCGATTTCTGGGGGCGAATTGCCAGTTTGAGCGAAGCTGCCCGCGCGGAATATCTGGCCACGGCTGCCGCGCAGCGGGCCTTCTACCTTTCGCTCATCGCCGACACCGCCAACACCTATTTCGAGATCGTGGAAACCGAGGAGCAGATCGCGCTGGCCCAGGCGACCGCCGAAAGCAGGCGCGAAGGTTTGCGGATCGCACGGCTACGCCTTGAAAACGGGGTGACCTCGGCACTTCCATACCGGCAGGCCGAGACCTTGCTGACGCAGGCGGAACAGCAATTGGCAAGCGAACGACTGGCCTTGGCGCAACTGCGCAACCAGCTCGCCGTTCTGGTGGGCGGGACCATACCCGAAACTTTGCCAGAAGGCGTATCTCTTGCCGAGCAGGGTGACGAGCGCAGGCTTGCGGCTGGATTGCCGTCAGATCTCCTGCTGGTGCGCCCGGACATTATCGCTGCCGAAGAACAGCTACGTGCTGCGCGCGCGAATATCGGGGCTGCTCGCGCGGCCTTCTTCCCGACCATTTCGCTCACCGGAAGTGCAGGACTGTCCTCGAACAGTCTCGACGGCCTGTTTTCGAGCGATGGGCTGGGCTGGAGTTTTGGGCCGTCCATATCTCTGCCGATTTTCGACTGGGGAGCGCGCGAGGCCGATCTCGATCTGGCGCAGGCGCTCGAAGTCGAACAGGTCGCGAACTACGACCGCACCGTTCAGAACGCCTTCCGCGAGGTATCGGATGCGCTGGCAGGGAGGCGCTATCTCGCCGAACAATTGATGACCCTCGAAACCTCGGTAGAGGCGCAGCAGCAGATCGCCCGCATTGCCCGGTTACGCTACCGCGAAGGAGTGGCAGACTATCTCGAGGTCCTCGACGCCGAACGCAATCTGTTCAGCGCTCAGCAACAGCTTCTTGCCGTTCAGCGTGCTTGGTTGCAAAATCGTGCGACGCTGTTCGTTGCCCTCGGCGGCGGCGCCAATCCCAGCATTAAGCACAGGCCGCTTCCGATGGTTCGATAGCCAAAAGCAGCCTGTCCGCTTTCGGCCCCACAAAGGCCGCTGGATCCAAATTTTCACCTTATGCGGTTGCTTTTCCCTTGGCCAATGACGGCCAAGGAGAAAGACAATGGGATACTCACGATTTGATCCTGCCATGCAGAAGTGCGTGGCGTGGAACGCTGGAAAAAATGTCGGAACCAAGCGCCCGCTGACGCAAAAGCAGATTTGGGCGATCCGCTTCCATCTCGACCGCGAAGGGCTGTTGAGGGACAAGGCCCTCTTCGATCTCGCTATCGACAGTAAACTGCGAGGCTGTGATCTGTTCAAGATCAGGATCGGCGACGTCGTAGCTGGGGCTGACATCCGCAACCGAGCGACTGTTATCCAACAAAAGACCAGCCGACCGGTTCAATTCGAAATTACCGCAGACGTGCGCACCACTCTGATTGCTTGGCTGGAGCGGCGTGGTGGGTCCGTGAACGAATATCTCTTCCCGAGCCGCGTCGATCGCCAAGGCCACATGAGCACCCGTCAATACGCGCGCCTGGTCGACGAATGGGTGACCGCCATCGGGTTGCGTAAGGCCGAGTACGGCACGCACTCACTGCGTCGGACAAAGGCGGCCATGATCTACCGCGCTACAGGTAACATCGGGGCAATTCAGATCCTGCTTGGTCATACCAAGATTGAAAATACCGTCCGCTACCTTGGGGTCGACGTAGAGGATGCTCTCCTACTCGCCGAGCGAACGGAGATCTGACTCTGGGAGCGGTCGGTCAGCAGAAGTTGATCGACCGCTTCAGGGTCGAGCCTAAGCAGGTTGCCTTGGCCGATATGGGGTGGGAAGCGGACATGAGAGTCGAGGTTTATCCTTTCGGTGGGCGCGGGTCCTTGAAGGCTTCCCACATCTCCGGCTGAAACCAGTCGCATTGCAATTGCGGTTGAGCGGCCTTGAGCGCTTCGAATTCAGCTCGCGGGGCGTTAAGTGCAGTGCCAAGATACCTAAGGCTTGCCATGGTTCGCAAAGGAGCCAGGCTCTGGTCTTCAAGCTTGGTGTTGGTGAGGAAGAGCGCTTCTAGGGCAAAGCCTTCCAGCGGGGCGAGGGTTGGTATTTTTTGGGCAGTCCACATACTACCCTCGATGCCTAATACCTTAAGCCTACTGGCCAGCGGACGTAACCAATCAAGGTTGCTCAGATGCTTGGCGTTTTCAATGAACAGCCGTTCCAATTTCGGTAGAGCGAGGATCGGCGTGAAGTCTGCGATGTTGCGCGGCGAGTCGATCTTGAGAATCTTGAGTCCGACGAGTTCAGAGAGCGGAGCGAGATCGGTAGCGGTAACGGGATACTCCAGCGCCAAGTACTCCAAGCTTTTCAAACAGCTTAATCGCTCCAAAAAGTCCTGATTGACTGCTTGCGCCTCGAACTCACGCAATCCCTGGCGGTCTTCTATCCCACGGTGCGACGTCTTAATCCGCGAAAGCCGGGCGCAACTCACATTCAAAGGAACGTCCTCGCCGCGCTCATACGAGCCACAATCAGGGCGGTGAGTATGAAGCCAAAACCGGTAGTGCTCACTTGGGCTTGTTGCGTTGCTCCCCATAGATGTTCAGTAGCGTTACTCTACAGATGTCCGCAATGGGGTCGTTAGCCGATTGACAGCTTTTCGCGTCGTGGTTCGGATAGCGGACCGTCCGTTACCGGCCCAAATTCTGACATGAAAAAGGCGGTCCGTCCCAATTGGGACGGACCGCCCACCGAGCGACCTCGACCTGTCAGGAGGGTCAGGCAGCCTGCTCGGCAATTTCGTCTGTCGCATCGTCGCTGACTGCCTCGTCGACTTCGACATCAATCGGCGCGACCTCCTGAGCAGCAGTGAACAGCATGATCGCAGGAACCCAGGCTTGCGCCCGCTCCTTGACCTCGGCCTCGCCGATGAAGTTGCCTGAGAAGATGCGCTCGGCTGCGCTCGCAAGCTCAGCCTTCTTCGAAGCAGCGTATCGGCTGACCAGCTCCGGACCACCCGTAGCATCGAGCGCTTCGAGCGTGCGAGCCTTGGCCACGCGGTCGAAATAGTTTGCCGCGGTGGGACGCCACCAATGCGCGGTTTCGATTTCCAGAAGTGCCCCGAGCGCTTCGTGCATGGGCACCGAACGATCGCCTTCGCAGGCTAGGCTGGCGACGAGCGTGCGCGAGACGACATGACCAAGCCAGGCCGAACGCGCCTCATCGGAAAGCGACCGGAACCTGGCAAACCGCTCGACGTCGGTCTCGCCCGAGCGCCAGCTTTCGTCGAGCGAACCAGCGAACTCGGCCAGAGCAGCGCTCGCCGGTGCATCCTTGGCCTCAAACCCGGCAACCGGTCCAGACGCGATGGAGCCGACAAGCGTCGATGCCTTTCTGGCGCGCCAGTCGTGCCCATCGGCATCCGCGAGCGTGAAGACCATGAAGTCGAGCGCCAGTGCCGGATCGTTAGCGAGATGGATCGCCAGGATATCGCGGCGCTGCATTGCGAGTTCGTCGAGCAGGCGCTGCGAAAGCGAGCTGCCCTTGGGTTTAACCGCTCCGCTTTCTTCGACTGCCTCCACCACACCTTCGTCAGCGATGACTTCGGTCTCGGTGTAGAACTGCGGGACCAAGGTCGGCTCGCCATTGCGCGAGAGGATAAGGAAGGCACCGGCCTCGGGTTTCAGCTCGTCGGCGAGCACGGGCGGCCGGTCATTGAGCGCGCGCATGGCGCGGTCGATGACGACGAGTTCCTGTTCGGCCTTGGCGACCTCGTCCTCGTGGCTGTCCTCGTCTTCGAGCACGGCGGCGACGCGGTCGTAGTCGGCCTCGAGCTCGCCAAGTTCCTTCGCTTCCTGTTCCGTCATCGGCGCAGGCTCGCAAGGCAGACGGCTCAGACCTTCGACAAGGTCGTGACTGACATAGGTGCCCAGCGTCGGCCGAACCCAGGCAAGGCCATATTCGAGCGCAGCCTTTTTTGCCGCCTCTTCCATGGCCTTGTGCGCGAGGTCCTCGAGCAGCGCGACATCGATCCAGCTCTCGCTGGCGTCATCGTCGAAGAGTTCGCGTTCGATCCGGCCACCCGCACCGATGTACGCATCGCGTCCGACCAAAACAGCTCGCGGATCAGAACCGCGCACCGTGGCATCGAGCACCATGCGGCGGATTGTATCGGGCGTGATCTGGTACCAGGCATCCTGCAGCTCGGCATAGACATGCGCCTGGCGCTCGACGTCGGAAATCGCGCCGTAGGCCTTGGCCATATCGAGCGTGATCGTGCCTTCGGCGAGCGCTTCGAAAACGCAAGGCGCGAGGCTTGCGAGGCGCAGACGTCCTTCGACGAAACGGACCGTGAGGCCGAAGCGGCGCGCCACGTCTTCAGGGGTAGCGCCTGCTTCGATGATGGAGGCGAAGGCCTGCGCCTCGTCGGCCGGGTTCATTGCGAGACGCTGGAAATTCTCGGCAAGGCTGGCTTCGCGCACTTCGCTTTCCTCGCCTTCGATGACGAGGCAGGTGACCTCGTGGTTCTCGGGCAAGGTGCCCTCTTCGGCCAGCGCCAGCAGCGCGGCGAGACGGCGACCGCCGGCCTCGACCTCGAACTTGCCGCGCTTTCCTTTGCGTACGACGAGGTTCTGCAGCAGGCCGCGCGCGGCGATGTCTGCCCGCAGCTGGAGGTCGGCCAGCACGTCGTTCGACTTGCGAACGTTACGCGGGCTGGGAACAAGCTTCTTCAAGGGGATCGACTGGATCATTGGTGTTCTCCTGATGGATTGAAGGCGCCAGTGAGGATCACTTGGCCCACAAGCCCAAAGGGCTCCCTCCACTCTCATTCCGAGACTGGGGTCTCCCGAGGGATCAGGCGGCTAGCGCAGGGAGGACGGACGAGGCTCTCGACACCGGCACGAACAGCCGCGTGCGGTAGCGGATGATCTCGGTGAAGCAGCCCTTGCCCTTGTACCAGTCGAGCCGATCGGGCGAAAATCCGGTCAGTTCAAGGCGCTGTTCGCCTCCGACCAGCGAGCGCTTCACGGTGAGTGGATCGTGGCTTGCAAGGTCCAGCGGTTTGCCGCTTTCGAGGACGAGGTCGCCGATCTGGTCCGGCGCCGGACCGGTAACTCCGGAAAGACCAAAGGTATCGGCGATTGCGGCGAGATCGATATCGAGCACTTCGCGACCGATGATCGACTGGCCGTCCTCGGCAACGAGCCGGGTGACGCGGACATGATCGCCGGGCAGGCGCTTCCAGACAGGAAGCAGCAGTCCGGTGGCGAGATGGACGCGCTCGGTCACCGGTGACTTGGCCGCTTCCTCTTCCTCGGCCAGCCAGGCGCTGGTGAACGCTGTGACGCCAATTTCCTCCCAGTGGCTCTCACCAAGTGCTTCAAGCGTCCAGTTCGCGGAATTGAGCGGACGCAGAAGGCGTCGGCGTTCGACCACGGTCCCGTCGTCGGCGATGAGGCGCCGGGCTGGAACAGACAGCGCGACCTTGCCCGAGCGCGCATTGCGCAAGGGGATCGCGTGCGCGCTGCCGATCTCGTGCATCCGCACCAGGCGCTGCAACCGCAGAGGCCGAAGGTACCTTACCACCTCGAGCGAGACGAGGCGGGTCTCCGCTCCGGTCACGGGGTCGGTGCGCAGGAGCTCATCGGCGAGGACCGTGAAGCGATCGACCCTGATGGTTTCCAGTCCCTGGTCGAGCGTTCCGGCCTCGCGCGCGGCTTCGATCCGCGCTTCCACCAGCCCGAGATACTCGTCGAATATGGCGTTCTGCAGCGCGATCGGCAGCGCGAGGATGCGGTTGAGCCAGCGCTGGATCGTGGGGAGATTGTCGGTCAGCCCGCCATCGGGATTTTCAAGCCGGAGGCCGGTGCGCTCCACGAAGTTGCCGAAGCTCGTGGCCTCTAGCTTGCCGTCATAGAGCAGCTGGAACCAGCGGCTGAGCGCGTCGCGTGCATAGTCGCTTTCGAGATTGTCTGCCGGATCGAACAGGTTCTGTCCGCCGGTCTGGCGCTGACCTCGCGTGAGCGCGCCCAATGCATCGAGCCTGCGGGCAATGGTCGAGATGAAGCGGCGCTCGCCCTTCACATCGGTGGTGACCGGGCGGAACAGCGGGGCCGAGGCCTGGTTGGTGCGGTTGGTGCGGCCGAGCCCCTGGATGGCGTTGTCAGCGCGCCAGCCCGGCTCGAGCAGGAAATGAACCCGGCGCTGCTGGTTCCTGGCGCCCAAATCAGCATGGTAGGAACGCCCAGTCCCGCCCGCATCCGAAAAGACCAGGATGCGCTTAATTCCTTCCATGAAGCTTTGCGCTTCTGCCACGTTGGCGCTTGGGCTTCGCCGTTCGAGGCGCTGCTGGCCATCGCGCCCCAGGACAAGCCTGCGGGTTCGGCCTGTGACCTCGGCCACGGCTTCGGTTCCAAAGTGCTCGATGATCGCATCGAGCGCTGTGGCGATCGGCGGCAGCGCGCAGAGTTGCTCGATCAGTGCATCGCGTGCTGCCACGGCGCGCGGGCAGAAAACGGGATTGCCCTCCCCGTCGCTCATCGCCTCGGAGCGAAGATTGCCATCCTCGTCGGCGAAGACCTGCATCAGGCGCACCGGGAAGCTCTTCGCAAGATAGTCGATGACGTATTCACGCGGCGAGAGATCGATATCGAGCGCTTCGCGTTCCTCGTCGGAGAGGTCGGCGAGGCGCCGGTCGAGCATAGCCTCGGCGGTCGAGACCAGCTGCACGACAACCGAATGGTCTTCGCCAAGCGCCGCTTCCATCGCGGGGATCAGGCTCGGCAGTTTCATGGAGAGCAGGAGCTGGGCAAAGAAGCGCTGCTTGGTGCCTTCGAAGATCGACAGCGCCGCAGCCTTGGCGTTGCGGTTGAGCGTATCGCCGCTGTCCTCGTCGACCACGCGGGTCGCTTCGAGCGCCGCCTCGAGATTGCGGTGAATGATCGCCCAGGCCTCGGCATAGGCATCGTAGATCCGCACCTGTGCTTCGCTCAGGTTATGTTCGAGGATTTCGTACTCGACCCCGGCGAAGGACAGCGCACGGGCGAGATAGAGGCCCTGCGCCTTGAGGTCGCGGGCGACGAGTTCCATCGCCGCGACGCCGCCAGCGCGGATCTCGGTCATGAAAGCCTCGTGGGTCGGGAAAGCAGTCTCGGGTCCCCAGAGACCAAGCCGGGATGTGTAGCCAAGGTTGGCGATATCCGAAGCGCCAGTGGCAGACGCGTAGAGCACCCGGGCGCGCGGCAGATGGTTCTGCAGCCTGAGGCCCGCCATGCCCTGTTCGGAGCCCCTGACCTTGCCGCGGTTTGAAGAGCCACGGAGTGCATTGGCCATGGCGTGAGCCTCGTCGAAGGCAATCACGCCGTCGAAACTCTCACCCGCCCAGGCAAGGATCTGGTCGAGCCGCGTATCCTCGGCACGCCCCGAGCACAGCGTCGGATAAGTGACGAAGAGAATACCTTCGGACATCGTGACCGGGTGGCCGAGTTTCCAGCGCGAGAGCGGCTGGAGATCGAGCGGCAGCCCGCCAAGCGCTTCCCAGTCGCGGCGTGCATCTTCGAGCAGCGCCTCGTTCTTGGTGATCCAGACATGTCGGCGCTCGCCTGCGAGCCAGCGATCCATGATGACCGCGGCGATCTGCCGTCCTTTGCCCGCTCCGGTTCCGTCGCCGAGGAAGAAGCCTTGGCGGTAGGAGTGTCCGTCCTCGGAGAGTTCCAGCGAGGTGCCTTCCTGGCTCACGTTGAACTGACCCGGAAGATCGCGCGCAAATGCCTGGGCAGCGTAGACCAGTGTCTCGCATTGCGCTTCGGACAGCAGGCCATCGGCCTGCCAACATGCGGGAAGGCGCGGGCAAACATCGGGCTGCGGTGCCGCGACCGAACCCATGGCGACCGATTCCACGAGCGGGGTGGGATGGACCGGAGCATCTTCGAAGGCGATGCGGCTGGGCCGGTAAGGCAGGTATATGCCTGCCTGTTCGGGCACAGGCGCGGGGTCGGCGAGGACCGAATAGGCAAGGTCGATCGCATTCGCCGTGGCTGCTGGTGTCGCAGCGAACGGCGCCAGCGGCCGCACCGGCGCGCTTTGGGCCGAAGTCTTGCCAACGAGGCGCACTGGCTTGCCGAGCGGCAGGCGATAGATGTTGGCGGAGGTCTGTACGCGTGGCGGAAGCGCGGTGATAAGCTCGTGGAGCGAGATGAGGTCGGCAGTATCTCCGATGATCGCAGGCGAGGACGCAGTCGGCGTCTTGTCGAACACAACCAGGCGAACAGCGATCCCCGTCCCTGTCCGGCGAAACATCTGCTGCAGCCGAGCATCGAGGAGCAGCGATGCTTCGTCCTGTTCCTTGGCGAAGGTGGAGGCGTCGAAGCCTTCAGGCATAATGGCGACGATCCTCGCCCGATTAGCAGCGGCCCGGATTGCACCGCGTAGGTGACGCATAGCGGTCTCACCGTCCTTGCCGCGTTCCAGGCTGTGAGCGAACGGCGGGTTCGTCAGCACGGCAGACGGAACATGGCCGCGAAGCAAGTCGGCGATCAGTTCCCCGTCATGCGCAGTGATGGTGGCCGTGGGGAAGACGTGGGCCAGACCGTCTCGTCTTGCCGGATCGATCTCGTTGAGAAGCAGCGAAGCGTTCTGGAGGCAACCCCAGAGAGCAAGGGCACCATCGCCTGCGGACGGTTCGAGGAGCGTGTCTTGCGCGCAGACAGCTGCGGACTTCGCCATCAGCCAGGCCAGCATTGGCGGGGTCGAGAACTGCTGGAGCTCGACCTGTGCTTCGCTGCGAACGTGCCGCGGCGGCAAGGCTGCTTCGAGCCAGTCGAACCGCGCTTCGGCTTCGTGTACATTCGTCGCCAGATCGATCCGTGAGGACTCTCGAAGCCAGAGTAGTGCGGCGATCTCGACCGCGCTGTTGTAGTCGTCGATCGTCCAGGCACCTCCCCAGTCCAGAACACCGGCCTCTTCGGCGAACAGCCCGGAAATGTCGGTACGGGTAAGATGACGTCCCGAAGCAAGAAGCGCGGCAACTCGGGTGCCAATGGCATAGGCCATGGGCATGGACGGCAACTGCTCGCCGGCGGGAAACAAGTCAGATTGAAACATGGCAATTCGTCCTCCTGATGGGGGCATCGGGACACGCCCTCTGCCGGATCAGGAATTCGAGAAGCTTTCTCTCCTCTACCGCGCCGCTTTGCGGCGCAGCCATGCTGTAAGTTCATCGTTCCAGTCGGTGTCGCGTGAGGATGGTTTGCGAACGTGGATCGTCCGCCCTTCGCGGGCATAAGCGGCCAGGCCACGCGACGCGGCCAGCTCGCCGCCAGTATCGTGATCGACGAAGAGGTGAAGCTCGGTCACGCTCTCAGGCACGCTGACGAGACCGAAGCGCTCATTGCCCAGGGTCGCCCAGACGGGAATGCCGGTGAGAGCATAGGCCGACATCGCGCTCTCGACCCCCTCGGCAAGGCCAAGCTTGCCGGAAACTGGAGCGAAGAGACGAACAGCAGCTTCACCGAGCGCGCCGAGCGCGCGTTTCGGCTTTTCGAAAGCGGCCTTGCCTGAAGCCTCGGTAGACAGGAACGTGCGGTGGATGGCGATCGGGCCCTCGTCGAGGCTGACTGCCGCGATCATGGCGGGCAGAAAGCGGGCCCGTCCTTTCGGGCCAAGCGGCGTTCGTGGAAGGAAGCGGAGCGCCGGAGATGCGGCGAGGATGCCGCGGCTTTCAAGATATGCCTTTGCCGGACTAGCACGCAGTGGCTGTGCATCGCGCCAGATCCTCAGCGCTACCGCCGAGGGTTTGCAGGTGCTGGTTGATTCGGGTTCGTTGGTGGTCGCAGAACCTGAAAAAAGCGCCGGTGCCTCGAAACCTTCACGCGCCAGAGCAGCCAGCACGCTCTGCTGATCGCATCCCGCGAAACAGTGGAAGAGGATGGCCTGTCGGCCGAGCGACACACCGAGTGACGGCGTGCGGTCATCATGCGCGGGGCAACAGGCCATGCCCTTTGTGCCGGACCATTTGCCCCCTCGCGATTCGCAAATGCGACGGGCGGTCTCGGCAAGCGACCGGTTGGGATGAGTTTGGACAGACAGGGACATGCGAGCTCCTCAGCATGCAAAGTGGCCCCCTCATCAGCGTTCCTCTCCTCTCCCAAAGGCAGGCATTCGCGGCTTTCCTACAGGCACATGTTCTTTTTATGTTCTCTTTCGATTCGAATCAATGGAGCACAAGACGAGATGAACTGCCTCAATTGTCTGACCGCGCTAGCGGTCGCCTGTCTGGGGATGATCGCGACCTCCTCACAGCAAGTACGCGCCCAGGATTTCACCTTGTTCGAGCACGCGATCGTTCCGCCGAAGACGGGCCAGCAGCCGGCAAGGGAATATCTTCCTGCAATCTACCAGGCCGAGCCAGCAAACGTATCCTACCGGGAAGGCTTGTATATGGCGGCGATAGCCGAGGCTGAACGCCGTTACGGGCTTCCGACCAACCTGCTTCGTGCTCTTATCTGGGCTGAGTCCCGCTTCAATCCGATGGCTGTTAGTCCAGCCGGTGCTGCCGGGCTGGCTCAGCTTATGCCGGCCACGGCGAGAGAACTGGGCGTCCGGAACCGTCATGACCCTCTTGCATCGATCAACGGTGGCGCCAGGTACCTTCGCGATATGTTGGACCGGTTCGACGCAGTCCACCTGGCCTTGGCTGCTTACAATGCTGGCCCAGGTGCCGTCTCCCGATCACGCGGCATTCCCAACAATGGTGAAACGCCGCAATATGTCCGGTCTGTGTTGGGACGTTGGCAAGCAATTGGTAGGTACAATTGACGAAACTACCTGATTTCCGGCTATTGTCTGAAATCATGTGCCGGAATGAAGACGGACAACGCCAGTGAATGAGACCCCAGGTGAGCCGTTCGACTTTCGCAAGGCGTTGAAGGCACAGAAGCGCCGGAAGCTGAGAAAGGAGATCGCGTTGGGTTTGGGAGCATTCGCGATCGTATTTGCTGGAGGGATGCTGGCACTCAACTGGCCAGTCCATGATGCCAGCCTTGCTAACGACGATCAGCAGCCTCAGGCTTTATTCCAGCAAGCAAGCTCCCCACAATTCGACATCTGCGGATCCATCCGGCGCACATGCGTCGTGGATGGAGATACTTTCTGGCTTGATGGCGTGAAGATCCGGATTGCCGACATCGACACTCCCGAGATCAGCGAGCCTCGTTGCGACTATGAATACCAGCTCGGCATGCGCGCGACACACCGCCTTGTCGAATTGCTGAATGGCGGGCCCTTCGAACTGAGGACCATCGGTAGCAGAGACGAGGATCAGTACGGTCGCAAATTGCGGGTTGTAACGCGCGGCGGCCGCTCGCTTGGCGATCAGCTGGTCAGCGAAGGCCTGGCGCGAACCTGGACCGGGAGACGTGAACCATGGTGCTGAACCGCGATCAGGAATTGTGGGCCGTCGCGCTCTGGGTCGAAAAGAACCATGGCGAAGAGGGAACCGCGTATATCGCGCAGCAAATCCAGCGGCTATCCAACGAAGGGGGCGAGGCAGGCATAGCAACGTGGAAGACTGTTGCTGAGCGCTTCGATCAGCTTAGCTGCCAAAGCTCTACGAACTGAGGCTCGGCACGATGCGGAAGTGGCTTAAGGTCTGGGGCATCAGAATTGAGTTCGCCTTGCTCGCGTCAGTGTCCCTGATAGGGCTCGTCCTGAGCCTTCAATCCTGCACTGGCTGAGAAGAAATTCGTTCTTCCGATCAACCATTCGCAAACTTTCCCATGATGACCTTTCCTCCTGTCCGGAGCTCATCGAGGTAGTCGCTCCACCATTGAGCCATGCGCACGCGCTCTTCCCAATGTTTGCCGCGATGGTAGATGCCACGCACAACATTGCTGTCGCCATGTGCCAGGGCACGCTCGATCGCATCGGGATTCCAAAGGCCCGACTCGTTCAGGAATGTCGATGCTGTCGCCCGGAGTCCATGCGCGGTGACTTCTTCCTTCGAATATCCCATGCGACGAAATGCGGCATTGAGCGTGTTTTCACTCATGGGACGCTTGGAGCTGCGCGCAGACGGGAAGACATATCCTTCGCGGCCGAGCATCTCGGCCAGGTCTGTGAGATAACCTCTAACTTGCTTGGACAGCGGGACGGCATGCGCTCGGCGCGCTTTCATTTTACCGGCAGGGATCTTCCAGACCCCATCGACCAGGTCGATCTCATGCCATTCGGCGTGGCGGAGTTCGCCGGGACGTACGAACACATGCGGCGCGATCTGCAAAGCAAACTTGGTCACCATGTAGCCAGTGAAGTCGTCGATTGCGCGCAGCAGCCCGCCTAGCTCGGTGGGCTCGAGGATTGCTGCATAATGCGTGGCTCTCGGCGTTACGAGAGCGCCCCTCAGCATACTGGTCGGATCGGATTTGCAGCGGGTGGTAGCGACACCGTAGCGAAACACGCGGCCTGCGAACGAGCGGCATTTCTTCGCAGTCTCGTGCTTACCAGTGGCTTCCAGTCGTTTCAGAGGAGCCAGGACTTCGAACGGCTCGATCTCGTGGATGGGTCGGTTACCGATGGCAGGCGCAAGCTTGTCGAGGAAATAATTGGCCTTGACGATCGTGCCATCGGCGCGGCCATTCTGGACCATCATCTGCTCGATATATTCACGCGCGACTGCCTCGAACGTCTGTGCAGAAAGGAACTCGGCGCGGATTTTCCGCTTCCGCTTCTCAAAGGCCGGGTCGCCCCCAGAAGCAACAGCTCGTCGTGCCTCGTAGGCTGCGTCTCGGGCTTGCTTGAGGCTGATGTCAGGATAGCTGCCGATGCAGAGCTTCTTTTGCGCACCACCGATCCGGTATCGGAATCGCCAAAGCTTGCTGCCGGTCGGCGTGACCTCAACATATAGGCCGCGCTCATCGGTTACCTTGTACGGTTTGTCCTTGGGCTTGAGAGTGCGGAGGCGAGTATCTGTCAGCGGCATGTGGGGGCCTTTTCATCTGGGCCTTTGCGAAACGGCCTCAAAAGGCCCACAAAAGTGTCTGGAACCCCCGAGAACAGGCGGGACGATCCGGAACGATCCAAGGGCCAAATCCCTAGGATTTCTGCGGGTTTTATAGATTATTTGGGTGAACGTGAGAAGAACAAATGGTGCCCAGAAGAGGACTCGAACCTCCACGCCCTTGCGAGCGCCGCCACCTGAAGACGGTGCGTCTACCAATTCCGCCATCTGGGCACACATGCGGCAACCGGTCGTCTGTGCCGGGCCGCGGGTAGGAGCGCGCCACTAGCGAAGGGGGACGATTCTTGTCAACTGCAATCGCATGGCTCTCGAAGCCGTCGCGCTCCTCAGAACGCTTGCGGCGCGGCGCGGGTTGTGGCTAGGGGCGCAACGACAATTCTTACGATCCGGACACAGGCAGTAGCGATGGCGAAAAGCAGTGCGTTGAACGGCAAGCTCGTGGTGCTGATGGGCGGCAGTGGCTTCATCGGCAATTACGTGGCGCAGGCCATGCTGGAGCGCGGGGCGCGCGTGCGGATCGCCAGTCGCAACCCGGAAAAAGCCTTCACGCTGAAGCCGCTCGCCAATCTCGGCCAGCTGCAATTCGCGCGCTGCGATGCGACCGACCGGCAGAGCGTCGAGCGCTGCATCGAGGGCGCAGATGCGGTCGTCAATCTGGTCGGCAGCTTCGAGGGTAATCTCTACAAGCTGATGGGCGAGAGCCCGGGCTGGATGGCCGAGGCAGCCAAGGCGCAAGGTGCGAGCGCTTTCGTACACGTCAGCGCGATCGCGGCGGAACCGGACGAGGACACCGAGATCGAATATGCCGGTGCCAAGAAATTAGGCGAGGAGCGCGTCATGGCGGCCTTCCCCAAGGCAACGATCCTGCGCCCCTCGATCCTGTTCGGCAAGGACGACGAGTTCCTCAACATGTTCGGCGGGCTGATCGCGCGCCTGCCCGTGCTGCCCGTGTTTGCGCCCGACAGCAAATTGCAGCTGGTCTATGTCGATGACGTTGCCGAAGCCTGCGCCCGCGCCGCCGAAGACCCGGCGGCGCATGGCGGAAAGACCTATGAGCTGGGTGGGCCGGAACAACTCACAATGATGGAAATCAATCGCCGCATCGCTGCCGCGCAGGGCCGCAAGCGCACCTTCCTGCCGATGCCCGATCCGGTCTCGGGCGCGTTTGCCGCGCTACCGGGCACACCGATGTCGAGCGACCAGTGGAAGCTGCTCCAGCAGGGCAATGTCGTTTCGGGCGAGTTCCCCGGTTTCGCGAAGCTGGGCATCGAACCCAAGCCGGTCGGCCTGTTCCTCGACAAGTGGATGGTCCGCTACCGCAAACACGGGCGTTTCACCGATCTGATGGGCGCCTGACGGGTCAGCGACCGGGGTAATCCGCGCCATAGACTGCCGCGCGGATGTCGCGGTGGAGGCTGGCATCGAAATCGACTTTCTGCGTGGCGAAGACGACCGCCATGTCCTGGAGCGGATCGACCCAGAACAGCATCGAGGGATAGCCATCCCAGTAGAATTCGCCGACGCTGCCGCGCGCTTCTTCGGATGTGAGCGGCGGGCCGGTGCGCACGAAAAAATCGAAACCGAAGCCGCCATTGCCTTTGCCGACCAGCCATGAGCGGTCCTCAGCCGCAATGCGTGGATCGAGATGGTCGGTCGCCATCAGCTCGACAGTGGCAGGATCGAGGATCGTCACTCCATCGAGGCTCCCGCGTCCAAGCAACATGCGGGCGAAAAGCATGTAGTCGTCAACCGTGGTGACGATGCCCGAACCGCCCATGGTCATAGGCTTGGCCATGAAGTTGGGTTCAAGCCATGTGTCGCGCGGCATGGGGGCGAGCGCGCCATTCTCCTGCGCTACGTATATCCGCGCCAGCCGCGGCAGGTCGGCCTCGCTCCGCCGCCATCCGCTGTCGACCATGCCGAGCGGTGCGAAGATATGGTCCTGCACATAATCGGCGAAGGATTGCCCGGAGAGGACCTCGACCATCCGCGCCTGGACGTCCACTCCGGCGGAATAGTTCCAGTGCGTTCCGGGTTCGTAGAGAAGTGGCACCTGCGCCATGGCGCGCGAAAACTCGGCGAGCGTCTTATCGACGGAAAGCGGGCTGCGGTCCTCCCATATCCGATCGGCCGCGTTCTGCGGATTGCCCCCGGCGCCGTAAGTGAACCCCGCCGTGTGGCGCAGCACGTCGCGCACGGTGATCTTCCGTTTCGGCGACCGGGTGATCGGGTTGCCATTGCCATCTTCACCAACCAGCACTTCGATGGTCGCATATTCTGGCAGATGCCATTCGAGCGGATCGTCGAGACCGAACCGGCCCTGCTCCCACAATTGCATCAGAGCGACGCCGGTGACCGGCTTGGTCATCGAAAATATCTGGACGAGCGTATCGCGCGTGAAAGGACGGTTCGTCTCGCGTTCGGCATCGCCTGCAACGGCAAAGCAGGTTTCCTCGCCATCCTTGTAGACGAGCGTCGATGCGCCGACCGTGCGTCCTTCGGCTACCATGCCGTCGAGCGTGGCAGCGATCGCCGAACAATCGGGCGCGAAGGGCTCACTTTCCTGCGCGGCAGCCGGCGTGGCGACAACGAGCGCCGCGATAGCGTACAGTCTTTTCATAGAACGTCGGCGTACATCGCCAGCAGATTCGACCACGCGCGTTCGGCCTGCACCTCGTTATACGAAGGCGAGTCGAGCACGCACCAGCCGTGATCGGCGGGATAGACCTCGATTTCGGCAGTCGTGTTCGCCGCATCGGCTGTCTCGCGCAGCGCGGTCTTGTCGCCCGGTGCCTTCTCGTCGTCGTTCTCGGCGATAGCGATCAGGTAATGCGCATCCTCGCGCAAGGTGCGGTGCGGGCTGGAGGGATCGTCGGTCACCAGGCCGCCGCCGTGGAAGCTGGCCCCGGCATGAATATGCTCGTCTGCGCTGGGGGCGACGACGGCATAGCTGCCGGTCATGCAATAGCCCTGCACGCCGATCCCGCGATCCCCGTCGACCTCGGCCTGCGCCATCAGCCATTCTGCGCAGGCGCGATTGTCGATCTGCTTGGTGGAGGTCGTGAACCTGTCGCGCCACGGTTTAACTTTATCGAAGCCGCCGCTGCCAGCGAAAGTTGCGAAATCCTCGAACTGCTGCCCGGCGACGTCGCGATAATAGGGGTTGGCGAGAAGCACCGCGTAGCCCGCCTCGGCCAGCCGCTGCGCCATCTGCCGCTTGGCCGGACGGACGCCGGCGATATCGGGCCACATAATGACGCCCGGCCGCGCAGTACCGCTGGCCGCAAAAAATTCTCCGTCGAGCGTGCCGTCGGGCGTGCGGAAGCTGACCGGGCGGCTGGTGAGTGAGCCCGCAGGCGCGTCTCCTCCGGTCGCCGCATTGTCCATCGGGGCACAGGCCATCGCGGCCCCGGCCAATGCGCCCGCGCCGAAGCCCCGGCGGCTGAGGGTGGTCTTAGCCCAGCGGGCAAGGTCTTCGCGGTCGCACATATTTAGGTCTCTCCAGCTTCCCGTCCGCTGCGCATCCTACCTGCGATTGGGCGATGGACAAGCCCGCGACTTCGATGCAGGATAGGTTTCATAGAGCGACCGATAGTCGCCAGGGGAGAGGATGATGACGAGGATCGTGCTGGCGGCGCTGGCCGCGCTATCGCTTGGGGCGTGCAATCTGGGTGCGGAGGAGGTGCCGGAGGGCGGCATCGACAATATCCGCCTGGTGAATGCAGGCCAGGATCCGGCCAACTGGATCACCCATGGCGGCACCTATGCCGAGCAGCGCTATTCCCCGCTGATGCAGGTCGATCGCGACAGCGTGGGCGATCTCGGCCTCGCCTGGTTCGCAGATATGGATACGGCGCGCGGGCAGGAAGCGACGCCGCTGGTCATGGATGGCAAGCTCTACGTCACCAGCGCGTGGAGCAAGGTCTTCGCCTTCGATGCTGCCACGGGCGAACCGCTGTGGAGCTACGATCCACAAGTGCCGGGCGAAACCGGCGTGAAGGCTTGCTGCGACGTGGTCAATCGCGGGCTGGCTGCGTGGGGCGAGCACCTGTTCCTCGGCACGCTCGACGGACGGCTGGTCGCGCTCGATCGCGATACGGGCGAGGTGGCGTGGGAGAAGGTCACTGTCGACCAGAACGCCAGCTACACCATCACCGGCGCGCCGCGCGTGATCGACGGCAAGGTGCTGATCGGCAATGGCGGCGCCGAGTTCGGCGTGCGCGGCTATATCGCCGCCTATGACGCGGCCGACGGCGAGGAGCTGTGGCGCTTCTACACAGTGCCGGGCGGCGACGACGACGAGGCGGAGCCGGAATATCTCAAGGCCGCAGCGGAAACCTGGTCGGGCGACACGCTTTACGGCGAAGAGAGCATCGGCGGCGGGGGCACGGTGTGGGATTCGATGGCCTACGATCCCGAACTGGACCTGCTCTATTTCGGGGTCGGTAACGGCAGCCCTTGGAACCGCGCCTATCGCAGTCCCGGCGCGGACGGGACGGGCGAAGGGGACAACCTCTACCTGTCCAGCATCGTCGCTATCCGCCCCGATACCGGCGAATATGTCTGGCATTACCAGACCACGCCGGGCGAAACCTGGGACTACACCGCCACGCAACACATTGTCCTGGCCGACATGGAGATCGACGGGCGCGAGCGGCAGGTGCTGATGCAGGCGCCCAAGAACGGCTATTTCTACGTGCTCGACCGGGCGACGGGAGAGTTCATCAGCGCCGAACCCTACATTCCGCTCAACTGGTCGACCGGGATGGACGAGAACGGGCGGCCGATCATGAACCCGGAAACCCGTATCGACGTGACGGGCGAACCGGCGCTGGTCATGCCGGGGCCGCTCGGCGGGCATAACTGGCATCCGATGGCCTACAGCCCGGACGAGAACCTCGTCTACATCCCGGCCTTCGAGGCGGCGATGCTCTATGCGCCCGAAGCGGACTGGAAGCCCGACCGCGCGCGCGGCTTCAATGTCGGCTTCGATCTCGGCGCAGGCGACCTGCCACCCGACCTCGGTATTCGCCGCGAGGTACAAGGCACGATCACGGGCAAACTGATGGCATGGGACCCGGTCAATCAGGAAGCCAAGTGGACCGTCGAACATCCGGGTCCGTGGAACGGTGGCGTACTCGCCACCGGCGGCGGTCTGGTGTTCCAGGGCAATTCCGGTAGCGAATTCGCCGCCTATGACAGCGCGACCGGCGACAAGCTGTGGAGCTTTGCCGCGCAGACCGGCGTCGTCGCCCCGCCGATCACCTATACCGTGAACGGCGAGCAATATGTCGCCGTCTTGGCCGGCTGGGGCGGTGCCTTCGCATTGAGCGCCGACGGCGCGTTGATCGATCAGATGAAGCCGGTGCGCAACATCAGCCGCCTGCTGGTGTTCAAGCTCGGCGGGACGGTTGCCCTGCCCGAAGCGCCGACGCTGGCCCGCGCTCCGCTCGACCCGCCGCCCAGCCGCGCGAGCGCCGCGACGATCGAACTCGGACGCGAAAAATACGCGCGCTATTGTGCCGTGTGCCACGCGCCTGGCGCGGTCGGCTCGACCGTGCTGCCGGACCTGCGCCGTTCGGGCGCGCTGGAGAACCCGGCGGCGTGGCTGCAGATCGTCCACGACGGAGCGCTGAAGGACAATGGCATGGCCAGCTTCGCCGACTCGCTCTCCAAGGAGGAAATGCAGGCGATCCGCGAATATGTGATCAAGCGCGCCAACGAGGACAAGGCGATGGAAGCGCAACTGGCGACCGACCGGGTGGCGCGCCGCTAGACCAACCCGCGCTTTCCTACAGCCCTTCGCCCGGTGCATGCCGGATGCATGGCCTACGCCCTTTCACGGATTCGCGATGTTCGCGCTGCTATTTCCACCTCGCACGCCAACAATGCGAAAGGTGACAGGTCGCGACGCGAAGCCCATCGCAACATATTGAATCAGTGCATTTTCGCGGCGCAACGCAGTTTTCCAAAAGCGCCGCTTCGGTGGTCCAAGTCCCAACCGTCGTCAGGCGCTGCGCAGGCTCTCCCATGGGCCGGTGATGGCATAGGTGAAGCCCGGCTCCTGCACGTTGACGAACAGCGTGCTGCCGTCGGGCGAGAAGCACGCGCCGCAGAATTCGGCGCTGTCCTCATGCGCGTTGCGGGCGAAATCGTAGATCGCGCCGTCGGGTGTAAGGCCGCGCAAATAGTTGTCGCCGCGGCCGTCCTCGCAGATCATCAGGTCGCCCCACGGCGTGACCGCGAGGTTGTCGCACAGGTCGAGCGTGTCGGCTCCCGGGCTCTCGTAGATGAGCGTCAGCATGTCCGCCGCGCCGTCCCTGCCCGGCGCGAGCTGCCAGACCTGCCCGGTGTGATCGGCGCCGCCCTCCGTACAGTTAAAGAAATGCGCGCCCTGGCCGTCGCCGCGCGAACCGTAGGCGAGCCCTTCCCCGCGCGTGAACATCGCCGCGCCGGCCGCGAAGCCGCGCTTGCGCAGGTCACCCTCGGGCGATTCGACATCCTCGAGATCGATCCAGCGGACGGGCAATGCTTGCCCCGCCTCGATCCGCTCGGCCGAACCACGGCTCCAATCGCGCGCATAGTTGCGGGTGTCTGCGCTGTCGCGCCCCTCGATGGCCAGTGCCTGCAAGCGCCCGCCCGCGGCGAGCTTGCCGCGCTCGGTCGGGATGAAGCGATAGAAAAGGCCTTCGCGGTCATCCTCGGTCAGGTAGACGATGCCGCTTTGGGGATCGACCGACACCGCTTCATGGGCGAAGCGGCCCATGGCGGTCAGCGGGACGGGATCGACCGGGCCAGTGGCATCGGCAGGCACTTCGAAGACGAAACCGTGGGCCCGCTGCGCGTCTTCTTCACCGACCGTGAGCGGCTGCTCCTCGCAAGTCAGCCAGCTGCCCCAAGGCGTCGTGCCGCCCGAGCAGTTCGCCGCAGTGCCGAGAAGCGAGATGTTGTCGCGCACGACCTCGCCCGAGACCGCATCGATGACGACATTGGTCGTGCCGCCGAAGAATGGATCGCCCTCCCGCCGCGCGTCGTAGATGCGCGAAGTATCGAAGTCGGCGAGCGATTTCGATCCAGCCGCAAACGGACGGCCGTCGTCGGTGCTCGCCCAGTTTTCGTGATTCCGCACAAGGACCCAGTGGTTCGCCATCGTCGGATGCGCGAAACAGCCCATGCCGTCTGGCCGGCCCGGTGTGGCGAACCCGTCGCTCATCAGCGTGCCGGTCTGCGTCAGCAGGCGATAGGAAAAGCCTTCTGGCAGATCGAGCAGGCCCTTCGGATCGGGCACGAGCCGCTTGCCGGGGTTGACACTGTAGGCGCGGGTGAGGCTGCCCGAACCGAGTGCCGCAAAGGCGACGAAGGCGGCGCTGGAGGCCTTGAGGAGGTTACGGCGGTCGATGGTCATGATTGGTATCCTGCGAAGTGTGCTGCCAGGCTAGCTATCGCAGACGGCACCACCATGACAGGTTCTTTCTGCCATCCGTCAGCTGCGAAAGACCACCGTCCGGCGGCCATTGAGGAGAACCCGTTCTTCGAGATGAAGCCGCACAGCCTCCGCCAGCACACGGTTTTCGATCTCGCGGCCCTTGCGGACCAGCTCTTCGGGCGTGTCCGCATGGCTGATGGGCTCTGCGGCCTGATGGATGATCGGCCCTTCGTCCAGATCGCTGGTGACGTAATGCGCGCTTGCGCCGATCATCTTGACCCCGCGTTCATAGGCCTGGTGATAGGGTTTGGCGCCCTTGAAGCCCGGCAGGAAGCTATGGTGGATATTGATGCAGCGCCCGGCGAAGTGGGCCGCCTGCTCGTCCGACAGGATTTGCATGTAGCGCGCCAGTACGACGAGCTCGGCGCCGGTCTGCTCGGCAACCCCGCGCACCTGTGCTTCCTGCTCGGACTTGGTATCGCGGGTGATCGGCACATAGTGGAACGGGATGTCGCCCAGATACGTGTGCCCGATGGCGTCGCGCGGATGGTTGGAGACGATGGCGACCGGCTCCATCGCAAGCTCCCCGATCCGCCAGCGATACAGCAGATCGGCCAGACAATGGTCGAACTTGCTCACCATGATGAGCACACGGCGCGGCCGATCGCGGCTGACCAGCTTCCAGTCCATCCCGAACGCGCCTGCAACCTCTGCGAAATCCACTCGCAGACTGTCCGCCGAGGCGCTGCCCGGCTCGAATTCGACGCGCATGAAAAAGGCATCGGCGGCGCGGTCGTTGAACTGCTGCGCCTCGAGGATATTGCCGCCACGTTCGAACAGGAAAGATGTGACGCGCGCGGTGATGCCGGGGCGGTCCGTGCAGGACAGGGTGAGGACGAGTGGGGCGGACATATCCATTCGTTTGCCCCGCAGCCCGGCACGCGACAACCGCAAACCGCCTATGGCGCGTCCAATGATGGCTTAGTCGTCGAACACCACTTCGCGCATGCCTGCTTCGCGCAAAGCAATGGCAACGATGTCCTTCTGGCTCGGCGACAATGGCAATTCGGTCGACACCACATGCGCGATCGGGTCTTTGAGCGAAAAGCCGCCGACCAGAAGTTGCCGGATGGCACGGACGATCGTGTCTTCGAGGAATCGCGTGTTGGCGATCAGCGAGCTATCGGACGAGAAAGCATGCTGTGCCGTCTGGTCGACGAACTTGCCGGTCGTGCGGTCTGTCACCTGTATCCGGTTGCGATAGATGGACACGTCCACATCGAGGCGGCGGATTTCCATGCGGGTCAGCGGCGCGTGAGCGCGTCCTCGCTTTGCGCCATCAGCTTGTCGATGATGGTCGCGACTGGTTCCTCTTCCTTCAGCATGCCGACCGACTGGCCTGCCATCAGGCTGCCGTTCTCGACATCGCCGTCGATCACCGCGCGGCGCAGGGCGCCGGCCCAGTAATGCTCGATCTGGAGCTGCGCCTCGGCCATCGCGATCTCCTCGCGGTCGAGCACCGCGGCGACTTCGCGCTGCTTGGCGGTGAACTCCTCGGTGCCCTTGTTTTTGAGCGCGCGCACCGGGATGACCGGCAAGCGCGCATCGACCTGCACGCTGGCGACGGCATCGCGGGCGCTGGCGCGGAAGAAGGCCTTCTTGAAATCGGCGTGCGCGATGCTCTCCGTCGCGCAGGCGAAGCGCGTGCCGAGCTGGACGCCCGCCGCACCCATCTCCAGATAGCCCGCGATCGCATGGCCGCGGCCGATTCCCCCGGCGACGAAGATCAAATGCTCCTCGGCCAGCTCGGGCAGCATTTCCTGCGCCAGCACGCTGGTCGAGACGGGGCCGATATGGCCGCCCGCTTCCATGCCCTCGATCACCAGCGCATCCGCGCCCGAGCGCAGCAGCTTTTTCGCCAGCGCGAGCGTCGGGGCGAAGCAAATGACCTTGGCCGGGTTGGCACTGCCCTTGATCGCCTCGACGCTGCCTTTTGGCGGAATGCCGCCCGCAAGCACGACATGGCCGACCCCGTGCTTCCCGCACACCTCGATCAGATCGAACAATTGCGGGTGCATGGTGATGAGGTTCACGCCGAACGGCTTGTCGGTCAGCGCCTTGGTCGCGGCGATTTCCTTGTCGAGCAGGCCCGGGTCCATCGCCCCGCAGGCGATCACGCCGAAACCGCCCGCATTGGAGATGGCGGAGACCAGGTTGCGCTCCGACACCCAGCTCATCGCGCCGCACAGGATCGCTGTCTCGCTGCCGAGGAAGTCGATGCCGCGTTGCATCAGGCCGGTCGTTCTTGTGTAATTCTTCATCCGCAGGGCGCTTACTGCCGCTGTGCCGGCACGGCAAGCGGCAGTGCATCAGTCGCCGTAGTGGATATGAACCTTGTTTGCGGCCTCACGTGCCACATGTCTCGCCGCGTCGGTGTCGCCCGCTGTCGCCAGTGCGACGCCCATGCGGCGATAGGGCCGGCTGCTCGGCTTGCCGAAGATGCGGACGTCCGCGCCGTTCGCCATCGCCTCGGCCAGCCCGCCATAGAACAGCGTTTCGCTGTCGCGGTCGGCAAGGATGACGGCGCTGGCGGCGGGACGGGCGCGTAGTTCGGCGGGAACCGGCAGCCCCAGTATCGCGCGGGCGTGAAGGTCGAACTCGGTCAGGTTCTGGCTGAGCAGCGTGACCATGCCGGTATCGTGCGGACGCGGGCTCAATTCGGAGAAGATCACGTCCTCGCCCTTCACGAAGAATTCCACGCCGAACAGACCATATCCTCCGAGATTGTCTACCACCTTGCGCGCCATGTTCTGCGCCTTGGCGATGGCTTCGTCCGACATCGGTGTAGGCTGCCAGCTCTCCTGATAGTCGCCGCGCTCCTGCCGGTGGCCGATCGGCGGGCAGAAGGTGACGCCGCTCTTGTGGCGCACGGTCAGCAGGGTGATCTCGTAATCGAAATCGACGAATTGCTCGACGATCACGCGCTGCCGGTCGCCGCGCATATTAGCGACGGCATAGTCCCACGCAGCCTCGAGCCCGCTTTCGTCGCGCACGGTCGTCTGGCCCTTGCCGCTCGACGACATTACCGGCTTGATTACGCAAGGGAACGCGGTGTGCTGGGCAGCGGCGCGCACTTCCTCGAAATTCTTGGCGTAACGGTAGCGTGACGTCACGAGGCCAAGCTCGTTCGCGGCGAGATCGCGAATACCGTCGCGGTTCATGGTAAGCTGCGCCGCCCGCGCCGAAGGAACGACCGTGAAGCCTTCGCTCTCGAGTTCGGCGAGCACCTCGGTCCGGATCGCCTCGATCTCGGGCACGATGTAATCGGGCCGGTGTTGCTCGACGACAGCGCGCAGTCGCTCGCCATCGAGCATGGAGAACACCTCGCGCGCATCGGCCAGCTGCATCGCCGGTGCATCGTCATAAGCGTCGCAGGCGATGACATAGGCACCCAGCCGCTTGGCCGAAATAACGAACTCGCGGCCAAGCTCACCGGAGCCGAGAAGCAATATTCGCGCGATGTTGCTCACGCAGCCTCATCCGCCGCGTCGAGTTCGTAAGCGGTGTGCAACACGCGCACTGCCAGTTCGGTCTCGTCCTCGTCGATCATCACGCTGACCTTGATCTCGCTGGTGGTGATCGCCTGGATATTGATCCCGCGATCGGCCAGCGACTTGAACATGGTCGCGGCGACGCCCGCGTGGCTTTTCATGCCAACGCCAACAACGCTGATCTTGGCGATCTTGCTGTCGGTGATCAGGCGGTTGAAACCGATGTCGTCGCGCTTGTCTTCCAGCAAGGCCTGCGCGCGGGCGAGGTCGGCCTGGGGCACGGTGAAAGTCACGTCGGTCTCGCCCTTGTCGCGCCCGACGTTCTGGATGATCATGTCAACGTTGATGCTGGCCTGCGCGAGCGGTTCAAAGATGTGGGCCACCGCACCGGGCTTGTCGGGCACGCGGGTGAGGATCACCTTCGCCTCGTTCTTGTCATGCGCGATGCCGGTCACGTGCTGGCGTTCCATATCGCCCTTCTCCACCAGTTCGTTCATTTCTTCCTCCGACACGATCATCGTGCCGGGGTGTTCGTCGGCCGGGATGGCATCCTCTCCGACAAAGCTGGAGAGGACCTGCACGCGCACACCCTCCTTCATGGCGAGACCCACCGAGCGCGTCTGGAGCACCTTGGCCCCGACGCTCGCGAGCTCGAGCATTTCCTCGTATGTCACCGCCTTCTGCTTCCTCGCCTTGGCAACGATGCGCGGGTCGGTGGTGTAGACGCCATCGACATCGGTGTAGATGTCGCAGCGGTCGGCATCGATCGCCGCCGCCACGGCGACCGCCGAAGTGTCGGAGCCTCCGCGGCCGAGCGTGGTGATGCGGCCATCGTCCGACAGGCCCTGGAAGCCCGGGATGACGGCGATCTCGCCTGCCTGCATGCTGGCGATCAGGGCCTCGGCATCGATGTCATCGATACGCGCCTTGGCATGCGCCTCGATCGTATGGACGGGCAGCTGCCAGCCGAGCCAACTGCGCGCCTTGCAGCCTAGCGATTGGAGCGTGAGCGCGAGCAGCCCGCTGGTGACCTGTTCACCGCTGGCGACCACTACGTCGTATTCGGCCGGATCGTAAAGCGCATTGGCCTCGCGGCAGAAGTTTACCAGCCGGTCGGTCTCGCCCGCCATCGCGCTGACGACGACGGCAACCTCGTGCCCGCGCGCCTGCTGTTTGCGCACGATATTGGCGACGCGGCGAATGCGCTCGGTCCCCGCCATGGAAGTGCCGCCGAATTTCATCACGATACGGGCCAAGCGCGTGCGTCTCCGTGCTGGAATGCGTGGGCTAAGGCTGCTAGCCAGAGCGCATGAGCGATGCAACCACGCAAGCGCGTAGCAATACTTCGGCCGCCACAATATCGGGCCGGACGATCCGCCCCGACGAAGCGGCGCATTTCGGCAGGCTGGCGAAGGACTGGTGGGACCCGAAAGGCTCCTCGGCCATGCTGCATCGGCTGAATCCCGTCCGGCTGAAATTCCTGCGCGACGCGATAGACCTCCATTGGGCGAACGACATCGAGGCGCGCAAGCCGCTGGCGGGCAAGAGCGCGCTCGATGTCGGTTGCGGCGCCGGGCTGCTCTGCGAACCGCTCGCGCGGCTCGGTGCAGATATCACGGGGGTGGACGCCGCGCCCGAAAACGTTGCGGCGGCGGCGATCCATGCCGAGGGTGCCGGACTCGATATCCGCTACATGGCGGGGGAGATCGGCACGCTCGATATCGGCTCATTCGACCTGGTCACCGCTATGGAGGTGATCGAGCATGTCTCAGACAAGCGCGCCTTTATCGCCGCCCTTGCCGCCAGGCTCGCTCCCGGAGGCTTGCTGGCGCTATCCACTCCCAACCGGACACCACAGTCACGCCTGCTGATGATCGGCGCGGCCGAAACCTTCGGCCTGATCCCGCGCGGCACGCACCACTGGGACGATTTCGTCACCCCGGAGGAACTTGGCGAGCTGCTGGACGAAGCCGGTCTCGACATGGGCGAGCCGACGGGGATCGCCTTCTCGCCCACCAGGGGGCTGCATCTGTCGGACGATCTCTCGCTCAATTACCTCGTAACTGCGCGAGCGCGCTGACGACCAGTCCGGGATCGTCGGTGAACACCCCGTCGACGCCCTGTACCTTGAGCAAGTTGACCATGCCGGGCACATCGCCTGTCGCGCCCGGGGCATCGCCGCGCTGCAAGACGGGCGGCAGGTAGGCATCCTCTTTGCGCAGCGTCCAGACGTGAACCTGCAGCCCGGCCTGCCGGGCCTCGTCAACGAGGCCAGAAGGAATACCCTCAGGCCCGAAGAGCAGTTGCAGATCCACTCCGATCGCGTCGGCATAGCTGGCGATATCGACCAGACCGGTAGTGCTCAACATTTCGTCGTAGCTCGTCGCCGGAATGTCGGCCGGCCCGCCCTCGGCCTTCACCAGCTGGACAAGCGGCACCTCGATCATGCTGTCGAGCCGCCGCAACGGACCGACTTCGAAACTCTGCACGAAGACGAGATTATCCGCATCGTCGAGATCGAGCGAGCGGAGCTGCGTCACCAGCAAGTCGACCATGTCGATGCCGGCCTCCTGCAACAAGAAAGTCGGGTTCTTGAGTTCGGGATACAGCCCGATGCGCCGTCCGGTCTCCCCTTCCTTGGCGCGGACCAGCTGCACGATCTCGGCAAAGGTCGGGATCGCATAGAGGCCGTCGTAGCGCGCGTTGGCCGGGCGGATCGCAGGAATACGCTCTTTGGCACGCAGGGTCCGCAGCTCGGCGAGCGTGAAATCTTCCGCGAACCATCCGGTGACCAGCCGCCCGTCGATGGTCTTGGACCGCCGGCGATCCTCGAACTCCTCGCGCACGGCCACATCAGTCGTTTCCGACAGTTCGCTTTCATGCCGAGCGACCAGCACCAGATCCTTTGTCGCCACGAGGTCCGGCTCGATATAGTCCGCGCCCTGGTCGATCGCACGTTCATAGGCCGCCAGCGTGTGCTCGGGCCGCTCCCCGCTCGCGCCGCGATGGGCGATCACCAGCATGTCGCCGTCCTGCGCCCAGCTTATGGTTGCCGCGCCGGCAAGGATGAGCGTTAAAAGGGACTTAACGAACGCCCCTGCAATTTTCAGCGCCATGATCAAGAAACTCCTCCTAGCGACGATGGTCGTTCTTGGCCTGGTGTACGGATCGGGCAAAGACCTGTCTTCGGTGAAACGCATGGTGACCAGCGCCTCAAACGAGAATGCGCGCGGGGTCACGGGCAATTCTCACGACGGCTGGGGCACCGGCAGCGGTTACTGAAGCGCGGCCGCCCACTCGCTTTCCGAAAAACCGACCAGCAGGCCACCGGGGTGTTCGACCACCGGTCGCTTGATCATGCTCGGGTTCGCTTGCAGCAATGCGACAGCCTTGGCCGCATCGACATCGGCTTTCTGGTCATCGGACAGCTTGCGCCAGGTCGTGCCGCGCCGGTTCAGCACCGTATCGACGCCCTCCGCATCGATCCACGCGGCCAGCTTTTCGGGATCGGCGCCTTCCTTCTTGTAGTCGTGAAAGGTGTAGTCGAGCCCCTGCGCATCGAGCCACTTGCGCGCCTTCTTGACCGTATCGCAATTCGGAATGCCATAGACGTGGATCATGGTGTCGCGAACTCCATTAGAAACGTTGAACGAGGTGCGCGTCGGCTATCGCAACGGCCAGAGCATCGGCTGCGTCGGTGCCCGCGATCTGCGTGCCGGGCAGTAGGACCTTCAGCATCGCCTGGACCTGTGTCTTGTCGGCCCCGCCCGTGCCGACCACCGCCTTCTTAACCAGCCGCGCCGCGTGTTCGTTCACGGTCAGCCCGGCCGCGCCACACGCCGCCAGCACCGCGCCGCGCGCCTGCGCCAGCTTGAGCGTCGATTGCGGGTTCTTATTGACGAAGATCTCCTCCGCCGCCGCCCGATCGGGTCGGTGCGCTGCGATGACTTCGGCCAGCGCCGACTGCAATGTGGCCAGCCGCTCGGTTATCGGAGCCTTGGGGTCGGTCGGCACCTGACCGTTCGAGACATGCGCAATGCGCGAGCCTTCCGCGCGGATCACGCCCCAGCCGGTGCAACTGAGCGAAGGGTCGAGGCCGAGAATGATCATGCGCCGCACTCGTTCACGACAGCCCGATCAGCCAGCCGAGCCGCCATGCGATCGCCAGCAGGAAGCAGGCTCCCAAGACTCCGGCGATGGCCCAGTCGCGCATGGTTGTCTCCTGATTGCACTCGAGCCAGGTTTTTGTTGCGTGCGGTCGGGACATCCGTCCCGACCTTGCTGTTCCGGCCGCAAGCCGTCGACGGATGTCGAAGGCGCATCCAGCAGCCTTCTTACCCCTCCAGCTTGTCCATCACCTCGTCGGAGATGTCGTAATTGCCCCAGACGGTCTGCACGTCGTCGTCGTCGTCGAGCGTGTCGATCAGCTTGAGCAGGGTCGCGGCGTTCTTCTCGTCCATGTCGACGGTGAGGTTGGGCTTCCACGCCAGCTTGACGGTCTCCGCCTCGCCCAGCGCCTTTTCGAGGTCGCTTGACACCTGGTGCAAATCTTCCGCAGCGGTCCAGATTTCGTGGCCATCATCGGTCGAGGCGATGTCTTCTGCGCCGGCTTCCATTGCCGCTTCCAGCACCGCATCCTCGCTGCCCGCGTCCGCCGGATAGATGATCAGGCCGAGCCGCTCGAAGCCGTGCGCCACGCTGCCTTCCGTGCCGAGATTGCCGCCGTTCTTGCTGAAGGCGGTGCGGATGCTGGTGGCCGTGCGGTTGCGGTTGTCGGTCAGCGCTTCGACGATGATCGCGCTGCCGCCCGGGCCATAGCCTTCGTAGCGTACTTCCTCGTAATTCTCGCCGTCCTGCGCGCTCGCCTTGTCGATCGCGCGCTGGATGTTGTCCTTGGGCATGGATTGCGATTTCGCCGCATTGACCGCCAGCCGCAGGCGCGGGTTCATGTCCGGATCGGGCATGCCCATCTTGGCTGCCACGGTGATTTCGCGGGACAGTTTGGAGAACATCGCACTGCGCTTCTTGTCCTGCGCGCCCTTGCGATGCATGATGTTCTTGAATTTGGAATGGCCTGCCATGGTGTCGCTTTTTGCAATGCTGTGGTGGGAACCACCTCGGTGGAATCAGGGGGCAGCCTTAGCCGCATGGACGCAGTAACCACAAGTGCAAGCGGCGCGATCGCGTCCGCCGGTTCCACCATGGGCGAATGGCGCCAGTTCGGTCGCTTTCTCAAGCGCCCGACCCTACCCCCCCGCGCGCCGATGCCGCGGATGGCCAGCCTCTTGGCGACTCTAAGACTGCTGCTGCTCGATTTCGCGATCATGCTCGCACTGCTGGCGATCGCGGGTATCGTGATGGCTGCGGGGACGGAGCTGCCGGAGACGGCCATTGCCGGGATGGAAATGACGGCGGGACTTGTCTTCGCCGCAGTCGTGGTTGCGCCGTTGTCCGAGGAGATCGCATTCCGCGGCTGGCTATCCGGGCGGCCGGGGCATGTTCTCGCGATCGTTCTTGCAATCCCGGCCGCCCTGGTCGCGGTGGCAGTCACGTCGGCATTTGCGGGAGAAGGTTTGGGAGAAATCTGGCTCGGCGCCTTGATCGGAGTACTGGTCGCAGCCGTAGTCGCGCTGGCAACGATCTATGTCTTGCGCCGGCGCGACGCGATGGGCTGGTTCCAACGGCTCTTCCCGCTGTTCTTCTGGCTCAGCACGCTCGCCTTCTCGCTGATTCACATCTTCAACTTCCCGGCAGACCAGATGGTCATGGCGCTGCCGCTCGTCCTGCCGCAATTCGCGACCGGCGCGATCCTGGGCTACGTCCGCGTGAATTACGGGCTGTGGGCGAGTATCCTGCTGCACACGCTCCACAACGGCACCTTCGTCGGCCTCGTCCTGCTTGCAGGGCAGGCGGCCGCCTAGCTCAGACCTTCACTGCCGTGCCGCTGGCGCTGACCATCAGCATCGAGCCTGTGTCCCCGATCACCTCGTAATCGAGGTCGATCCCGACCACCGCATTGCCGCCGCGGCTGGCCGCTTCCGCCTGCAGTTCCTGGATCGCCTGCTCGCGCGCGTCGGCGAGGATGCGTTCGTAGCTCCCGGACCGCCCCCCGACGATATCGCGGATATTGGCGAACAGGTCGCGAAAGAGGTTGACCCCGACGATCACCTCGCCGGTGACGATGCCGAGATATTCCCGGATTGGCTGGCCTTCGATGGTCGGCGTGGTCGTCACGGTTACTCCGCGCGCGTCTTTCCAGTGTGGGGGCATGTCTCTCTCCTTGTGTGTGTTATTTATATAACTCACCAATTGCCGGTTTCAAGGCGGTGCCGACGCGCAAGCTGATTCGACTGAACGGCCACGTCGCTAATCGTATCAAAGGAAAATGGTGAACGGACTGTCGGAGAAACTGCCTTGCGCGATCCCAGAATCTCATGACAACAAGGGCAAGTAACCTAAATATAAACGTTGCGTTTACCTTAGTCGTACTTCAATTCTCAACTATGTTTAGCACGCAAATCCTATGGAAAATACTTTAGTCCCCCAAGAAATTACCAGGGGAAATTTTATGCGTCGTCCATTCATGAATAGGCTCGCCAGAGATGAAGGGGGCAATGTTCTCCCGCTCTTCGCGGCAGGCATCTTTCCGCTGATCGCGCTCGTCGGCGGGGCCATGGACATTAGCATAGCCTATATGGCGCGGTCCAAGCTCCAGAAGGCGTGCGACGCGGGTGTTCTGGCCGGCCGACAATCGATGACCGGAACCCAGTTCGGCGATTCCGAAAAGGGCCAGGCGAAGAAGTTCTTCGATTTCAACTTCCCCAATGGTCTCTACAATACGAAGAATCTGAAATTCAACGTCGCGCAGAACAGCTCCGCGGCATCAGAGCTGAAAGGGACCGCATCGGCCGACGTTCCGACCTCCTTGATGCGGGTATTCGATTACACCGAGATTTCGATTTCGGTGAGCTGCAATGCCAAGAAGGACCTCGGCCATAACGACATCGTCATGGTGCTCGACGTGACGGGATCGATGAACGACGCACCTTCGACGGGCGGTGGTTCGAAAATCTCCAAGCTGAGGACGGGCGCATCTGGCCTCTATCGTGCGCTGGAAACGAATGACGGTTCTACCACGCGCTACGGCATCGTGCCCTATTCGCACACAGTGAACGTTGGCCGTTCACTCCGCAACAGGGACATCGTGGTCGAGCAGCAGTATGTCGACGGATACTTTTACCAGAATCGCGGACGCACCTATTTCGCCAATAACGGGCTGAAAACCGTGCACATAAACCAGTCTAGCTGGAACATTGGCAACGGTGGCGGCAATTCGGGTGGCAACCGCCAAGGGTTTCGTACCAGCGGTGATGCCTGCATCGAAGAACGGGCGTCGAACGGGTACAGCAGCAATCCCATCGAATATGCCGACACGGTCTCGATGGAGGATGTCGACGGCGTTCCCGCAAACGGCAATGATTCCGCAATGCAGTTCGGCCGCTACGATCCCGGGGTCCAGAACGGCCATACGCAGGATGGTTGCCCTTCTGAGGCGACCACCTTGCGCGAATACGCCAACGAAACGGCATTCAATAACGCCATCAGCAACGCCACGGCGCGCGTGACCGGCGGTACTTATCACGACATCGGCATGCTGTGGGGCCTGCGTTTCATATCGCGGAACGGGTTCTTCGCATCCGACAATCCCGAAACGCGCGGGCAATATCCGGTCAATCAGCACATTGTGTTCATGACCGATGGCAAGCTCGACACCGGCCCTTCTCTTTATTCCGCATATGGCGTCGATTGGTTGACTGACCGCATGCAGGGCAGTGGCACTCAGACACAAAAGCACGTCAATCGCTTCGAATCGATCTGCACCCTGGCAAAATCGATGAAGGTCACCGTCTGGGTGATCGCGCTCGATGTCACCAATGTCGACGATATCAAGAAATGCGCGACCAGCGATTCCCACTTCCACGCCAGCGATGGCAGCGACCTCGAAGAAGTCTTCGAAACGATCGGTCGCGGCATCGGCAATCTCAGGCTGACCGAATGATGCGTGTATGTAGCCAAAGGCAGGCCGCCCGACTGAGCCGAGACGAAACCGGGGCGACGGCGGTCGAGTTCGCCCTGCTGCTGACGCCGTTCCTCGTCATGCTTATCGGAGCGATGGACCTGGGCCATCAGTTCTACATGCGCGGCGTGGCGCAAGGGGCGCTCGACGATGTGAGCCGCCGGGCATCGGTGGAGGAACCCAACTTCATCGCGTCCGGCTCGACCCTGGAAGAACGCGTCGAGAATACGTTGAAGCTGCAGATCAACAATGTCGCTCCGAAAGCGACATATACGATCACGCAAAAGAACTTCTTCGATTTCAACGGGATCGGCAATCCGGAACGGCTGGTGACGGACGTGAATGGGAATGGCCAGTTCGACAATGCCGATGCCGATTGCTGGGAAGACCTGAACGAGAACGGGACCTACGATCTTGACTCCGGTCGCGTCGGGGTGGGCGGTGCCAACGACGTGACCTTCTACTCCGTGCGCGTGCAGCATCCGCGACTGTTCCCGACGCCGGAGCTGATCGGCTTTTCGGACACGATCGATTTCACGGTCGAGACCGCGGTGCGCAACCAGCCGTACGCCAACCAATCGACCCCGCCGGTCCTGTGCGGAGATGGAACATGAAGCTGAAGCCCGCTGCGTTCACGCGCCGCCTCGCCCGTTCGGAAGATGGCATCGCCATGCTGGAATTCGCCCTGATCGCCCCGTTGATGGCGGCGCTGACCATCGGCGGCCTGGAGCTCGCCAATCTGGCCATCACTCACATGCGCGTCAGCGAGATCGCCAATACGGTGTCCGACAATGCAGGACGTGTGACCAACGGCATGGACGAGGCGAATGTCTACGAGATTTTCGCAGGGGCAGGCGTGCTCGGCAAATCCATCGACTTCGAGCCGGAGGGACGAGTGGTCATTTCCTCGCTGCAGGACAATGGCGGCAAGGGTGGGGCCAAGGGCCAGAAGATCGAATGGCAGCGCTGCTGGGGCGATCTCGCCGTCGCACCGAAATACGGCAAGCAGGGCAAGGGCAAGAACGATGCGACGCTGAAGGACGGCCTCGGCCCGCCAGGCAAGCGCATCAAGTCCGAAAACGGCAATGCGGTGATGTTCGCCGAGGTGTCCTACAAATACAAACCGCTGTTCCTGAATGGTTTCGTCAAGGAGCGGACGATCCGCTACGAAACCGCATTCAACGTTCGCGATTCCAGCAACCGCACGATCTCGAACACGCAGAACCTGGCGGTAATGTCCTGCTGATCGATGCGCGGCGCGCTCAGGCCATGCCGAGCGCGGCCTTGTAAGTGTCGAGGATCGATTCCTGCTCGCTGCGTTCGTCGGGCTTCATCTTCCTGAGGCGGATGACCTGACGCATGATCTTGGTGTCGTAGCCGACGGCCTTGGCTTCCGCATAGACGTCGCGGATGTCGTCGGCGATGCCCTTCTTCTCTTCCTCGAGGCGTTCGATGCGCTCGATCAGAAGGCGCAGGCGGTCGTCGGTGGCTTCGGCCATGGTCAGTCAGCTCCGGTAATGTGAGAATCGCCGCGAAGGCGCGTGGCGGATGCGATAGCCAGCCATGCCCTGCGGGTGAAGGGTGCGAATCCCTATTCCTGTGCGTGACCCTGTGCATTTTTCGCGACGCTGGCCTGCATCCGTGCGAGCTGCTCTGCGGTCGCGGGGGTTTTGCGGGTCGCCTTCCATTCGTCCTGCGGCATGCCGTGGATCAGCTCGCGCGCTGCGGCCTTGTCGCCCTCGTATCCGGCATCGCGGATCCAGTCGGCCAGGCAATTGCGGCAGAAGCCCGACAGGCCCATAAGGTCGATATTCTGCGCATCATGGCGATGGCGAAGATGGCGCACCAGCCGCCGGAATGCCGCCGCCGCCACGGCATCGTCCAACCTGTCGAGCGGGTCTGTATTCGTATCCATGAAGCACTTGTCCTTGAGTTGCAGCCTGCCTGTGCCATAGCCATCGGCCATGGCAAAGACCCCGTCCTCGCGCTCCAGCGCGCCCAAGCTCGATCCGCGCGGCCGCAAGGTCAAGATCCTCGCCACCGTCGGGCCGGCCAGCCGCTCCCCCGAAATGCTCGCGCGCCTGTTCAAGGCCGGGGTCGATGCCTTCCGCGTCAACATGAGCCATGGCGAACATGCGGACCACGCCGATACGATCAAGGCGATCCGCGACCTCGAGAAAAAGTTTATGCGCCCGATCGCGATCCTAGCCGATCTGCAGGGCCCGAAACTGCGCGTCGGCAAGTTCAAGGACGGCGAAGCGGTCATCCGCCATTCCGGCCATTTCACGCTCGATCGCGATCCGACGCCGGGCGACGAAACCCGGGTCCAGCTGCCCCACCCCGAATTGTTCGGCCTGCTCGAAAAGGGCCAGCGCCTGCTGATCAACGACGGCAAGATCCGCCTCAAGGTCATCAGTGCAGACGAAAACGCGATCAAGTGCTCGGCCGAAGTCGGCGGGGTCATCTCCGACCGCAAGGGCGTCAACGTGCCGGACGCCGAAATCCCCATCCTCGCGCTGACCGAGAAAGACCGCAAGGACCTCGCCTTCGCGATCCAGCAGGGGGTCGACTGGATCGGCCTGTCTTTCGTGCAGCGACCTGAAGACCTTGCCGAGGCGCGCAAGCTGATGGGCGGCCGCGGCTCGCTTTGCGCCAAAATCGAAAAGCCGATGGCCGTCCGCCGGCTCGACGAGATCATCGAAATGAGCGACGGCATCATGGTCGCGCGCGGCGACTTGGGCGTGGAGCTGGAGCCGCAGGAAGTCCCGCCGCTGCAGAAGCGGATCGTCAACGCGACGCGTCTCAAGGGCAAGCCGGTCATCGTGGCGACGCAGATGCTGGAAAGCATGATCGAGAGCCCCGCCCCGACCCGCGCCGAAGTCTCCGACGTGGCCAATGCGGTGTACGACGGTGCCGATTGCGTGATGCTGTCGGCGGAAACCGCCGCAGGCGACTGGCCGGAAGAAGCCGTGACCATCATGCATCGCATCGCGCGTCAGGTCGAAGGCGACGATAGCTATCTCGACCGTGTGCGCTTCCTCGACACGCCGCCCGATGCGACCACCGCCGATGCGCTGGCCCATGCCTGCATGACGGTTGCGGACACGGTTTCGATCAGCGCGATCACGGTGTTCACCGGCTCCGGCTCGACCGCCCGCCGCGTTGCGCGCGAGCGGCCGAGCGTGCCGATGCTGGTCCTGACGCCGAGCATGAAGACTGCCCGTCGCCTCGGCCTGCTATGGGGTGCACATGCTGTCGCCACCAAGGACATCGGCAGCTTCGAGGAGATGATCGCCAAGGGCAAGCGCATGGCGCTACGCCACGGCTTCGGCCAGGCGGGAAGCAAGCTCATCGCGCTGGCCGGGGTCCCGTTCGGCACGCCGGGCTCGACCAATCTCATGCATGTCGTGAACGTCAGCGGCGACGAGCTGGAGAAGCACGGCGGCTAGTTCGCGCACCGCGCTTTCATGATCCGTTTATTGCGGGCGTCGACGGTGCGGAACGCTTTCATCACCGAGAGATCGCGATCGACACGCCCCTCGTGGCCGAGCAGCCAGAGCTGCTGGTAGAACCAGTAGATACCGGCAAAACCGTTGACCGCCTTCATTGCCTGAAAGCGTTTGAGGAAACCCAGCCAGGCCGGCAACAGGTCGAGACCGTCTTCGTAACGAGCAAGCTGGCCAGCGCCTGCCAGGAGCTGCGCCGGAGCTTGCGTGTCGAGACACATGGGTCGGCCGAGCCCGACCACATCCGCCGCACCGCTTTCCAGCGCCTGCACCATCGCCATGCGGGTGCGGAATCCGCCGGTGACCATGAGCGGGATCGAAACCTCCGCCTGCATCGCTCTGGCGAAATCTACGAAATAGCCCTCGCGCGCGGCGGTTGATGGCGCAACGTTCTGCGGTTCCTCGGCTTCCTGCCCCGCGACACCCAGCAGCTTGGGCTGCTCATAGGTACCGCCCGAAATCTCGATCAGATCGACCGAAGCCGCTTCGAGCCATTGGACCACCTGGAGGCTGTCGCCGAAATCGAAGCCGCCCTTCTGGAAGTCGGCACTGTTGAGTTTGACCGAGATCGGGAAGGCGGGGCCCACTGCAGAGCGGACAGCCGCCAATATATCGAGCAGGAAGCGCGCGCGATTTTCGAGGCTCTCGCCATACTCGTCGGTCCGCAGGTTCACGCGCGGGGAGAGGAATTGCGAGATCAGATAGCCATGCGCGCCATGTATCTGCACGCCGGTGAAGCCCGCCTCCTGGCAAGCACGTGCGGCGATGGCCCAACGATTCACGAGGTCGGCAATCTCGTCTTTCGTCAGCGGCTCGGGCTTGCCGAATTGGCCCCCCGGTAGCGCGAGCTGGACGTCGGATGACGACTTGGGATGCGGGTTCACCAGCTTTTGCGTCTGCCGCCCGCCATGGCTGATTTGCGCCCAGAAATGGTTGCCACCCCGCGTGGCAGCCTTGGCCAGACTGGCGAGTCGGGCCTTCATGTCCGCGTCGGGCTCGTGCTCAATCACGACATTGCCGGGGCGTTCCAGATGGTCCCGGTCGACGATGATGTTGCCGGACAGAAGCATGCCCGCACCGCCATCGGACCAGATGCCGTAAAGGCGCTCCAGTTCCGGAGTCGGACGGCCATCGGGCGTTGCCATGCCTTCGGTCATCGCTGCCTTGGCGATGCGATTGGGAAGCACTGCCCCGCAGGGCAATTCGAGTTGCGAAGCCAGTGTCGGTGCCATGCCGGTCTCCCCCGTTATTGCGCGGCAGCCTCCTCCAGCCGCTCGCGCGCGCGCTCCTCACCGATCAGCGGCAGAAGCTCGCCCATATCGGGGCCGTGGTCCATCCCCGTCAATGCCTGCCGCAACGGGAGAAACAACTGCTTGCCCTTGCGCCCGGTGCGCTCCTTGAGCGTGGCAGTCAAATCCCGCCATGGGTCCTCGCTCCAGCTCAGCGCCTTTGCAGCCTCGCCTAGGTAGAGGCGATCCTCGTCCGAGAATTCCGGCGGGTCGATCGGGCCGGTCACCAGGCGCCACCATTCCGCCGCTTCGCCGACATGCGTGAGGTTCGGGCGAATGGCATGCCAGCCCGCCTCGTCCATGCCTTCGGGCAGGCGACGCGCGACGTCGGCGAAGTCGAGCTGGTGGACCAGGGCAGCATTGATCCGCTCCAGTTCGGCATCGTCGAACCGCGCCGGTGCCCGGCCGAAGGTAGACAGGTCGAAAGTCTCCAGTAAAACTTGCCGGTCCGCGATCGGTTCGACCGGCAGTGAAGTGCCGAGCCGGGCCAGCAGCGCGATTACCGCCTGCGGCTCGATCCCCTGCTCGCGAAACGCATCGCAGCCGAGCGAGCCGAGCCGTTTGGACAGCTTGCCCTCGTGTCCGATCAGCAGCGCCTCATGCGCAAACCGCGGCATTTGCTGCGCCGGATATAGTGCAGCAATGAGTGCGGTAAACATCTGTATTTGCACGGCGGTGTTACTTACGTGGTCCTCGCCGCGCAGCACATCGGTGACTCCCATATCGAGATCGTCGACCGCACTCGGCAGCATATAGAGCCAGCTGCCGTCGGCGCGGCGGATAACCGGATCGGACAGCTGCGCGGGATCGACTTTCTGCGCACCGCGGACGCCATCGTCCCACGCGATGGGCTCGTCATGGTCGAGCTTGAAGCGCCAGTGCGGCACCCCGCCCTCCGCCTCTTTCGCCGCCCGCTCCGCATCGCTCATCGCCAGCGCGGCACGATCGTAGATCGGCGGCAGTCCGCGGCCGAGCTGGATCTTGCGCTTCAGTTCCAGTTCCTGCGCGGTTTCATAGGCCGGATATACTCGCCCCGCCGCTTTCAGCGCCTCGAAAGCCGCTTTGTAAACCGAGAGCCGCTGCGACTGGCGCTCCTCGCCATCGGGTTCGAGACCGAGCCAGGCAAGGTCTTTCCGGATCGCATCGACATATTCCTCACGGCTGCGCTCCGCATCGGTGTCGTCGATCCGCAGCAAAAACGTGCCGTCCGCCTTCTTCGCCAGCATCCGGTTGTGAAGTGCGGTGCGGATATTGCCGACATGCAGGCGGCCGGTCGGCGACGGCGCGAAACGCGTTGTAATGGTCATGGCCGAGCCGATAGCCGAGCCCGCCTGCCATTGCGAGAGGTCAGGCGACGCGGCCTTCGCGCTTGCGCAGCACGGCTTCGCGCGCCTTGCGATAATCGACCACGTCGGGGCCGCGATCGGTCAGCGCCGCTTCCACCGCCTCGGGTGTAGCGAAGGTTTCCGCCGGAGCCGGCTTGCAGATCAGGAAGCCTTGCGCTTCCTGGCAGCCCAGCTTGCGGAGCAGGTCGAGCTGCTCTCGCGTTTCGATGCCTTCCGCCGTGCTCGCCATACCAAGCGCATCGGCAAGGCGGGTGATGCTGGAAACGATGGCCTGGCTATCGTTGTCCTCGACGACGTCTTCGACGAACTTGCGATCGATCTTGATGCGATCGAAGGGGAACCGGCGCAGGTAGCTGAGCGAGCTGTAACCGGTGCCGAAATCGTCCAGGGCGATCCGTGTGCCGAGCTCGCGCAGGCGCGCGAGCGCTTCGGGAATCCGCTTGCCCTCCTGCATCAGCACATGTTCGGTGATCTCGAACTCGATGCGGCCGGGATCGATGCCGCTGGCGTAAATCGCCTGGGCGACCTGCGAGACGAGTTGCGGGCTCCGAACTTGTGTCGGCGACAGATTGATCGCGATGCGGAAATCGCCCGCCCATGGTGCGGTTTCGGATAGGGCTTGCCGGATCACCCATTCGCCGATCGGGATTATCAGTCCGGTCGTCTCTGCGAGCTCGAGAAATTCGTTCGGCCCAATCAGGCCGCGCTGGGGATGGTTCCAGCGAAGCAGCGCCTCGTATCCGGTGGTCTCTGCGGTATCGAGATCTATCACCGGTTGGTAATGGACGCGCAGCTCGCCGCGCGAGAGCGCCTCGCGCAAGTCGTTTTCCAGATCGCGCCGCTCTCTCGCCTCGCGATCCATGGCGGGCTCGTACAGGGCGAGCGTGTCGCGTCCCTTGCGCTTGGCTGCGAACAGCGCGAGGTCCGCGCGCCGCATGAGTTCCTGCGCGTCGCACTCACCCTCGCTGCAACGCGCGACGCCGATGCTGGTCGACAGGCGATAGAGGTGCCCGTCGACTTCCAGCGGTTCCCGCACGGCGGAGAGGAAACGGTGGGCACGTTCAATGAGCATGCCCACGCCCGCCCGGCTTTCAAGCAGGATTGCGAACTCGTCCCCGCCCAGCCGCGCCACGATGTCCGATGGACGCACCTCTTCGCCGAGGCGTGCGGCAACCTGACGCAGAACCTTGTCGCCGGTGAGGTGGCCGCGGGTGTCGTTGATCGACTTGAAATCGTCCAGATCGAGGTAGAACAATGCCAGATTGGGGCTGCGGGAGTGTTTGGCTCTCAGTGCATTGCGCAACCGCTCGTCGAACTGGTGGCGATTGGCGAGCCCGGTCAGACTGTCGAAATGCGCCATATGGGCGATCTGCTCTTCGGCGCGGCGACTGTCGGTGACGTCGCGAGCCACTCCGCTCATCCGGCCATCCTGACGCGGGTGGGCGGAGAGCCGCCAGAA
Source organism: Qipengyuania sp. 902 (assembly GCF_051195295.1). Taxonomy (NCBI): domain Bacteria; kingdom Pseudomonadati; phylum Pseudomonadota; class Alphaproteobacteria; order Sphingomonadales; family Erythrobacteraceae; genus Qipengyuania; species Qipengyuania sp. 902. The sequence continues at coordinate 981,011 of NZ_JBNJLJ010000001.1, read as the reverse complement.
GCGCCTCGCACCCTCTACATGGAACTGGACGAGCAGGTCGCGGAACGGTTCGCCTGCGGCCAGATGATCGATCAGTTGTTGGCGACTGTCGGTGTCGTCGAAATATCCCGCCAGCGCGGTGCCTTCCAACGCATCGATATTGCTGCCGAAGGCGGCGGCCAGACGCGGTCCCACGTCGCGCAGGTTGCCGTTGGGCCCTACGGTCCAGAGCCAGTCGGTCGTGTGCTCCTGATAGTCGTTGAGCAGCATGCGCACGGTTTCTTCGGCCTCGCGCCGGTCGATCTCGGAGCGGACCGATCGCTTGAAGTTGCGTTCGTAGAGCCAGACCGCCGCAAGCAGCACGGACCCGAATGTGCCGATCAGCAGGAAGGTCGGCCAGCTACGCCATCCGGCGACGAGGAAGGCACACCAGCCGAATACGCCGGACAGCGCCAGAATGTGAAAGGTCGCCGCGCGGGGGCTGCCGCGATGGACGATCAGCGTGGCGCAGTAGACGGCCGTCGCGATGATCCCGAGAACCGACATTTCGCGCGGTCCAGCCACGGGCGTGAGGTAGGGAAAGATCGCCATCCAGCCGGCCGTGATGAGGCCCTGCGTGAACTGGATCAGCCCCCACCGACGCCGCAATCGCGCGAGCGGCGCTTCATCGAGCTGCATCCGGACGAAGAACGCGGCAAGGAGGCCGACGAACAGGAACTGGACGCCCGCCCAGCCCGCCAGGGATATCGGCGGGACGTCGTCGGAAAAGATGAAAGCGATGACGAAAACGGCGAAGAATGACGGCACCAGCAGGATCGCCGCGCCGCTGCGCGCATCCGCCAACCGCCAGCGCAAGCTCAGCGCCTGCGCGAGGTGCTCCCCCGAATATGTCATCGGCCTGTCAAGCGCGCCACTCCTGCCCCCGGACGTCTCGCTTCCCATTTAGTCGAGACACTATGCGCCAGTTTTCCACCGATTCCAACAGCTTCTCCACACGCACCCGAAAAGGCCCTTGGCAGCAACGAAAAAGCCCCGCGGATCGCTCCGCGGGGCCTTCGGGATTTGGCGGATGACCGGCCGGCTTATTCGCCGTCCTTGGCATCCTCGTTCAGGTACTCGCCCGCGTCGGCGTCGGTGCCGTGGGTCTCGCCTTCCATCGTCGCCAGCGGATCGTCGCCGATGGCGGCTTCGGGGCCCTGGGCGAGTTCGGCTTCATGCTCTTCCTCGGCAGTGTTGGCGGCGATGATCGCTTCCTGTGCCTTCTTCCACTGGGCGCGCAGGGCAGCGTCGCGGCTGGAGGCGGTGATGCGCATCCGGTTCATGCCCGCGCCGGTACCGGCGGGGATGAGACGGCCCACGATCACGTTTTCCTTCAGACCGATCAGCGTGTCCTTCTTCCCTTCGACCGCCGCCTGCGTGAGCACGCGGGTGGTTTCCTGGAAGGACGCGGCCGAGATGAACGAACGCGTCTGGAGCGAAGCCTTGGTGATGCCCAGCAGGATCGGCGTACCGGTTGCCGGCTGCTTGCTCTTGGTGAGCTTGGCGTTCTCCTCGGCCAGTTCCTCGGCATCGACCTGTTCGCCCGGCAGCAGCACGGTATCGCCGCCATCGGTAATCTCGACCTTCTGCAGCATCTGGCGAACGATCACCTCGATGTGCTTGTCGTTGATCTTCACGCCCTGCAGTCGGTAGACTTCCTGGATCTCGTTGACGAGATATTCGGCCAGTGCCTCCACGCCCAGCACCTCGAGGATGTCGTGCGGGTTGGGCGAACCGGAAATCAGGGTATCCCCCTTCTTCACGAAGTCGCCTTCCTGCACGTCGATCACCTTGGTCTTGGGGATCAGGTACTCGACTGCATCGCCTTCCTCGGGAACGATCGCGATCTTGCGCTTGGCCTTGTACTCGCGAACGAATTCGATCTTGCCCGAAATCTTGGCGATGATCGAATTGTCCTTCGGCAGACGGGCTTCGAACAGCTCGGCGACACGCGGCAGACCGCCGGTGATGTCACGGGTCTTGGCCGCTTCGCGGCTGGCACGGGCGAGGATGTCGCCCGCTTCGACCTGCTGGTTGTCCTCGACCGAAAGCACGGTACCCGGCGCCAGCATGTAACGCGCATGCTCGCTCTCGTCGCCCGCATCGTTGAACAGGGTCAGGCGCGCGCGCAAGTCCTCGTTCTTCTTGCGGCCCGAAGTCTTCACTTCGGTGACGACGCGCTGGGCGATACCGGTGGCATCGTCGACGCGTTCTTCCATGGTCGTGCCGTCGATCAGGTCCTGGTACTTCACCACGCCCGAGGTTTCGGTGATGATCGGGAGCGAGAACGGATCCCATTCCGCCAGGCGCTCGCCTTCCTTCACCTTGCCGCCATCCTTGTGCATCAGCACGGTACCGTAAGGCACCTTATGGATTTCGCGCTCGCGACCTTCGGAGTCGATCACGGCCAGCTCACCATTGCGGGCGAGCGACAGGATACGGCCCTTCTTGTCGACGATGGTCGGCATGTCGCGATAGACGACCTTACCGTCCGAGATCGCCTCGAGATGGCTCGTTTCGTTGAGCTGTGCGGCACCGCCGATGTGGAAGGTACGCATGGTCAGCTGCGTGCCCGGCTCACCGATCGACTGCGCAGCGATCACGCCGACAGCTTCACCGATGTTGACCGGCGTACCGCGAGCGAGGTCGCGGCCGTAGCAGGTCGCGCAGACGCCCTGGTTCGCTTCGCAGACCAGCGGGGAGCGGATCTTGGCGACCTGAACTTCGGCAGCCTCGATTTCCTTGACCATCGGCTCGTCGATCAGCGTACCGGCCTTGACGATCACTTCGTCGGTCGCGGCGTTGACGATGTCTTCTGCCGTGGTGCGGCCGAGAATACGTTCGCCGAGCGACGCGATCACCGAACCGCCCTGCACGATGGCGCGCATTTCGAGCGCGTTCTCGGTCTTGCAGTTTTCCTCGACGATCACGCAGTCCTGCGACACGTCCACGAGACGGCGGGTCAGGTAGCCCGAGTTCGCCGTCTTCAACGCCGTATCCGCAAGGCCCTTACGAGCGCCGTGGGTGGAGTTGAAGTATTCGAGGACGTTGAGGCCTTCCTTGAAGTTCGAAATGATCGGGTTCTCGATGATCTCACCCGACGGCTTGGCCATGAGGCCGCGCATACCGGCGAGCTGCTTCATCTGCGCCGGCGAACCACGCGCACCGGAATGGCTCATCATGAAGATCGAGTTGATCTCCGCCTGCACGCCGTCCTTGCCGATCGGGCGGGCCTTGATCTTTTCCATCATGGCGTCGGCCACCTGGTCGCCGCAACGGCTCCAGGCGTCGATGACCTTGTTGTACTTTTCCTGCTGGGTGATCAGGCCGTCCTGGTACTGCTGCTCGTAATCGGCAACCAGCGCCTTTGTCTCTTCGACCATGCCTTCCTTTTCTTCGGGGATGATCATGTCATCCTTGCCGAAGGAGATGCCTGCCTTGAACGCGTGGCGGAAGCCGAGCGACATGATCGCATCGGCGAACAGCACCGTGTCCTTCTGGCCGGTGTGGCGATAGACCTCGTCGATCACGTCGGCGATGTCCTTCTTGGTCAGCAGGCGGTTGACGATGTCGAAGGGAACCTTGTGGTTCTTCGGCAGGCATTCGCCGATCAGCATGCGCCCGGCGGTCGTCTCGAACCGCTTCATGGCGATGTTGCCGTCCTCGTCTGCCTGCGGGACGCGGGCGAGGATCTTGGTGTGAAGCGAAACCTGCTTCGTCTCCAGCGCCTGGTGCACTTCCGCCATGTCCGAGAACATCGGCAGCTTCTCGACCTTCTCACCCTTCTCGTTCTCGACGAACTCGGGCGTCTTCTCCTGCCGTTCCATGGACAGATAATAGAGGCCCAGCACCATGTCCTGCGAGGGCACGATGATCGGCTTGCCGTTGGCGGGCGAGAGGATGTTGTTGGTCGACATCATCAGCACGCGAGCTTCCAGCTGCGCCTCGAGGCTCAGCGGGACGTGGACGGCCATCTGGTCGCCGTCGAAGTCGGCGTTGAACGCGGCGCAGACCAGCGGGTGAAGCTGGATCGCCTTACCTTCGATCAGCACGGGCTCGAAGGCCTGGATGCCGAGGCGGTGAAGCGTCGGTGCGCGGTTCAGAAGGACCGGGTGCTCGCGAATGACTTCATCGAGAATGTCCCAGACTTCCTTGCGCTCCTTCTCGACCCACTTCTTGGCCTGCTTCAGGGTCATCGAGAGACCCTTGGCGTCGAGGCGGGCGTAGATGAACGGCTTGAACAGCTCGAGCGCCATCTTCTTGGGCAGGCCGCACTGGTGCAGCTTGAGTTCGGGACCGGTCACGATGACCGAACGGCCCGAATAGTCCACGCGCTTGCCGAGCAGGTTCTGACGGAAGCGACCCTGCTTGCCCTTGAGCATGTCGCTGAGCGACTTCAGCGGACGCTTGTTGGCACCGGTGATGACGCGGCCGCGGCGGCCGTTATCGAACAGCGCGTCTACTGCTTCCTGCAGCATGCGCTTTTCGTTGCGGACGATGATGTCCGGCGCGCGCAGCTCCATGAGGCGCTTCAGGCGGTTGTTACGGTTGATCACGCGGCGGTAGAGGTCGTTCAGATCCGACGTCGCGAAGCGGCCGCCATCCAGCGGGACCAGCGGGCGCAGCTCTGGCGGGATGACCGGGATTACCTCGAGGATCATCCATTCGGGACGGTTGCCCGATTCGATGAAGCTTTCGACGACCTTGAGGCGCTTGATGATCTTGGCGGGCTTGAGCTTCGACTTGGTGGTCGCGAGCTCTTCCAGCAGGTCTTCCTTCTCCTGCTCGAGGTCGAGATCCATCAGCATCATCTTGACGGCTTCGGCGCCGATGCTGGCCGAGAAGGCGTCTTCGCCATACTCGTCCTGCGCTTCGAGCAGCTCGTCCTCGGTCAGCAGCTGGAACTTCTCCAGCGGCGTCAGGCCGGGTTCGGTGACGATGTAGCTTTCGAAATAGAGCACGCGCTCGAGCTGCTTGAGCTGCATGTCGAGCAGCAGGCCGATGCGGCTCGGCAGCGACTTCAGGAACCAGATGTGCGCGACCGGCGCGGCCAGTTCGATGTGGCCCATGCGCTCGCGCCGGACCTTCGTCACGGTCACTTCGACGCCGCACTTCTCGCAGACGACGCCCTTGTACTTCATGCGCTTGTACTTGCCGCACAGGCATTCATAGTCCTTCACCGGACCGAAGATGCGCGCGCAGAACAGCCCGTCACGCTCGGGCTTGAACGTGCGGTAGTTGATCGTTTCCGGCTTCTTGATTTCGCCGAAGGACCACGAGCGGATGCGCTCGGGGCTGGCGATGCCGATCTGGATCTCGTCGAAAGTCTCGGGCTTCGCGAGCTGGTTGGTGAATTTGGTCAGTTCGTTCATGACTTTTTCCCTAAACGGGTGAATTCAAATGGGCGGAAGAGCGGTGGGGAGCGCTGGGCTCCCCTATTCCGCCGCGATCGCGAAGGGGTCGTCGTCCTCGTCCTCGTCGCCATGCGACTTGAGTTCGACGTTGAGGCCCAGGCTGCGCATTTCCTTGACGAGCACGTTAAAGCTCTCCGGAATGCCGGCCTCGAAGGTGTCGTCGCCCTTGACGATGGCTTCGTAGACCTTGGTCCGCCCGATCACATCGTCCGACTTCACGGTGAGGATTTCCTGCAGCGTGTAGGCCGCACCGTAGGCCTGGAGTGCCCAGACCTCCATTTCCCCGAAGCGCTGGCCGCCGAACTGCGCCTTACCGCCCAGCGGCTGCTGGGTGACGAGGCTGTAGGGGCCGATCGAGCGCGCGTGGATCTTGTCGTCGACAAGGTGGTGCAGCTTGAGCATGTAGATGATGCCCACGGTGACCTTGCGGTCGAAGGCATCGCCCGTGCGCCCGTCGTACAGCACCGACTGGCCCGAGCTGTGCAGGCCGGCCTTTTCCAGCTCCACCGTCACGTCGCCTTCGCGCGCCCCGTCGAACACCGGCGTACCCATCGGGACGCCTGCGCGAAGGTTGGTGGCGAGTTCGACGATTTCCTCGGTCGAGCGGCTGTCGATGGCGTCGGTATACTGCTCGCCATAGACATCCTTCAGCCGGTCGATCACGGCCTCGGGCGGCTTCGCCTTGGCGTAATCTTCCGAAGCGTTCGGATTGGCCTTCTTCCACTCTTCGAGCTGCTCGCCGATCTGCATGCCCAGGTTACGGGCCGCCATGCCGAGATGCGTTTCGAAGATCTGTCCGACGTTCATGCGCGAAGGCACGCCCAGCGGGTTGAGCACGATGTCGACCGGGGTGCCGTCCTCCAGGAACGGCATGTCCTCGACCGGCAGGATGCGCGAAATCACGCCCTTGTTACCGTGGCGGCCGGCCATCTTGTCGCCCGGCTGCAGCTTGCGCTTCACCGCGACGAAGACCTTGACCATCTTGAGCACGCCCGGGGCGAGCTCGTCGCCGCGCTCGAGCTTTTCCTTGCGGTCCTCGAACTTCTCTTCGATCGTCTTGACGGCTTCGTCATACTGCGACTTGACCGCTTCGAGCTGCTGTTGGCGACCATCGTCGGCAACGGCGAATTTGAACCATTCGTGCTTGTCGACGCCCTCGAGAACTTCCTCGGTGACCTCGGTACCCTTCTTCACGCCCTTCGGCGCCGCCGAAGCGGTCTGGCCGAGCAGCATGTCGCGCAGGCGGTTGTAGGTCGCACGGTTGAGGATGGCGCGTTCGTCGTTCGCATCCTTGCGGAGGCGTTCGATTTCCTCGTTCTGAATGGCGCGCGTACGATCGTCGATCTCGATGCCGTGACGGTTGAACACGCGCACTTCGACGACGGTCCCGGCAACGCCCGGCGGCAGGCGGAGCGAGGTGTCGCGCACGTCGCTGGCCTTTTCGCCGAAGATGGCGCGCAGGAGCTTTTCTTCCGGCGTCATCGGGCTTTCGCCCTTGGGCGTGATCTTGCCGCAAAGAATATCGCCCGGGTGCACTTCGGCGCCAATGTAGACGATGCCCGCCTCGTCGAGGTTGCGCAGCGCTTCCTCGCCGACATTCGGGATGTCGCGGGTGATGTCCTCGGGCCCGAGCTTCGTGTCGCGGGCCATGACTTCGAACTCCTCGATGTGGATCGAGGTGAAGACGTCGTCCTTCACGATGCGCTCGGAGATGAGGATACTATCCTCGTAGTTGTAGCCGTTCCAGGGCATGAAGGCGACGAGGCTGTTGCGGCCCAGCGCCAGCTCACCGAGATCGGTCGAGGGGCCGTCGGCAATGACGTCGCCGGCCGAGACCGTCTCACCCACCTTCACCAGCGGACGCTGGTTGATGCAGGTATCCTGGTTCGAACGCTGGAACTTCTGCAGCGTGTAGATGTCCACGCCCGACTGGCCGGGTTCGACATCGCCGATCGCGCGGATCACGATACGCGTCGCGTCGACCTGGTCGACGATCCCGCCGCGGGTCGCGGTGATGGCCGCGCCGCTGTCGCGGGCGACGGTTTCTTCCATGCCGGTGCCGACCCAGGGCGCTTCCGCCTTCACGAGCGGCACGGCCTGGCGCTGCATGTTCGAGCCCATGAGCGCGCGGTTGGCGTCATCGTTTTCCAGGAACGGAATGAGCGATGCGGCAACCGAGACAAGCTGCTTGGGGCTGACGTCCATCAGCGTGATCTGGTCGTTCGGCGCCATGAGATTGTCGCCGTCGTGGCGGGCCGAAACCAGCTCTTCCACGAAGCTGCCGTCATCGGTCAGCTCGGCCGAAGCCTGCGCGACCGTGTGCTTCTGCTCTTCCATGGCCGAGAGGTAGATCACCTCGTCGGTCACCTTGCCGTCCACGACTTTGCGGTACGGCGTCTCGATGAAACCGTACTTGTTAACGCGGGCGAAGGTGGAGAGCGAGTTGATCAGACCGATGTTCGGGCCTTCCGGCGTTTCGATCGGGCAGATGCGGCCATAGTGTGTCGGGTGGACGTCGCGCACTTCGAAGCCGGCGCGCTCACGGGTCAAGCCGCCCGGGCCGAGCGCCGAAACGCGCCGCTTGTGGGTGACTTCCGAGAGCGGGTTGGTCTGGTCCATGAACTGCGAGAGCTGGCTGGAGCCGAAGAACTCGCGCACCGCGGCCACGGCAGGCTTGGCGTTGATGAGGTCGTTCGGCATGACGGTGCTGACGTCGACCGAGCTCATGCGCTCCTTCACGGCGCGCTCCATGCGCAGCAGGCCGACGCGGTACTGGTTTTCCAGCAGTTCACCGACCGAGCGGACGCGGCGGTTGCCGAGGTTGTCGATGTCGTCGACGTCGCCCTTGCCGTCCTTGAGGTCGACCAGTTCCTTGACCACCGCGAGGATGTCTTCCTTGCGAAGCGTGGTGACGGTGTCTTCGGCATCGAGGTCGAGGCGCATGTTGAGCTTGACGCGGCCGACGGCCGAGAGGTCGTACCGCTCGCCGTCGAAGAACAGGCCTTCGAACAGCGCTTCGGCGGTTTCCTTGGTCGGCGGTTCGCCGGGGCGCATGACCTTGTAGATCGCCTCGAGGCCCTCGTCGCGGTTCTCGGCCTTGTCGACCTTCAGCGTGTTGCGGATCCACGGGCCGGTGGTGACGTGGTCGATGTCGAGCAGGTCGACGGCATCGACACCCGCAGCGTCCAGCGCTTCGAGGTTCTCGGCGGCGACTTCGTCACCCGCTTCGATGTAGATGCGACCGGTCTTCTCGTCGATCATGTCGCGCGCGGCATAGCGGCCGAAGATTTCCTCGGTCGGCAGCAGCAGCGTTTCGAGACCGTCCTTGGCAGCCTTGTTGGCGGCTCGCGGGCTGATCTTCTGGCCGGCGGGGAACACTTCCTCGCCCGTCTTGGCATCGACCAGCGGGAAAGCCGGCTTCTGGCCGCGCCAGTTTTCGGCGACGAACGGGATTTCCCATCCGTCCTTGGCGCGCTTCCAGCTGACGATGTCGTAGAAGTGGTGGAGAATGTCCTCGCTATCGAGACCGAGCGCATAAAGCAGCGCGGTGACCGGCAGCTTGCGCTTGCGGTCGATACGCACGTTCACGATGTCCTTGGCGTCGAATTCGAAATCGAGCCAGGAACCGCGATAGGGAATGATGCGGGCAGCGAACAGCAACTTGCCCGAGCTGTGCGTCTTGCCTCGGTCGTGGTCGAACAGCACACCCGGCGAACGGTGCATCTGCGACACAATCACGCGCTCGGTACCGTTGACGATGAAGGTGCCATTGCCCGTCATCAGGGGCATGTCGCCCATGTAGACGTCCTGCTCCTTGATATCGAGGACCGAGCGGGTTTCGGTTTCCTGGTCGACTTCGAAGACGATCAGGCGCAGCGTGACCTTCATCGGCGCGGCATAGGTGATCCCGCGCTGCCGGCATTCGACGATGTCGTATTTCGGCGGTTCGAGTTCGTAATGGACGAAATCGAGTTCGGCGGTGCCGGCGAAGTCGCGCAACGGGAAGACTGAACGCAGCGTCTTCTCCAGCCCCGAAACATGGCCCTTTTCCTTGTCGGAACGCAGGAACTGCTCGTAGCTCTCGCGCTGGACCTCGATCAGGTTGGGCATGTCGACGACTTCGTGGATGTCGCCGAAGATCTTGCGGATACGCCGTTTCGCGGTGCCCGACGATGTGTTGCGGGGTGCCTTCGCCTTGGTAGCCATAAAGGTGCTGTGCCTCGTATCAGTGCTGCATCGGCCCGCAGAACAGGGCCGGAAGTTCATGTCTCATGCGCGTGAGAAGCCATACGGGACGCGAAAAAGCCGCAGGACATGCACACCCGGTCGGGCGGCGGCTGCAGCTCTTCTAGAACGTCGCGATATGGAAACGCCGCTTCCATCCTGGTTCCGATCCCCGCGCATGAATCGGACTCGCTCGAAGCGGTCGGTCGAGAGGGCATATAGGGAGCCACCGGCGCAGGGTCAAGCGGCGGACGCTCCGACAGGCATATCGTTTTTCGATATTATCGATTGACGATAAGGACGAAACGGCTCATATCGAAAATCGATAAGGGAGACTCGCTCGTGTTCGGAACCACCATCTGGCTGTTACGCATCGCAAACTGGCTCAACTGGATCGGGGCCGTGCTTTTCGCATTGCTCCTTGCTGCCCTGCTGCTGGCGAACGAGCACTTCTATCCAGCGATCACGCAGGCCTTTGAAGTTCAGGGGCGGCAGGCGGTCGAGGCCGTGTGGACATGGCTTGTGTCGGCATGTGCCCTCGTCGTGCCGATGGCGGTTTGCATCCATCTCATTTTCACTCGGCTCATCGCCTTGCTCCGGGACGCGGCCGAAGGTCGGGCATTCAGCGAGTTGAACGCCAAGCGCCTCATGATCGTCGGCTGGGCGCTGCTGGTCGTCAACATTCTCGACCTCGTATTCGGCCAGATTTCGATCTGGGCGAGCGAAGCCAGCGGCGAGTATTTCGGCTGGACTTTCTCGCTTACAGGATGGTTCGCTGTACTGCTGCTGTTCCTGCTGGCGCGAGTCTTCCGCGAGGGTGCTGCCATGCGCGAAGATCTGAAGGGCACCGTCTGATGCCCGCCGAAGATACGCACGCCATCGCGGTCCGGCTCGACGAGCTGCTGCAGGATCGCGGCATGACGCTGACCGAACTGTCCGAACGCATCGGACTGACGCTCGCTAACCTATCCATCCTCAAAACCGGCAAGGCGAAGGCGATCCGCTTCTCCACGTTGGAGGCGATTTGCCGCGAACTGCAGTGCCAGCCGGGCGATCTTCTGAACTACGACAAGTCCAAGGGGGACAATCGATGAGGAACTTTCTGACCGCCTTTCGCGACGTGCATCGCAGCAGCCTCGCCTTTGCTGCCGCCCTGCCGCTCGTCTTCGCGATCCCGCTGGTCGCCGAGTTCGTCCAGCACGTGATCGAAATGCAGATCGGCATGTACGACGGCGTGGAAGGAGCCAAAGCCGTGGAGAACGATCCGGCGCGCATGTGGTTCGGCTCCGCGAAGGTCGCGGCGTTGAACGTCGTCGGCTATTTCGTCATCCGCTGGCTGCATTGGGGTGGCGACCGGGCTTTCGCTCTCGCTTTCCCGCGCAAGGCGGTCACGCTCTTCGGCCTCATGCTGGCGCTGAGCCTGTTGCTTGCGTGGCTTTCGCTGTTCGTCTGGACCGACGGCTACATGGGGATCGGGTTCTTCGTCTTTTCCCTCATCTTCATGCCGTTGATCGTGCGGTTCGTGGTGGCGGCCCCGCTGGGCATTCTCGTCACGCCGGCCCAATCGATCAGGGTCATGGCAGGCGACGCGATATTTGCGATTATCTTCTCGATCGCGGCGATCCTGCCGCTCATGGCGATACACTACGCTTTGGGCATCGGCGCGATATTCGTCGAGGGCGACGGGCTGAAGTGGATGCTGCTGGTCGTCGACAGTTTCGTGACCGCACTACTCGGCATCGTCATGGTCGCGGCGCAGTACACGATTGCCACCCGGCCTGCGCCGATCGAAGGCGCTGCAGCGGGAACATCGGCGAGTTGAGGCCATTTCCACTGCAAACCCACGGAGACAGATCATGAAAACATCCGCCCTTCTCGCCGCCCTTCCCCTAACCATCGCGCTGGCCGCCTGCGGAGAAGCGCCCGACGGGGGAGACACGGCAGACCTCGCGCCCGAGGCCGTGACCGCTGGAACCGGCGAGACGACCGACGAGACGTACCAGCCGGGCGAAGACGGCCCGCTGCAGAACGACGTCGTGCCCGCCGACGAAACCATGGAGCCGATGGACGAGCCCCCCGTCATGGACGAGGACATGGGCACCCCTCCCGCAGAATAATTGAGAGCCCGGCGAAACGCGCTTTCGCTTGACTCTCCGCCAGAAAAGCTTAGAGGCCCGCCCCCGAAGGCGGGTGTCTTTATATCCGCCCTCATCCGTCCGAGACAGTTGGTGACCGGGATTGGCCGGTCTTAATTTCCGGCCTAGACGGGGAAAAGAGATTTTCCGGTGGGCCTTGCGCTCGCCGTTTCGCGTCAGAACTCCAAGCAGTCCGGCGCACTCCTTCCCCCATCAACGGACTCGCCCGTGTCGCCTAGGTGACATGGACAAACGTAGCCGGTCGCTGCGGGTTCGCCCGTTTCGGCCATAGTGAAGGAGTATGGCATGGATCGTTCGCAAAAAGCCGACGCGGTCGCCCAGCTCAGCGACGTCTTCAACCAGGCAGGCGTGGTCGTCGTGACCCGCAACCTGGGCCTTACGGTCGCCCAGTCGACCGAACTGCGTACGAAGATGCGTGAAGCCGGTGCGTCCTACCAGGTCGCGAAAAACCGTCTCGCCAAGCTCGCCCTGAAGGACACCGACTATGCGGGAATCGAAGAATTCCTGAGTGGTCCGACCGCCCTCGGTTATTCCGAGGATCCGGTCGCTGCGGCGAAAGCCGTGGTGGAGTTCGCCAAGACCACCGACAAGATCGAAATCGTCGGCGGTTCGATGGGCGCAAACGTACTCGACGAAGCTGGGGTCAAGGCACTCGCCTCGATGCCGAGCCTCGACGAACTGCGTGGCAAGATCGTGGGTCTCGTCAACGCCCCGGCAACGAAAATTGCCCAGGTCGTCAACGCACCCGCAGCCAAGCTCGCCCGCGTTTTCGGTGCCTATGGCGCCAAGGAAGCCGCGTAAGAGCTGGTTCTCGCAAAGAACACATATTCATCGGGGTCGATCCGTTCGGACGCCCCGGCCTATTATTTGGAGTGAAACATCATGGCCGATATCGCCAAGCTTGTTGAAGAACTGTCGAAACTGACCGTCATGGAAGCCGCCGAGCTCGCCACGGCGCTGGAAGAAGAGTGGGGCGTCAGCGCCGCCGCTGCTGTTGCCGTTGCCGGGCCCGCCGCCGGCGGTGCTGACGGTGGTGCTGCAGCCGAAGAAAAGGACGAATTCGACGTCGTCCTGACCGGCGATGGTGGCAAGAAGATCCAGGTCATCAAGGAAGTCCGCGCCATCACCGGCCTGGGCCTGACCGAAGCCAAGGCTCTTGTCGAAGGCGCGCCCAAGCCGCTCAAGGAAGGCGTCAACAAGGCGGAAGCCGAAGAAATCAAGGGCAAGATCGAAGCAGCCGGCGGTACCGTCGAGCTCAAGTAAGCTTCTTTCTTACTTTCGAAATCGAGGAAGGGCGGTGCCAGCGATGGCGCCGCCCTTTTTCGTTTCGTACGCCACCCGGGCGTTGGCTGCACGTGGTTTCCCTACAATACGGTCCCGGCGAGCCGGGCAGCAGCTCCACTGAGGCAAACGCCCGTTAACCAAGACCGGAAACCGTAGATTGACGATGGCGACCTAATCCATGCTGCATGGAAAAGCGCCTCACCTTTCCGAACCGCAAGGTCTTCGCCACGCTCGGCCTCGGACTCTCGGCTTGGATGACTGCCGCTCCGGCGACGGCGCAGGTTTACGCACCTGTGATCCTTCCCGCCCTGAGTTCGGCCTTGTCGACGGGCGTGTGTCCGGTTGCAGCGTCCGCGTCCCTCGCATCGTCTGGACCGACCGGTACGGGGGTCTCGAAGGCATCCGCGATTCTCGGCGGTGCGTCCAGTGCGCTCGAAACGATCCGCGCACGGCAGGATGGGTTCGAAACGATGGGCCCCTTGATGCCGGGGGCGGGAACGGCCGAACCGCCGGTCGAAACGATGTCCACCACGGCAGCGTTGGCCCTTCCCCCGATGGCAGACTGCGCTTCGAGCCCAGGGACGGCGCCCGCCAGACTGGCGCAGCTTTCTTCACCCATTGCCGACACAAGCTTGCCGGGACCGAACGACTTCCTCGCCAGCCGCCGGGTGCCGATCGCAACGACCAATTTCGACGCCTCGTGGGACCGGGTGAATCGAGAACGCGGTTCCGTGGGTCGCTCGGCGCGCCAGTTGCTCGGACAGTCCGAGGGACTCGAGGACAAACTCGCTATCGTTAATCGCTGGGTCAACCAGCGGATCACCTACAAGGAAGATCGCGACCTGTTCGGGCAGGCCGACTATTGGGCCGGACCCCGCAAGACCCTGCGCCTTGGCCAAGGCGACTGCGAAGACTACGCTCTTTTGAAGATGCACATGCTCGCTGCAGCCGGTGTGCCGCGCGAGGACATGTTCCTGACCATCACACGGGATCTCGCGCGCAGGGCCGATCATGCAGTGCTGATCGTGCGTACTCCGGACGGGTTCCGCATGCTCGACAATGCAAGCGACGCCGTTCTCGACGCCAGCTCGGCCAACGACTACCGGCCGGTGTTGAGCTTCAGCGGCCGCAAGAGCTGGCTGCACGGCTATTGATCGCCGGCGTCACCGTTCGGTCATCGCCCGATCCAGGGCCTTGTTTACCGGCTTGAACAGGTAGGTCAGGATGCTGTGGCGTCCGGTAATGATCTCCACGTCGCAGATCATGCCCGGCACGATCGGCAGGCGCTGGCCATTCTTGACGATGAACGACCGGTCGGTTTCGATGACCACGGTATAGTAAGCCTCGCGTTCGGCTTCGTCGTAGATGCTATCGGCCGAAACCTGTTGCACCTTGCCGCGCAGCCCGCCGTAGATCGAGAAATCATAGGCGGTGACCTTCACATTCGCGCGATCGCCGACCTTGATGAAGGCCCGGTCGCTCGGAGCGATGCGGGCTTCTACCAGCAGTTTGTCGCCAACGGGCACGACCTGCATGATCTTCTCGCCCGCATTCACGAACCCGCCCACCGTGGTAATCTGGACGTCATTCACGATCCCGTCGGCAGGCGCGCGCAGTTCGTTGCGCTGCTGGCGCGCTGCAGCGCCGCGGATCGATTCCTCATTGACCGCGAGGCGCGTGGTGACTTCGCTGCGCTCGGCAAGCGCCTGCTGGCGAAAATCGAGGCGTGCCTGGCTGAGATCCGCCTGCGCCTGCCGGATAGCCGCCGAAGACCGGCCCACGGCCTGCCGCGCCGCAGCCAGCCGGCCCTGGGTGTCCACGAGGTCCCGCTGCGCCTGGATCAATTCGGTTTGCGGGACGATATTCTTCTGGGCCAAAGGCTCCAGCATCTGCACCTGTTCGCGCGCGAGCCGTACGCTGTTTTCGAGGGCCGAGGCAGTCGCCTGCGCTTCCTGCAGGTCGCGGCGGCGCTGTTCGATGGCCGAGCCGAGCGCGCTCTCGCGTGCCCTGGCCGTCGCGGTGCGCACCTGTTGCAGCCGTCGTTCTTCGGCGCACAGGCTGCCCGCCTCGCACCCGGCCGCTCCGCCCGATGCTTCGTTCTCCAGCCGCTGGGCCCGCGCAGCAAGCCTGCGGTTTTCTTCTTCGAGCTCGCCCAGGGCGGAAGCCGACTGGGTATCGTCGAGCCGGACGAGGAGGTCGCCTTTGCTGACCGATTGCCCTCCACGGACCAGAATCTCCGAGATGACGGCCGGTTCGGCCGGCTGGACAAGCTGCGCCTTGCTCGACGGAATAACCTTTCCGGTGCCGCGGGTAATCTGTTCGACCTGGGCGAAGGCCGACCATGCGAGGAGCAGCAGAATCCCGACGGCCGCAATCGCGATCAGGCGCTGCGGCGCATCCATGCCCGCGAAGCGATAGCGCAACCCGCTCATTCTCCGCCTCCCGCACCCATCGGCTCGACGGAATTGCCTGCCTGCCCTGCAAGAGTGGCGCGATAGCCCGCGCTGGCGGAAACGGGATCGGGAATGCTCAGCGTCCAGCCCGTCGTCGTATCGAGCCGCCCGCCCACATCGGAAGCCGCGTGCCGATCGGTCACATCGGGTGCAACGGTGGTGCCGGGCACCAGATCATGCGCGATCTCTGCGCCCGCTTCTTCCTCGCTCGCGAAGCGGTCCCGCAGCTGGGCGAAATTCACCGTGGGTATCGCTTCGCGGCCCGACCAGGCGCGGTTGAATGCCATTGCCGAGCCCGCCCTGCCGGGAAAGCGATAGAATATATGCCGACCGATCTGCCGGATCTTGCCGAGGGTGAACGCCCAGCGCGGCACGACGTAATCGGCATGATAATGCGTTGCGGTGCCGACTTCGGGAGCCCTGCCGCCATCGAGCATATCGCGGGCGATCCGCTTGGCCGATGCCCAGTGGCTCGCCATCGGTTGGCGCAGCAACGACCCGTCGCAGGTGAAGCTGAACTGGCAGACGGGGCGCGACACCCCTTCGTAGACCACGCCGCAAACACTGTTCGGATAGGCGGGGTGTGCGACGCGATTGAGAACGACCTGCGCCACGGCACGCTGCCCCGAAACCGGTTCAAGCGCCGCTTCGTAATAGATCGCCTGCGCGAGGCATTTCTCGGCCGTCGCGAGACTGCCGGCAGACATGTCCCGGCGCGATATGTGGCCGGGTTGCTCGAGCCGCAATCTGGCCAGCGGGATCGCCGCGTTGCGGGCCTCCGCGCTCTCCGCCGAGACGCTGAGCGGCTGGTCCTCGCCCGTCGACATCTGGGCGATATCGCCGACGTCCGGCACCTGTGCCAGCTCCATGGCCTGCGCTTTTTGCGGCAGGGGTGCGATCGAAGGCGCTGCGGCCAGAAGGCATCCGGCCACCACGGTCAGAATGCCGCCGATGCGCGCGATCGGGAGGGAGGTCACGCCGGGTCCCCTTTCGCCAATTCGGATCCTGCCTGCTTCAAGACGTCCTGCACCGGACCATCCGCAACGATTTTGCCGCCATCGAGCACGATGAGCCGGTCGCAAATGGAGAACAGGGCCGGCCGGTGGGTCGCGATGATCAGCGTCTGTTGCGGCGCCAGAGCCTTGCCGAGACGCTCTACCAGTAGCTTTTCCGTGTGGCTGTCCATCGCACCGGTGGGTTCGTCGAGGAACAGGACCTCGGCATCGGTGACGAGGGCGCGTGTCAGCGCCATAAAGGCACGCTGCCCCCCCGACAGCATGCGGCCATCCTCGCCCACGGGGCGGTCGAAGCCACCTGCGTCGCGAGACAGGAATATGTCGGCCCCGGTTTTGCGCATCGCCTCGATCAATCGCTCGTCGGCTATGCCGTGACCGGAGATGGCCAGATTGTCCTTGATCGACCCGGTGAACAGCACGGCGTCCTGGCCAACGAAGCGCAAGGCCTGCCTCAACAATTCGGGCCTGAACTGACGGGCATCGATGCCATTCAACAGAAGGCTGCCATCGCTTGGCGGGTATAGCCCGCAGATCACCCTGCCCAGCGTCGACTTGCCCGAAGCGACCCGCCCCACGATGGCGACCTTTTCCCCGGGCGTGATCGTCAGATCGATTCCCGAAAGGGCGGACTGTGCCGTGCCTTCATAGGCGAACGAGAGGTTTTCCAGCCGGATCGTCGGCTTTTCCAGGGCCCCCAGCGCCAGACTACTGCCCTGCTTGCGTTCGTCCCCACCTTCGAAGAGCTTCTCGATACTGTCGAGCGCTTCTTGCGCCTGCCGGCCACGTGTCAGCAGGTAGGCAATCTGGCCCGCGGGCGCGAGCGAGCGGGACGAAAGCATCACGATGGCGATGATCGCGCCCATCGTGATGTCGCCGTTGGCGAACAGGTAATAACCGCCGACGATCAGCGATACGGTCGAAACTTGCTGGAAGGTCTGGGCCAGGCCGACCGCCAGCGAATTGATATCGCGCAGGCGCTGCTGGGAATGGCTGCCGATGTCCGCCAGCTTGTGCCAGCGCGACAGCATCGTCCCCTCACCCGAGACGCTCTTCAGTGTCTCCATGCCTGCGAGCGATTCCACCAGCATCGTCTGCTGGAGACCGTAATCCGCCTGTGCGTCCCGCGCCGCGTCGACCACCTTGCGCTGAAGCACGTAACCCGCCCCCAGCATCGCGAGAATGATCGTCAGCGGGACCAGCGCGAGCCAACCGCCGATGATGGCAATCACACCCACGAAAACGAACAGGAACAGCACGTCGATGACCATGACCAGCGTGGTCGAGGCGAAGAAGTCCCTGACGATTGCGAATTCGGACACGCGCGCAGCGAGCGATCCGGTGTGCCCTTTTCGCTCTTGCAGCGGGGAAGCAAGCAGGCGGCCGAAGATCTTTTGCGACAGTTTGAGATCGAGGCGACGAGCAGTCTGGTCGACCACCGCGGTCCGGGCCCGGCGCAGGAAGAATTCGAGCCCGAAGGCCAGAACCACGCCGACGGCGAGGACCCAGAGCGTTTCGGCCGCGCGGTTCGGGATCACGCGATCGTAGACATTCATGGTGAAGATCGGCAGCGCAATGGCCAGCAGATTGATCAGGAACGATGCGAGGAAAACCGGGCCGAAAGACCGCCGCTCCTTGCGCATTTCGGTCCAGAACCAGTGGCCGCGCGCCTTGGCATGCCAGGGCGCCTCGCTCTCGCGCATTTCGTCCGGATCGCCGAAAACCCGATAGAGCGTCCCGGCATAGCCCCCGGCAAGCCGCGCATGCGCCTCCCACTGTTCCAGCCCCGTCTCGGGTCGCCAGACGAGAATCTCGCCATCGCGCGCATCAAGCAGGAGTGCGGCTTCTCCATCGGCGAACTTCACAATGGCGGGGTAGTTGGCGGCCCCGACCGGGAGCCTGCGCGGATTGGCGGGATCGAAGTTCAGGCGCGCAAGATCGAGCGCCGCCCCGGCCTGGTGCCAGGGAAGAATGCCGCGCTCGTTCTTGGGCAGCTGAACGAGCAGCGTGGTGTCGAAAGAGGGGCCGAAGCGGCGCGCGGCTTCCGCGATACACTCGCTGAGCGAGTCTATCTCGACGCCTGCCTCAATTTCCCCCTCTTTGGACATCATCTATTGTCCCGCTCCACCCTCAGCCCGGTTCGACCCGGCGCTGCAATTCCGCAGGAACCGGAGGCCCGAAGTCGAAGCGTTCGCGCTCCGCCGCCCCGGCGCCGGCACCCGGCGCGATCTGCAACGCGTCGAGGAAGTTATTGGTAGCAGCAAGGGTCTGATACTGCGCAAACAATTGCGAGAAGCGTGCCGTTTCGAGACGCACCTGCGTGTTGTAACGCGTGTTCTGCGCATCGAGCACATCGAGCAGTGAACGCCTGCCGACATTGAACTGGCTTCTGTAAGACAGGAGCAAATCGTCGCTGACCTGGCTCTGGCGGTCGAGAGCCTGAACCACCCGCCCCTGCGTTTCCAGCGCCTGCCAGGCGAGGCGAACGTCTTCCTCGGCCTGCCGCTGGCGATCGTGCAGGGCGTAGCGCGCCACGCTGGCCTGACGGATCGTCTCCTGCGCGCGGGCGTATTTGATGCCGCCATCGAAGATATTCCAGCGCATCACGACGCGCCCCTGGATATCGTTGGTCTCGCCGGCAAAACCGTCGATATCCTCACCGACGCGCCCTCTTACTTCGAGGCCGACGGTCGGCCAGTAATCGCCCTCGGCCGACTTCACGAGCGCGTTGGCGGCATCCACGTCCGCCTGCGCTTCGCGAACCAGCGGGTTGCGCAGCCGCGCCTGCCCAACCGCCGTCTCAAGGCCTGGCGGCATCGCCGATGCGAGATTGGGCGGCATGCTCGCGCCCGTTACGTCGAGTCCGGTCAACCGACGCAGGCTGATAAAGGCGTTCTGCAAGCCCTGCAGCGCCTCTTCCTGCTGCACGAGCGCCGCTTGCAACCGCTCTTCGGCCTGCTGGCGATCCGCGATGCTGATCGATCCCTGCTCCACCCCCTGGCCGAGATCGGCCACGAGGCTGCGATGAAACGCCGCGTTGTCCTGCGATGCTGCGGCAACGCGCTGCTGCAGCAGCACATCGAGATACTGCCGCGCCACTTGCAGCGCGACGAATTCCGAACGCTCGACAACGCGCAGCGATGCACCGTCGACCCGTGCTGCCTGCCGCAGCAATTCACCGCGCCGCCGACCGAAGTCGAGCACGGTCCATTCGCCGGTGATGCCGGCTTCCAGGGGATACAGCTCGTCGGAAGCGATACCGAGGGTGCGGCGGGTATTGTTCTCCAGTCGCCGCACTCCGGCAGAGGCCTCGATATCGACCCGCGGGTAGTACAGACCCTGCGCCTGTTCGCGTTCGAACTCGATCGCCTCCTTGTTGAACTGCGCCTGCAGGATTTCCGGGTTGGACTGCATCGCGACGGCGATCGCTTCCTGCATGGTCACGGACTGGGTGTCGCCAGGCACTGCTTCCACCGCGGCGGTCTGGGCCATCGCTGCGGGCGCCACACCGCCGAGCAGAGCTGCGCCGATGGCTATAAGGGTTGGCTTACGCATGATTTCCCTCCTCCTATTGGTTGACCAGGATTTCGACGCGCCGGTTCTGTAGTTCGCGCACGCCATCGTCCGTCGGCACACGCGGGTTTTCCTCGCCGCGCGCCGTAGTATCGATCGATCCGGTCGCGATCCCGCGCGAGCCCAGGAGGCTGGCGACGGCATCCGCACGCCGCTGGGACAGGTCCATATTATAGGCGCTGCTGCCCGATCGATCGGCATGGCCGACCACGTTGAAACTGCGCCAGCTGCAAGCCGCCGCATTCTGGGCGACATAATCTGCAATCTGGCTGGCCTCCGTCCCGGGTACGGCGGAATCGAATTCGAAGAAAATCAGGCCGGGCAGCTCGGTGTTGCAGGCTTCGGCAGGAGGGGGAGGCGGCGGCGGCGGCGCCATCGCCCGCGTCGTCTGCGTCATGCGCGCATAGGCATCGCGGCATTTGCCGAGCGATACGGGATCCCGAGCCCGCGATTTGAGATAGCCGAGCGCGATACCGCACTGGACCTTGGCTTCGGATGCCCAGATGAACCGCGCGTCGTTCGCTTCGACCACCGCAGCGTCATCGGTAAGCGCCAGAGCCGCATCGTAGCGCTGCTGCGTCTCGCCGCGCAGCGACGAAATGTCCCTGTCCTGCCAATTGTCCTGGGCAGCTACGGGCGACGCTGCCAGCGCCAGCATGGCACTGGTGCCCACCACCATGATTTTTGTTCTTGTCATTGTTTCCCCCTGTTTCCTCCGAGATGGTCAGACGTCGGTCGGCGTATTCACCTGAATTTCGGCATCCGGCAGCACGGCCTGGCGTGCCAGCCCCCCGACATCGAATTCGACCTGCATCGCCAGCAGGCTCGCCATATCGTCGAAGCCCGCGGACCCGGCGCTCTCGATCGTCGTGATGTCCTCGGCAAAATGCTCGACCAGGCGATCGATCTCGGCCTCTGCCGCAATGTCCGCGATGGCCGGATGACTGTCGCTCGCGGCTCCACTTGCTGGAGCTTCAGCGGATGTCTCGGCCATCGCCAGCAAGGCTTCCATACCCGTCGTGTGATCGCCCAGAGGGACCGCGCTGGCAGAAAGCCCGGTCACCTCGATGTCGCTACCGTCGTACTGGAACGATTGGTCAGCGCCGCGCAACGCACTCCCTGCGACTGCCAGCGATGGCATGTCGGGAACGTCCTGCGCGGACAGCGTGGCACCATCGGGAACGACTGGGGCGAATTCCAGATTCATGCCGGTGCCCAAGCTTGCAGCATGTTCGAACGGCGCCGGCGTGGCTTCGAAAGCGACCGGTGAGGCAATGGGCTGCAGACCGATGGCTTCGAACCGGGCATCGCCGATCGGCAATTCGATGTGCGCATCGTGCTCGAACAACTGGTGGTTCATTGCGAGACCGACTGCGGCGGCCGCCATGGCACCTACACCTGCCTGGCGGGCCATGCCGTGATGCGGCAGCGCCAGAGAAAGCGAAGCTCCGACCAGCGACGCACCGGGCATTGCCTCGTCGATATTGGCGGCCAGCAATTGCACGGCCGCGCCATCGAATTCCGCCAAGGTCTGCGCGCTGCTTGGCGCACCGCTCACCGTAGGTGTGGTCGCGGTAATCGTTAGGCCCGCCGTGCCGGACACATCTCCGTCGAAATCCACCACTTCGACCGGCACGCCCCAGGTCACCGGGTCGGTAGTGATCGAAGACCCGCCGAACCCGCCGATCTGGAACGGCTCTCCGCCGACGTGTTCGTATTCGACGCTATTGAAGCCATCGTCGGTGAACACGGCGATCTGCGTACCGACCTGCGAATTCCCGGGATCGCCCTCGACGTTGTCGACCGTCACCGATCCGTCGGCGTTGAAGGTCACCACGAACTCGCGACCGTTGACGGTATAGGTGCCGCTGGCCGTCATCAGGTTCTCGCCTCCCGGCCCCTGATAGCCGACGCCGCGATAGACGATCGAAACGCCCGTAATGACATCCATCGCTCCGTCACCGACATCGTTCTCGGCGCGCAGGGTGTTGGGCGGATCGGTGGGCGACAGGCCGTCGTCGTCATCGAATGCGGAAATCCTGACGCTGGAGCCGCTGGTGCTTTTGAACAGGGCGAAAGCGCCGTTGACCGTGTAGTGATGGTCGAAGTCGAAGTCGCGGTTCGCAGGGCGATCGTAATCGCCCGTACCGTCGGCCGGATTCCCGGTCAGGTCGACCACGAAATCCACCCTGAAGGTCTCGGTCGCTCCGACTGCCGAACCCTGGCCCGGACCGCCGCCGACGCCACCGGCGAAATCGTTGGAGTTGATCGTACCGTCGTCGAGGCCGTTGACCTGTGGGGTCAGCAGCAGATCGAGACTGTCGTTGTCGATATCGGTAGTCGCGTCCTCGTTATTGGGGACGAAGCCTGCCCAGCTCGAATTGCCCCCGACGAAATTGTTCGTCAGCGGGTTGAACGTGATGTCGCTGGTCGAATCGATCGTTCCGTCCATGTCGACGCGATAGGTTGCCGTTGGCGGGTCGAGCGTAATTTCGAAAATCACCACGCCGCCGGCAACACCCTGCAGCGTGTGGTCGTCGACGCGATTGTAGATGATCGGCTGGAAGCTCGAGGTTAGGCCGCTGTCGGTCCCGTCGATGCTGTCGGGGAACCGGACGGTTCCCGGTCCATCCGCGCCATAATTATCGGCCAGCGAACCATCGAGATCGAGCAGGAACGGCCCGCTGATCGGCGCGGGACCGTTCGTCACGCCTGCCGGGCCGCCCGTGACGGCCACCGGACTGTCGTCATCGACCGTCACGGTCAGCGAGCCGGTGGCCGTGACGCTGTCGCCATCGGCATCGGTGCCTACCAC
>NZ_JBNJLJ010000001.1:156335-957964 GCF_051195295.1 Qipengyuania sp. 902 | reverse complement strand
AACGCATCCGAGTACTCGGCCTCCGCATCGACCGCAAAATCACTGTCGTCCACCACCAGCCCAAGCGAGGCTCCGGTCGCGGTGACGCTGGGCACATCGTCGGTCACGTCGATCGTGATCGTGCCCTGCACCGTGTTCCCGTTCTCGTCGGTCGCGGTATAGGTGAAGGTCTCGATATTGTCGTAGACGTTCGCGCCGTTGTCGCCGCCCTGGCTGGGCGACAACGCGTCGCCGTCCACCGGCCCCGTCAGCGTATAGGTCCAATTGCCGTTCGCATCGATCGAGATCTGTCCGTAGGCCCCGGTCTGCCCGGGATCGAGCGCATAGGTGATCGTCCCCACGCCGCCGGTCACGGCCAGCGTGCCGCCGACCGTCTCGCTCGGCGAGGACGGGTTCGAGCCCACCACCGTGCCGGGCGCAAGATCGCCGGGATCCTGCACCAGATCGAGCGCCGCTTCGAACACCAGCGCATTGCGATCGTCGGCCACCAGCGTAACCTGGTTCACATCGATGGTCAGCGTCGCGGTCGCGATATCGCCATCGCCGTCGACGAAGGTGTAGACGAACACATCGCTTGCCGGATCGTCCGGGATGTCGCTGTTCGCGGTATAGCTGTAGGTGCCGTCGGCATAGAGCATCAGCGTGCCGTAATCGCCCGCGATCGCGGTACCGAGGCCGCCGGTGACGCTGCTGGTCGTATCCGCCGGATCGCCATCCGCACGAACGCCGACCACCCGGCCGATACCGTCCGCACCGCCCCGGTCGTTCGCCAGCACGCTCGCTTCGCTGCCGCGGGCGATCGCGCCGCCTTCGGTCACATCCGCGCTGTCGGCAACCGCCACCGGACTGTCGTCGTCGACCGTCACGGTCAGCGATCCGGTAGCCGTAACGCTGTCGCCATCGGCGTCGGTGCCGACCACGAGGCCGCCGAAGTCGATTGCGATGTCGTCCTCGGTGCCCGCCACGGTGTGGTCGAGCACGCCTTCAAGCGTAAACTGCCATGCGCCTGCTGCACTCAGCGTGAGCGTGAACACCGGAGCGCCGCCGGCGGTCGCCACGATCGAACCGGCGGTCACCGCATAGCTCAGCGGCACGCCGCCCGAGCTCAGGCCCAGCCCTTCCAGATAGGCCGTGCTCGAGGCCGCGGTCTCGAACGCGTAGCTCAGCGGGCTGTCCGCGCCGCTTGCGAACAGCGCTGCAACGCTGCCGCCCGTGGTCAGGCCCACCACGCCGATATCGCCCGGACCGCCCTCGATCCCGCCGCCCAGCGCATCCTCGTCCACCGAACCGGTCAGGCTCGCGCCCGGGGTCGCGGTCGGACTGTCGTCATCGACCGTCACGGTCAGCGAGCCGGTGGCCGTGACGCTGTCGCCATCGGCATCGGTGCCTACCACGAGGCCGCCGAAGTCGATTGCGATGTCGTCCTCGGTCCCGGCCACAGTGTGGTCGAGCACGCCTTCCAGCGTAAACTCCCATGCGCCCGCCGTGCTCAGCGTGAGCGTGAACACCGGAGCGCCGCCGGCGGTCGCCACGATCGAACCGGCGGTCACCGCATAGCTCAGCGCCACGCCGCCCGAGGTGAGCCCCAGTCCTTCCAGATAGGTCGTGCTCGAGGCTGCGGTCTCGAACGCATAGGTGAGCGGACTATCCGCACCGCTCGCGAACAGCGCCGCGACGCTGCCGCCCGTGGTCAGGCCCACTACGCCGATATCGCCCGGACCGCCCTCGATCCCGCCCGGCAGCTCATCCTCGTCCACCGAACCGGTCAGGCTCGTACCCGGAGTCGCGGTCGGCGTGTCGTCGTCGACATTGATCGTCAGCGTGCCGTCGGCCGTGTCGTTGTCGCCATCGGTCATCCGGTAGGTCAGCGTGAACGACGTATCGTTCTCCTCCCCGCCATCGGCATGCAGCACATTGGCGTTCTGCGTGACCGTATAGGCGCCCGTCGCCGCATCCAGCGTCACCGTCACCAACGTGACCCATGCTCCGCCCTGCCACTGCTGCACCAGGATATCGCTGCCGCTCGCCACATACTGGAAGCCGGCCGGCGCGCCGCCGGTCAAAAAGGCGATCGAGCCGCCGTCATTGCCGAAGTCGTGCGCCAGCGTGCCGATGGTGTTCGCCGTATCGGGATCGACATCGCCGATACCGCCCGCGATCCCGCCACCCAGCGTCTCGTCGTCGAGCTGGACATCGTCATTGGTCCCCGCCACCGGCGCATCGTCGCGGAACACGAGGTCGCCGCCGATCGCGATGGTCGCGCTGTCGGTATCGCCGTCGCCATCGGTCGCGGTCGCGGTCAGCGTGACGAGATCGCCGCTCGCAAGCCCGGTCGGCTCGTTGTCGGCATTCGGATTATCGTGCACCACCGAACGCCGCTGGTCGAGCGTCACCGTCCCGTCGCCATCCACTGACAACACGAACACGATCTCGCCGCCGGCACCGGCCCGGCCGACCACCTGGCCGCCCTCCAGGCTCAGTACCACCGCCGCGCCCGACAGCGTATCGGTCAGACCGCTCGCGCCCGCACCAAGCCCCAGCGCATAACTCTCGCCGCCACCTGCAGCCGCACCGTCCGCACCGAACGCAAACGCGAACGCATCCGAGTACTCGGCCTCCGCATCGACCGCAAAATCACTGTCGTCCACCACCAGCCCAAGCGAGGCTCCGGTCGGTTCGACCACCGGCCCGTCATCGGCGAAGCGAATGTTGCCGCCGAGGTCCAGCGACACCGTCTCGCTCGCGCGGTCGCCATCCCGGTCGACAATGGTTGCAGTACCCTCGAGCGACAGGATCCCTGTGCCCAGTATCGCGAACTGGTCGTCGTATGGGGCGCCGTTGGCGCCGGGCAAGGGATGATCGATTTCCTCATATTGGGTCAGTGTCACAACGCCGGTCGCAGGATCGACCGAGAGCCGGAAAACCTCGATTCCGTTGGCCGAGCCGACAACATCGCTACCGTCGAATGCCAGCGTCACAGCCGCGCCGTTGCTGATCAGGCCCGAGGCAGTGTTCTCGATCACCAGCGCATAGGTCCAGGAAACGGAGCCGGCGCCATCGGCACCATAGGCCTGACTGGCGACGGAAAATGCGCCGCCGAAATCGGCAGTAGTCGTATCGGTATCGAAGGCCGCGCCAATGGTATCGGCGTCCTGCGTGGTCAGCAGGATCGTATCGCCATCGACGGCGCTCGCGTCTATTGACGGTCCGTCGTCGCGGAAAGACAGCGCGTTACCGATCGCGACGGTTGCCGTGGCGGTGTCGCCGTCGCCGTCCGTAACGGTCGCCGAGAGAGTGATGAGACCAGCGTTCGCAAGCCCGGTCGCGTCGTCCGGATCGGAACCGTCGGCATGCACTACGGCGCGCTGCTGATCGAGCGTAACCGTGCCTGCCGCATCGACGGTCAGGACGAAGACGACATCGCCGCCGACTTCGGTTCTCCCGACGACCGCGCCATTCTCCAGCGACAGCACGACGGCTTCGCCCGACGCGGTATCGACGAGCCCTGTCGACCCGGCCGTAATGCCGAGCACGTAATCCGATACGCTACCTGGGCCATCGGCATTGAAGGAAGGAACGAACAGACCTGCGAAACCGGCAACGGCATCGATTGACAAGTCGCTCTCGTCGACTTCGAGCGAGCCGATTGCAGGAGACGTGGTGCCGAGGGTGGGAACATCGTCCGACACGCCGAGGGAGACAGAAGCACTCGCTCGATCTCCGTCGATATCCGTTGCTACGACGAGCACCGAACCGAGATTTGCAAGATCGTCGCCAAGCAACGGATGCGCCGCGTAATTATCGTTCAGGGTCATGGTGACGATAGCATTGTCGCCATCGACGGTCAGATCGAGCGTGACGATATCTTCGCCGCAGCTTCGCCCGACGATCTGCGTATCCGAAATACGCACCCAGGTGAGGCCGCCCCCGAGGTTGTCGAGCGCTCCGGCCGTGTCATCGAATGCGATGGCCACGATGGCGTCCGACCCCGGCGTAAAGGAGATCGTCGCACTATCGGTGACCGGCGTTGCCGGGTCGGAACCGTCCGGCAAATTCTCGTCGTCGACCACGAGCGATACCGGATCGCCGGCCGTGGGGCCGAGACCGTCCGTGATGGTGATCGGCTGCGTTGCCCTATCGAAATCGTCGTCGCCATCCGTCAGCGTGTAGGTGAACGAGGCATCGATCGGGCCATCGGATTGATCGAGACCCGCTGCGGGGTCGAAGGTCCAGTTGCCCGAGGCGTCGAACGTGTAGACACCGGTATCCGTCGTCACGGTCGTGATCCCGGTGGCAGCGACGACATAGTCGGTGCCGCCGATCGAGACCGAGGTAACGCTTGCACCGTCTGCGCCCTCGACATCGTTTGCCAGGACATTGCCCGCGAGGCCGGAGTTGGCGCCCTCGACGATCGACAGGGCAGCCTCGTCGACGGCATCGGGAACGTCATCGACGATATTGACCGCGATCGTACCCGATCCGACAAGATTGCCGGCCGTATCGTAGACTTCGTAGCCGAAGCTATCCGCCCCGTTCACGACATTGCGCGAATTTTCGCCAGTGTCGCTGTCGCTGAACGGTGCCGAGAGAGTATAGCTATAGGCACCCGTATCGCTGTCGAGCGTGAGCGTGCCGTAGGTTCCATCGGCCGGGCCGGTGAGCACATAGACGAATGGACCGGTGGCATCGGATACGACGATCTGCCCGCCTGCCGTCTCACTTCCCGATCCCGGATTGCTGCCCGTCGCAAGACCGGCTTCGTCGGCTGTCAGATCGGTATCATCGACTGTGCCTTCGATATTTGCGACATCGATCGTGAGCGTTGCGGTGGCCGTGTCACCGTCCCCGTCGACGATCGTATACGTGAAGACGTCGACCGCGTCGGCATTGGTCGAATTCGGCGCAGCGACATAGGTGTAGACGCCGGTCGCTGCATTGAGCGTGAGGGTACCGTATTGACCGACGAGCACGAGGTTGCCGTCGACCAGAGCAACCGTATCTGTCTGCTGGTTTTCGCTCGACAAGGCCACGATGCCGCCGAAACCGTCGGCCCCCGCGATGTCGTCCGTGCCGTCGGTCAGAACATTTCCGCCGATGGTGCCACCCTCGTCGGTGGACGCGACATTGTCGTAAGCGGTCGGCGCATCGTCGTCGAAGACGATGGTGAGCGTGGTTGTGACCTCGTCCCCGTCGCTGTCCGTGACGAGGAAAGAAACGACCGTGGACGCATCCACCGCTTCGGCATTCGGCCCGCCTTCGTGCAAGACGTTATCGACCAGCGTCACGCGATAGGCGCCGGTGGCGTCGTCCAGCAGCTCGACCGTGAACAGCACGCCGCGCGGACCGGTAGCGGTCAGCACATTGCCGGAGATGGAATACGTAACGGTTTCGGTACCGATTATCGCGGTGCTGCCATCCAGTGAGGCGTCGAAAGCGATATTCGCCGGAGCATCGCCGCCGACATCGAATTCAAGCGTACCGGTGAAGGTCGCCTCGCCGACGTCCGAAGGATCGTCGCCCTCATCCGCGTCGAGATCGCCTTCGTCCGATACCGGATTGCCGCGGGCAAGCCCGTCGTCGTCGACAGTGGCCGTCGTATCTCCACCGTCGGGCTGCGTATCGTCGACCAGGGTGAGCGTCGCTGTCGCGCGCGAGACATCGCCATCACCGTCGGTGATCGTATAATCGAAGGAAACCGTTCCTTCTTCGCCCGGAGCGGGGAAATAGGTGAATGTGCCGTCGCCGTTGTTGACCAGCAGACCCGCACCACTCAGCGTTCCTGCGACGAGCGCAACAGTGCCGATTGCAACACCGTCGGCCCCCGGAGTGTCGTTCGCGAAAACGTCGATGGTAACCGGTGCGCCTTCCGATGCCTGATCGGCTGCATCGTCCCGCGCGATCGGAGCGTCGTCGACTATGCGGATGTCCAGGCTGGCATCGGCAGTGTCGCCATCGAGGTCGGTCACGGTAACCGCGAAGCTGTCGACTTCGACTCCGATCGTGTTGTCGTTGAGGACGTACCGGTATTCGACCCGGCCTGCACCGATCGCGGTGATCGTCAGCGTGCCGTATTCGCCTTCGATCGTCTGGCCGACCCGGGTGATCTCGATACCGTTGATGCTGAGGGAAGCGAACCCGTCGGGCGTCGTGTAGACGATGCTTCCATTGGTGATTTCAGCGTCGCTCGCCGCTCGCGTGCCGGCAGGCTCGTCGCCGCGCGCCGGAAGCCCGGCCTCGTTTACCTCGTCGGTTGCATTCACGGCGCCGACCGGATTGTCGGGCGTGACGATCACGATGTCCGGATCGTCTTCGGCAAGGTTCGGAATGATCTCTTCTTCGCGCCGTTCGGGGAACGACAGTTCGGTATAGGGCAGGAGATCGCCCAGCGCGTAGGCATCCTGGATATCGCCGACATTCTGTCCGAAATTACCGCCCGAGCTCTGGGGCGCGCCGGCCGCCGGTTGAGGTTCGTTGCCCGTCAGCAACGCAGCGATGTTTTGCGGAGGGATCTGAACATCGCCGATCACGAATTGCGGGACGATGATCGCCCCGTCGGGCACGCGAATGACCGAACCGTCATCGAGAACGACAATCAGGTCGCTACCCTCGGCCCGCAACTCCTGGATAGCAGAGCCTGCCGGGAGGCGAATTACCTCGGTGCTCTTGATTTCGGATTGTGCGACATCGGAGACCGAGCCCGACCGACCGGCGTCCACCTGCTGGAGATCCGCAGGGTCCGCATCGGTCGAACGATCCATGAAACCATCCTGGCCGTGCCCTTCGAAATCAACCATCACGTCACCTCCGCTTTCGCAATCGAGCACTGGCTCGGCGAGGCCCGCGAAGCAGACGATGGAACGGCACTTGTTGCTCGAACCAGGCCCCCCGCAATCCAAATTGCGGAAGCTGCTTCGCGGCCCCTGTGTTTTGGCGAGACGAGTCGAGCCCGAATCGCGTTTAATTGAGTCCGTTCAAACATCGTTTCACAGGTTGTTGCAATTCAATTAACCTATTCTGGAAACGAAATGTTCGGTCGGGTAGAAAGACGAGATAGCCTTTCAACCCTTGGAATTCTCATCTTTTTTGAAGTGCAAGCCGATTGAACGCAACAGTCCCATTTCGGGATTTGACGAAAATGTAGAGCTTTCGGTTAACCCTGGTTGCAGGCAGAAAACGCCAATTCAGAAAAACCCGGCCAACGAATAGGCCTGGATCAGGAAGCCGCAGCAGATCGGAAGCCCGTATGGCAGCGTCCAGCTCCGCCTCTCCTTGCCCGCCGACATCTTGAAACCCCGATACCAGATCAGCATCGCGACAACGGCAACAAGACCTGAGATCGCTGTAAAAGCCAGCAAGCCCAAGGCCCCGGACAAAGGCACCCCGAAAGCGGCAGCGCTATAGAATTTGGCGTCTCCGCCCCCGATCGCGCGAAGGGCGAAAAGCGCCATTCCCGCGAGAAGAGCGATGAGCGCGTGCAAAGCCGCCGAACCAAGGGCCACCCAACCGAAACTGGCAAGTGTCGCCCCCGCTGCGGCAATGGCCAACGCAGCGACCAGGCGGTTGGGTATGCGACGGGATCGAACATCCAGCGCAGCGCCGATTACCGCGATAAGCGCGGCAGGCAGGAAAACGATTTCGGGCGTCATTGTGTAAACGAAACGAGTTTCTGCTTGCCTTCGTCTTCGCTGCCGAGGTCGGTTGCCGAGGTCTGCTCGTCCTGCAATTCCGGCTCGGCCTTCGTCTCGCGCTCGAGCGAAGGCTTTTCCAGGAACGCGACAGTCATCTTCGGACCTTCGCCCAATTGTTCACGCGTCGCGATCTTCACGATACCGTCGGAAATTCGATGGGGCCGCATGGCCAGAGGCGCCGAATCGGTTTTCGGCGCCGGCGCTGCAACCACTCTCTCCGCGGGCCAGGTCGCCTTGCGCGCGAGCATCACGTGGCGTTGCAGGCGCAGCAGGTTCGCCGTGAAGCGCATGTCCTGCGGGTCGCGAGCCACCGCGGCCCTGAAATACCGGTCCGCTATGTCGAACCGTCCCAGTTTTGCGTAGGCTACGCCGAGGCCGTTCTCCGCTGCGGCGGCGGTTGCCGGGTCGAGACGTGCCAGGCGCAGCGTCGCAACCGCGGCCGAGATATGGCCGTCGCGCAGTTGCGCTCGCCCTTCCTCGATGAGCTGGGCGCCGACGATCTCGGGCGGTGCTTCCGCAGCAGGCCGCTTGTTCTGCTTCTTGGCGAAACCCCAACCGGAAAACGGCGAGGACTGGCAGCCCGCCAACAGCATGGCAGCAACAGCAATCGTTCCGAATTTGGCGATCTTCGTCATCTCAACCCCCTCCCATCGCAGGTATCAATTCACGGAAGACCCGAATCATCCCGGGCATCATGAGTACGCCGATCATCGTGGGCAGCATGTTCACCACCAACGGGATCGATATCAGCACCGGCAGACGGTGCGCTTTTTCCTCTGCGCGCAGTCTGCGTTTCTCGCGCATCTCGGCCGAATAGACCCGCAAGGTATCGGCAACGCTGGTGCCGAGCTTGTCGGACTGGATCAGCAGCGTCGCGAAGCTTCTGATTTCGACGACGCCACTGCTTTCGCCCATCTTGCGAAGCGCGTCTTCGCGCCGCGCACCGGCACGCAATTGCAAGGTCACTTCGGACAGGATCTTGGCAATCAAGGGATGCGACTCGACCATCTCGCGACCGACCCGGTCCATCGCCGCTTCCATACCGAGGCCGGCCTCGACGCAGACGAGCATCAGGTCCAGACAATCCGGGAAGCCGTGCGTTACGGCCTCGCGCCGCCGGTCCGCCTTGGCGGTGACGACCAGGTTCGGGAGATACAATCCAAGCAGCGCACAGAACGCGGCGCCGAGGTAGAGGGTGAACGTCGAAAGTTCCGCATCGAGCAACCGCATATAGGCAAGGAATAGCAGCGGGACTGCGAAGACCAGGATGAAGCGCAGCAGGGTGAAGATTTTCGGCGCCGCTGCCGACTGATAGCCCGCCGCCCGCAGCTTGTCGCGCAACACGTCGCCCTTGGAATCGGCAAGGCTCAATCCCGCACGCTCGACCCGTTCCGCAAGTTCGGCCCAGGCATTGGTGCGCTTGTCCTGGAGCGTCTCGCGGCGACCAATCCCGCCTCCCGCAATCTCGCGGATGTTCTGCCGCGCCTCGACCCGGCGAGCGGACAGGCGGCCTACCGAGACGACGCCGATGATGACCACCGCGAAGATGAGAGCGAGAACCGCAAAGCGTGCCAGCTGGTTGGTGACGAGAAAATCGAACATGTCAGACCTTCAGATTGACCATTTTCTTGATCACGAAAACGCCGATCAGGAACCACACGATCATCGCCGGGAATCCGAACATGAAAATCGGATCGGTCGCGACCTCGAGGTAAAATTGCGGGTTCATGGAGAACAGGAGGACGAATGTAATGATCGGCAAGGCGGTCAGCAGCCAGCCCGTCATCCGCCCTTCCGAACTCAATGCCCGAACCTTGAGGTACAGGCTGGCGCGCTCCCGGATCACTTTCGACAGGCCGTCGAGTATCTCCGCCAGGTTGCCACCGGTTTCGTTCTGGACCGACAGCGAAACGGCAAACATCCGCATATCGTCGAGGTCCCAACGCTCCGCCATGTCTTCCAGCGCTTCGTTGAGATCGGCACCGTAAGCGATCTCGTCCGAAATCAGGCCGAATTCCGATCCGATCGGATCGGTCATTTCCTGGGTCAGCAGGTCGATCGCTGAGGCGACCGGATGGCCCGCACGCAACGCTCGCACGAATATGTCGAGCGCCACGGGAAACTGTTCCTGCATCTTCTTGCGGCGTCGCTGGGCGAGATAGCCGACCGCCAGCACTGGCAGACCGATGGCAACGGCCGCCGCGACTGCCACGATCAGCTGGATCACGCCGAATGATAGCGCGAAGCCGGACGATATGGCCAGCATGGTTACGGCCAGCACGACCAGGGCGAAAATCGCCGCCATGCCCAGGACGATCTGCGAAAAGTTGAACGGCACCGCCGCCATCATCAGGTTGCGACGGAAGCTGTTGTACGGTGCCGTGAGGAATCCAGCGCTGACGGGATTGCTGAGCGGATCGTGCTTGCGCAAGCTCCCGAGCACGTCTTCGCGGCGCTTGCCCGTTGCGATCAGCTTCAGGCGCTTGTTCACCGCACCGGCATGTTGGCGGTTTTCGATACCGAACCTCAACACGACCTGCGAGATCAGGAATATCGAGGCGAACACCGCCGACAGGACGAGAATTCGGGTAACCTCGGCGCTCAGCATCAGACCCTCCCCAGATCGAGGTTAGGCCGGAACAGTTCGGGCGAAAGGGCGATGCCGTGATCTGCAGCGGTATCGAGGAACTTTGGACGGATGCCGGTTGCCTCATGCCGCCCGAGCACGCTTCCGTCTTCGCCGCGGCCTTCCATCTTGAAGCGGAAGATTTCCTGCATCGTGATGGTCTGGCCTTCCATGCCGACGATCTCGGACAGGCTCAGCAGACGCCGCCTGCCGTCGGCCTGGCGCCCGATCTGCACGACGACATTAATCGCCGACGCGATCTGCGCACGGGCCGAAGTGGGCGAAATCTCGATCCCGCTCATGCCGATCATCTGCTCGACACGCGACAGGGCGTCGCGCGCGGTATTGGCGTGAACCGTCGTCATCGAGCCGTCGTGGCCCGTGTTCATCGCCTGGAGCATGTCGAATGCCTCGCCGGAGCGAACCTCGCCCACGATGATGCGATCGGGACGCATGCGCAGGGCGTTCTTCACGAGATCGCGCTGCGAGACCTCGCCCCGCCCTTCGATATTGGCAGGGCGGGTTTCCAGCCGGGCGACATGTTCCTGTTGAAGCTGCAGTTCTGCGGAATCCTCGATCGTGACGATCCGCTCCCGCCCGTCGATATTCGCGGAGAGGGCGTTCAGCAGCGTGGTCTTGCCCGAACCGGTACCCCCGGAAATCAGTACGTTGCGCCGCGATTTGACGATTGCGGCAAGGACGTCCGCGACCGCTTCCGGAACACTGCCGAGCTCGACCAGCTTGGCCATGTCGATCCGGGTCTTGGCGAATTTACGGATGGAGAGCAGCGAACCATCGATGGCCAGCGGTGCGACGATGGCGTTGACGCGCGAACCGTCCGCAAGGCGAGCATCGACGAAAGGCGAGGATTCGTCCACGCGCCGGCCGACGGCGCTGACGATCTTCTGGATAATCCGCAGCAGGTGCCGCTCGTCCTGGAAACGCACGGAGGCTCGTTCGAGCAGGCCGAATTTCTCGACGAAGACGTCGCGGTGGCCATTCACAAGAATATCCGTGACGGATTCATCGGCCAGCAGCGGCTCAAGCGGCCCCAACCCGAGCAGCTCGTCCAGCACCTCCCCGGTGAGCCGTTTGCGCTCGGCCCCGTTCAGCGCAGCGTCTTCCTCGAGCAATAGCGCCAGAATGATATCGCCGATCTCTTCCTCGATCTGCTCGCGAGACATCCGTTCGAGCAGCGAGAGGTTGATCCGGTCCAGCAGTTTGCGATGGATCGTGGTTTTCAGGTCGAGCAGCTTCTCGGCTTCCTTGTCGACCTCGAAAGTGGTTATGCGTTGCGGCGCGAAGCCTTCCTCTTCGATCTCGACTTCGGAGGCTGCGCCGTCCTGCGATCCGAACTGCCACTTCATTGCTCGCCTCCATCCATACGCGCGGTGATCGCATCTGCGAGCGCAGCGACATCGGCGACGAACGGGCTCTTGCGACGGATATGTCCGGCCAGCACACCGCGGTCTTGCGCAGCCTCCAGCGTCTGGGTGTCGCGCGCCAGTTTGGCAGTCACCGGCCGGCCGAGAGCTTCCTCCACGTCATCGATCCCGATCGATTTGAAGAGTTTCTTCTCCACCCGGTTGACAACGACAGAGACGAGCCGGTGATCGAGGCCGAGGTTTTTGAACAGATCCAGCCTGCGGCGCGCCTGACGCAGACTGGGAAGGGACTGCTCGACGAGCATCACGATGCTGTCGGCTTTCGCGAGGATTGCGAGGCCCCAATTGGTCAGGCCGGATGGCATGTCGAGAACCACGTAATCGTATTCGGCACGCGCCAGATCGAGAACCCGCGCGAGATCCTCGCTCTTCAGCGCCTCTATCGGGATGATTTCGTTGGGCGCTGCAATCAGGTCGACGCCGCATTCGTGACGTTCGGCAACCGTATCGAGCATCGATGCATCGAGCCTTGCGCCAGCTTCGAGCAGATCGGTCAGGGTCCGGCGCGGCGAAACGCCGAACACTTCGCAGATCCGCCCGGCCTGGATATCGAGGTCGAACAGGCAGACGGTCGGTTCGCCGGGTTCGTTCGCCAGTTCCGCTGCCAAATGGCTGGCAATCGTCGTCGCGCCGGCCCCGCCGATCGGCTTGGTGACCGCAATCAGCGGCGCGAGCGAAACGTCCTTCCCGACCGATCCCGCATGCGTTTCGAGCACGGCGATAACGGTTTGCAGGATTTCTTCGGCGTTGAAGGGCAGTTCGACGACATCGGCCACACCTTCGCGGATCAGTGTCCTCACCAAGCGCATGTCGACATCGCGCATGGCGACGATCTGCGGCATTTCCGGATACATCCGGCGAATATTGCGAATCCGGTCCATGCTGGCGGGGCTGGCCGGGTCGACTTCGAAAAGCACGACACCGGTTGCATCCAGCGCATTGCCCGGAATGGGCTCGTCCGGCTGCAACGAAATGAATTGCGCATCGCTTATCCAGCCTGCCCCGGAGGAAGAGCGTAAGTTCTCAAGCTGGCGTTCCGATGCGATCACCGTCAGCGGTGCGTTCAATTGCAACTCGGACCCCTTCCTTTGGCCGAATATCGTGTGGTCGCGGCCCATCAGTTCGACACCGTTCCTGCGCCGTCTTCCATCGTCAGCGTATAATCGAAGCCGGGAAAATCGACGGTCGAGCCGAAGAGAAGGATCGAAGTGAACTCCATGTTCGTCAGGCGAACGGTCACGAAAGGAGAAACATCCATCCCGTTGGGATTGCCTGCAAAGCCCAGACCGGAACCGGTGTATTCCACCGTGATGTCCTCGTCCGCCACATCGGGCCAGAATGCCTGTATCCGCTCTGCGAGCTTATCGAAGGCGTTGGAATTAACAGTCAGGGGGACGTCGTCGAGACAGAAGCCGGAAATACACTCACATTCCGTACTCGTGCAGCTGATCGTGCCGAGCGCATCGACCGGGATCCGGTCGCCCTGCCCCAGCTGGACGCCGCCGACTGTCCGGCCGGAGAAACTGTAGGTCGCCAGCTCCTGCACCAGCGGATCCGTAACCACGGCAAAGCGCGCGCCGACCTGGCTGGCTTTCTCTCCGCGGTTGAAATCATAGGCGTAGCGGCCCGCATCGATGATGCCGACCAGGAACAGCACGATCAGCGGCAGCACGAGTGCGAACTCCGCGGCCGAACCGCGCTGGTCCCGGCAGAACCGGGCGAGGAACGCCGCGCAGCTCATATGCCCATCACCGGCGATTGCTGGGTGGCATTCAGCGAATAGCTGTCGGTGATGATGCCGACGCCGTCGAACAGGCTCTGGTAATTCACATTCGCCGTCACGGTTACCACGGGCGCATTGGTCTGCCCGTCGTAAATGCCGGTGGTCACTGCCGTTGTCGGGCATGACACCGCCACGGTCACCTCCGCATTTTCCCAGCCCGGCACGCGGGTGGTGCCGCCCGAGGGGCGCCCCGTGCGGGTCACCTCTTGGATCGCCGTCTGGACGCCGCTGTCCATGGTGGCGCCGCTCTCGCAATTGATCGTGGCGAAGCTCTGCCGGCTGGCATAACGCGCGCCGTCGCGAACGCCCTTCACTACCTGGTGCTGGCTGTAGAAATAGTAGGCAACCTCGATCGCCCCGAACAGCATGCCAGCCAACAGTGGGAGCAGCAGTGCGAGCTCTGCGGCAGCGGCGCCCTGACGGCAGATCCAGAGATCGCGCAGTCGCATCACTTCACCAGGAACGGAACATCGCGCCGGATCACGGTGCCCGCCGTCTCCCCAGTGCCGCCGGCATCGGATTCGCCGATGATCTCGACGTAGATATCCTTCTTGTCGGTCCGGTCGGGGCGATTGAGGCTCGGCTCGACGAGGAAGATGTCGATGAAGCGACGGATGGCGTAGGGTCCGCTCTTCCCTCTCACGTTTTCGGCATGACAGTTGATGACCGCGACCGACATCCGGCGGCGATCCGCCACGGTGGATGAAGGCGTGGTTCCGCCGGCGCCGCCCTTGCTGGCGCTGCAGATCGGCTGGGCATAATTGCCGCGCGTCCCGTTGGTCCACTGGCCAAGGATCGTCGCTCCGTCGATGACGTTGCCCTTGTTCGCGATTTCCCACTGATACACTTCGTAGCGGGTCGGGCGGTCGGGGCGCGTACCGCTGGCGGTGAAGCCGGTGTTCGTCTGCCAGGCGGCGGAATCCCACCCGTAACGCGAGCGGAAATAGGCGTCGCGATCCCAGAACCCGTCACCGAAACGGCCGCAGGTATTGTCGTCCGGACCAAGCGAATGGCAGACGTCGCGCGGGTGCCCCATGGGCGACGGCGTGGTCGTCACCGGCAGCGCGGCATCGGTCGTCGGTGCGTAGGGATTGGCGGGGACCTGCCACCCGGCCGTCTCACCGTTATTGCTGAACTTGCACGCTTTTCCGTCAGAGATGTCCGGAACGCCCGCAGCGTCCGACTTGTGGGTCACGTCCTTGATAGAATTGATCGAGGCCGGGCACGTGCCTGGTGAAGTCCCGTCCTTGGGGCAGTTGTCGTAGATGTCGAAGCGGGTGTTGATGGCGTCGATGGTCGAAGTCTTGAGCCCGGGTTCGATCTCCACATCGATCACCTCGGGCCCGTTTACCGGCACGCAGTTCCCGGTCGGCGAAACCCAGGCGAGCGCTTCTTCCACGCCGTTCGCGCCCAGCCCCAGGTCTAGGAAGCCGAAAGCACCCGGATCCCACTTGCCCTGCTGCACCACCAGCAGCCCGTCGCCGATATAGTTGTTGGCGTTGAAATCGACCGTCGGATCGGTGTTGTTGAGCGGCTCGTCCGGATTGCAGATCATCAGCGGCGGGATGCGGCATACGGCCGATCCTATGCCCGCCACCGCTTCGGCATCGATGGTGTCGGAAATCGCCCCGGCGATCGGCGTGAGCGCGTAATTCGCCGTGCGCGTTTCCACCTGCACGCGAATGAAGCGCGCCTGCTCGTCGGCATCCGGTAGCAATCGATTGAGGTCTCTTTCAGCATCGTCAACGTTGGCGTAGAAATAGATCTGGCCGTCGGGGATGCCGACTGCCGCTTCGCCATCGTCATTAGCAAAGCGCGTATCGTTGATGACCAGGCTGCGCGCCTGTGCCGTGGCCCGCGCGATGGAGCCGGGCAGCTGGTCCAGCTGGGTCGCCCCGGCCAGCGCAGCCTGATCGGCCGCGTTCTGGAGTTCGGTATCCATGGAAACCAGGCGCGAATAATCGAAGCCGAGGCCGACCATTCCGACAAGTGCAGGCAGCGCGAGCGCATAGAGCGCCGCGCTGGCCCCGCTTTCGTCTCTTAGGAACTTGCCGAACTTACCCATCTTCGCCTCTTTCGACCCTCAATTCGGGCCTTCGCCCCCTTCGCCTACATCGGTCGTGCGGATCGATTCCGGCTGCTTGACCGCATCCTCGCGATAGCGCTCGACGGCATCGGCAGCGTGTTCGCCGCTGGTCACCAGCTCATCGGTATAGACCGGGTCCGGATTGACGACCTGCGCCATCATCGTCTGGCGGTTGGCCTCCCCGAAGGAGGCATCGCCGGGTGCTTCGAAGATCGACTTGTCGGCACAGCCTGCCAGCATCACCAGCGGGAAGGCGGCGAAAATCGCCAGCCGGGCGGATCGTTCAATATTCATAATCGCTGCCTTCCTCTATCGTCACGGGGGTT
The DNA here is from genome assembly GCF_051195295.1 of Qipengyuania sp. 902. Classification (NCBI taxonomy): domain Bacteria; kingdom Pseudomonadati; phylum Pseudomonadota; class Alphaproteobacteria; order Sphingomonadales; family Erythrobacteraceae; genus Qipengyuania; species Qipengyuania sp. 902. The sequence goes on along the minus strand of NZ_JBNJLJ010000001.1, from coordinate 942,010 downwards.
TGCGGCGCGGCCAGTTCGCTGGCCGGGACCGGATCGTAAGGTTCGCCCGTCAGCACGGTGCCCGCTGCTGTCGGATCGCGCACGCGATCGGTCGGCAGACGCACCTGGTCGGGGCGGATCGGCTTCACCAGTCGCGGCGTCACTACGATCAGCAGTTCGGTCTCGCCCTTCTGGAATTCGGTCGAGCGGAACAGCGCGCCGAGGATCGGGATATTGCCGAGCAGCGGCACCTGGTTGACCGTGGTCTGGAAATCCTGCTGCAGCAGCCCGGCGATGGCGAAGCTTTCGCCGTCGCGCAGTTCCAGCGTGGTGGAGGCGCGTCGGGTCTGCAGGCCGGGAATGGCGAGGCCATTGATCTGGATCGAGGCCGCCGGATCGATCTGGCTGACCTCAGGCTCCACCACCAGGTTGATGGTGTTGTCGCCCAGCACAGTGGGGGTGAAGCCCAGGCTGACGCCGAAGGGCTTGAATTCGACTGTTACCTGGCCAGCGACGTTTTCACCGCCTCCGCCTCCGCTCGACTGGACGACGGGGATGGGGAATTCCCCGCCGGCCAAGAACGATGCTCTTTCACCCGACAACGCTACGAGGGTCGGTTCAGCGAGCGTCTTGGCGAAGCCCTTCTCTTCCAGCGCGTTCAGGAAGACATCGAAATCGATGCCCAAGGCGCTGAAAGTGGCCCCTATCGCGCCAAAGCTGTTCTGAATTGCGGCTGCATCGAAGACGCCGCCCACCACTTCGGAACCCGGACCGAACACGCCGCGGAAATCGCCACCGCGATCGGTAAGAAATCCACGCGCGCCTACATCTTCGCCTATTGATCGGTTCACTTCCGCGAACTTGACTTCCAGCATCACCTGCTGGCTGCTGCCGAGCGCGATCATGTTGACCACCTTCTCACCTGCGTAGGTGCCGGCTAGCCGCACCGCCCGGTCGATCATGCCGACATCGGTGGCGAGGCCCGTCAGCACCAGCGAATCGCCGCTGATATGCGCGTCGATCTGGCCGCCGGGAATCAGGCGGGCCGCCTGGCTGCGGAAGGCTTCCGCATCGGGGCCGACGGCGATGTCCATCACCGACAGAACCCGGCCGCGCGCGTCGTAGAGCGTCAGGCTGGTGGTGCCCATGCCCTTGCCCAGCACGTAGATCGAATTTTCGGTGAGCGCGACGATATCGGCGATATCGGCATTGCCGACCAGCGCCTTGGCGATCGGCCGGTCGGCGGTGACCACCTGGCTCTTGTTGACCGGGATCTCCAGCGTGCCGGCATGGATCTCTCCGGCGGCCGCGAATTGCGCCTGCGCCGGGCTGGCGGCCATCAGGGCGATCGGAAGGGCCGCGGCAAGCGCACGGCGCATGAAATCAGTTCGTGCCACGGGACACCTCCTGGCGCGCACCGTCGGTGCCGCGATAGATCGTCATGGTCGGGCCCGAGAAGACGGGCGCGGATGGCTGGGATGTCCCTGCCGAAGCGGGCGCCGGGCGATAGGCGACTTGCTGGCGCGGTGCGGGCGCAGGGGCGGATCGCGCCGTGCTGCTGCGAGAGTCATAGCGCAGGCGGCCACCGGGCAGGTCGCGCGTGGTTACCACTTGTGCACTGCCGACAGACTGGTTCTCGACATTGCGCAGTGCCAGCGTCAGCCGCCCGCTCTGCGCCGCCAGCGCCAACCGCTGGGCATCGTATTGATTGGTCAGCAGCGTCGCCATTTTCAGTTCCTGCGGTTCGGTGCTGTCTTCCGAAGCGCGGCGGTCGATCGCGAGCACCTGCGCGTTCTCCAGCACGACCGATGTCATGAGGTCATCGTCCCCGCCGGGAATCTCGCGCGTCATCATCACGTCGACGACATCGCCGGGCGTCACGAAACCGGCCACGCCGGCGACGTCGTTTACGGGAATGGTCGTGGCGCGCATATCGTCGGGAATGTTTTCCGACAGGATGGCTCGCGCCGAAATGCGGGAGCGGAGGATCGGCTCACCCGCCGCAATTGGGCGAATGGCGACATTGCCGCCCGCGAAACTGTTGATGTCGTTGAAGGCGCCTGCGGGCACCGATTGCGCGGGCCAGTTGACCAGCCGGACGGTGTCGGTCGTCAGCGGTGCGCCGAACGGAAGATCCTGCGATGCGACCGCGACGCGAACGAGCTGCTGCTCTTCCGCGATCCGCTCCTGCTCTTCCTCGACGCCGGAAAAATAGGCGTTGGTCAGGTAAACGGCCAGCACGCCCAGAACCAGGGCCGCGCCGATGATGATGATATTGCGCCGCTCCATGCGCCGCTCCCCCCGAATAGCTCCTTACAAGCGCAGAAACCCCCGCTGCGCCGGGTAAAGTCCGGCCCCGGCACAAAGCCAGGGCCGGAAGGTGAATTAGTTGCCGCCAGTGCTGGTGCTACCGGGGCAAGTTCCAGTAGAGTCACCATCCGGATCAATACACTTGGAAGTGTCTTGAATGGCGTTACTAATTGAGCCCGAGAGCGTAGTCGCGGCCAATACGATTCCAAGGCCGACCACGACGAGTATCAGTGCGTATTCGGCAGCCGAAGCGCCGGATTCGTCGGCGGCGAAGTTCTTCAGGAAATTGGTCATGATGTTTCTACCCTAGTCCAAGCGGGGATCGTCCCCCCTTCATTCACATGAGGGCTCCGGCCTCTATTTCCGGCTCGCCCTGTCCGTGCGGGTAATGCTCTGGAACCGGCGCGACCTTGGTTTATGTTTTTCCGACGGTTACGCCGGATCAGACGCCTGTTCCCTCACGGAACGCCCTAAGAATCCATCTTATGGCAACCATAGTCAAGATTTTGGCAACCGCGAAAATTTCGGGTTGTTTTCCAAAGCGATAAGGCCGAAAAGCGTTAAGTGCGACGGTTAACGGCGAATAGATTGTATATTTTCGCCACGTATTCCGAATCAAAAATTTCAGTCCGATTCGCAATTTGTTAACTAAATTCTCGCAGATTTCCGGCGGTTTCGCGCAAAAGTTGCACCGTTCGAAACCCGATCTAGAGTTCGACGTTGGATTTGAACATGGTTCCAGAACGACACACAAAAGCAATAATTGCTGCGTTTTTACGCTATGCGGACGTGCTGGAAGCGAAATCCCGCGCCATCGTCGCGAACCTTCGCCCGTTCGTGGACCGCGCGATTCCATGGTGGATCGTCGGCTGGCTCGCGCTTGCCAGCCTGCGCATCGCACTCAGCCCTCCGCCCGTGACCGGTATCGCCGACTTCGCCAGCATCTTCCTGCCCTATGCCCTCATCGCGCTGGCCCCGCCGATGGCCTTCCGCCTCGCCGAAGCCGCGTTTCCGGAAAACGAAACCAAATGGGACAACCGGGTCAGCCTGGCCTTCGTCGGCCGCTGGACCAAGGTCGATCGCGAAGCTGCCCGCGGCCATCGCATGTTCGGGCCGGTGGGCTTCATGGCATCGCTGATCGTCGGCATGCTGCTCAACGTCGTAATCCGCAGCGCCGAGTTCCTGCTCGCGGTCCCGGCGATTACCGCCGCTGGTCCCGACTGGGCTCGCGCCATCTTCCTCGCCATGGCCTTCGAAGCCGTCGCGATGAACTTCCTCTATGTCGTCTGTTTCGTAATGGCCCTGCGGACGATCCCGCTGTTCCCGCGGATGCTGGCCCTTACCTGGGCCTTCGACATCGGCCTTCAGCTGACGACCGCGAGCGTCGTGAAAGCGCAGGCCGACCTGCCGCCCGAAGTCGGCGCCTCGCTCGCAGGATTGCTGGAGGGCAATATCACCAAGGTGCTCATCAGCATCATGATCTGGCTGCCCTATCTGCTGCTGTCGGACCGGGTGAACGTCACCTATCGCAGCCGCCTTCCCGGCTGAGCGAAGCCCCATCCCGATTCGCCTGGCGCGCGAAACGGTGTTACAGCGGCATCGCATTTCGGTGGGGCACGGGGAATGGACAGGGTTCGAAACAGGGGAGTGAAGTACCCTTTCGCAGTCGCGCTGGCTGCGGTGGTGGCCATCGCCGGCGTCTGGCTCGCGATCGACCGCGCGACCGCTACCGGCCCCGTCATGCGGGTGGCAGTACCTCACTTTACCCGGATAGAATTGCCCAAGACGACTGCGGCTCGTCCGGTCGGTAACGAGGCCCTCGCTGAACTGGACGCAGGCGATGCCGCCGACGCCGTCGTAGCCCTGATGCAGAACCCCGACGCAGCGCGGGACATGGCCGCCGCTTCCGAAGGCAATCGGATGGCTACCGGTCCGGCAATGACCGCAGAGGGCCTGATCCCGCTAAGGTTCGATCTGGTGCAGCCGGGGTCCTCCGGCGAGAGCGTCAGCGCCGATGCCGTCATCGTGCGCAAGCCGCTCAGGATCGGCGCGCGCGAAATCGGCAGCCTGCCCGTGCATATCGATGGCGATTCGCGCCTGCTGGTCGATGCCACGGACATCGTCCGCATGCTGGAACGCGCCGGCCGGCCGCGCACAGTGCGGAAACCGCGCAGGGCGGACAATCTGCTCACATTCACCGAGCTGCGAAACGACGGTGTCGACCTGCGCTACGACCCGAACAGCGACAGTCTCGTGATGACCGCCGGGTGATCCGGACGACCGACGCTTATCTCAAGGAAGCAGGATCGACGGGACGACCGTCCACCCGCGTTTCGTAATGGAGATGGGGTCCGGTCGAGCGCCCGGTGGAGCCGACATAACCGATCGTCTGCCCCGCCTGGACGCGATCGCCTGCCCTCACCGCAACGGCGGAAAGATGGGCATAGCGGGTTTCGACCGTCCCGCCGTGTGAAAGCCTGACGAGGATGCCGTAACCTCCGCGCCATCCTGCGGAGAGTACCACTCCGCTCGATGTCGCGGCCACCGGCGTGCCCGTTGCCGCGGCAAGGTCTATCCCGCCGTGAAAGCGTCTGCCGCCGAGCACGGGATGGCCCCGCATACCGAAGCCGCTGGTCAGTCGTCCCGCTGCGAGCGGCCGTCCCGACGGCATCGCACCCGCTTCGAAATCCGGCCCCCCCATGGCCGAAGACTCGGGCTCGATGTCAGCACCCATCAGATCGACGGCGCGACCGAATCGGACAGCGGGACGCGAGGGCGGCTGCAAGGGTTGCTGCTGGACTTGCGGAGCCCCGCTTGCGGCCCCTGCCTCGTCGCCCTCCTCCGCAAGGGCAGCGGGCGCGAACGGACCGTAGGTGATAGCGAGGCCGATCAGCCCGAAGGCGATACTTGCATTCCCCATGACAGCTTCCCCCTCGGATGCAGGGCCAGGCCAATACCATGGAAACCGCGGTTTCGCGAATCGCAACCGGCAGGCTGTCTTGTTTCGGGATCAGTCCCAGTCGATATCGATGGAAACTTGGGACTCTTCGGTTCCCGCGAGCCGTGCTATTTTCGCCCGGCTCTGCGAAATGACTTTCGCCAAGGTCTCGGTCGGGGCGTTCGTCGAAGCATTGCCAGGGGTTTGCGGCGAATGGCCGGCCTGCGGAGCGTCCAGAGCAACCGGTTTGCCATAAAGCAGTTCGGTCGGCGTCACTTCGAGCGCTGCGGCCAAGCGCTGCAAGGCGGCTTCACGCGGCCGGACCTTGTCGGTTTCCCATTTCCAAAGGGTCGGTTTCGTTACGCCTGCCTGCCGAGCCAGTTCGACCATGGAGAATTTCGACCGCGTCCGCAGCAGCTTCAGCCTCTCGCCGAAAGTTGCTTCCTCCTGACGTGGCGGCAACCGGCGGGGGCCTTCGGGCATCGAATAGGCGAGGCAGGCTGCTACCTCCGCGCTGTCGAGAGGCTCGGCAAAACGGCATCCGTAGAGATTTTCGGAATGCCAGACGATCGTCGCCAGCCTCTCCCCGATATCGGGCAGGACGACGGTGATGGGCTCGTCGAGGTCGAGAGTGCCGGACGTCCCGAGCAGAATTCCGGTTTCGGAGATGTTGAATACATCGACATCGCAACCGGCATCGGTCTGCGAAATGGCGGTGGCAAGATACAGGCGGCGGCGCGGCGAGGCGCGAGACCGGCCCTTCTCTGCCGAAACTTCTGACTTGTCTTCCAAACGCCCGAGCATGAGCAAACCGCCTTTCCCGTTCGGGAAGGAGTGAAACATTGCGACCTCTTTTCTCGTCCGGGTTAACCCGGCATCGTTAATTTTTGGTTTTGCCGACTTTCGTCGTTGCGTGGATAGGTAGACCTTAACCGGCGACGGTTAAAGCGAAATCACGGGGAAACCGCCCGACTAGGACACTTGAACTAGCGCCTGAACCTGTGTCCGGCTCGCCTCTTCAGACTGGGAAAATTCCCGTTTCCGCGCGCCACGCTTTCGCAAACGAAAGACTGCGCCTATCCGGGCCGGCTTCATGGCTTACGACCTGCCCCCCGAGCCCCTGTCGTCCGATCCGGGCACCGGCAGCGACGGCTGGCGCGACGAGATCCGCGCGACCTTCCGGCTGAGCTGGCCGCTGGCGGCTGCCAATCTGCTCCAGATGCTGACCTATGCCATCGACGTGATCTTCATTGCGCGGCTGGGAGAGGAACAGCTGGCCGCATCGGCGCTGGCGATCGCGCTGTTCGGGCTGGTCATGTGGGCACTGTCCGGCCTTACCGGAGCGGTCGCGCCCGTCGCGGCGGCGGAACTCGGCGAGCGCGCGCCGGCATTGCGGCCCGTCCGGCGCACGGTTCGCATGGCCCTGTGGCTGGCCGTTTTCTCGGGCCTCGGTGGCGTTGCTTTATGCCTGCTGCTCGGCCCGCTGATGCGGATGACCGGCCAAGAGCCGCGCATCATCGCGCTGGCGCTGGAGTACAACACCGTCCTCGTCATTTCGATGGTGCCGTTCCTGATCAACAACGTGTTGCGCAGCTTCGTCTCGACGCTCGACCGGCCGATCTTCGCGACGGCGATCACGGCGGGCGGCATCTTCGTCAACGCACTGGCGAATTATGCCTTTATCTTCGGTAATCTGGGCGCGCCCGAGCTGGGCCTGCGCGGCGCGGCGGTGGCGACGATCATCACCACGCTCGTGACGCTGCTCGCTTATGTGGTCGCGATCCGCATCGACCCGCGCCTCCACCGTTATCGCATTTTCGGACGCTGGTGGTCGCCGGACTGGCCGCGCTTCATGCAGATCGTGCGGGTGGGCACACCCATTGCGCTGACGATCACAGCGGAGGCCGGAATTTTCGGCGCGGCCGCCTTCCTGATGGGAAATATCGGCGCGACCCAACTGGCTGCACACACGGTCGCGCTGCAGATCGCCGCGCTCGCCTTCCAGGTGCCGTTCGGCGTAGGCCAGGCGGCAACTATCCGCGTCGGCTACTTCTACGGCGCGCGCGACACCGACGGCATGAAGCGCGCCGGGTGGAGCGCAATCGTGATCGGTACCGGCTTCATGCTGCTGACGGCGATTGCCATGGTCGCGATCCCCAAGCCGCTGTTGGCGATCTATATCGACCCGTGGGACCCGGCCAATGCGGAACTGGTGGGCTTCGCGCTTACCTACATCGTGGTCGCCGCGGCCTTCCAGCTGTTCGATGGGATGCAAGCGGTCGCTGCCGGGGCCCTGCGCGGGCTACAGGACACGCGCATCCCGATGTGGATTGCCGCCTTTGCCTATTGGGTGCCGGGGATCGGCACGGCGCTGGTGCTCGGCTTCGCCACACCGCTCGCTGGCATGGGCGTATGGATCGGACTTGCGACGGGGCTCACATTTGCCGCGCTGTTGCTCGGCTGGCGCTGGCACCGGCGCGATGCACTGGGCCTGACGGTCAGGCCTGTGGGCGTGCCGCCTATGCCGCCCGCTGCGTGATCTCGCGCTGCGGGAACGGGATCGAGATACCGACATCGTCGAAGCGCGCCTTGGCCGCTTCTGTGAGATCCCACCCCAATTTCAGATAATCGCCCGTGGCGCACCAGACGCGCATACCGATACCGACGGAACTGTCATCGAGCGACGCAACGAAGGTAACAGGGGCGGGATCGTCGATAATGCGCTCGTCCGCGGCGGCCAGCGCCAGCAATTCGGTACGTGCCTGCTCCATACTGTCGTCATAGCCGATTCCCACCACCAGCTCGAACCGGCGGATCGGGTGGCGATTGAAATTGACGATGGCTTGATTCCATAGCTCGGAATTCGGGACCATTACGAACAAGCCGTCGAACTGCTTGAGCTCCGTGGTAAAGAGGCCGATCTGCATGACGGTACCGGTAACCGAACCGGCAGTAATTCCCTCGCCCACCTTGAAGGGTTTTTGCACCAGGATCATCACCCCCGACGCGACATTGCTCAGCGTGCCTTGCAGGGCGAGGCCGATAGCCAGCGCCATGCCGCCAAGCGCGGCGAGAATGCTCGTGGTCTCGACGCCAAACTGGCCGAGTACAGTGATGAGGACCAGCGCCCACAGCGCATATTTGACGAGATTGGACAGGAAGTTCGCCACCGTCGGTTCGAAGCGCGGCGATTTCGTGAGGGCTTTTTCAACCCAGCCCGATAAGAGCTTGGCGACGATCAGGCCGATGACGAGCACGGCGAAGGCTCCGGCAATATCCATCATGTTGAGCCGCAGCCACAACAGGATCTGCTCGGGCACGGTCAGGGCGGATACGGTCTGATCGGTCGTCATATGAGGCGGTCTCGTCATTGAAAAACGTCGGATTTGCGCGGCCAATAAGGAATCCAAGGCCATTTGGCCACCCTCGGGCACGGCTCGTCCGGGCGAGCGAAAATTTTTACATGAACCCCCGTTGACTCGCCGAAGGCGCAACCCCAAATGCGCCGCGCTGGCACTCTCGCCGAGTGAGTGCCAACACCTGTTTCACACTCTACAGAAGAGGTCACACACATGGCATTTCGTCCGCTTCACGACCGCGTACTGGTCCGTCGCATCGAAGCCGATCAGAAGACCGCCGGCGGGATCATCATTCCCGACAGCGCCCAGGAAAAGCCGAGCGAAGGCGAAATCGTCGCCGTCGGCAACGGGGCCAAGGCGGATGACGGCAAGGTCACTCCGCTCGACGTCAGCGCCGGCGACCGTGTCCTGTTCGGCAAATGGTCGGGCACCGAAGTCAAGATCGACGGCGAAGACCTGCTGATCATGAAGGAAAGCGACATCATGGGGATCATCGGCTGATGAAGCCGTCAGCCCAGCGGAAGCTGGGGTCGCTGGCCGCTCTCGTCAGCATCCTCTGATCAAGAACAACCCGATCCCAGCCTTCGCTGGGATGACGCAAACGGAGAAACACCAATGGCAGCCAAGGACGTAAAGTTCAGCCGCGACGCGCGCGAAGGCATTCAGCGCGGCGTCGATACCCTCGCCAATGCCGTCAAGGTCACGCTCGGCCCCAAGGGCCGCAACGTCGTGATCGACAAGAGCTTCGGCGCACCGCGCATCACCAAGGACGGCGTCACCGTCGCCAAGGAAATCGAACTGAAGGACAAGTTCGAGAACATGGGCGCGCAGATGCTCAAGGAAGTGGCATCGAAGTCGAACGACGCCGCCGGTGACGGCACCACCACCGCCACCGTGCTCGCTCAGTCGATCGTGACCGAGGGCATGAAGTCGGTCGCCGCCGGCATGAACCCGATGGACCTCAAGCGCGGCATCGACCTCGCGGTCGAGAAGGTCGTCGCGGACCTCAAGGGCCGTTCGAAGGACGTGTCGGGCTCGGGCGAGATCGCCCAGGTCGGCATCATCTCCGCCAATGGCGACCGTGAAGTCGGCGAGAAGATCGCCGAAGCCATGGAAAAGGTCGGCAAGGAAGGCGTGATCACCGTCGACGAGAGCAAGGGCCTCGAATTCGAGCTCGAAACCGTCGAAGGCATGCAGTTCGATCGCGGCTACCTCAGCCCCTACTTCATCACCAACCCGGACAAGATGACGGTCGAGCTCGAGAACCCGTACATCCTGATCCACGAGAAGAAGCTGTCGAACCTGCAGTCGATGCTGCCGGTCCTCGAAGCGGCCGTCCAGTCGGGCCGTCCGCTGCTGATCATTGCCGAAGACATCGAAGGCGAAGCGCTGGCGACCCTCGTGGTCAACAAGCTGCGTGGCGGCCTCAAGGTCGCAGCGGTCAAGGCGCCGGGCTTCGGCGATCGTCGCAAGGCCATGCTGCAGGACATCGCGATCCTGACCAAGGGCGAGATGATCAGCGAAGATCTCGGCATCAAGCTGGAAAACGTCACGCTGGGCATGCTGGGCGAAGCCAAGCGCGTCACCATCGACAAGGACAACACCACCATCGTCGACGGTGCCGGTGACGAAGGCGACATCAAGGCTCGCGTTTCGGAAATCCGCACGCAGATCGACAACACCTCGTCGGATTACGACCGCGAGAAGCTGCAGGAACGCCTTGCCAAGCTCGCTGGCGGTGTTGCCGTCATCAAGGTCGGCGGGGCCACCGAAGTCGAAGTGAAGGAACGCAAGGACCGCGTCGACGACGCGCTGCACGCCACCCGCGCAGCCGTCGAAGAAGGCATCGTCCCGGGCGGCGGTACCGCGCTGCTCTACGCTTCGAAGGCCCTCGACGGCCTGACCGGCGTAAACGACGACCAGACCCGCGGCATCGACATCGTCCGCCGTGCGCTGGCCGCTCCGGTCCGCCAGATCGCCAGCAACGCCGGCCATGACGGCGCGGTGGTTGCCGGCAAGCTGACCGACGGCAATGACGAAAGCCTCGGCTTCAACGCCGCGACCGACAGCTACGAGAACCTCGTCAACGCCGGCGTGATCGACCCGACCAAGGTCGTGCGTACTGCGCTGCAGAACGCTGCCTCGGTTGCCGGCCTGCTGATCACGACCGAAGCCGCGATCGTCGACAAGCCGGAAGACAAGTCGGCTGCGCCTGCCATGCCCGATATGGGCGGCATGGGCGGCATGGGCGGCATGGGCTTCTAAGTCCAGCCATCCAGCCTACAGGCTTAAAACAGGAAGGCCCGGCGGAGCGATCCGCCGGGCCTTTCTTGTGTTACGTGCATGCTTAACCCGCCGGTAAGTCCGATGGGCTATCGAACCCTGTAACATGGGGAATTTCTTAATGATCCAATTGGCTTACAGCAGCGACGCACGCGGCGATCTTGCTTCGAACGAGGTTTTCGAAATCATCGAAACCTCGGCCAGAAACAACCTGCGCGACGATCTTACGGGAATGCTGATTTTCGCAAACGATCGGTTCTTCCAGATTATCGAAGGCGAACCCGCTGCGATCGACGGCCTGATGGCGCGTCTTCAGGCCGATCCCAGGCATCACTCGATCGAGGTCCTGCATCGGCAGGAAATCGGCGAGCGGAGCTTCCCGCGGTGGCGGATGGAGCGCGTGCAGATTGCGAACGGGTCCGTCCCCGAAGCGGCTTTGGCCAATGTCTCTTCCAATATGCGGGCACTGGTAAGGCAGTTCCTCGATGGTTCGGTCGCCAACGAGAAAGCCGCCTGATCTAGTGGACTTACCCTGAGGGCATAACTCTTTAGCTGTCGCCAGTCGGTAGAACGCTGCCCACATCGGCATCCTCCGACATCGGATCGACGCAGACCTTCGCCAGTACGGGCAGATGATCGGATCCGACATCCTCGCCGATCTCCAGTGTTTCGACCTTCACCCCCTCCTTCACGAAAATCTGATCGAGGGGCCAGCCGAACAGGGCGTAGTCCGCCGGAAAGGTCGCGAAACTTCCACGCCCAGCGCGCGGGTCGCTAAAGCCGCCGTCATGGACGAATTTCTGGGTGGTGCTCGACCAAGGCACATCGTTGAAATCGCCGATCGCCAGCACATTGGACAGCATGTCCGGCGTGCGCGACCCGGCGCGGGCGATATTGGCATCGCGTTGAGCGGTGCTCTCTCCGGGCAGGGGCGGGCGCGGGTGCAGGCCGATCAATTCGAACCGTGCGCCGTCGCCCATCCGCAGCGTTGCGTAGAGTGTGGGCGTATTCGAACTCGTGTTGGCCACCATTTCTGCGCGGTCGACTTGGAGCGTGGTCGCAAAGACCATGCCGTATTTGTTCTCCAGCGGCCGGGCCAGCGTATAGCCGTAGCGTGCGAGCTGGGGCTGGAGCGCGTCGAGCCACACCTGGTTCGTTTCCATCAGCAGCAGGATGTCGGGTCGTTCGGCCTCGATCAGCTTCGCCGTCGCATCGTGGCGGTCATTGGTCTGAAGCACATTGAACGACAGCACTTTGGCGCAGCTCATGCCATTTACTTCGTCTGGCAGCGGGACCTGCGCGGGAGCAAGGAAAGTGTACGGCCAGATGCGCCAGAGATTGATACCGATGGAGATAAGTCCGAGCGCCACAACAAGCGCCATCTTCGATCTCGCGACGAACAGCCCCAAGACGACGAGCGTCGCAGCGAGATAGATCGACGGTTCGCGCAATGTGTCGAGCAGGCGCACCGCGCCGCGGTTGGTACCCCATAGCGACACCAGTGCTGCTATCAGCAGCACAGCCAGCCCACCGATCACGATCTTCCCTGCGACGGATCGCATGGTCATTGGTCTTCCCCTGTTTTTGCCCCGGGCCCGAAAGAGAACGGGCCGCGGCACCATTACTGCCGCGGCCCGTCCATGTTCCGAATTCTACTCTGCTTGGTCAACCGCCCATGCGGCTCGCTTCCGCTGCGGCCACCACCTCGTCCGGCCAGGTCACCTGCGTCTGCGTTTGCGGATTGAACACGTCTCCTTCGTAGACGGCTGCTTCCGCCGCCGCGATCTCTTCCGCCGTCAGGAATTCGCTCGGCTCGAGCGCGAAGACGTCGAGCCCGCGGCTGATCTCGGTCGCGTAGATTCGGCCCTTATACCAATAGGCCGACCAATACCCGCCGGTGACCAGCTGGTCTTCGTCCACCGGACCGCGGTCGAAATAGGCGATTTCGAACGGATTGGTGGCATCGGTGAAATCGATGATCGACAACCCGCCCTGGTACCAGGCCTGCACGAAGATATCGCGCCCGGGCACCGGGATGATCGAGCCGTTGTGCGCGACGCAGTTCTCTTTGTCGCCCTGCGGCGCGGGCAGCTTGTACATGCCACGATATTCGAGCTTGCCGTTCTCGATCGCGTAGAAGGCATCGGCACCCCAGTTCATCGGATCGCCAGCCTGGCAGCGCGGCCGCCCGCCGCCGCCCCATTCGTCGGTGAACAGCACCTTGGTGCCGTCATTGTTGAAGGTGGCCGAGTGCCAGTAGGCGAAGCCCTTGTCGGTCACGTCGTCGATGCGCTGCGGCTTGAGCGGATTGGAAATGTCCATGATGATGCCATTGCCCGAGCATGCCCCGGCAGCGAGGTTCTTCGCCGGGAACACCGTGATATCGTGGCACTGGTTGGTGTCATTGGTTTCCTGCGTCCGGCTGCCGTCCGGGTTCAGGCCGTGGTCGCCGCCCCGCCACAGGCCGGCGATCTGCCCGTCCTTGGCGAAGACGCGCGGGCTGTCGACGATGCGGGCCTTGGAGGGATCCGCCAGCGGGATTTCGATCACGTCGATGCTGAAAAGCGCGGTTTCGTCGCCCGCCGTATCGAAACAGCCGGGCAGTTCCTCGGCATCGCGGACATAGCTGGTGCCCGAGTTATAGACGATCAGGCGCGTGTCGTCGGCGCTGACGATGGAGTGAGTGTGGCTGCCGCGGCAGGTCTGCACCTGGCCAATCTGGCGCGGGCGGGTGATGTCGGAAATGTCGAAGATGCGGATTCCGCGGAAGCGCTCTTCGCTGACATTGCCGGTGACCCCCTGCAACCCGCAATCGATCCGCGCGCGGCTGTCCTGAACGCTCATCACGAGAATATCGCCTGCGATGGAGACGTCGCCCTGACCGCCGGGGCAGACGGTCGAGCTGACCAGCGTCGGCACCCCGTCATCACCGAGGCGATAGGCGTTGAAGCCGTGATAATTGCCCGCGACCATGATGTCGCCGGAGAAGGCAATGTCGGTATTGGCGAAGCTCAGCAGCGAGCCGCGCTCGCCGAAGCGGGGCTCTTCTTCCTCTGCATCGGCATCGGCTTCGGCGCTGTCGGTCGGTTCTTCGACCTTCGTATCGGCGGCTTCCTCGTCTTCATCGTCTTCGATCAGCGGCTGGAGCTGGGCGGGATTGGCAGGATCGAAAAAGCCGGCAGGCTTGGGCTGCGCTGCAACGAGCCGCAGGTTCAGGATCGCCTCTTCGGCATCGCGGAAGCCTGCTGCGAGCGTCGCGCGCGGATCGGTGGAGAGGTTAGCCGCGACCGCGTTCATCCGGTCGATCTCCGCCTGCTGGTCGGTCACCACCTCGTTGGTGAACTCGAACATCACCGGCTCGTAAGCGCTGCCCGGCGCCTTGTGCAGTTCATCGACCATGTCGATCGCGCCGAGGTGGTGGGCGGTCATCAGCTGGAGGAACATGCGGTCGAATTCGGTGCCGTTGGCGGCAGCGAGCGCCTGCATCTGGCTGGGGGTTGCCATCCCCTTCATCAGGCTGTGCGCGCCGTGGCCCATGTGCATCGAATGCGGTCCCTCGAGCTTCTCTCCGCGCTCTTCGAGCCAGGTCGTCATGAACCCGATCTCGTCCTTCTGGCTCGCATTGATCCGCTCGGCGATCTTGACGATAGCGTCGTTGTTCGTGCGCCCTTCGACGAGGTCGGCCATGGCCACGGCCTGCCGGTGATGGACGATCATGCCCTGCATGAAGGCGACGTCGGCCGGCGAGTAGGCCGTCTTCGACAGGGCGATCGCCTCGTCCTCGCCGATAACGCGCGGCGCCTCGCCCGGTGCGCCGGGCAGCACGATGGGCACCTCTTGAGCCAGTGCGGCTGTGGAGGTCGTAAGCAGCAGGCCGGCGGCCAGCGCCCGGAACGAATGTGTCATGATGTGCAGTCCCCGAAGTATGAAAGTGCGATAAGCCCCCCGCGCGCCCGCGCGGTCAAGCGATTGTTCTACGAACGGCGCTCTCGCCCTGATAAAAACGGATGCAATCAACCGGATGCGAACTTGCCGCGCCGCGGGCCGAGATAGCCGAACAGATATGCGCCCACCTTGCGCATCTGGATTTCCTCGGCCCCCTCGGTGATGCGATAGCGGCGGTGGTGGCGGTAGATATGCTCGAACGGCTTGTGCCGCGAATAGCCGATACCGCCGTGCACCTGCATCGCGCGATCCGCCGCCTCGCACACCAGCCGGTTCGCCCAGTAATTGCACATGCTGACCTTGTCGGAGATCGTTTTCTCGATCTCCTCATGCGGCAAGTTGTCCATTTCCCAGGCCGTCTTGTAGATCAACAGGCGCAGCATCTCGCACTGGGTCGCCAGCTCGACCAGCGGGAACTGGATACCCTGGTTGCGCGCCAGCTCCTGCCCGAACGGCTTGCGTTCGCGGGCGTACTTAACGCTTTCCTCGACACAATACTGCGCCGCGCCGCAGCTGCTCGCGGCCTGGCGGATGCGGTTCTGGTGGACGAAGCTCTGTGCCAGCGAAAGGCCCCTGCCCTCGACGCCGAGGATGGCGCTGTCGGGCACCCAGACGTTCGTGACGCTGAGGCGCGGGTGGTCGGTGGGCATGTTGAAGGTCCACAGCCACTCCTCGATCTCCAGCCCCTCGGTCGGGTTGGGGACGAGGAAGCAGGTGATCCCGCTGGCATCGCCATCCTCGCCGGAGGTGCGGGCGAACATCGCGCAATGGGTGGCGACATGCATGCCGGTGATCCACATCTTCTCTCCGTCGATCCGCCAGCCTTCGACCCCGTCGCGCGTTTCGCGCACCGCCTTGGTCTCCATATGCGTGGCGTCGGAACCGTGATGCGGTTCAGTCAGGCCGAAAGCGACGCGGCGCTTGCCTTCGAACCCGCCGAGGATGAATTCCTGCTTCTGCTCCTCCGTGCCCCATTGTTCGAACATTTCGACGAAGGGGAAGTTGCCGACGATGCTGTGCTCGTTCTGCAGGTCGTTATGCAGTCCCAGGCCACGCTGGGCGAAGCGATCGCGGATTACCGCCATCCAGAGGTTCGAGCCATCCTTGCCGCCGTATTTCTTCGGCGCGCTGAAGCGCCAGTGGCCGGCGGCATCGGCACGCTTGCGGGCTTCGCGGAGCAGCTCTTCCCAATCCTCGCGCGGCAGGCCGCCCTTCTCGAAGTCGGTGCGTGCATATTCGCGGCGGTGGTCGAAGAAGCGGATGTTGTCGTCCTGCTGTTCGAGCGGGATGATTTCCGTCTCGATGAAGCCGACCAGCTCCTCGTAATACTTTTCGAGATCCTCGGGGATCGTGAAGTCCATCAGTCCTCTCCAGTCCATTTGGCGCGGGCTAGCGCGAGCATCGGGTATTTCGGCACGTCAGCCGCCAGCTTGTCCAGCGCGGAGCGGCGCAACAGCGCGAGCAGGCCGGGGGTCGCCAGCGAGCGTTCCCCGTCCAGAAGCTCCTGCGCCAGCAGATCGTCGGCGAATTCGACATCGACCCGGTCGCCGCGCGAAATCATGCCCAAAGCATTACGGGCGACAGCCAGCTGGAAACGGTTGTGCCCTTCCATGCGGTCCTTGATTGTGGCGAGCCATTCGGAAATCGCCTCAGCGATCTCGCCGACGCTCGCTTCGCCCATCGGATCGAGCTTCACATCGCTTGGCGGGAGCGGCCGAGCCTGTTCTTCCTCCGGCGCCTCGTCCTCCAGCAGCAGCAAAAGATCGAGCTCCTGTTCGCTGGTGCGACGCGAGATCACGACGCGCTCCAGCATCCGGTCTTCGCCGCTGCGCCAGAAATCGGCCATGCGGATGCAGCCGAGCGCCCACCACACGGTGCGGTAGACCAGCCAGAAGCGGAACCGGCCGGCATCCAGCGACACGCCGCTTTCCGCCTCATAGGCTTCGACATAGTCTTCGAGCGAGCCGAGACCCAGCGCCGGGCGATCGACCCTGGCGAAGCGCCAGACCGCCATGCAGCCGAAAGCGAGATCCTCGTGCCGGTCGCCGAAATGCGCGAGCTCCCAGTCGAGCACGCCGGTGAGGTGCGAATCCTCGGCCAGCAGATTGCCGAGGCGGAAATCACCATGATTGAGGACTGGCTCGACGCGCTCGGGCAGATTGTCGCGCAACCATTTGAGGCCCAGCGCGATGATCGGGCGGTCGCCGCCCACTTCTTCGAACTGCTCCGCCAGCCCTTCGACGGCCTCGGCATAGTCCATTTCGGGGACGTCGTCGGGGAGCGTCGCCGGATCGAGCGCATGGATGCGCGCCAGGTCGCGGGCCACTTCGCGCAGCAATTGCACGGGATCGTCCATCGCCAGGATCGCGCGGGGATCGGGCGTGCCGGGGAGAGCGCGCATCACGAAGCCGCTGCCTATCCCGTCATCCGGCTCGAGCACCAGGACGACTTCGGGTGCCGTGACCCCGGCCTCGAACGCCGCGCCGATGATCGCCGCTTCGCTGTCGTGACCGTAGGGCCGACCTTCCATGAACTCGAGGCTCGGCGCGCGGCGCAGGACGTAGTCTTCCCGGTCGCAAGCAAAACGCCAGCTTTCCATGGTTGCCCCGCCGGTTAGGCGCGCGAGCCCGCTGGCCTCCCCCATGTCCGCCCGCGCGAGCGCCTCGTTCAAGCCGCGCTCGATCGCGCTTCGGCTGCCATCCGTTCCCATGCAGTCGATGCTTGCAGGCAAACGCTTCGCCGCTCAAGCCCGGACCCCTCCAAGGCCTCGTTCGTTGATGGTGCAGAAACAGACACAGCAGGAGAAATCTGGATGAAACTTCCCAACAAGGCGCATGTCGCAATCGTGGACGGCGAGAACTTTACGGTGATGCGCAATTCGGGGCAGATGTTCGAACCCAAGCTGGAGGATGCCCAGAAGCCCGATCTGACGGCGACCAACTACAGCGCCGGTGTGAAGCACCAGGACGATATCGGTCAGGAGCATGGTCGGACCGATTTGGAAGAACTCGCCCACGGCGCGGCTGCCGCCAAATGGCTGAACGCCAAGGCCATCTCCGGGGAGATCAGCGACGTGCTCGTCATTGCCGACCCGAAGACGCTGGGCGAAATGCGGCGCCACTATCACGGCGAACTCGAGAAAAAGCTGGTCGGCGAGATCGACAAGACGATGACGGGGGAGCCTGTCGACCGCATCGAAAAGGCTATCGCCGACGCTTAACGTTCGCGCCGCATCCCGTTTGTTCCCGTTGTGACGAATCGATTGTCGTATTCGCGCCACTTTCTGTCGCTATATCCCTTGTTGCCGACGCTTGAGCTATCTTAAGCATCGGTAAACCACGTAAAGGGTAACAGGACGGGATGCGGACAGGACTTTTCGGAAAGATTATTGCGGCGGGGGCCATCGCCCTGGCATCTCCCGCTATTGCCAACAGCGATACGCAGGCGTTCGAATCAGCCTTCGACAGGACCCTCGGGACCGAAGTTCGCGAACCTTCGTCGATGGTCGCACGCTACGAGACCGACTTCGAGCGGCAGATTGCGCGTCTCGCAGAAGGTTCACGCGGGCGCATCGGCGTTTACGCCGTCGACCTGACGACGGGCCAGGAAGTCGGCGTTCTCGCCGACCAGCGCTTTCCGATGGCCAGCACCAGCAAGGTCGCGATCGCCGCGACCTATCTTGCCGGTGTCGATGCGGGCAAATGGAGCCTGACAAGCGAATGGCAGCTGCCACGTCCGGGCGGTGCCTATATGCCTGCGTCTCGTCACATCAGCCTGATGATCAGCAAGAGCTGCAACGATTGCACCGACGCCATGCTCAATGCCGTCGGTGGCCCTGCTGCGGTGAATGCGTGGATGCAGAAGGCCGGGATCGAGGGCTTTACGCTTTCGCGCGATATCAAGACGCTGATCCGCGAAGACGGACGAAGCGATCCGGCATCGTCGATCGACATCCGCGACAGCGCGACTCCGCGCGCGATGGGCCAGCTGCTCGCGGGGATATACCAGGGCCGTTGGCTGAGCGACAAATCACGCCGCGTTCTGGTCGATGCCATGCTGGAGACGACGACCGGCAAGCGGCGGATGCGCTCCGTCCTGCCGATGAGCGCCATGCTCGCTCACAAGACCGGGACGCTCAGCCGCACCGCAAGCGATATCGGGATATTCCATATGCCGGACGGACGCGCGATCGCGGCCGCGATATACGTAACCGGGCAGAGCCCTTCGATGGCGGTCGAGAACGGCAGCAGGGCGCAGAAGCTGGAAGCGCGGCGCTTGCGCGACGGGCGGATCTCCACGATCACCGATGCGCTGTATCGTGGGTTCGGGCGCGCAGCCAATGATGGCCGCGCCTGGGCCAATGCGGATTATGGCGGCGAGTAAGGCTCGCCAGGCCAGCTTACCGGACCTCTTCGACCAAGTGTGATGACAAAGGAAAAGGGCGGTGCCTTGCGGCACCGCCCTTTCCTGTTTCGAAACGATAAACCGTTCCGAAGCGCTGGCGCGATTAGTCGGCCTGTGCTTCAGCTTCGGTTTCGCCTTCGACTTCAGCTTCGACTTCAGCAGCGGCTGCGTCGGCGTCGGCGGCCATTTCTTCAGCACCGGCTTCCATTTCGGCGCCAGCAGCTTCCATGGAGTCGCCAGCGGCTTCCATGTTTGCTTCGGTGTCGGCAGCAGCCGAATCCATGGTGGTTTCAGCCGAGTCTTCGGTGGCTTCCGAGCAAGCGGCGAGCGAGAGAGCAGCGGCCGAAGCGGCAGCAACAAGAGCGATCTTACGCATAATATAATTCCTCAAACAGCGAGTTTGGAGCATCGGGGCGACCCTTGGCCGACCCTTTGCGCGAGTCCCAAATCAGGCCTCACGATGTCTAAATAAGGGCGACAATGTGGCAGCGCAAGCGATTAGCGACCAATTTCGCCTTTTTTCTGCCTTATTTTTTCGAAAATGCCGGATTTCTGCCATATTTTGGTAGGCGTGAAATTTCTCCCCATGCCGCAGTCACGCTGCTAAGTCGCCCCGATGGCCGCTCAACCGCACCTCTATCTCGTCGATGGCTCCGCCTACATATTTCGAGCCTACCATCGGCTGCCGCCGCTCACCGACCCGGAAGGCACTCCGGTCGGCGCTGTATACGGCTACACGACAATGTTGTGGAAGCTGGCCGAGGATCTCGACAAGGCCGACGGCCCGACGCATCTGGCGGTGGTCCTCGATAAATCGAGTTATTCCTTTCGCAACGAGATTTACGACCAGTACAAGGCCAATCGCCCCGATCCACCGGAGGACCTCGTCCCGCAATTCCCGCTGATCCGCGATGCCACCCGCGCCTTCAGCCTGCCCTGCATCGAGGAACCGGATGTCGAGGCGGACGACATGATCGCCTCCTACGCCCGCGCCGCGCAGGAGCAGGGCTGGAATGTAACGATCGTCAGTTCCGACAAGGATCTGATGCAGCTCGTCGGCGAGAAAGACGGCGCCAAAATCGACATGCTCGACACGATGAAGAGCGCGCGCATCTATATCGAGGAGGTCGAGGAGAAATTCGGCGTGCCCCCCGAAAAGGTGGGCGATGTCCTCGCGCTGATGGGCGATTCGGTCGACAACATTCCCGGCATCTTCGGCGTCGGACCGAAAACCGCGAGCAAGCTGATCGCGGAACATGGCGACCTCACGGCTGCACTCGATTCCGCCGAAGGCATGAAGAAGTCCAAGCTGAAGGAGCGGCTGATCGAGCATCGCGCGGATGCGCAACTCAGCCGGGTGCTCGTGACGCTGAAGGAAGATTGCGAACTGCCTGTCGCGCTCGACGACATGAAGCTGGATGGCGTACCGAGCGAACCTCTGGCCGCTTTCCTCGAAAAGCATGGCTTCACCAGCCTTCTGAAGCGCCTCGAAGCAGGCACCGGCAGCCCGACGCGCGCCAACAATCTCAATCCGGCTAAACAGGACACGAAAGGGGCGGAAGCGAGCAGCGACGGCAATCGCCAGCCGCTGCCGGACATGCCGGATGTCGACCGGTCCGCCTACGAATGCGTGCAGACGATGGAGCGGCTGGAGCACTGGATCGCGCGCGCCAAGGCCGCGCGGCTGGTGGCGGTGGACACGGAAACCAGCTCGCTCGACTGCATGCAATGCGATCTCGTCGGCATCAGCCTCGCGCTTGGTCCGAACGATGCCTGCTATATCCCGCTGCGGCACGGCGGAAGCGACATGTTCGCCGACAGGCCGGAGCAGATCGAGGTATCGGCAGCGCTGGATGCCCTACGCCCGTTGCTCTCCGACGACGCCGTGCTCAAGGTCTTCCACAATGGCAAATACGACCTCAATGTCCTCGCTCGCAACGACGTGGCGGTCCATCCGATCGACGATACCATGATCATCAGCTTCGATCTCGACGCCGGGCGCGCGCTCGACGGGATCGGCGGCGGGCACGGGATGGACGAGTTGGCCGAACGGCACCTCGGCCACAAATGCCTGACCTTCAAGGAGCTGTGCGGCACGGGCAAGAAGGCGATCCCCTTCGGCGAAGTCCCGCTCGACAAGGCGACCGAATATGCCGCCGAGGATGCCGACGTGACCTGGCGGTTGCACACCATGCTCAAACCGCGGCTGGCGACCGAAGGAGGTACGCGGGTTTACGAGCGGGTCGATCGCCCGCTGGTCCCGGTCGTCGCGCAGATGGAGCGCTATGGCATCAAGGTCGACCGTGCGCGGCTGGCCAGGCTGTCGGAGGAATTCGCCAAGGAAATCGGCCGGCTCGAAGGCGAAATCCACGAGATCGCCGGGACCGAATTCACCGTCGGCAGCCCCAAGCAGCTCGGCGAGGTGCTGTTCGATACGCTCGGCTACAAGGGCGGCAAGAAGGGCAAGAGCGGGCAGTATTCGACCGACCAGAGCGTGCTTGAGCGCCTGTCCGGCGAAGGGGCGGAGATCGCCGACAAGGTGCTCGAATGGCGCCAGCTGGCGAAGCTCAAATCGACCTATACCGACGCGCTGCAGGAAGCGATCAACCCTGATACAAGCCGCGTGCATACCAGCTACAGCCTGGTGGGCGCGCAGACCGGGCGGCTCTCCTCCACCGATCCGAACCTGCAGAACATCCCGATCCGCACCGAGATCGGCCGCCAGATTCGCGAAGCCTTCGTGGCCGAAGAAGGCAACGTGCTGCTTGCCGCCGACTATTCGCAGATCGAGCTGCGCCTCGCTGCCCACATGGCGGACGTGCCGAGCCTCAAGGAAGCTTTCGAGGAGGGCGAGGACATCCACTCGCGCACGGCGAAGGAGATGTTCGGCGAGGTCAATCGCGACACGCGCGGCCGGGCCAAGACGATCAACTTCGCCATCCTTTACGGCATCTCTCGCTGGGGCCTCGCAGGCCGTCTGGGCGTGGAGGCGGACGAGGCGCAGGACATGATCGACACCTATTTCCAGCGCTTTCCCGGCATCCAGCGCTACATCCTCGAAACCACCGAGCGGGTGCGCGAGTGCGGCTATTCGGAGACGCTGTTCGGCCGCAAGACGTGGTTTCCGCGGATCAATTCCAAGAACCCGAACGAGCGGCAGGGCAGCGAACGTGCCGCGATCAATGCGCCGATCCAGGGCACCAGCGCCGATATCATCAAGCGCGCAATGGCCCGCATGATGCCCGCGCTGGAAGAGGCGGGGCTCGGCCATGTCCGCATGCTGCTGCAGGTGCATGACGAACTCGTCTTCGAACTGCCCGAGAGCGATGTCGAGCAGGCCAGGCCGGTGATCGAGCGCGTGATGGCCGAGGCTGCGCAGCCTGCGGTCGAGCTCACCGTGCCGCTGGGCGTCGAGATCGGCACTGGCAAGAGCTGGGGCGCGGCGCATTGAGACAGCTTGCCAAGACCCTCAAGCGCACGCGGCGCTGGCCGAATGCGATCATTCTCCTGGTCCTCTTCGGGGCGATGGTCGGGCTAATCTACCTCGTATACCAGACCTTGGAGGCGGAGCGCCGCCAACGCGAGCAGGCGACGCAGACTGCCTCCGTGGTGCGGGTTCTGGAAGAGATCGACCGCGCCGCATTGCGGGCCGAAACCGGACAGCGCGGCTATATCATCACGCTCGATCGGCGATACCGATCTTCCTACGAGGAAGGCAGCGAGGAAATCGATCCGGCGCTCGATGAATTGCGGCGTCTGCTCGGGACCGAGATCACCCCGCGCCAGGAAGTGCTGGTCGACCAGATCGACATGCTTGCTCGCCTGAAATTCGACGAGATGGAAGAGACGGTCGGGCTGGTGCAGGAGGGCCGACTGCTGGACGCTCGCCGCGCGGTCCTGTCCGACGAGGGGCAGGAAGCGATGGAGCGCCTGCGCCGCTCGCTCGACGAGATGCGCGAGATCGAACGGCAGATCCTCGGCGAACAGGCTGCGGACACCGCGCGGCTGGAGGCCCGCGTGCTGCCGTTGCTTGCCGGGCTGATCTTGTTGATCCTCGTCGCCATCCTGTTCGGCATGCGGGTGGTGTCGCGCGCTGCCCTGGCCGAAGCCCAGGCTGCCCAGGCCGCCGCCATCGGCGAAGCGCGAGACCGGGCCGATCTCCTGGCGCGCGAACTCAACCACCGGGTCAAGAACCTGTTCGCCGTGGTCCTCGCCATCGTGCAGATGAGCGCACGCGACAAGCCGGAAGCGAAAGAAGTTACCGAGAGCATCGCCCAGCGCATTCGCGCGCTGCTGACCGCGCATGAAGTAAGCCAAGGCGAGTTGGAGCGCCCGGTAGCATCGCTTTACCAGCTCGTCGAAACCTCGCTCGCGCCCTATCGTTCGTCGTCTCAGATTGCCGAAATCGAAGGCGACGAAGTTCTACTGCCGGCCAAGCACGTCACCCCGCTCGGCCTGGTCCTGCACGAACTGACCACCAATGCCGTCAAATACGGCGCGTGGAGCGAAAAGGGCACGGTGCGGGTCAGTTGGGAGGAGCGCGACGGCCGCGTCTTCATTACCTGGCGAGAAACGGGCAAGGCCATCGAAGGCGAGCCCGACCGACGCGGCTTCGGCAGTATGCTGATGAACAGCGCGGCGCGCCAGTTCGGCGGTAGTGTCGAGCGCGAGTTCGGAGCCGACGGGCTTGTCGTCGATATCGACCTCCCGCTCGACGACGCCTGACCGGTCGGGGTTGTCAGCCCGCGCGGCGGGCCATAAGCGGTCGCCAAATGCTTGAACGCTTCGACCCGCGAAACTGGCCGATTTCCTACGAGGCCCTTCTCGAGCATCTGATCGTGCTCGGTGGGTCGGTGGCGATTGCGCTGCTGGTGCACTGGGTCGTGTTCGCCCTGCTTCGGCGAATAGTTCGCAAATCCTCGAGCCAGGTCGACGACATCGTCTTCGACACCGTCCGTCGCCCCTTGCGCTGGGCGATGGTCGGCTTCGCGATTTCCGTCGCCGCCGAGAACGATGCACTGGTCGGGCGCGGCTGGGACATCTTCGCATCTTTCATAGTTCCGGCGCTGGTCGGGTGGCTCGCGTTTGCCGCCGTAAAGGGCGCGGCGCTCGGCTACGAAAAGCAGTCGCTCGAAAGCGAAGACCCGGTTGCCCAGCGCGGGCGGATGACGCGCATCGCGATACTTTCGCGCACTCTGCGTGTCGCGATCATCATCATCACAATCTCGCTGATCATGCTGAACATTCCCGGAGTGCGGGACGTTGGCACGACCATGCTGGCCTCCGCCGGTCTCGCCGCTCTCGCGGTCGGTGCAGCCGCACAGCCCGCGCTCAAATCGCTGATCGCGGGCTTGCAGATGGCGCTGACCCAGCCGTTGCGGATCGGCGATCTCGTCAAGGTCGACGGGCAGGCCGGCCGGGTCGAGGAAATCCGCATGAGCTTCGTGACCGTGCGGACCTGGGACGAACGGGTCCTCGTCGTGCCGACCAGCCGCTTCCTCGACCAGAGTTTTGAAAACTGGTCGCGGGTCAGCGAGAAGCTGACCGCTCCGGTGATGCTTCATCTCGATCCGATTGCCGACATCACGCCGATCCGCGAGGAATTCGAGCGGTTCGTAACCGATCATCCGTTATGGGACGGGCGCAATCTCGCTTTGCAGATGACCGAAGCTTACCCCGAGAGCATCGAATTGCGCCTGGCAATGAGTTCGGCGACGATCGGCGATCTGTGGACGCTGCGCTGCGACGTGCGCGAGCACATGCTCGGCTGGCTCAAGGAAAACCAGCCCGAAGCGCTGATCCGCCACCGGCTCGAAGTCGAGGCGGCGAACCAGCGCGTCATGGGCGGTTAGTCTGCGGCGTTTTCGCTGCCGTCGGCATCGACCTCGACGCCATGCTTCCGGTCGCGCGTCGGCTCGACCATCCCTTCGTGGATGAAGCCGATGGGCTGGATGTCGGCGGCGCGTTTCTTCAGTTCACCGCGCATCTTCTTGTACTCCGCCTCCATCTTGCTGGTGACGGTCGCACGGCTGTCCTTCAGCGCCTCGGTGAAGTCGGCTGCGGTGACGTTCTGCACGTCCCCGCCCGCCCGCTGGAGCGCGTTGAGGCCAGCGCGACGGACGACATCTTCGAGGTCCGCCCCGGTAAAGCGCGCCGTCTCGCCAGCGACATCGGCAAGGCTGACATCGTCGGCGAGCGGCATGTCCTTGGTATGGATGCCGAGGATCTGCTCGCGCCCTGCCTTGTCGGGCGTACCGACATAGACGAGCTCGTCGAAGCGGCCCGGGCGTAGCAACGCCGGATCGACCAGCGTCGGCCGATTGGTGGCACCGATGACGACGACCGATTGCAGCTCTTCCAGCCCGTCCATTTCGGCAAGGATGGTGTTGACGACACGGCCGGTGACCTGCGGTTCGCCCTGCCCCGACCCGCGGGCGGGCACGAGGCTGTCGATCTCGTCGATGAAAACGACGCAGGGCGCAACGGCCCGCGCGCGCTTGAACATGCGGGCGATCTGCTGCTCGCTTTCGCCATACCATTTGCTGAGCAGGTCGGAGCTTTTCATCGAAATGAAGTTCGCTTCCGCTTCCTTGGCGACGGCCTTGGCCAGCAGGGTCTTGCCGGTGCCGGGAGGGCCATAGAGCAGGAAGCCCTTGGCCGGACGAATGCCGAGCCGGTGGAAGGCGTCCGGGTTCTTCATCGGAAGCTCGATACCTTCCTTCAGCTTCTCGATCGATTCGCCGACGCCGCCGATGTCGGACCAGCCGACATTGGGAACCTGCACCATCACCTCGCGCATGGCCGAGGGCTGGATGCGCTTCAGCGCGGAGAGGAAATCTTCGCGGCCGACGTAAAGCTCGTCGAGCACTTCGGGCGGAATGGTCCGCTCGTCGAGGTCGATCTTGGGCATGATCCGCCGCACCGCGTCGATCGCAGCCTCACGCGCCAGCGCGGCGATATCCGCGCCGACGAAGCCGTAAGTGCCCTTGGCCAGCTCGTTGAGATCCACCTTGTCGCCGAGCGGCATGCCGCGCGTGTGGATGCCGAGAATTTCGCGGCGACCTTTTTCGTCGGGTACGCCGATGATGATCTCGCGGTCGAAGCGGCCGGGACGGCGGAGCGCCTCGTCGATGGCATCCGGGCGGTTGGTCGCCGCGATGACCACGAGATTGGATCGCGCCTCCAGCCCATCCATCAGCGTGAGCAGCTGGGCTACGAGGCGCTTTTCCGCCTCACCCGGCACGCGGTCGCGCTTGGGAGCGATCGAATCGATCTCGTCGATAAAGACGATGGCGGGGGCGGACTTGCTCGCCTGTTCGAACACTTCGCGCAGCGCCTTCTCGCTTTCGCCATAGCCCGAACCCATGATTTCGGGGCCGTTGATGGTGAAGAAGTTGGCGTCGCTCTCGTTGGCGACCGCCTGCGCCAGCCGCGTCTTGCCGGTCCCCGGCGGGCCGTGCAGCAGCACGCCCTTGGGCGGATCGACGCCGAGGCGCGTGAACAGCTCGGGATAGCGCAGCGGCAGCTCGACCATCTCGCGAAGTTGCTGGATCGTATCGCCCATGCCGCCGACGTCGTCGTAATTGATGATCGCGCGGGCATCGCGCGGCTGCTCGAATTCGGCGCGCAGCTCGACCTCGGTATTCTCGTCGATATGGACGATACCCTTGGGCGTGGTCGACACGACGCTGAGGCGGATCTGGGTGAGCGCGTAGGCAGGCGCGTTGAACATGCGGCGCACTTCCTGCGGCATGTTCTGCACCGGCTGCTGCCCGGTCGTGGCGACGAGATCGCCCGCGACGAGCGGCTTGCGGAAAAAATTGCGCTTCAGCGCCTGGGCCGGGCCTTGCAGCCGCATCTCGCGCTGGGCGGGCGCAAATACTACGCGCGTCGCAGGGCGCGATTCCGCCACGGCGACCTTCACATGCTCGCCCGAGCCGACCTCGGCATTACCCCGCTGGAGGCCATCGAGACGGATGACCTCGAGGCTCTGGTCCTCGTCGTAGGCCGCCATGGCGACGGCGGCGGTCGTGCGCTTGCCGGTGATCTCGACGACATCGCCTTCGGTAATGCCCAGCGCCTGAAAGGTGGTTCGCGGCATGCGGGCGATGCCCTGTCCGCTTTCCTCGTTCCGCGCGGCTGCAACCTGCAACCTGACCGTCCTGTCCGCTACTGCGGCGTCCGCATCTGCCATGTGGGCAATTTCCCTTCGTCCATTGTCGTATCCGGCCCTAGCTGGGAACTGGACCTCTTCGATGCAATGAACGAGCCCCTGCGAGAGGTCCGCAGCAGCCAGAAAAAAGCCCGACTGGAAAACCAGCCGGGCTATGAAAGTCTTGGGAGAGGATGCCTAAAAGGCACGCTCTATGTGCACTGCAGCATCGATTTGTGCAAATGCGAAAAGAACAAGCTATGTTGCGCGGATTGCAACTGGTGACTCGATCGAATCTCCAATGTCAGCTTACTCGCAATCGACGACCCTACGGCATGCAGGTGACAGGGCTTCGCGAAGCGGTTAAGCGCTCGGCGCATGAACAAGCTCTATCCCGACGCCGCCGCCGCCCTCGATGGGCTTCTGAAGGACGACATGCTGATCGCCAGCGGAGGTTTCGGCCTCTGCGGCATCCCCGAACGCCTGTTGGAAGCGATCCGCGATTCGGGTGTGAAGAACCTGACCTTCGCCAGCAACAATGCCGGCATCGACAATGAAGGCATCGGAATGCTCCTGCGCACGCAGCAGGTAAAGAAGATGATCTCCAGCTATGTCGGCGAGAACAAGGAGTTCGAACGGCAATTCCTCTCCGGCGAGCTGGAAGTCGAATTCTGCCCCCAAGGCACGTTGGCCGAGCGCATGCGCGCCGGCGGTGCAGGCATCCCCGGTTTCTACACCAAGACCGGCGTCGGCACGCAGGTGGCCGAGGGGAAGGAGGTGAAGGAATTCGCCAACCGGGACGGGCAAATGGAGGAGTATATCCTCGAGCGGGGCATCTTCGCCGATCTTGCCATCGTCAAGGCGTGGAAGGCGGACGAGACCGGCAATCTCGTCTTCCGCAAGACCGCGCGCAACTTCAACCTGCCCGCCGCGACCTGCGGCAAGGCCTGCGTCGTCGAAGTCGAAGAAATCGTGCCGACCGGCAGCCTCGACCCGGACTGCATCCATTTGCCCGGCGTCTATGTCCAGCGCATGATCGTGGGCGCGCCCTACGACAAGAAGATCGAATTCGTCACCACGCGCGAGCGGGAGACGGCGTGATGCGGAGCCTGCTCGTCACGGCCGCGGCACTGGCGCTATCGGCCTGCGCCACGACGGTCGCGGACCCGGTCACGCCGCAAGTCGCGGCGGATGTCCCGCCCTCTCTCCCGGCAGGAGAACGCGCAGCGCCCGACGGCATGCGCTGGCTCTATGCCTCGGGCGAAGCGGCCGGTGCGTCGATCCAGACATGGCGGCAGCTGGCCGACTATGCGATCGCCGTCAGCCGCCAGCGCAAGGTCCCGCAATCGGTTCCGATGGGTCTGCCCGATGCGCAAGGCGGCATCGGCACCCCGTCCTGCGTCGCTGCCGACGGAACCATGAAGCCCTTCGCCGCCGTTTTCGATGTCGACGAGACGGTGCTGCTCAACAACGGCTACGAGTATTGGGCGGCCTATTCCGGTAAGCCTTTCGTGCCCGAGGAATGGGCACAATGGGCCGATGGCGGTGCCGGGATCGCCGCGCCGGTGCCGGGCGCCGTCACCGGCCTGCGCCGCCTGCGCGACGCCGGAATAACGGTAATCTTCAACACCAATCGCAATAGCGAGAATGCTACCGGGACCGCAGCCGCGATCGAGGCCGTCGGTGCCGGACCTGCCGTCCATCTCGACAACCTCTTCCTGCGCGGCGACGACGCCATGGGCGGGCGCAAGGACGGCCGCCGCGCGACCATCGCGGAGCGGTTCTGCGTCATCGCGCTGGCAGGCGACAATCTCGGCGACTTCGCCGACGTCTTCAATGCCGACGAGGATGCGATTCAGGCCCGCCGCGCCATGGTCGCGCGCGGAGAATACGCACAGCTCTGGGGCAATGGCTGGTTCCTCATGCCCAACCCCGTGTACGGCGCATGGCAGAAAGGCTCGCTGGACGAGGTCTTCCCGCCGGAAACGCGTTGGATGCCTTCCGACGCGAGCACCGCACCGAATATCATGAACGAAAGCGAATAAGCATGAGCGAGACCGCAGAAAAGACCGGCTGGGACCGCAACCAGATGGCCGCCCGCGCCGCGCAGGAGCTGGAAGACGGCTATTACGTCAATCTCGGCATCGGCATCCCGACGCTGGTCGCCAACCACATTCCCGACGGCATGCATGTCACGCTGCAGAGCGAGAACGGCATGCTCGGCATCGGCCCGTTCCCTTACGAGGGAGAAGAGGACGCCGACCTCATCAACGCCGGCAAGCAGACCATCAGCGAGCTCGACCACAGCGCCTATTTCGACAGTGCGGCAAGCTTCGCCATGATCCGCGGCGGGCATATCGACCTCACCGTGCTCGGCGCGATGGAAGTGGCCCAGAACGGCGACATCGCCAACTGGATGATCCCCGGCAAGATGATCAAGGGCATGGGCGGCGCGATGGACCTCGTCGCCGGGGTGAAGAAGATCATCGTGGTGATGGACCACACTGCAAAGGACGGCAGCCCGAAGTTCATTCCCGAATGCACCCTGCCGCTGACCGGCACCAACGTGGTCGACATGATCGTGACCAATCTCGCCGTGTTCCAGCGGCCCGATCACGATAGCCCCTTCAAGCTGATCGAGCTCGCTCCGGGCGTGACGGCAGACGAAGTGGCGGCGAAGACGACGGCGGAATACGTTTCGTAACGCAACGGGACTTGCCAGCCCCGGTCCGATCTCGCACTCTCCCTCCCGAGAAATAAGGAGAGAGATATGCCGATGAACCGCGTGTGCGAAATGACCGGGGCGGAGTTTCCGCTATTCGCTTTCAGCCATTGCCGGGATGTCGTGGCGGCGGTCAGCAAGGCGGGCGGGTTCGGCGTGTTCGGCGCGACGCGGTTCAGCCCCGACCAGCTGGAGGAAGAACTCGCCTGGATCGACGCGCATGTCGATGGCGCTCCTTACGGCGTCGATGTGCTGGTGCCGGAGGTCGTCGATGCCAGCGTGCGCGAACTGGCCGACAACAAGAGCCGCGCGGCGGCGATCGATCCGTCCTACCAGGGCTTCGTCAACCAGATGCTCGGCCAATACGGCATCGCGCCGGAAGCCGAAATGCCGATCCTGAAGGAGCGGATGGGGATCACGCCCGAGAACGGCCTGGCGCTGATGGAGGTGGCATTCCGCCACCCGATCAAGCTGATCGCCAACGCTCTCGGCATCGCCCCACCCGCGATGATAGAGGAGGGCAAGGCGCGCGGCGTGCCGGTCGCGGCATTGGTGGGCGCGAAAGAACATGCGATCCGGCAGGCCGAGGCAGGCGTCGATATTATCGTAGCCCAAGGCGGCGAGGCCGGTGGTCATTGCGGCGAAGTCTCGACTCTGGTGCTTATACCCGAGGTCGTCCGTGCGCTGTCACGGGCCGGCCATAACATCCCGGTGCTGGCGGCTGGCGGCATCATGACCGGCGGGCAGATGGCCGGGATGATGGCGGCGGGCGCGCAGGGCGCGTGGACCGGCTCGGTCTGGCTGGCGACGCCGGAAGCGGAAACCAGCGAAGCCTTCCGAGACAAAATGGTAGCCGCGCGCAGCCGCGACACAGTCCGCTCGCGCAGCCGCACCGGCAAGCCCGCGCGCCAGCTCAAGACCGCGTGGCACGATGCCTGGGACGCGAGCGACGGCCCCGGCACGCTGCCCATGCCGCTCATGGGGATGGTCTCCGAACCAGCCTTCGCCCGCATCGAGCGCGAGGCGGCAACCGGCAACGCGGAAGCCCGAGAGCTCGTCAGCTATTTCGTCGGCCAGGGCGTCGGCCTTGTCGAGCAGGTGCGGTCGAGCAGGCAGGTGGTGCAGGATTTCCGCGAGGAATTCCTCGACGCCGTCGGCTCGCTCGTCGCCAGCGTCGGCATGGAGTGACTTGACCGGGCGCGCGCAGCCCCGCACGGCACGCCCATGTGGCTCGATACCCCGCGTAATCCGAAAGCTCCGCTCGCCGGGCTGAAAGTCCTCGAACTCGCCCGCGTGCTGGCAGGGCCGTGGGCGGGACAAATACTCGCCGATCTCGGCGCGGACGTCATCAAGGTAGAAAGCCCCGATGGCGATGGCACCCGCAAATGGGGGCCGCCGTGGATCGAGCGTGACAATGGCGATCGCGAAGCGGCCTATTATCACGCGACCAATCGCGGCAAGCGCAGCATCGTCGCGGATTTCCGGGACGAGGGCGATCTCGATCGGGTCAGGGAATTGGCTGGCAGCGCCGACGTGGTGCTGGAAAATTTCAAGACCGGCGCGCTGGCCAAATTCGGGCTCGATTACGATAAGCTGGCGAAGGCCAATCCGCGGCTGGTCTACTGCTCCATTACCGGGTTCGGCCAGACTGGCCCGCGCGCGCAAGAGGCGGGCTACGATTTCGTCATTCAGGCGATGGGCGGCTTCATGTCGCTGACCGGAGAGCCCAACGGCCAACCGATGAAGATGGGAATCTCGATCTCGGACCTGACTTGTGGCCTCTATTCGGTGATCGGCATCCAGGCGGCCCTGGCGATGCGGGAGCGGACGGGGCGCGGGCAGCATGTCGACATGGCCCTGCTCGATTGTTCGGTCGGCCTGCTTGCCAGCCAGGCGACGCATTTCTTTAGCACCGGGGAAAACCCGCCGCGCATGGGCAATGAACATGCGCAGGTGAGCGCTTACGGGGTTTTCCCGACCGCCGATGGCGAGGTCGTGCTCGCGCCCGCGAACGACGGACTGTTCCGCAAGCTGCTCACCCTGCTCGGGCGGGACGACCTGCTGGGTGACTTGCGCTTCGCAACCAACGAGGCCCGGCTCGCCAATCGCACGGAACTCGACGAAATCATCGCTGCGGAAACGGCCAAGTGGGAAAGCGCCGAATTGCTGAGCGATTGCGCGGAAGACGGCATCCCGGCAGGGCCGATCAACGCCATCGATGCGGTCTTTGCCGACCCCCAGGTGCAGGCGCGGCAGATGCAGATCGAGCTCGGCGGGATCCCGGGCGTGCGCAGCCCCTTCACCTTCTCCGAGGCCGAACTGGCCCTAGACGCGCCGAGCCCACGCAAGGGACAGCACGGCTAGTTCAGCCTAGCGCTGCCTTCAGATCTTCGACGAGGTCGGTGCGCTCCCACGGGAAGCGATCGCCGTCGGCCTGCCGCCCGAAGTGGCCGTAGGCTGCGCTTTCGCGATAGATCGGCTTGTTTAGACCCAAATGCGTGCGAATGCCGCGCGGGGTCAGGCCGCCGAGCTTTTCGATTCCCCGGATCGCGTTCTCGAGAGCTTCGTCGGACACGCCATCGGCAGCAGTGCCGTGGGTATCGACATAGAGCGATAGCGGCTTCGACACGCCGATCGCATAGCTGAGCTGGATTGTGCAGCGCGTGGCAAGGCCGGCGGCGACGATGTTCTTGGCCAGATAGCGCGTGATATAGGCGGCCGAGCGGTCGACCTTGGTCGGGTCCTTGCCGCTGAACGCACCGCCGCCATGCGGGGCTGCGCCGCCATAGGTATCGACGATGATCTTGCGGCCTGTCAGGCCGGCGTCGCCATCGGGGCCGCCGATCTCGAAGGCGCCGGTGGGATTGATGTGCCATTCCGTGTCGCCGGAAATCCAGCCATCGGGCAGGATTTCGGTGACGACCTTCTGGACATAGGCCTTGAGCTCGGCCTCTTTCTCGCCCTCGTGATAGCCCTTGCCGTGCTGCGTCGAGACGACGATCGCGGTGCAGGCGACGGGCTTTCCGTCTTCATA
This sequence comes from Qipengyuania sp. 902, assembly GCF_051195295.1. Classification (NCBI taxonomy): domain Bacteria; kingdom Pseudomonadati; phylum Pseudomonadota; class Alphaproteobacteria; order Sphingomonadales; family Erythrobacteraceae; genus Qipengyuania; species Qipengyuania sp. 902. Next base: position 908,884 of record NZ_JBNJLJ010000001.1, on the reverse strand, counting down.
GCGCAGCGAGAGCTGGCTCTTGGCATCGGGCTCAAGGAAGGGTGCCGCGCCGCTCTTGCGGTCGGCTGCGAGGCGTTCGAGAATCTTGTGGCTGTAATCGAGCGTCGCCGGCATGAGATCGGGCGTCTCGTCGCAGGCGAAGCCGAACATGATACCCTGGTCGCCCGCACCCTCGTCCTTGTTGCCGCTGGAATCGACGCCTTGGGCAATTTCCGAAGACTGACCGTGAAGGTGGTTTTCGAACGTCAGCGTCTTCCAGTGAAACCCGTCCTGCTCGTAGCCGATCTCGCGGACAGTCTGGCGCACCGCCTGCTCGATTTCGTCCTTCGCGCCGGGAGCCCAGCCGCCATTGTCGGCCCAGTCGGGATTGTTGTTGTCATACATCGGAGCGCAGCGAATTTCGCCGGACAGGATCACGCGCTGGGTCGTCGTCATCGTTTCGCAGGCCACGCGAGCTTCGGGATCCTTGCCGAGCATGAGATCGACGATGGCGTCAGAAATCTGGTCGGAAACCTTGTCGGGATGGCCTTCCGAAACGCTTTCCGAAGTAAAGAGATAACTTTTACGCATGCAGCCGATCGTCCCGATATAAAGATGTCTTTATGTGCTCGTGTCGACCTAGCCGCGCCGGTGCCGCATTACAACCAGCGATCCGGCACACAGCAGCAGCCCCCATGCAAGAGTCAGCCAATGGCCGAGCTGCGCAAACCAGGTAGGCTCGTGCGCGGGCGGCACCAGCGTATCGACCCGCGCGGCGATATTGCGCCCGATATGCTCGCGCACCACCCCGCGCGCGTCGATCACCGCGCTGATCCCGGTGGTGGTGGAGCGGAGCACGGGCAGCCCTTCCTCCGCCGCACGCATCCGCGCCTGGCCGAGATGCTGGGGTGGGCCCCAGGCGCCGAACCAGCCGTCGTTCGACGGGTTGAAGATATAGTCGGGCCGGTTGTCGCGATCGGTCACTTCGCCGGAGAAGACGATCTCGTAGCAGATCTGGATGCCAGCCTTGCCGTAGCTTCCGAGGTCGAGGCTCTGCGGCCCGGGCCCCGGCAGGAAATCGATCGTCCCTGCCACCAGTCGGGTCGCGCCGAGTGGCTCCAGCAGGGCCCGCATGGGGAGGTATTCGCCATAGGGCACGAGGTGCGACTTCGCTGCGCTGTCGATGATCTCTCCCTGTCCGTCGATTGCCAGAACGACATTGTAGGCGCCGGTGGCCCGCCGCAGGCCGCCCACCTCCTCGAGTTCGAGATCTTGCGCGCCGGTCAGCAAAAGCGAACCTTCGCCGATGGTGCTGCCAATGCGGGCACGGGCGAAAGCCGGGTTCGCGCCAGCCGTCATCCGGTCGTAATAGCGCTGCGGATAGCCGTCGCGCAGGTAGTCAGGGACGCCACTTTCGGGCCACAGAACAAGCCTTTGGCTGACCGGTCGCTGCGGCGTGCTGAGACCGGCGATGGTCTGGAACTGGCTTTCGTATTTCGATGCGTCGTCGATCTCTTCCTGCCGCAAATTCGGCTGGACGAGCGTCAGGGGAAGATAGCCCTCGCGCTCCTCACCGGCAGGTAGATACATTCCTGTGACCAACACCGCAGTTGCCGCAGCGAGCGGGACCCAGCGCTTCGCAACCACCAGCATCGCCAGCAGCGCGGCAGCACAGACCGCCATGCCCGAGAGGGCGTAAGTTCCCGCAAAGGGCAACAGCGCGCCAAATCCCGGGCGGTCCCACGGCCCCATCAGTGCAAGCGAGAACGGCCCCCAGGAATAGCCGGTGAAGACCCAGCTGCGCAGCCATTCGCCGAGGATCCAGCTGGCACCCAGTGCCAGCGCGAAGGCTGGACCCGAACCATTGCGAACCAACGCCTTCGCGAGACCGGCTGCGATCGCGGGATAAACCGCGAGGTAGAGCGACAGAAGCGGCACCGCGAGCCAGCCGAGCGTGGGCGGCATTTCGGCCTGATAGGTGAAGGCCGTCGCGATCCAGTTGTTGGTGACGGTGAAATGCGCGACGCCGAACAGCCAGCCGCGCTTTGCGGCGATGCCGATAGTCGCGCTGTCGGCAACAATCAGCGCGAAGGCCCCCATAGCGACAATAGCGACGGGCCACAGGCCGAGCGGCGGGTAGCCGAGCGCGGCCAGCGCGCCGAGCAGCAGCAGCGTTACATTGGGATGACGGCGGGCGAAACCGAGAAGCATATCCATCGGTCTCGCCCTATTCGATCGATCCCGCCGATCAAGCGCGATCAGGCGGCGTTGGCCTCTTCGTCGGCATCTTTCTTGCGGCGACGGCGCGGGGCAGGCTTGGCCTCGCCCTCGTCGGCGGCGCTGATCGAGGGCGGCAGCACGGTCGCGTCGATCTCGCCTTCGCTACCGGCCTGGCCTTCTTCATTCTTCTTGGCCTTGCGCGGAGCCCGGCGCTTCTTGGGCTGATCGTCCTCGTCGTCGCGGCGCACGAAGGGGTTCTCGTCGGGCTCGTAGGAATTGGAGTCGTCCTCGGCGTCCTTCTTGCGCGAGCGCTTGGGGGGCTTGTCCCCGCGATCCTTCCGGCCGCCCTCGTCGTGATCGTCACGACGCGAGCGCTGGCGGCGATTGTTGTCGCGGCGATCGTCATTGTCGTCGCCATCGTCGTCGTCCGACTGGTTCTGGCCGCGATCGTCCTGGCGCTTGGCCTTCTGCTCGTCCTGCCGTGCCTTGTTGTCGGCGATCACGCGGAAATAGTGGTCGGCGAACTGGAGATAATATTCCGCCTGCACCCGGTCGCCGTTGTGCTGGGCGTCCTGGGCAAGCTTCTTGTACTTGTCGAGCAGCTGGGGCGCATTGCCCCGCGCGCGACTGTCGATCCGGTTGGCCGAGTTGCCGCCGCCCTGGTTACGGTTGTTGCGACCGCGACGACGGTTATTGCGATTGTTGTTCAAGGGTAGGTAATCCTCATTCATGGCGCGGCGCGGACCCTCGGTCCGCCTATGGCCGCCTTGCCCCTTGCGCGCCCGCGCTTGTCGCATGGCGCGTGCCCCGTTTTCCTGCATGGTATGCGAGGCTTGAAAGGCCGCGCACCGGAACTGCATATGTCGGGGCTTAGGCCACCGGGTCGGACATGCCGCGCACCACTGGCCTGTGGCCAGAGGTAAAGTGTCGAATCGGCTTTGCCAACCCCTATCTGAGAATCAGTGCACGGGGGCGGCCCGCTAGGTCCCTGCGCAGCTCGGTTCCGAACCCCGATTCGCGGGCGATAGCCGACACCGCGTTCGCCTGCTTCCAGCCGATTTCGAGCACGGCGATGCCGTCCGGCAAAAAGAGCTTGCCAAGGTCCGGGACGATCGCGCGATAGTCGTCAAGCCCCTCGGGACCGGCGAACAAGGCGGAGGCTGGCTCGAAATCGCGCACATCGGGATCGAGCTGGGCATCGTCCTCGACATAAGGCGGGTTGCACAGGATCAGATCGAACTTGCCGAGATCGTCGGCCCAGCCATCGTCCAGCCAGCTTGTGACGCGGAATTCCGCTCGATCTTGAAGCCCGAGCGTTTCGCTGTTGCCCTGCGCCACGGCCAGCGCCGCACTTGAAATATCGATCCCGATACCCGTCGCGACCGGGCGCGCGGAGAGAAACGCCAGCAGCAACGCGCCGCTCCCGGTGCCCATGTCCAGCACCCGCGCATTGAGTCTCGCATGATCGAGAGCGGCCTGCACGATGGTCTCGCTGTCACCGCGCGGGATGAGCGTGTCTTTCGTGACGACGAAGTCGAGCCCGAAGAACTCCTGCCGCCCGAGAATATGAGCAACGGGTTCATTTGCCGAGCGCCGCTCGACATAACCACCGAAGCTGGCAGGCGCCTCGTCCCGCATATACTTCATCAGCAAGTCCGAGCGCGATGTACCGAGCGCATGCGCCATCAGCAGTTCGGCATCCAGCCGTGCGGTGTCGCTAGTGGCGGAGAGGCGCTGTGCGGCTTCGCGGATTGCCTGGTGGACGTTCAACTCCGCATACCCGGTGCCTGTCCTTCGACAAGCTCAGGACGAGCGGAAATGGTTCGCAATTTTCCCTCCACCCGCTCAGCCTGAGCCTGTCGAAGACCACGCGCAGCCGCCGGAAACACGCTCACTCCGCCATCGCCGCGAGGCGCTTGGCCTCGTCCTCGGCAATCAGCGCGTCGACCAGTTCGCCCAAGCCAGGCCCGGCGATGATCTGCGGCAGCTTCTGCAGCGTCAGGCCGATGCGGTGGTCGGTCACGCGCCCCTGAGGGAAGTTGTAGGTGCGGATGCGTTCGGAGCGGTCGCCGCTGCCGACCATCGCCTTGCGCGCCTCGGCCTCGGCACCCTGCGTCGCCTCGCGCTGCTGCTCGTAAAGCCGCGCGCGCAAGACCTGCATCGCCTTTTCCTTGTTCTTGTGCTGGCTGCGCCCGTCCTGGCAGGTGACCACCAGGCCGGTCGGCTCATGCGTGATGCGGATCGCGGAATCAGTGGTGTTGACGTGCTGGCCGCCCGCTCCGCTGGCGCGATAGGTGTCGATCTTGAGATCGCCCGGATCGATCTGCACATCGACCTCGTCCGGCTCCGGCAGCACCGCTACGGTCGCTGCCGAGGTGTGGATCCGCCCGCCGCTCTCGGTTTCGGGCACGCGCTGGACGCGATGGACGCCGCTTTCGAACTTGAGCTTGGCGAAGACCCCGCTGCCAGTGACGTTCGCCACAATTTCCTTGAAGCCGCCCACCTCGCTGGCGCTCATGCTGACCGGCTCCACCCTCCAGCCCTGCTCGGCAGCAAAGCGTTCGTACATGCGATAGAGATCGCCTGCGAACAGCGCCGCCTCGTCTCCGCCAGTGCCCGCGCGGATTTCGAGCATCGCAGGCTTGTTGTCGGCCGAATCGCGCGGCAGCATGGCCACGGCCAGTTCGCGCTCCGCCTCGGGCAGGCGCTTGCGGAGGGAGCCCAGCTCCTCCTCAGCCATCGCTTTCATTTCCGGATCGGCAAGCATCTCCTCGAGGCTCGCAATCTCCTCGCGCGCGGCCTTTACCTCGGCGGCGACCTTCGCCACCGGCTCCAGCTCGGCATAATCGCGCGATGCCTGGACGAACGCCTCCCCCTCGAGCTGGCCCGACGCCATGCGCGCCTCGAGCTCGGCGAAGCGATGGGCGATCTGGTCGAGACGTTCTGCTGGGATGGTCATGGGTCATTTCGGGCGACAGATGGGCGACAAAGGCGACAGTGTGTCGCCTGCGTGAGATTGAATTAAGTGACTATTCCAAAGAGCTTTTCATAGTCCAGAAGCGGGTTGACATACTGCGGGGGACCCCCCGCCCATGCCTTTCCCGGCAGCTACCGGGCTTCCCCTAGCGAATGACCCGGCCAGTAGGAAAGGCTTTCGAATACTCGTCCTCCCGGTCCCCAAGACGGGATCCCGCCTTTCTGCTAACGCCCCGCCGAAGCCGCTGGACCCCGGATCGAGTTCGGTGTGACGATAGGAAGTGAGGGTCAGTACTGCCTTATTGCCTTAAGAACGGACTCGTCAGAATTGTCATGCGAGACGCTGTGTCCACCTTCCGGCTGGAGGGAAAGAATGACTTTGGGAGAACGTTTTACCGCTTTATCATAGCGTTTCTTGCGTGAGCCACCGGACACCATTTCACCAGTGAAGCCTGCAGCGCGGATATCCTTGAGGACGCCGATCGCTTCCGAGATTCTCTCGTCGTCCTCTACAACCACGATCAAGTCGCACTCCGGTTCGCCCTTCTCTCCTACCAACATCGCCAGCCGCTCGATGCCGGCAGCCCAGCCGACAGCGGGCGTTGGCGATCCGCCGAGGCTTTCCATCAGCCCGTCGTAGCGGCCGCCGCCCAGGATGGTGCTCTGCGAGCCCAGTTTTCCCGCAGCCTCGCTGACCTCGTCGGGAATGAATTCGAACGCCGTGTGCCGGTAATAGTCGAGGCCGCGTACGAGGCTTGTCGCGCGCGTCCACTTCACGCCCGCAGCATCGAGGCCGCTCGTCACCGCATCGAAGAACGCGCGTGCATCGTCGGACAGGAACTGGTCGATCTTAGGCGCATCCGCCACGAACCGCTGGTCGCGGCGATCTTTGCTGTCGAGGATGCGGAGCGGGTTCTTCTCGAGCCGCTCCTGCGAATCCGCCGAAAGCTCGTCTTTCACCGCGCGGAAGTGCTCGACCAGCGCCGCGCGCCAGGCTTCGCGGCTGTCGCCGTCGCCCAGCGTGTTGAGGTGTAGCGTCACGCCCTCGATGCCGAGCTCCTTCAGCAGCTGATCGGCCATCGCAAGCAGTTCGACATCCGCTTGCGGCTCGGCCGCGCCGATGATCTCCGCGTCGATCTGGTGGAACTGGCGATAGCGGCCTTTCTGCGGCCGCTCGTAGCGGAACAGCGGGCCGTGCGTCGCGATCTTGAGCGGCGCGTGCTGCTGCCAGCCGTTCGAGAGGTAGGCGCGCGCGATCCCGGCAGTGAACTCGGGGCGCAGCGTCAGGCTGTCGCCGCCGCGATCCTCGAAGCTGTACATTTCCTTGGAGACCACATCGGTCGTCTCGCCGATCGCGCGGCTGAACACCTCGGTCTTCTCGAACACCGGCATCTCCACCCGGCGAAAGCGGTAGAGCTTGCGCACGCGCTCGAAGGTCTCGACGACGAAGGCGAAGGCTTCGGCATCGGGGCCGAAGATGTCCTGCGTACCGCGGATGGCTTGGGGTGTTTTCGACATGGCGCGCCTTTAGGTGCGTTGGCCGCCAGCAGCAAGTTGCTGGCTCGCACTGTTCCATTCCGCCCCCCTCTCGACCCCACGGAAGTATGCTCAACGGGTAGTCGGGAGGGGGAGCGGGTTGGAACAGTCAAAGGGAAGTGCGGATGCTCTTCACGCACGCAGTAAACAGACTGTTGCCGCAATATACACACGAGGCTAGAGGCCCCCGCGAAGTCTTTCTGGGGAGAGGGCCGGTGCGGCAACCTGTAAATAACGAGAGCATCAATGCGCATCGACATGATCCCCGTGGGCGACAATCCGCCCGAAAGCCTCAACGTCATCATCGAAGTGCCGACCGGGGGCGAACCGGTGAAGTACGAGTTCGACAAGGACAGCGGCGCGCTGTTCGTCGACCGGATCCTGCACACCCCGATGCGCTATCCGGCGAACTACGGCTTCGTGCCCCACACACTCAGCCCCGATGGCGACCCGCTCGATGCGCTGGTGATCGCCCGCTCGCCCTTCATTGCCGGCTGCGTCGTGCGCGCCCGGCCGATCGGCGTGCTGAACCTGGAAGACGAGCATGGCGGCGACGAGAAGCTGATCTGCGTGCCGGTCGACACGACCTTCCCTTATTATTCCGATGTCGGCGAGACCAAGGACCTGCCGAGCATCATCTTCCAGCAGATCGAGCACTTCTTCACCCACTACAAGGATCTCGAAAAAGAGAAGTGGGTCCGCATCGGTGCCTGGGGCGACGCCGCCGAAGCGCGTCGGATCGTGCTCGAAAGCATCGAGCGTTACGAAAACGAAAAATAGGCGTTACTCGACCGGGCGGCTTTGATCGAGCAAGTCCTTTTCCTGCTCGCTGCCGCCCTCGCGCCGCTCGGCGTCGACCATCTGCGCGATCTCGTCTGTCGGGCGGACGTCCTCGTCTGCTTCGGTCACGGTTATCTGGCGGACGGGTTTGGTTGGCTGCCCGTCGCGCGGCTTCGCCTCGGCCGATGCCGTTCCGCTCTCGAACGGTACGCTGGCGGAGCGCGGGTCGAAGCGAAGGCGATAGATCGGCTCGGGCAGGCCGAATCCGGCATCCTCGAGCGCGGTTTTTACCGCCGGGATCGCGATGGTTTGCGCCTTCCACCAATCTGTCTGGCCCTGGTCGATCCAGCCGAGGAAGCGGATCACCACGTTGGAATCGCCCACTTCGATGATCCGCGCTTCGGGCGGTGGATCGGCGAGCACGAAGTCCAGCCCCGCCAGCGTATCGCGGCCAAGCTTGCGCGCAGCCCGTGCATCATCGTCCGCATCGACGCCCAGGTCGAACTCGAAGCGGCGCTGCGGATTGCGGGTGTAGTTGGTGATGACCGCCTTGAATACCTGACCGTTCGGAATGCGCAGGTGATTGCCGTCGAGCGTCATCAGAACCGTTGCCCGGCTGGTCAGGCGGATGACGCGGCCTTCGAGATCGTCGATCAGCACGTGGTCGTTGGCGCGGAAGGGCTGGCGCAGGCTCAGCATCAGCGAGGCGACGTAGTTCTCGACCGTCTCGCGCATGGCGAAGCCCAATGCGAGGCCGATGACGCCCGCCCCGCCCAGCACTGCGCCGAGCAGCGCCGTCGCCCCGATCATGTCCAGCGCGATCACGAGACCGCCGACGACGGCAATGAAGCGGATGGCGCTCGCGATCAGTTCGGCAAGGAAGCCGTTGGGCGCGATCCGGTGCCAGAGCGATCCGAGGCCCGCGATCAGATAGCCGAGCAGCACGATCGCCGCCCACACCAGCAGCGCGACGGCAATCAGCGGCAGCATCCTGACCAGATCGCTCCACCGGTCAGCAAGGCTGGTCAAGCCCGCCGTGCCCGCAGCCAGCGAAACGTCGCGCTCCAGCCCGTTCTCGACCGTCACCACGCCTGCAACGCGCGATGCAATTTCCTCCGCGCGGGCGACATCGTCCTCCGCCGGCACGGTGCCCGCCAGAGAAACGACACCTTCGTTCACCTCGACCGACACCTGCTCGAAGGCTGGCAGCGCGGCGAAGATGCCGGAGATGCGGTTTGCAATTCGCTCGTCGTCGCCCGCGCCTTGCGTCGCGGCGATCGTTTGCGTCGGTGTGGGCTGCGGCTCCTCGCTCGGCGCAGGTTCTACGAGTTGCGCGGACAGCGGAGCGGCAATCAGCAGCGCAAGGAGGAAGATGAGCCGCACGATCACTCTCCCGCCACCGCCATGCCGTCGATGCGGAAGGTCGGCACATCGATGCCACGCTGCAATTCGAGGTCGTTCGCCGGGGTCAGCGCGCGGAACATCTCCGGCAGTGTACCGGCAATCGTGATCTCCGATACAGGACCGGCGATCTCCCCGCCCCGTATGCGAAAGCCGCTCGCCCCCCGGCTGTAATCGCCGGTCACGAGGTTGACCCCCTGGCCGAACAGCCCGGTGACATAAAGACCGTCTTCGATGTCGGCGATAAGCTCTTCGACCGAGACCGTGCCGGGATCGAGCACGATATTGCTGGCCGATACGCCCGGCGCCCCGCCTCCGCCGCGTCCGGCATGACCCGTCAGGTCGAGATCGAGCTGGTTGGCCGATGCGACATTGGTCAACCAGCCACCGATCTTCCCGTCCTCGACCAAGAGACGCTCGCTGCACGGCACGCCTTCGCCGTCGAAATGGCGCGAGCGCAGGCCACGCGTGCGGAACGGTTCCTCGCGTACGCGGATAGCGCTGTCGAACAATTGCTCGTCCTCGCGCCCGATCAGGAAGCTGGATTTGCGGGCGATCGCAGGTCCGCTCATCGCGGCGAGTAGGTGCCCGAGCACGCCATTGCCGACTCGCGGTTCGAACACGACCGGCATCTTGCGCGAGGGCATGGAGGTCGAGCCTGTCTTGCGCACCGCCCGCTCGCCCGCCTCGCGGCCGATTTCCTCCGCCCCGGGCAGGTCGGAGCGAAAGCGCTGCGTGCGGTAGGCGTAATCGGTTTCCATGCCGCCGCCCTCGCCCGCGACGACGCTTGCGGATAGCGTGTGCGATCCGCTGGCATAGCCGCGCGCAAAGCCGTTCGAAGTGGCGAGGCCGAATACGCTGCGCGAGGCACCGGCACTGCCCCCGTTGGAATTGGTTACGCCATTCACCGCGCGGGCGGCATCTTCTGCTGCCAATGCCGTAGCGCGCAACTCTTCGGGCGACGGATCGTCCGGATCGAGCAGCTCGAGATCGGGCGCCTCGCCGGTGAACAGCCGGTCTTCCGGGGCGAGCCCGCCATAGGGATCCTCCGGAGCCAGCCGCGCCATTTCCACCGCACGCTCGGCAAGGATGGCGAGGCCCTCGGGCGCGAAGTCGCTGGTCTGGATGGAGGACGATCGCCTGCCAACGAAAACCCGCAGGCTTATCTCCTCGCTTTCGGAGCGCTCGACCTCTTCCAGTTCCCCCAGTCGGACCGAGACGCTTTCCGATGCTCCGGCGCGACAGGCGGCGTCGGCAGCATCGGCACCGCGTGCCCGGGCGAGGTCGACGAGTTCCTGGCAGCGCGCAACCGCGGCGGCGCTATCGATCATTGCGAAGGCTTACGGATAATAGTCATCCGTTTGCAGGTAGGCACGGGCGGATGGCGTGGCAACTGCCAGCCAGCACGGAGCGATTGCCTCGCTCAGCCGAAAATGAGCCGGAAGAAGGCGGTCAGCGCCAGCGGCGTGACGATTGCCAGCGCCCACAGCGCGATCTGGTCGCGGCGAAAGGCGCCGGACAGTGCTGGGTCGTGCGCGTCCTCATCCGAAAGACGTGTCCAGCGATGCTCGAACTTGCGGCAGAATGGAATGATGCCGACAACAAGGGCAACGAGAAGAAGATACGGCGCGATCGAGCTCATGCCCTGCTTCATCGCATGGACGGTCACGAAAATCTGGAGGCCGGTATAGACCAGCAAAGCGAGCGCGACATTGTCGCTCATCGATTTGCGCCAGTCCCGCAGATACGCGCGGCGGCCGGTGTGTGCGTCGTGCTCGTCGTGTAGCGCCTTGTTCACGGCACTCTCCCCGAATGTCTCTACCCGAGTCGCATTGTTTCAAACTTATTGCGGGCTGGCAAGCGCACGCAATGAACGTGCGCAAATCCGTCCCGGATCGGCATGGAAGTCGTCCATGCAGGATTCCTGCCAATTCGTCGAAGAACACGCGCCCGAGGGTTTTCACCTGCGATCTGTCTGCGTATGGCGCGCAACATGGCCGATATCGATCCCGCCGCCGTCGCCGACCCGGTTCACGACGCTGCCCCGCCGATCCCGCAGGGCGGCCTCGAAGTCGTTTCCATTGCGAAGAGCTACGATAAGCGCGCCGTTCTGACCGACATTTCGCTGAGCGTCGGGAAGGGCGAGGTGCTCGGCCTGCTCGGTCCGAACGGGGCCGGCAAGACGACCTGCTTCTATTCGATCATGGGCCTCGTGCGCCCTGACGCCGGGCGCATCATGATGGATGGGCAGGACGTCACCAACCTGCCGATGTACCGCCGCGCGATCCTGGGCCTCGGCTACCTGCCACAGGAAACCAGCATTTTTCGCGGCATGACGGTGGAGCAGAATATCAACTGCGTGCTCGAAATGGTCGAGCCCGATGCAGATACGCGCGCTGCCGAACTCGAACGCCTGCTCGACGAATTCGGCCTGACGCGGCTGCGCACCAGCCCGGCCATGGCGCTGTCCGGCGGTGAGCGGCGCCGCTGCGAAATCGCCCGCGCGCTGGCCGCCAAGCCATCGATCATGCTGCTCGATGAGCCATTCGCCGGCATCGACCCGCTCTCGATCAGCGATATCCGCGATCTGGTGAAGGATCTGAAGACGCGCGGCATCGGCGTGCTGATCACCGACCACAATGTGCGTGAGACGCTGGAGATCGTGGACCGGGCCTGCATCATCTACGGTGGTCAGGTTCTGTTCGCGGGCACACCGCAGGCACTGGTGGCCGATGAGAACGTGAAGCGGCTGTATCTGGGCGAGAACTTCACGCTGTGAGTGCGGCAGGACCAGCGCGTGTGCTTCGACAGGCTCAGCATGAGCGGGTGCGGCACATGGAGGCCGCGAAAAGCCCGCTCAGCCTGAGCCTGTCGAAGGCCGCGCGCTAACCTGAGGACTTCCGATGGCGCTGACCCCTCGCCTCGACCTCCGGCAAACCCAGTCGCTGGTGATGACGCCGCAATTGCAGCAGGCGATCAAGCTGCTGGCGCTGTCGAATCTCGAGATCGAGACCTTCGTCGGCGAGGCGCTGGAATCCAATCCCCTGCTCGAAATGGGCGAAGTGCGGCGCGAGGCGGGCGAGGACGCTCCGCAGCGTCCGGACGAGCACGACAGCGCGCCGGACATGGGTGGCACCGAGGCGCTCGACGTTTCCGACCGCGCGCTCGACCCCGAAGCGGCCCCCGGCGACGGCGGGGACTGGGGCCGCGCCGCCAGCGCAGGAGCCTTGTCCGGCGACGAGCTGCCGGACCTCGAAAACCGCTCTTCCGACGGCCCGACGCTGGCCGAGCACCTTTCCGACCAGGTCGGCGCGGCGTCCTATTCGCAGGCCGAAGCACTGATCGCCCTGCGGATCATCGGCGAGCTCGACGAGGCAGGATACCTCCACACCGATCTGGGCAGGATCGCGCAGGAACTCGGCGCAAGCGAAGAGGACGTCGAAGATGCGCTACTGCTCGTCCAGTCGCTCGACCCGACCGGCGTCGGCGCACGCAGCCTGGCGGAATGCCTGACACTGCAGGCGAAGGAAGCCGATCGCTACGACCCTTGCATGGCGGCGCTGATCGAGAATCTCGATCGCCTCGCCGCTGGCGATGTTGCACGCCTCAAGCGCATCTGCGGCGTCGACGACGAGGACTTCGCCGATATGCTGGCCGAACTGCGCAGTTACGATCCCAAGCCCGGCTGCCGCTACGGCGGAGGGCGCGAGGCCGCGATCGTGCCGGATGTATTGCTCAATCCGAAAGGCGAAGGCTGGGACATCAGGCTCAACGAAGCGAGTCTGCCGCGCCTTGTCGTGAACCGCGAATATTATCTCGAGCTCAAGGCCGGTGCGCGCGACAAGGCTTCGACCGCATGGCTCAACGAGCAATTGGGCGAAGCCGACTGGCTCATCCGCGCGCTCGACCAGCGTCAGCGGACAATCCTGAAGACCGCCGCCGAAATCGTAAAACGACAGGAGGGCTTCTTTCGCCAAGGCGTCACCGCCATGCGGCCACTGACCTTGCGCGAAGTTGCCGAAGAAATTGAGATGCACGAAAGCACGGTCAGCCGCGTGACCAGCAACAAGTACCTCGCCTGCCCGCGCGGGACCTTCGAACTGAAGTATTTCTTCTCCAGCGGGGTGGCTGCGGCCGATGGCGAAGGCGCCAGCAGTGAAGCGATCAAGGCACGCATCAAGGCGCTGTGCGATGGCGAAGACCCGAAGAAGGTCCTGTCCGACCAGAAGCTCGCCGACACGCTCAACGAGGAAGGCTTCGACCTCGCCCGGCGCACGGTGGCCAAATACCGCGAAGCCATAGGAATCGGATCATCGGCACAGCGCCGGCGCCAAAAAAAGCTTAAGAATCTGTGACGCGTTAATGCCACAGCCAAAAAAGTTAACGCGCTTTACCCGCTGTTAACCTTTTCCCTTCAGACCTTGTGTGGTTAATACAGGTCAACACCTCTTAGCGAGGGGTTACCGGACACTAGGGACCAACGGGGGATTTCCCATGCGTGTACTGCTGATCGAAGACGAACCGACCACCGCCAAGGCGATCGAGCTCATGCTCACGACCGAAGGCTTCAATGTCTATTCGACCGATCTTGGCGAAGAAGGCCTCGATCTGGGCAAGCTGTATGATTACGATATCATCCTGCTCGATTTGAACCTGCCCGACATGCATGGTTACGATGTGCTCAAGAAGCTGCGCGTTGCCAAGGTGCAGACCCCGGTCCTGATCCTGTCCGGCATTGCCGAGATGGACAGCAAGATCCGCAGCTTCGGCTTCGGTGCCGACGATTACGTGACCAAGCCCTTCCACCGCGAAGAGCTTGTTGCCCGCATCCACGCCGTGGTGCGCCGTTCGAAGGGCCACAGCCAGTCGGTCATCCGTACCGGCAAGCTGGCCGTCAACCTCGACGCCAAGACCGTCGAAGTCGATGGCGCCCGCGTTCACCTCACCGGCAAGGAATACGCCATGCTGGAGCTGCTTTCGCTCCGCAAGGGCACCACGCTGACCAAGGAAATGTTCCTCAACCACCTTTATGGCGGCATGGACGAACCCGAACTCAAGATCATCGACGTCTTCATCTGCAAGCTGCGCAAGAAGCTCAGCCACGCATGCGGCGGCGAGAACTATATCGAGACCGTATGGGGCCGCGGCTATGTTCTGCGCGACCCGAACGAAGAGGCGGAAGCGGCTTAATTTGATTAGCCTCAAGCGCCGGCGGGGCCATCCGGCCCCTTAGGCTACCGCGCCAGCAGGCGCGACGGCCAGTCGGCCTTGCCGATCGCGAGCGATCGGAAACGAAGATTACTCTTGGACGGGAATAGCGAGGACGCCCGGCAGCCACTGGCCGCCGGGCGTTTTCGTATCTTGCATGCTGCGCAATCTATCTTGGCAGCCCTGATGTTCTCTGCGATTTGGCGCCGACAACATGCGAAGGTGCATCGGGCCGTATGGCGATTCTCTCGGATTACTCGGCCCAGATCGGCTGCTTGCTACTGGCCGCTACCTTTATCGCCTTCCTGCTCGAGCGCCAGCCGCCGGTCGTCATCGCCATCGCCTCGGCCGCGCTGATGATTGCGCTGGGCTATCTGCCGGCGAAAGACATGCTCGGCACATTCGCCAATTCCGCGCCGATCACGATTGCAGCGATGTTTATTCTCTCGGGCGCGCTGCTGCGGACCGGAACCCTCGAGTGGGTATCCGGCTGGGTCATCCGGCGCACATCGCGTAGTCCGAAGACGGCGGTAGCGGAGATCGGCGCGGGCACCCTGCTCGCCTCGGCCTTCATGAACAACACCCCGGTCGTCATCGTGATGATCCCCGTCGTGCGCAAGCTGGCACAGGTTCTGAAGGTGGCCGCAACCCGGTTGCTGATCCCGCTGTCCTACATCACCATTCTCGGCGGCACGATGACGCTGATCGGCACCTCGACCAACCTGCTGGTCGACGGCGTCGCGCAGGAAGCCGGTCAGCGCCCCTTCGGCATTTTCGAGATCACCGCAGTCGGTGCGGTGGCGCTCGTTTCCGGCCTTGCCACTCTCATAATACTCGGCCCTTTCCTGCTGCCCAATCGCGGGAAGCGGATCGAGGACGACGAACGGGAGAGCGATCTCTACCTCACCCACCTCATCCTGGAAGGCAAGAGCCGCTATGTCGGACGGCAGCTGGCAGAAACCGACATCGGCCGCCGGCCCCAGGTCAAGATCGTCGGCATTCGGCGCGGGTCGGAAATGCGACGCCACAATCTCGACGAACACGTGCTGCAGGCCGAGGACCAGCTGATCGTCAGCGCCAGCCCGGAGGAAATCAACTCCCTCGCCGAGGCACCCGACTTCCGCACCGGATTGGTGGGCGTGGGAGGCGGCGTCGCAACGTCCCGCACCGACCGGCCATCCGACCTTCGCATCGTCGAGGCCGTTATCTCTTCCTCGCATCCCATCGTCGGCAAACGGCTTGCGGATATCCCGCTCCTGTCGCGCCTGCGCGTACGCGTGCTAGGCCTCTCGCGTCCGCGCCATATTCCCGGTCCGACGCTGGCGGAAGCAAGGGTGCGCGCCGGCGACCGGCTCCTGATCGCCGCCGGCAGCGATGCGGCCCAGGCACTGCAGGGCAATATGCAGCTGACCCATGTGGGCGCGACCAGCGCCCGCTCGTTCCGGCGCGACAAGGCACCGATTGCCATCGCCACCATCGCCGCCGTCGTCGTCGGCGCGGCAGTGTTCGGCTTCCCGATCGAAGCGCTTGCCGTGTGCGGCGTGGCCGTCGTCCTCCTCACCCGCTGCGTCGAACCGAGCGACGCGTGGGGCAGTCTGGACGGCAATACGCTGGTCCTGATCTTCGCCATGCTGGCTTTCGGCAAAGGGCTGGAGAATGCCGGTTCGATCGAGCTGATCGTGGCCGCGATCGAGCCCTATCTCGGAGCAAGCTCACCCCTCGTCCTCATCCTGATCGTCTATGCGCTGACCAGCATCCTGACCGAAGTGGTGACCAACAACGCGATTGCGGTCATCATGACGCCGATCGCGATCGGTCTGGCGGAAAGTGCCGGAGTGGACGCGCGCGCTTTGATCGTGGCGGTTATGTTCGGCGCCAGCGCCAGCTTCGCGACCCCAATCGGTTACCAGACCAACACGCTGGTCTATGGCGCGGCGAATTACCGTTTCGCGGACTTCCTGAAAATCGGCGTTCCGATGAACATCGGTGTCGGCATCGCGACGTCCTTCGCGATCTGGGCGTTCTTCGCGTAGCGCACATCTGGACCGGCCCTGCCGACACCGCTAACGCGCGGCCCATGTCTGCATTCAAGGAAGGCGACCCGACCACGCTCAACCGGCTGTATGGCCGCAGCCAGGGCAAGCCTTTGCGCGCCAGCCAGCAAGAGCTGGTCGACAAGCTGCTGCCGCAGATCAGCCCCCCGGCGGAAGGACCGGTCACGTCCCAGACGCTGTTCGGCTTCGACCGCCCGCTGCATTTCGAGATCGGCTTCGGCGGCGGCGAGCACATGGCCGAGCGCGCCGACCTGCTCCCCGACCATGGCTTCATCGGTGCAGAGCCATTCCTCAACGGCGTGGCGCAAGCCCTGACCCATGTGCGTGAGCGGACGCTTGCCAATGTCCGCATCCATCACGGCGACGCGCTGGAGGTGTTGGGTCGCGTGCCCGATGGCGCGCTCACCATGCTTTACCTGCTGCACCCCGATCCCTGGCCCAAGAACAAGCATGCCAAACGCCGGATGATGAACGACGGGCCGGTGCGGATGTTTGCCGACAAGCTGAAACCGGGCGGCGAGTTCCGTTTCGGCACCGATCACCCGGTATACCTGCGTCATGCCCTGATGGTCATGCGTCGCTTCACCGATGAGTTCGAGTGGGTCGTCGAAGGACCCGGCAGCTGGCAGAACCGCCCCTCCGGCTGGCCCGAAACCCGCTATGAGCACAAGGCGCGCACGGTATACGGCCACGAGGTCTGGTATTTCCGCTTTCGCCGACGGTAGCGCGGAACGACACCGGGTAGGCGGCGATTGATAGGGCGAGACCTATCGGAGCCGCTCCCATGATTACGACTACCAACCCCGCGACCGGCGAGACCATCGGCGAATACGAAACGCTCGATGAAAACGGTATCGATGCGAAGCTCGAAGCCGCCAGCCGTACATATCGCGACTGGCGCATAAGCTCGCTCGACAAGCGAACCGAAGTGCTTTCGAGACTCGGCGATCTTTACGAGGCGAATAAAGACGAGCTGGCCAAGCTCGCCGTCACCGAGATGGGCAAGCCGATCACGCAAGCGCGCGCAGAGGTCGAGAAATGCGCGAGCCTCTTGCACTATTATGCCGAGCATGGCCCGCCGATGCTGGAGTCGAAATTCTGGGATCTGTCGGACGGCGGCCGGGCGGAAGGCCGTTGGCTGCCGCAGGGTCCGGTTCTCGCGGTGATGCCGTGGAACTTCCCCTATTGGCAGGTCATCCGGTTCCTCGCGCCGACGATCCTCGCCGGCAATGTCGGCGTGCTCAAACACGCAAGCATTGTGCAGGGCGTTGCTGCACGCATGGAGGAATTGGTGCTGGAAGCCGGTGGACCCGAAGGGCTGTTCCAGAACCTGTGCGTGTCCTCCGACCCGATCGGCTCGGTCATCGACGACGACCGCATCGTCGCCGCGACCCTGACCGGGAGCGAGGGCGCGGGTAGCGCCGTGGCCGAGCGGGCAGGCAAGAACCTGAAGAAAGTGGTGCTGGAACTGGGCGGCAGCGACCCCTTCATCGTCATGCCGTCTGCGGACATCGACAAGGCGGTAGAAGATGCCGTGACCGCCCGCATCCAGAACAACGGCCAGTCCTGCATCTGCGGCAAGCGAACCATCGTCCACGCGGACATCTATGACGATTTTGCGGAGCGCTTCATTGCGGCGCTGAAAGGTGCGAAGCTTGGCGATCCGATGAAGGAAGACACCGATCTCGGCCCGCTATCGAGCGAAAGCCAGCGCGACACTGTGCTGGAGCAGGTCGACAAGGCCAAGCAAGAGGGCTGCACCCTGCTGTTCGGCGCGGAGAAGATCGACCGGCCCGGCGCGTGGATGACTGCCGGTCTGCTGACCGAGGTGCCGCTCGCCAGCGAGACCGGGACCGACGAAATTTTCGGTCCGGTCGCCCAGCTCTACAAGGCGAAGGACATCGAGGAGGCGACGACCATCGCCAACGCCATTCCCTACGGCCTCGGCTCGGCGGTGTTCACGAATGACGACGACGAGAAGGAGCATTTCGCCAATGCCATCGAGGCAGGTATGACGACCTTCAACGCCGTCAACGGCTCGAAAATCGAAGCGCCCTTCGGCGGGATCAAGCGTTCGGGCCATGGGCGCGAGCTCGCAGAATTCGGGCTGCACGAATTCATGAACCTCAAGACGCTGGTCCACCCGGCATAGGAGATACGAAATGAGCAAGACCATCCTAATCGTCGGCGCATCGCGCGGCATCGGCCTCGGCCTCGCAAGGGAATTCACCTCGCGCGGATGGACCATTGTCGCGACCGAGCGATCGAAGAGCGACGAGCTCCATGGCGTCGATGGCGTCGAGATTGCCACGCTGGACGTTACCGATCCTTCCACCTTCGATAGTGTCGACGGGTCCTTCGATGCAGTGATCATCAACGCCGGCATCACCGGAGCGAAACATCAGGACAGCGCCCAAGCAACCCGCGACGAAGTGGCGGACGTGATGATGACCAATGCCTTCGGCCCTGCTCATCTGGCAAAAACACTGCTGCCGAAGATCGCCGAGGGCGGGACGCTGGCGTTCATGTCCTCGCTCATGGGCTCGATCGACGACAGTTCAGGCGGCTACGAGCTGTATCGCACCAGCAAGACCGCGCTCAACATGCTGGCGAAGGGCATTGCCGAACAGGATGCTGGGCCGCGCAATATCGAAGTTCTCGCGCTGCATCCCGGCTGGGTCCAGACCGACATGGGCGGACCGAATGCGACGCTGACGATAGATGAAAGCGTCAGCGGCCTGGCCGATGTGATCGAGGGCGCGGGCGGCGGCGGCTTCCGCTATGTCGATTACAGCGGGAAAGAACTCGCCTTCTAGCCGAGGCACTGCGCAAGCGTCGCAAGCAGTGCGTCGTGGTCGGCTTGCGTATTGTAGAGGTGCGGGGTCAACCGGAGCGATGCTGCGCGTAGCGACACATGCACGTGGTTGTCCGCCAGCCGCTCGGTGAGGCCGTCGGGTACGCCGTGCGGAAACTCAAGCGACAGGAAATGCGCTGCGCGGGTACCGATAGGGGCGGAGGTGAGGCCGAGCTTGGCCGCTGCTTCAGCGATTGCGCTCGTTCGCTCTGCCAACTCTTCGGCGATGCGGTCGACGCCGGATTCCATGAGGAAATCGATCCCGGCGCTCGCACCACGCAATAGCGGAGGATTGGACTTCTCGCCCATGTCGAAGCGCCGCGCGCCGGGCTGGAAATCGCTCCGGTAGTCGACCAGCCGGGAAAAATCTTCCGCTCCGCCGCGGTTGATCCAGTTGTGCTCGATCGGCTGCCCGTCATGATACTTCGGAGCAACATACAGCATGCCGATCCCATAGGGCCCCATCAGCCATTTGTAGCAGGCGGCGACGGCGAAATCGGGTTGTACCTGCGCGAAGTCGATCGGCATGGCGCCAAGCGACTGGGTGAGATCGAGCACCAGCGCAGCGCCATGCTCGCGGCATTTCTCGCCGACTGCGACAAGATCGACCACCCGCCCGTCGGCCCAATGGCAATTGGGCACGGAGACGATGGCGGTATCCGGTCCGATCGCGTCCAGCACTGCATCGGTCCAGCAGGATTGCGATGCTCGCCGCACGGCAAGCACTTCCGCGCCGGTCCTGCCGGCGAGGTCTTGCCATGCGTAGACGTTGGACGGAAACTGGTCGGCCAGCGTGACGATCTGCTGGCCCTTCGCGACCGGCAGGTTCTTTGCGGCCACTGCAAGGCCGTAGCTGACCGAAGGGACGATCGCGATATCGTCCACCGGCACGCCCGCCAGCCCGGCGGCATCAGAGCGAAAGTCCTCTGCCACGCTGAAGAAGTCCGCCGGGCGGAAATTCCACGGCTGCTCTTTCAGCCGCGCTGCCGCCACCATCGCTTCGCTCACCTCATGCGAGAGCGGCGCCATATAGGCGCAGTTGAGGTAATGAACCTCGTCGGGAATGCTGAAGCGATGGCGCTGCGAAGCTATCACCAGATCAGCCGACCACACCCGCGCTCGCCAGTACGGCCAGCGTCAGCACATCGGGCGCAATGGAGGTCATCGGCGCGATCTGAACCGGCTTTTCCATCCCGATCATCATTGGTCCGACCGTGGTCTCGCCCGCCAGCTCTCGCAGCAGCTTGGCCGAGAGGTTGGCCGACTGCAGGCCAGGCATGATCAGCACATTGGCGGGGCCCGACAGGCGGCTGAAGGGATAGAGCTTCATCACCGTCGGGTTGAGCGCGGAATCGGGCGCCATCTCGCCTTCGTATTCGAAGCCCGGCTCCTCGGCATCGAGGATCGCGACCGCATCGCGGATATTGTCGAGCCACTGGCCCGACGGGTTGCCGAAGGTAGAGTAGGACAGGAAGGCAACGCGCGGTTCGTGCCCCATGCGCCGCGCGACGGCTGCGGTTTCCCTGGCGATATGCGCCAACTGCTCTGACGTCGGACGCTCGTTTATCGTCGTATCGGCGAGGAAGACGGTCGAGTTCTTGCCGATCATCATGTGGATGCCGAAGGGTACCGCGCCCGGCTTGGGATCGAGCACCCGGCCCACCTCGCGCGCCGTCTGCGCGAATGTGCGCGTAAGGCCCGAGATCATTGCATCGCCATGGCCGAGGGCCACCAGCAGCGCGGCAAAGACATTACGCTCCTGATTGACCATCCGGCCCACGTCGCGCTCGGTATAGCCGCGGCGCTGCAGGCGCTTGTAGAGGAAGTCGACCATCGCCGGCACCTTGTCCGACACGTTCGAGTTCTCGATGATCCAGTCGTCGGGATCGTCCACCGCCAGTTCGCGTAGCTTTTCGAGCACCTTCTCGGTCCGCCCGACGAGGATCGGCTCGCCATAGCCGAATTCGCGATACTGGATCGCCGCGCGCAGGGCGACGTCTTCCTCGGCTTCGGCAAACACCATGCGTTTCGGATTGGCCTTGGCCTGCGCGTAGATGTTGGTGAGCGCTCCGGTCGTCGGATTGAGCCGCGCCTTCAACTGGTGGCGGTAAGTCTCGAAATCCTCGATCGGCGCCTGAGCGACGCCGCTGTCCATGGCTGCCTTCGCGACAGCACTCGAAACGACTTCCATAAGACGCGGATCGAAGGGCGCGGGGATGATGTATTCCTCGCCGAACTGGTGCGTCACGCCATAGGCCGCCGCGACTTCCTCGGGCACGCGTTCGCGGGCAAGCTCGGCAATGGCGCGGGCGGCGGCGACCTTCATTTCCTCGTTGATCGCCGTCGCCTGCACGTCGAGCGCCCCGCGAAAGATGAAGGGGAAGCCGAGCACGTTGTTGACCTGGTTCGGATAGTCGGACCGGCCCGTGGCGATGATCGCATCGGGGCGCACGGCCTTGGCATCTTCAGGCATGATTTCCGGGACCGGATTGGCCATGGCGAAAATGATCGGGCGTTCGGCCATCTTCTCGACCCATTCGGGCTTGAGCGCGCCAGCCGCCGACAGGCCGAGGAAAACGTCCGCCCCCTCCAGCGCTTCTTCCAGGCTACGCGCCTCGGTCTCAGTCGCGTGGGCGCTCTTCCACTGGTCCACGCCCTCGCGGCCCGGATAGATCGGGCCCGACCGGTCGCAGACGATGACGTTCTCCGGCCGCACGCCGACCGACTTGATCAGCGCGGTGCAGGCGAGTGCGGAAGCGCCCGCGCCATTCACCACCATCTTCACATCCTCGAGCTTGCGCCCGGTGAGGTGGCAGGCATTGATCAGTCCGGCGGCGGAGATGATGGCGGTGCCGTGCTGGTCGTCATGCATGACCGGGATGTTCATCCGCTCGCGCAGGGCCTGCTCGATGATGAAGCATTCGGGCGCGGCGATGTCTTCCAGATTGATACCGCCGAAACTCGGCTCCATCAGCGCGACCGCCTCGATGAACTTGTCCGGATCCTCGGTATCGAGTTCGAGATCGATGGAATCGACATCGGCGAAGCGCTTGAACAGCACTGCCTTGCCCTCCATCACCGGCTTCGATGCCAGCGCACCGAGATTGCCGAGGCCGAGGATGGCGGTGCCGTTGGAAATCACCGCGACGAGGTTGGAGCGAGCGGTATAGCGCGCGGCGTCCTTGGGATTTTCCGCAATCGCTTCCACCGGCGCGGCGACACCCGGCGAATAGGCGAGCGAGAGGTCGCGCTGCGTCGCCATCGGTTTCGAGGCGATAATCTCGATCTTACCCGGGCGGATCGTCTCGTGGTAAAACAGCGCTTCGCGCCGCTTGAATGCGCTCGTATCGTCTTCGGACATGCAGACCTCGTTGCCAGTTGCCCCGCCCCTAACCTGCTTGTCCGCCCAGCGGTAGGGGAAACCTGCCGCTCCGCCGCTTCCCGAATCGGAAGCGCACAAGCTACGGCATAGGGCATGTCCGGACAGCCGACCCCGATGATGCAGCAATATCTCGCGCTCAAGCGCGAGTCCGGCGATGCGCTGCTGTTCTATCGCATGGGCGATTTCTTCGAGCTGTTCTTCGAGGATGCCAAGATGGCGGCAAGCATCCTCGACATCGCCCTGACCAGCCGCGGCGAGCATGGCGGAGAACCGGTGCCGATGTGCGGCGTGCCTGTGCATTCGGCGGAAGGCTACCTTGCGCGGCTGATCAAGGGTGGCTGCCGCGTCGCCATCGCCGAGCAAACCGAAACGCCCGATGAGGCCAAGGCCCGCGCCAAGCGCGAAGGCACGCCGACGTCCAAGGCGCTGGTCGCGCGCGATATCGTGCGCTTCGTGACCGCGGGCACGTTGACCGAAGAAGCACTGCTCGAACCGCGTCGCGCGAACTTGTTGGTCGCGGTTGCTCCGGTGCGCGAGGGCGTGGGGCTGGCAAGCTGCGACATCTCGACCGGTCGCATGGAGCTGGAAGAATGCGAAGCCAATGCGCTCGATGCCGCTCTGGCGCGGCTGGGTGCTAGCGAAGTTGTGGCGCCGGAGGACTGGGAAGACGGCACCGGAGGCGTGATCGCCCGCCCGCGCGCCGACTTTCGCAGCGAGGACGGCGAAGCGCGGCTCAAGGACCTTCACGGGGTCGCGACGCTCGACGGGCTCGGAGACTTCACGCGTCCGATGCTGGCTGCCGCTGCGGGCCTGATCGCTTATCTCGACCATGCGGGACGCGGGGAGCTGCCATTCCTGCTTCCGCCCGTAGCGCGCGGATCGGGCGCGCATTTGGTGATGGACGCGGCAACCCGCGCGAGCCTCGAGATTCTCGAGGCGCAGGCCGGCGGGCGCGCCGGAAGCCTCATCTCCTGCATCGACCGCTGCGTCACCGGCGCGGGGGCGCGGCAGCTGGCGGAGGATCTGGCTGCGCCGCTGGCGGATCGCGGACAGATCGAGGCGCGGCATGCCGCTATCCATCATTTCCACATCGACCCGCTGCTGCGAGCCGATCTGCGCGCGCTGCTACGGCAAGCTCCCGATATTGGTCGCGCTCTGGGGCGGCTGGTGGCAGGACGCGGCAGCCCGCGCGATCTCGGCCAGATCCGCGATGGCCTGTCCGAAGCGCGCCGCGTGCGCGGGATGCTGGGAGCGAGCGCGGACCTGCCTGCCCTCCTCCGGGACGCGCTGACGGCCTTGGGCGGCCATTCGGCGCTCATCGACCATCTCGATCGCGCCCTCGTTCCCTCGCCACCGACGGAGCGCCAGCAGGGCGGCTACATCGCCAGCGGCTACGACCACGCGCTCGATGCGCTGCGCGAGACCAGCGGCAATGCGCGCAAGGCGATAGCCGCGCTGGAAGCCAGATATCGCGAGGAAACCGATACCGCCTCGCTCAAGATCAAGCACAACAAGGTGCTCGGCTATTTCATCGAAGTGCCTGCCAAGCACGGCGACAAGCTGATGGCGGCAGACAGCGGCTTCACCCATCGGCAGACCATGGCGGGCGCGGTGCGGTTCAACTCCATCGGCCTGCACGAGGAAGCGACCCGCATTGCGGAAGCCGGTGCGCATGCGCTGGCCGCGGAAGAAGCGCATTTCGAGGAACTGGTCGGAGAGGTCGTGACCGCGCGCGAGGCGATCGCCGCCACCGCCGCGGCGCTCGCCCGGATCGATGTTGCCGCAGGGCTGGCGGAACGCGCGGTCGAGAGCGACTGGGCGCGCCCGGAAATGCTCGACTCGCCCTGCCTCGAAGTTGTCGGTGGACGTCATCCCGTGGTGGAGCAGGCGCTAGCGAAATCCGGCGAACGCTTCGTCGCCAACGATTGCTCGCTGGGCCAGGACGACCGGCTCTGGCTGATCGGCGGCCCGAATATGGGCGGCAAATCGACCTTCCTGCGCCAGAACGCGCTGATCCTGCTGCTGGCGCAGGCGGGCAGCTATGTGCCGGCGAGCAGCGCGCGCATCGGTTTGGCGGACCGGTTGTTCAGCCGCGTCGGTGCGAGCGACAACCTTGCGCGCGGGCGCTCCACCTTCATGGTGGAGATGGTCGAGACCGCCGCGATCCTTTCGCAGGCCACGCAGCGCAGCTTCGTCATCCTCGACGAGGTCGGGCGTGGCACGTCGACCTATGACGGCATGGCGCTGGCATGGGCGGTGGTCGAGGCGGTGCACGAGCAATTGCGCTGCCGCTGCCTCTTCGCGACGCACTATCACGAACTCAGTCGCCTTGCCGACAGCTGCGATGCCCTTAGTCTGCATCACGTCCGAGCGCGCGAGTGGAAGGGCGACCTGGTGCTGTTACACGAACTTGCCGGAGGCGCCGCCGATCGCAGCTACGGCCTCGATGTCGCGCGTCTGGCGGGTGTGCCCAAACCCGTACTGAACCGCGCCAAGGCGGTTCTCGCCAAGCTGGAAAAGGGCCGCGCGGAGACCGGGGGGCTCGCCGCAGGGTTGGGGGAATTACCGCTGTTCGCCGCAAGCTTGCAGGCCGAGAACGAGCCGGACGATGCGCTGCGCGACGCGCTCGACGCGCTCGATATCGATACGCTCAGCCCGCGCGAGGCCTTGGACACGCTCTACGAACTCAAGGCGCTGGGAGGTTCAACCAAGCCTTAACTTCCTGGGCTGTAATGTTGCGCACGATGGAAGACGGTCTCCTCACGACGCACGGCAAGAAGTTGCTGATGATTGGCTTGTTCCTCTGGTTCGTCGCCGTAATGATCGGCGGGGAGGACGATCCGGGTCTGCTTGCTCAGCAGGTGGACGCTTCGGGGAATGGTCCTGCAAGTGCCGCCGCTTACGAGCCTGCTCCGCAAGACGCCATGAAAGTAACGCAGCCCCCATCTGTGGCACCCCGACCCGGCAGGCAAGACGATGCCGCGCTGGATGCATGGTATGCCGCGTCGGGTGCTGGGAGCGATCGGGGCACCCCGCCCGAACCGCAAGCGCCGCAAGTTGTGGTGCCGCGCCCTGTCGATGAAAGTCACCTGATCAACGACACACAGCCTCTGGTCGTTGCCGCTCCCGAAGTCCGCTAGCGGAACCTTGCTCGGCGTCTACCGCTTATACCGGCATGGCGCAGGACGACCCCCCCGCAAAACCCGACAAGAGCACCGAGTGGGCGGAATTCCGCACGGACCTCGCCGAAGATCGCAATATCATGGCGATGGAGCGCACTTTCGCCGGCTGGATGCGGACGGCGTTCGCCGCGATCGGGATCGGGCTCGGCTTCAGGGCGCTGTTCGGTGCATGGGACCCGTCATGGATGCCCAAGCTCATCGCGACGGTGTTCATTCTCGGTGGTGGGTGGGTTGCGGTAAAAGCAGAAAGGCGGGCATGCAAAACGCTGGCCCGCCTGGATACGCATAAATTCGAGGCCATCTCGACCGTGAACTTCCGCGCGATGGCCTATGCCGTGGCAACTGGCTCAATTGTCCTCAGCATCGGTCTTTGGGTGATGACCGACAACGGTTAGGTGCCGTCGCCCCGCAGGCCATCCGGCTTCTTGTCCTTGCCGTATTTATCGACATTGTCATCATGGTTCGGCTCGCCCTTGTAGGCATCCATGTCGATCCGGCCCGAGCTTTCCATGTCGCGCATGTGATCGATCGTGTCCTGTGTCGAATCGCCCATCAGGCCGGACTTGTTGTCGCCCTTGACGCTTTCGGTCGGCGAGGTGGTCTCGGTAGTGGTCGACTGCGCTTCCTCAGCGACTTCTTGCGCCTGGTTGCGGTGATCGTCCTGCTCGTCATTGTGCATCTCGGGCGCGAGATTGGCCATACGCGCCTCCTTGCTTTCGCCGACGGGGGTGTTGGTCTTGGTGGTATCGCTCATCGCGGGTGATCTCCTTTCCAGGGTCAACGGCGCGGCGGGGGCGGGGGTTCCGTGGTTTGTTGGGTGCGGGCCGGACATCCGTCCTGACCTTGCTATTCCGCCCCACGCCCCTCCCGGAGTTTTGTCGGGTGCGCCTTCGACATCCGTCGAAGGCTTGCGGCACCAGCCCACTCCCCCACCCGGCCACCCACGGCACTATACTGATTGGGTGGCCGGGTGGGGGAGTGGGCTGGTGCCGCCGCAAGGTCGGGACGGATGTCCCGACCGCACGCAAACCAAAATCACCTCGTCGCGACAGGGTCGTCGCCCGAGTAGTCGTAAAACCCACGTCCGGTCTTGCGGCCGAGCCAGCCGGCTTCGACATATTTCACCAGCAGCGGCGCGGGCCGGTATTTCGCGTCGCGGGTGGTCTTGTAGAGCACCATGATGATGTCGAGGCAGGTGTCCAGCCCGACGAAATCGGCCAGCTGGAGCGGCCCCATCGGGTGGTTGAGGCCGAGACGGCAGCCTTTGTCGATGTCTTCGATGCCCGCCGTCGACTGGCCGAGCACGAACACCGCTTCATTGATCATCGGCAACAGGATGCGGTTGACTACGAAGCCGGGCTCGTCCTGGCTCAGCACCACTTGCTTGCCCAGTCCTTCCGCGAAGGCGGTGATGCGGTCGGTGGTCGTCTGCGCAGTGGCGAGGCCGGGAATGACCTCGATCAGGCCCATCACCGGAACGGGATTGAAGAAGTGCAGGCCGATGAAGCGCGCCGGGTCGGGCGAATAGTTGGCCATGCGCGTGATGGGGATGGAACTGGTGTTCGAGGCCATGATCGCATCAGGCGCGAGCACGTCGCCCGCCTTTTCGAAGATGGCCTGCTTGATTTCTTCCTTCTCGGTCGCTGCCTCGATGATGATGTCTGCGTCGGACATTGGCGTGTAGTCGCCCACCGGAGTGATCCGCTTCAGCGTCGCTTCGGCGTCGGCAATCTCGATCTTGCCCTTGCCGACCAGCTTGCCGAGAGCCTTGTCGATCCCGGCATGGGCTTTCTCGGCGACTTCGAGGCCGACATCAGCCAGCAGCACCTGCATGCCATGCGCGGCAACCGTCTGGGCGATCCCCGACCCCATCTGTCCGGCGCCGATAATGCCGATCGTCTTGCTCATCGAAAATTCCTTCGCACTTGCAGCAAAGCGCTTGCACTAGCGAAGGCGACAAGGGCTGGCTAGCCGCGTTTCAGCGGTTCTGGCCGGGCACCCATTTGACGTCGTCCGCCCCGTCGCGATTGGCAACGCGAGCGAGCACGAAGAGATAGTCCGACAGGCGATTGATATAGGCGAGCGCCTGGGGATTGGTGCGGACCTCGGTGGCCATGGCCGTCATCGCCCGTTCCGCGCGGCGAACGGCGGCTCGCGCAACATGCAACCGCGCCGCGCCCTCGCTGCCGCCGGGAAGGACGAAACTCGTCAAGGGTTCCAGACGTTCGTTTGCAGCGTCGATCGCCTGTTCGAGCCAATCGACTTGTGAGGAGACGATCCGCAGCACCATCTCCGACGGTGTAAAATCGTCGTCATCGGGAGCCGGCGTCGCCAGATCGGCCCCAAGGTCGAACAGGTCGTTCTGGATACGGAACAGATCGTCGGCATGGCCGCTCTGCGCCAGCGCTACGGCTGCATGGCCGAGCGCGCTGTTGGCTTCGTCCACGACACCGATCGCCTCCATGCGCGCGTCGTGCTTGGGGAGGCGCGATCCATCGACGAGACCGGTTGTGCCGTCGTCGCCGGTACGCGTGTAGATCTTGTTGAGCTTGACCATGTCGCGAGGCCCTGACCGGGCTCAGTTCGCGATGGCAAGTATGATCGCGACCACAGCGATCGCCAGTGCCTGGTATTTCACACGGGCGAACATCGCGCGGTTCTGCGCCAGCTGCATCTCGGTCGCATCGACCTGCTCGCCGCTTTCGAGATCGACTTTCGTGCTTTTCAGGAACGCCACAATGCCGCGCACGAGGCTGACGACGACGAGGATCATGAGGACGACGAGGACGATGGCGAGGAATGTGTTCATAGTGCCCATGACTTAGGTGCTGGTGAGCGAAATACCAGCCGGAAAACGGTGCAAGCGCAGTTGCTCGGCAAGCAACGGTCCATCCTCCCCGCCCGTTCTGCGGTCCGCGAGAGATGGCGAGCCGCGCCGCTTGGCGAGTTTCTTGCCACTCTCGTCCATCAACAAGCCATGGTGGTGCCAACGCGGCACGGGCAGGCCTAGCAGCGCCTGAAGCAGGCGATGGATGTGGGTTGCAGGGAACAGGTCCTGACCGCGCGTGACCAGTGTCACGCCGTCCGCCGCATCGTCGAGCGTCGCGGCGAGATGATAGCTGGCGGGCGCGTCTTTACGTACAATCACTACATCGCCGGCTTCGCGCGGGTCGGCCGTCATGCGCCCGGCCAGTTCGTCTTCCCAGTCGAGATCGCCGGCGTGCGCCATCGCGCAGTCCACATCGAGGCGCAGCGCCGCCGGTTTAGCAGGATCGAGCAGGCGGCCCTTGCAGGTGCCCGGATACACGAGGCCTTCCGGTCCCAGCCGTGGTTTCAAGGCTTCGATTTCAGCCCGTGTGCAAGTGCATGGATAGAGCAGTCCTGCCTCCAGCAGCTCTCGAGCAGCCTCGTCGTAGCTCTCCAGCCGGGTCGATTGCGCGGGCACTTCATCCCATTCGAGCCCGAGCCATTCGAGGTCGCGGCGGAACTCGTCGCCGAGTTCGGGGCGGGAGCGCGCACCGTCGATATCCTCGACCCTCAGCAGGAATTTCCCATCCCGCTCCTTCGCCAGATCGTGCGCGACGATCGCCGAATACGCATGGCCGAGATGCAGCGGGCCGTTGGGACTGGGGGCGAAGCGGGTGACGGCCAAGGTGGCGATTCTCGGGACAAGTTTGTGGATAGCCTGTCTGTAACAGTCTTGACGCTTCCCGATGCAAGTGCATTTTCAGATCCATCGGGAGGAGCGTGTCGCATGTTCAGGGCCGAACTGCTGGAACGGGCCGCGAGGTTTCGAAGTAGTGCCGAGGATCCGACGCGCAATCTGCAGTCGTGTCCGTCCCTCGTCCTGAATGCCGATTACACTCCCCTATCCTACTACCCGCTCAGCCTGTGGCCCTGGCAGACTGCGATCAAGGCGATCTTCCTCGACCGGGTCGATGTGATCGCCAGCTACGAGCGGGAGGTCCATTCGCCCAATCTCGACATGAAGATCCCCAGCGTTATCGCGCTAAAGCAATATGTGAAGCCGAGCGAGTTTCCCGCCTTCACACGCTTCAACGTGTTCCTGCGCGATCGCTTCAGCTGCCAGTTCTGCGGCGACATGGGCAATCTGACCTTCGACCACGTGATCCCCCGGCGCCTCGGCGGCAAGACTACGTGGGAAAACATCGCCACCGCCTGCGCGCCCTGCAATCTCAAGAAAGGCGGGCGCACACCGCAGCAGGCGAATATGCAGCTCTATGCCAAGCCTATCCGGCCGACGCACTGGCAGTTGCAGCAGTACGGCAAGCAATTCCCGCCGAATTACCTGCACGAAACCTGGCGCGATTGGCTCTATTGGGACATCGAGCTGGAAGAGTGAGAAAGCGGGGACCGGTAGATAAAGGACGTGTCGCGCTCAAAGCGATTATCCTCGCAGGGACATTCCTCGGAACGATCTAAATTCTTTTGATGTTCCTGGCCGTAGAAGAGTGCCGAGCAGACTGGAACCCACTCGACTGCGACGATCTTGACCTCCGCACCGTCGTGCCTGCACCGAAAGCAAATTGAGTTTGGGGTGCCAATCGAGAACTTGAGCCGAGTATTAATTCATACACTGAAAAGCGGCGCCGGTCCGAAGACTGGCGCCGCCTGAATTCCCGATGGTAGTATTCCAGCAGGCCAGCCGATTACATGCCGGTTTCGTCCATCGCGCCTTCGTCGACGGCGTCTTCCGCTGCATCGCCGGCTTCGCCCATGGCATCGGCTTCGGCGTCGAGAGCTTCTTCAGCTGCTTCGTCGCCCTGTGCTTCGGCGAGGTCGGCCTGTTCTTCAAGCAGGTCTTCCTGCGATTCGGCCTGCTGTTCGACCAGATCTTCCTGAGCTTCCTGCTCGCTTTCGGCGCAGGCGCCTAGCGCTGCGAATGCGAAAGCCGAAGCGACGAGAGTTACGTGGTTGAATTTCATGAGGTATCCCCTTGATTCTGCCAAACGTGGCAGGTGGCGCAATTGTGGCGAAAATAAGGAGGTCGGTCAAATCCGAAATGCGCGATTGCGATAAAGCGAGGCCTTGCAGCTCAGGTGACAGCCGCCCGTTCGCGAAATTCCGCACGTTGCCATTCGCCGGTTTCGAGCACTTCCGCCAGATGCCGTACGGCTTCCGCCATGTCCGCGAACCGCAAATAGGCGGGCGCAAAGCCGAAGCGCAGGATGTCGGGATCGCGGAAATCGCCAATCACCCCTCGGGCGATCAGCGCCTGACATATGGCGTAGGCTTCCGGGTGGCGGAAGGATAGCTGGCTGCCGCGCTCCGCAGGATCGGTCGGGCTCACGAGATCCATATCGAGGTCCGCTTCGGCGAGACACTGCCGGAAAAACTCGGACAAGGCCTGTGACTTCGCATGAAGCCGCTCGATGCCGATCTCGGCAATCAGGTCTACCCCGACCTCCAGCGCCGCAAGGCCGAGGATGCCGGGCGTGCCGCAGAGGAGGCGGTCGACCCCCGGTGCGGGCTCGTAATCGTCGCTGAAGGCGAACGGACGGGCGTGCCCCATCCATCCGCTCAAGGGCTGGCGTACATCGCCGTGATGCCGCTCAGCGATAAAGGTATAGGCCGGTGCGCCGGGGCCGCCATTGAAGTATTTGTAACCACAGCCGACGGCGAAATCCGCTCCGCGCGCATTCAGATCGATCGGGAGGGCGCCGCCCGAATGCGACAGATCCCATAACACCAGCGCGCCCGCCTGCTGCGCGGCTTCGGTCAGCGCGGCCATGTCGAACAGTTCGCCGGTCTTGTAATGGGCATGGGTCAGCAGCAGCAGCGCGACGTCGTCGTTCAGCGCGTCAAACAGGTTCTCGCGCGATGCCAGCCGCCGCTCGGCCAATCCCTGCGCCTCCAGCCCTTCGATCATGTAGATGTCGGTCGGGAAATTGCCGGGCTCGCTCAGCACCACCTTGCGGCCGCGCCGCATCATCAGCGCTGCGCTGATTAGCTTGAACAGGTTCACCGAGACGCTGTCGGCGACGATCACTTCATGCGGCTGCGCGCCGATCAAAGGCGCGATCTTCGCGCCGACACGCTGGGGCAGGTCGATCCAGCCGGCGGCGTTCCAGCTGCGGATCAGCCCCTCGCCCCACTCATCCTGCACGACCTTGGCCAGCCGGCCGGGCGTCGCTTTCGGCAGGCAGCCGAGCGAATTGCCATCGAGATAGATCACGCCCTCGGGCAAGTGGAACCGATCGCGGTACTGGGCTAGCGGGTCGCCCGCGTCGAGGATGCGCGCGCGCTCGATCATTCGGCCAGCTCCCGCAGGATCGCGCGGCACAGGCCCGCATCGCCGCCCGCCACTTTCAGTGGCAGCGCGACCAGCTCGTAGCGCCCCTCCGGCACTTCATCGAGCACCAGCCCTTCGAGGATGCGCATGTCGTGGTCCAGCACCGCCTTGTGCGCAGCCATCGTCTTGCTGTCCTGCGGATCGACGCTCGGCGCGTCGGTCCCGATCAGCTTGACACCCTGCAGCGCGAGCCATTCGATGGTTTCGGCGGCAATCGCCGTGAAGCCGCTGTCCCAGTCGTCGTGCGGGAAGCGCGCGAAGGTGCGGAACAGTACGCGGTCTGCGCTTTCGATATGCGGCAGGTCGCCGACATCAACCTCGCCGCCGGTTACGGCGGTTGCGTCCACGACGAGGCATTCGCCGATATAGGGATCGAGCTCGACGCTAGCGATGTCCGGCGCATCGGTGGAATAATGTAGCGGCGCATCGCCATGCGTGCCCGAGTGGGTACTCATGGTCATCCGCCCGACGTTGACCGACGATCCGTCCTCCATTTTCCATGTCCGCTCGAAGGCGAAGTCGGTATCGCCGGGCCACACGGGCAATCCCGGGCGGAGCGTCTGCGAGATGTCCCAGATCCGCCGCTTGCTGCGCCACGAACTCATATCGCCGTCCTTACACTGAGCAGTTCCGGGAAGAAGGCAGCCTTCAGCACGCCTGCCAGATAGGGCACGCCGGGCGTCCCGCCGGTGCCCTTCTTGAAGCCGATAATGCGTTCGACCGTCTTCAGATGGCCGAAGCGCCAGCGCTGGAAGTGGTATTCGAGATCGACCAGCTTTTCGGCCAGCTCGTAAAGATCCCAGTGCTCCTGCGGATCGCGATAGATTTCCGCCCACGCGGCTTCGACCTCGCGAGAATGGTCCCACGCCTCGTCGACCGGCCGATCGAGTACGTTTTGTGGTATTTCGAAGCCTCGCCGCGCCAGCAGCGCCACAGCTTCGGCGTAGATGCTCTTGCGCGCCAGTTCCTCGCGCAGCTCCGCCGCGACCTCCGGCGTCGCTTCGTGCATAGTCACCATGTCGGGCTTCCGCCCGCCGAGCATGAATTCCATCATCCGGTACTGCGCGCTCTGGAAGCCGCTGGAACTGCCGAGATGCGGGCGGATGGTCGAATAGTCATGCGGCGTCATGGTGCTGAGCACGTCCCAGCTCTGGATCAGCTGCCCCTGTGCGCGCGCCACGCGGGCGAGCATCTTGAAAGCCGGGCGCAGCCGGTCTGCGATGATGCAGGCGCGCGCTTCCTCCAGTTCGTGAAGGCAGAGCTTCAGCCACAATTCGCTGGCTTGGTGGACGATGATGAACAGCATTTCGTCATGCGCATCGGAAGCGGGATGCTGCGCGGCCAGAATGCGGTCGAGATCGAGATAGCCGGAATAGGTAACGTCTTGCGCCATCCCTGCGCTCTAGCGCGCATTCGCGGCGTGCGAAACTGTGGGGGCGAAACTATGGCGGCGAAACTACCGGTCGATCACCATGGTGTGCGGATGGTGCTTGTCGAGATGCTTCTTCACGATTCGCAGGTTCCGTGTGTTCGACCGGAAGGCGAGGTCGAAGGCGTCGCCGACGAGGGGGACGGCACCCACCGCGCTGTCGAACGCGATATTGCCGGCCATGCGCCACAGCTTCCACTTCGGAATGCCGAGGTTGCGGGCTTCCCAGACGATGTAAGCCCCCATGGCAGCCGTGACCACGTCGCCGATGACCGGGACAAGTCCGATGATGGAGTCCAGTCCGACGGGGTATTTCGTGCCCGGGATGGTAAAGCTGCGTTCGAGCAGGTGTTCCATCGCTTCGATCCGCTTGCGGATCGACACGAGGTCGTTGCCCGTCGGCAGTTCGATGCCCATCGGGCGCAGGGGTTCAGGTCCATCGGCCATGCGTTCTAGATGGGAGCGCGCGTGAGCGGGAACAAGGGATGGACGTTCCAGCGGTTTTCCAGGAACCCGTCGACCTCACCGCGCACAAGGGACCACCGGATCGGCGCGCCGAGCGGGATGTAGGTGTTGGCCGCGAGCAACGCCGTCTCGGCTTCGGCGAGATAGGACTCCTCTTCAGCCAGATTGCGCGCATCGACACCCAGCCCGACGAGATAATCGACATCTTCGAGGCATACGGAGGCGGAAACCCGGCAGTTGAACTGGTTGAGGAACCAACGCGCTGCGCCGTAGCGAGCAACCCGGTCGCGCAGCGCAAGGTCCGCCTCGCGCCGGTTCGCGCTGCGCGAACTGGCCACTCCGATTGTCGCAAAATCGCGCGCCAACGCTTCGAACAGCAGGTCGGAGCCGGGGCCTTCCGGCAGCCAGATCGATACTGTCGGCACATCTGCTTCGCCAGCGCGCCATTGCTGGACGCGGGCGGACGCCGTTCCGCGTCGCTCGTCGATGGACTGCCCCTCCCAACGTTCCGGCACTGTCCCCGTATCGCCCGGCAGGTCCGGCGATACGATCCGCGTCGTCGGGATCCAGCCGCCGATATTGAAGGCGCTCATAAGGGTCGATCGGTCGATTGCCATGGCCAGCGCTTCGCGGTTTTCGGCCTCGGCAAGAAAGCCACTGCGACGCTGGACGTCGAGGCCGAACAGGCCGAGCGCCGCGTCGAGTCGGATCGTGCCGCGACTGAGCGGTCCGACATCCGCCAGCGGCAGCGAGGCCAGGTGCCCACCCAGAACCAGCTCGTAACGCCCCTCGGCGAAGCCTTGGGTCGCCGAGCGAGCATCGACGGCAGAAATTTTCACCGCCGCAAGCCCCTCGTCCCAATCCGGCTGGCTCGGGAGGCCGCGGCTTTCAGGCGGCATCGCCTCCAGCAGCACGCCGCCATCCTCGCCACGAACCGTCATCGGCCCTGCCTGCGCCCCGTCGAGCACCAAGCCCAGTTCCGGCTGGGCGAGGAGTTGCAACAGGTCCGGCATCGAGCCCCGGAGGCGGATTTCGATGACCCGCCCGGTCATCGCGCGCACTTCGCGGATTTTTGCAAGGTCGAGCCCGAGCGAGGTGCCTTCGAGCCGGCGCAGGGTCGAGGCGAGATTGTCGCGCACCGCCTGCGCGGTCAGGCGGGTTCCGTCGGGCAGGTCGAATTCGCGAATGCGGAAGATGTAGCTCGATCCGTCGTCGGTGACGATCCAGCGTTCGGCGATCGCCGGAATGACCGCCCCGTTGGCGGACAGGGTGACCAGGCCTTGCGATTGCGCAGCGCGAACATGTTGCGCGGCGGGCCCGAGCCGCAGCCCTTCGCCGTCCAGTTCCTCCTCGCTCGAAATGAATGCAACATCGACGACACCGTCATCGATCCCGCTCGAACAAGCCGCGAGAAGAATCGTCGCAAGGAGAGCCAAGGCGAAGCGCATGGCCTTCGCCTAGCAGGGAGAAATCATTGCGTCAGCCGCGAGTTTCGCGCGGCCTGATAGGAAGTAACGGACCCGCTCAGACGACCCGCATCGGACCTTCGCTATGTTTGGAAGCGGCGGCAATCGGCCGGGTAAACCGCGGACTGCTGGCTCCCTCCGCGCTACCGACGGGAGCGCGCGCGACGCGGGGATCGATTTCGGTATCGAAGGAGACCCCGAAACGGTCCCCCTGAACCCAGGCGATGGTGCCCTTTACCGCATCCAGATTGCGCAATTTGATAGTGAGCCGTTCGCCGCGAGCTGTCGAAATCGGGGCTTCTGCCATCATGCCACCGGCAGACAAATTACGCACTTTCACCCGGACAGAGTCGGCCCGGCCTTCGAATTCCAGTTCTGCAAAAAGAAACAGGCTGTCGCGGCCGACATTTCTAGTTTCCACCGATTGCATTGCTGGTTTCGACTCCGTTTTTGCGCTTGATCGCCGACATCGGATGCCGGTCGATGGTGGATAGGCGCCAACGGTTAACAGTCCGCAAAGAATTGGCCGCGAAACTCAGTCGTCGCGGGAAACTTTTTCGCGCCGTTCATGCGCTTCCTGCGCTTCGACGGTCATCGTTGCCACCGGGCGCGCAATCAGCCTTTTCAGGCCGATCGGGTCGCCGGTCACCGCGCAATAGCCATATTCGCCTGCGTCGATCAGCCGGAGGGCGGAATCGATCTTGGAGATCAGCTTGCGCTGGCGATCACGGGTTCGGAGTTCGATACCCCAGTCGGTCTCCGACGAGGCACGATCATTGAGATCGGGTTCGCGGATCGGGCCGTCCTGCAGCGACTGCAAGGTCTGACCGGCAGCATCGTGGATCGATTTCTTCCAGTCGAGCAGCAACACGCGGAAATAGTCGAGCTGGCGCTCGGACATGTATTCTTCGTCTTCGCTCGGCGTATAGTTTGCGCCGATCGCGGCCTTCGCTTCCGCGAGCCTTTTTTCCGTGTCGCTGTTAGCCAGTGAGGCCATTCGCTTTCTCACCCAAATACTGCACTCGGATCGCCGTCGTCCTGCAGGCCCGGATGTTTCCGGTGCCTCGCCGTCCCGATGGGCGCGGCCTATAGGCAAGCGCCCCTATGCACACAAGCAGCAATCCCGACGTATCCGCGGTTCGCCGTTTAGGCGGTGCAAAAGCGCACTCGTCGACTCGCGGCGCGCAGTTATTCGCGTGTCCGTTAACCTTTTATTGACCATAATTCGCGAACCCATGGAAACCGGCAGGGGGCCGGAGAAGAAATGGGGGAGTAACGATGGCACTGATCGAAATCGAAGGTGGCGCTGGCAGGATCGAACAGGGCGCGGAGGCGACGAGCCTGATCGCCCGCTCGCTCGAAGCCTATGTGAACGGAAAGATCGACGCGCTGTATGCGCTGGGAGTAGCTTTCTCGACCGGCAGCCACGGTTGCATCTGCGACATGATCGAGGCGCACAAATGGTTCAACATCGCCGCGTCGAAGGGTCATGAAGAGGCCGCCTGGTGCCGCGCCGATGTTTCGGACGAAATGACCGCACGCGAAATCGCCGAAGCGCAGCGCCGCGCCCGCGAGTGGCTGGCAGACGGCCAGCGGAAGGTCGCCTGACGCTCAGCCCTTCCTGAAGGGCGTGCGGGCCCGGAGATAATTGCGGTCCGCCGCGACGCCCGTCCGCTCCCGCTCCAGGAAATCGGCGACCGCCTCGCGGAATCCCGGATCGGCGAGCCAGTGGGCTGAAATAGTCTCGACCGGTTCGTAGCCCCGCGCCAGCTTGTGACCGCCCTGTGCGCCGGCTTCCACTCGCGAGAGGCCCAGTTCGATCGCCGCGTCGATCGCCTGGTAATAGCACAGCTCGAAATGCAGGAAGCGAATGTCGCGCGAGCAGCCCCAGTAGCGGCCGTAGAGCGCATCGCCGCCAATGAAATTCAACGCACCGGCGACCGGCTTACCCTCCTGCAGAGCCAGCACCAGCAAGAGACGGTCCCCCATTCGCTCGGAGAAAAGATCGAAGGCCTCGCGTGTCAGATAAGGCCGTCCCCATTTGCGCGCGCCGGTGTCCTGGTAGAAATACCAGAAGGCGTCCCAATGCTCGGGAGCGATCTCCTCGCCGAGTAAGCGAACGATCTCCACCTCGTTTTGCGCCGCTGCGCGTTCCTT
Organism: Qipengyuania sp. 902; assembly: GCF_051195295.1. Taxonomy (NCBI): domain Bacteria; kingdom Pseudomonadati; phylum Pseudomonadota; class Alphaproteobacteria; order Sphingomonadales; family Erythrobacteraceae; genus Qipengyuania; species Qipengyuania sp. 902. The sequence continues at coordinate 871,482 of NZ_JBNJLJ010000001.1, read as the reverse complement.
GCGCAGATCCTTGCGCTTGCGCGAGGCGAGGCTGGCGAGGAAGTCGTCGAAATCTGCGAAGCCGCGATTGTGCCAGTGGAACTGGATATCCGATCGCAGCATCCAGCCGGCATCCTTGAAGAAAGCATGCTGGTCCGGCTCGACGAACGTCGCATGGGCGGAGGAAAAGCCGTTCTGAAGGCAGAGTTGCTCGGCGGCCGACAGTAGCGGCGCCGCAAGCGCGTCGTCCGCCAAGAGCAGACGGGGCCCGGTTGCGGGCGTGAATGGCGCGGCGATTTGGAGCTTGGGGTAATAGCTTCCGCCTGCCCGCTCGTAAGCATCGGCCCAGCTATGGTCGAAGACGTATTCGCCCTGGCTGTGGCTTTTCAGATAGGCGGGCATTGCAGCCAGCAACGGACCGCCTTCCGCCGAAACGATGATAGGCGCGCTCTGCCAGCCGGTGTTCGCACCGACGCTGCCCGAATCTTCCAGCGCGGTCAGGAATTCGTGACGGACGAAGGGATTGTCGCCGGCCAGCGCGTTCCATTCCGATTTGTCGAATGCCCCGACCGAGCCCGCAACGCGGGCGGCAAGCTCTGTATTTCCCTCGCTCACCCGATGCCCTCGCCTTCCGCGATCAGTAGATCGGCGTTGGCCTGCGCGCGCTCTGCCAGTGCCGGAGTGCTCACGGTCCATGTCGCTATCGGCAGGCCCGCTTCCCGCAAGGCCGACACCATCGGATTGGGGAGCGCCTCGACATGATAGGCGAGAAACTCGGGCCGCGCCGCCCATAGCGTCAAGCGCCGCTGCCAGGCTTTCTGCGTGTAGCCCTTGTCATCCTCGCGCATCACCAGCCCCTGCACTGTCTTCGGGCTGTGTTTGCGAAACCAGCGCGAGACGCGGGGATCGAAGCTCATCACGGCATGCAAGCCGTCATAGTTCTCAAGGCATTCGGCGACCGCCTCGCAGCTCCGCTCGACATCGTAGCCGCGCTTCGACTTGATCTCGACAAGGATCGGGACGCTTCCGGCGACCAGTTCGAGCAGGTCGGCCAAAGCGATCGGCGGCTCCTCGCCCTCCAGATAGCTCAGCGTCTTCCACTCTGCGGCGGTCAGGCTGGCGGATTTTTCCGGTCGCCCGATCAGGCGCGTGAAATCCCAGTCATGGAACACCATGGCGACATCGTCGGCGCTGCGCTGGATGTCGCATTCGATGCCGAAGCCTGCTGCGATTGCGGCGCGGAAGGCGCTGGCGGAATTTTCGATGCGGCCCGCGCCATGCAACCCGCGATGGGCATAGGTCCATTCGGCCAGCCAGCCGACCCGTCCCGGATCGAGCTGCGGGACGAAGCGCTGATCAAGCCTTGAGAGCAATGATCGCATCGACCTCGACTGCGGCATCGAGCGGGAGAACCGGCACGCCGACGGCGGCGCGGGCATGGCGACCGCAATCGCCGAAGACTTCGTACATCAGGTCGCTGGCGCCGTTCACCACCTGCGGCTGCTGGGTGAAGTCGGGCGTGCTGGCGACAAACCCACCGAGCTTCACCACCCGCTCCACCTTCTCGAGCAAATCGGCTTCGTTCAATTGGGCGAGGATCATCAGCCCGCAGGCTCGGGCCGCCTCGCGGCCTTTTTCCAGATCGATCTCGGCCCCCAGCTTCCCGGTCACGATCTTGCCAGAAACGAAGGGCAACTGGCCCGAGACGTATGCCATCCCGCCATGAACGACGAGCGGCTTGTAGCTGGCCACCGGAGCGGCAGCTTCCGGCAGTACGATCTTCAATTCCTCGAGGCGTTCGGCAATGCTCATGCAGGCTCCTTTCCCAGTCGTTCCATCAGCCAGGGCAGCGCGTGGTCCCACATATCGATCCGCGCGTCGGCATGGCCCGAGTTGTGCGCGCAGTCGATGTGCGGGGCGATCATCGGCTCGCCGCAGAGGTGAAGGGTCGTGATCTCGTCCAGCGTCTCGCGCGCCGAGCGGTGATGCTGCGCCAGGTCGTCGATGAAGATCGCCTTGCTCGGCCGGTATTCGTCGAGGATCGCTTGCAGCGCCGGCCCTTTGGGACCCTGGTTGGTAAACACCCGCGCTTCCAGACCATGATCGGCGAGCTGCTCGCGGCGCATCTCCTGCCGCTTGTCGACCAGATTGGTGAGCACCACGACATCGGCGTGGTCGGCCAGTGCGTTGAGGCCCTCGATCGCGCCGGGAATGGCGGTCTGGCGGTGCATCTCGGTATCGAAGAACCCGCCCAGCTTGCGCCAGATTTCTTCTTGCGGGAGCACTTCGCCGCTATCCTGCCAGCGCAGCGCGCTGCCGAAGTCGTTGCCCTCCATGCGGAATTCGACGCCCTGCGTCTCGGCCAGCCAGTCGCGGAAGGGCGAGACCATGTAGAGCAGGACCTCGTCGCAGTCGGAGATGATCAGCGGGCGGCTCATGCGGACAGCTCCCTATGGGCGGCAACGAGGGCTTCGGGCGTGGTCTGCAGATTGTCCGCCGCCAGCACGAGGTCGGGCTCGTGATTAGCGAGGAATTCCAGCACGGCGGCCTGCACGGCGCGGTCCTCAATCCCGTGGCGCAGATGCTCCGGCGTGAGACCGGTCAGGGAAAGCAGCCGGTCCGCCCGTGCTTCGTCCGCCAGCGCCCAGCCGAGCGCTTCCAGCGCCAGCACTTCGGGGGCGCGGGTTTCGCCGTGTCTGCTCGATGTCTCGCGAATGATTGTCACGTCCTGTCGTTTTCCATATGGCGCAGCCCCAAGGCAAGGAGGCATCGCCGCGTGGCTAAGAGAATTCTGGTTGTCGAGGACAACGATCTCAATCGCAAGTTGTTCTGCGATGTCCTCAAAGCCAACGGCTATGAAGTCGTTCCCGTTGCCGACGGCTCCAACGTGGTCGCGACGGCGAAGAAATTCACCCCCCATCTCGTCATCATGGACATCCAGCTGCCGAATATCAGCGGGGTCGATTTGATCGCCCAGCTGAAGCGCGACACGGCGATGGCGGAGGTCCCGATACTCGCCGTCACTGCCTATGCAGGCAAGGGCGACGAGGAACGCATTCGCGAAGCGGGGGCGGCGGATTACCTGGCGAAACCGGTCTCGATCACCCCGTTCATGGCCAAGGTGCGCAGCCTGATTGCGGATTGATCCGCGTCTTCCGGCGCGCGCGAAACCTTGACAAAGACCCCCTTAGACCGCTTTGCCGCGCGTCTATCTTGCAGCATTGATGCTGCCCACCAACAGAATTGGACCACCTGCATGGACCGCGCCGAAGTCGACACCAAAATCCGCTCGCTGATCGAGCCGTTCAACAAGAAGGGCATCGCGATCAAGGACGAGACGACTTTCCAAAACGATCTCGAATTCGACAGCCTGACGGTGATGGATTTCGTGGCCGAGATCGAGGACGAGTTCGATATCATCATCTCGATGAACCAGCAGGCCGAGATCGAGAATTATGGCCAGCTGGTCGACGCCGTGACCAAGCTGCAGGCCGACTGATGAGCGAGGGTATCAGCCAGCCGGACCAGCCGCAGGCGCTCGAGGGCGAAGGCAAGGACCTGTTCTCGAAGTTCGACGACGTCATCGCCCTGCGTGAAGGCTTGCTGTCGAGCGGGCAGGAAGACCCTTTCAACCTGGTCATGGAAAAGGTCCTGTCGCCCACCCGTGCGATCTGCAACGGGCGCGATACCATCTTGCTCGGCACCTACAACTACATGGGCATGACCTTCGACCCCGACGTGGTCGAAGCGGGCAAGCAGGCGCTGTCCGATTTCGGTACCGGGACCACCGGCAGCCGCGTGCTGAACGGAACGTACCAAGGCCACAAGGAAGTCGAGCAGGCGCTGATGGACTACTACGAGATGGACCATGCGATGGTCTTCTCGACCGGTTACCAGGCCAATCTCGGGATCATCAGCACCATCGCCGGCAAGGGCGACTACATCGTCCTCGACATCGACAGCCATGCCAGCATCTGGGACGGCTGCGCCCTGGGCCAGGCCGAAGTCGTGCCGTTCAAGCACAACGATATCGAGGCGATGGAAAAGCGCCTCAAGCGCATTCCCGAAGGCGCGGGCAAGCTGGTGATCCTGGAAGGCGTCTACTCGATGCTCGGCGATGTCGCGCCGCTGAAGGAAATGGTCGCGGTCGCCAAGAAATACGGCGCGATGGTGCTGGTCGACGAAGCGCATTCGATGGGTTTCATCGGCGAAAACGGCCGCGGCGTGGTCGAGGATGCGGGCGTGATCGACGATGTCGATTTCATCATCGGCACCTTCTCCAAGAGCGTTGGCACGGTCGGCGGCTTCTGCGTTTCGAACCATCCCAAGTTCGAGATCATGCGCCTCGTCTGTCGCCCCTATGTCTTCACTGCCTCGCTGCCGCCCAGCGTAGTGGCGACCGCCTGCACCTCGATCCGCAAGCTGATGCATGGATCGAACAAGCGCGCGCATCTGTGGGAGAATTCGAAGGCGCTGCACAAGGGCCTGAAGGATCTCGGCTTCAAGCTCGGCACCGAGGAACCGCAGAGCGCGATCATTGCGGTGATCATGCCCGACCTTCAGCAGGGCGCCGCGATGTGGGAGGCGCTGATCCAGGGCGGGCTCTACGTGAATCTCGCGAGGCCGCCGGCGACGCCTGCCAACATGACGCTGTTGCGCTGCTCGCTCTGCGCCGAGCATAGCGAGGAGGAGGTCGGAGAGATCCTCTCGATCTTCGAGAAAGCAGGCAAGCAAATCGGCATAATCTGAGCCGTTCGGCCCGCATGAACCCCGCCTGACCGCGGGTTCACAACGCGTTCAATGCCCACCCCCTAGACCGTCTCCAACGAATTCAGGAGATTACGGGATGGGACTATCCAAACGAACAGCGCTGGCGGTTGCCGCCGGCACCACATTGCTCGGCGCCTGCAGCGTCGGATCCTACGGCGGCTTGTCGGTCGGTAGCGCCGGATATTACGGCGACGGCTATTACGACGACCGCTATTACGGCTGGTACGACGACTTCTACTATCCGGGCACCGGCTACTACGTGTACGACCGGGACCGCCGTCGCCATCGCTGGAACGCGCGCCAGCAACGCTATTGGCTGGCCCGCCGTGCCCAGATCCGCGACCAGCGCCGCTTGCGCAGCAATTGGGACCGGTGGGAACGCCGCGCCGAACGTCGTGCGGATCGTAGGCGCGATTACCGGCAGGAGCGCAGGGCCGAACGTCGCCGCGAAGTCCGCCGCGAACGCCGTCAGGAAGCACGCAGGGATTATCGCCAGCAGCAACGCGCGGAACGCCGCCGCGAGGCACGCCAGGAAGCGCGGCAACGCGTGCGCCAGCAAGCAAGACAGCAGCAGCGTCAGCAAGCACGCCAGCGCGCCCGTCAGGAAGCGCGGCGCGAGGCTCGGCAGGACCGCCGACGAGACGCGAGGCGCGAAGCCCGGCGCGATCGCCGACAGGAAGCGCGCAGGGACCAGCGTCGCGACCGGCGCGAGAGGCGCAGGGATCGTCGCCGCGACGACGATTGATCGCACAACGCAAGAGGGCGGCCATCGCGGTCGCCCTTTTCTTTCGGCCGGTCTTCTAAATTGAAGGATGAAGGTTCGGATCATGATGTAGGAAGAGGCGGAACCCTCTCGCCTGCCGCTCGCTGGGGAGGCGAAAGGAGTTTCCCAATCATGACCATCACGAAACACGGCAGCGCCACTTACGAAGGCCTCGGCAAGGACGGCAAAGGCCACGTCTCGACCGGCTCCGGGGCCCTCGCCGCCCAACCCTACGGGTTCCAGACCCGCTTCGAGGACAAGGCCGGGACCAACCCGGAAGAACTCATCGCGGCGGCCCATGCCAGCTGCTTTACCATGGCCCTCTCGTTCAGGCTGGCGGAAGCCGGCCATACCGACGGCAGCGTCACCACCAGCGCCGAAGTCAGCCTGGAGAAGGACGGCGACGGGTTCACGGTGACCAAATCGGCGCTGTCCACCAAGGGCAAGGTCCCCGGAATGGATCAGGCGAAGTTCGAGGAATTGGCCGCCGATGCCAAGGCCAATTGTCCGATCTCGAAGCTGCTGAATGCCGAGATCACGCTGGAGACCAAGTTCGAAGGCTGATTGCTATGCGGCCCGGCCGGATGCGATATCTAGCCGGGCCCTTGGTCAGGCAGCCTCGGGTGCCGCCTCCTCTCCAACCGGTTCGCAGGTCTCGCCCTTGTTTTCCGGGATGATCGGCCACAGCAATTGCTGGCCGAGCGTCGCCGGAGCGAGGTTCTCCACGCCGTAGCTTTGCGGATAGGTGCGCGTGATCTTTGCGGTGCCGAACAGCACGTCCCAGAAGAACAGCAGATTTCCGTAATTGCCCTTGTACTGCACCGCCGGATCGTCCGCATGGCGACCGTGGTGGGCATGGTGCGTGGCGGGTGTCGAGATCGTCCGCTCCACCACCCACATGACGGGCGAGAGCCAGCCGATGCGGTAGAGCGGCTTGTCCCAGGCAACATCCGAATGCGCGCCGGTGATCACCAGCAGCTTCACCACGATATAGCCCGCATAGACCCAGCCCAGCCCCAGCCAGATCAGCACGCCCGACATCCACAGGCTCGGCATCAGCGCGTAATAGATCACGTTGTTCCGGTAGACGAGCCGCACGCTAATGTAGCGCGCGTTGTGATGGGCGCGGTGGAGGTTGTAGAGCCAGTGCGTCGAATGGCTCGCGCGGTGCCACCAATATTGCAGCATGTCGTCCGCCACCAGAAACAGCGCGATCGCCGCAAACACATTCAGTCCCGACAGCGCACCGGCATAGTGCGGAGCGATCATGTCGGCGATGGTGCCTGCCGAAAACAATACCGCAGGCTGGGTCACCGCCAGCAGCATGGTCATGCTGACTGCTTCGACGATCCCGTCGTCGCGGGTCTGCTCCGCCTTGCCGAAGAGGTTGGAGCGCCACAGTTCGAGCGCGGCATAACCGAAATAGATCGCGACGATCGCCAGGGTTGAGGTGGGCATTGCGGGTCTCCGACAAAATTGCGTGTGCTTGTCTATTCCCGGGTTAGCCTTTACCGAAGCGAAAGAATGTCGGGATTTTTACAATCTTCCGCCACTCGGCGATCGCTGGCTGCACCGATGCTGTTCGCCAGCCTCGATGCGGGGCTTCAGGCGCATTTGAAGCGCGGGGCACAGCTGCGACAATTCGCCGACGGACAGATCATCCAGCAGCGCGGGCAAGTGGCCGACGGCTTTTGGCTGATCGAAGAGGGCGCGGTCATGGTGGGCCAGTTCGGGCGCGACGGCGATTTTCGCGCAGTCGCCCTGCTCGGCCCGGGCGATTCCTATGGTGAGCTGGCAGTCTTCGCGCGGCGACCGCGGATCGTCGATGCGGTGTCGCGCGGGGAAAGTAGCTTGCGGCTGATCGGCGCGAAGACCTTCCTCGATGCGCTGGGCAATTACCCCGCCTCGATGCGCGCGCTGCTCGGCGCGCTGTCGGAGCAGTTGCAAGACACGCTCGGCCAGCTGGCCGGTATGCGGCGCGGCACCAATCCGGCGCGCATGGCGGGGCTGCTCGCCAATATGGCCGGTCCGGGCGACGGGCCTGCGAGCGTCGCCATCACCCAGCAGGAACTCGCCGAGCTGCTCGGCATCACCCGTGCCACCGCCAATGCGGCGCTGGGCGAATTGCAGCAACACAAGCTGGTGACGCGCGGCTACGGCAGCATCGCGATCCCCGACCGCGCGGCGCTGGGGCTGTTCGCGCTGGAGTAGATCGCCAGTTTCAAGCCACGCGCAGCGTCAGCGCTGCGCTTCATCGTCCAGCAGCGAGAAGAGCGTTTCGACCGGCTCGCCCAGCACCGCTGCAAATTTCAGCGCAACTGCCACGGAGGGCTGGAATACTCCGTTTTCGACAGTGTTCACCGTCTTGCGGCTGACCGCCATTCGCGCCGCCAGTTCGGCCTGGGTCAGCCCCGCTTCCTCGCGATAGCGGCGAATGCTGTTTTCAATCTCCAGCGGCATTGCCCAGCGCTTCCCTGAGACCGTAGGCAACGAAGGCGGTGCCGAGGCTGGTGGAAACGATCATGTTCGCGGCGCGCTGCGCATGAAGCGGCTCGAATGGCGAGATCGCCCAGACCAGCAAGCAGACCACCATCGCGACGATATAGCCCGTGACGATCGCGACCTGGCGATTGGCGCGCGAGACCTCGTCATCGGCGATGCGCCGCACGCGCGCAGGCAGGATCCACGCCCCGCCGGTAAGCAGCAGGGCCAGCATGACGATGGCGAAACCCAGCCACACGAAAATCTGCACCAGCGAATCGCTGCCCCAATCGAAGACATAGAGCGTGCCCTGCTGCGCCAGCAGCACCAGCAAGCCGAGGAAGGGCGCCGCCAGTGCGCGGCCATGCGAAAACCGCTCCGCTTTCTCGAAATCGTCGTTCATCGCCTGCTCCTTGTAACTTACAGGTTACATGTAACCTTGAGGTTACTCAGAAGTCAAGCGCGATTCTGCCGCACTACGACAGCCTAATCGTCAGAGGTTCGCGCCGCACGCCGGTTGCCCAGAAAGGTCAGGATCACGCCGGGGATCAGGAACACCAGCGTCCAGTTCCCGATCCGGTCCATGTCCAGAAACCACTTGGCCAGTGCCAACAGAAGACCGATCGCCACGAAGATGCGCCCGAAGGTGGTCATATCGAGGCGGTCGAAAATGTTCATTGGCGGACTCCGTTGGGCGACAGGGGAATGAGAGCACCGAGCTATCACGGCTATCCGCCACGGCATAGCGGGCGGCAGGGACATCGCCAGCGCCTCAGGGTCCGGCGCGCACCTCGCTCACATTCGCGCACGGCCCGCCGTCCTCGTCCTCGCTGCCGCCGAGCTGGGTCAGCACCAGGATGCCGCCGACCACCAGCAGCACGAACACCGTCGTCACCGTGCCGAGGTATTTGTCGATCACCCGCTTGATCGGTGCGCCGAAGACGCGGAACAATATGCCCACGGTCATGAAGATCAGCGCGCGGGCGAACAGGCTGGAGAGCACGAAGGTCACGAGGTTCATGCCGACGAAGCCGGCGGTGATCGTCAGCAGCTTGAACGGCACCGGCGTCGCGCCGGCGATCAGGATCGCCTCGAAATCGTACTCTCGCAGATGGCAGGCGGCGACAGGGAAGGCCTCGGTCAGGCCGAGCGTGCCGATCAGCCACACGCCGACCGTATCGTAAAGCCCCCAGCCGATCGCATAGCCGAGCAGCGCGCCCGCCACCGAGGACAGCGTGGCGATCACCGAGAAACGGATCGCCTTGTTCGGCTCCGCCAGGCACATCAGGCCGAGCAGCGGGTGCGGCGGGATCGGGAAGAAGCTCGATTCGACGAAGCAGAAGAACGCCAGCCACCATTCCGCATGGGGATGCGAGGCCTTTTCCATGGTCCATTCGTACAGACCGCGCAGCGGTTTCATGAGCATGATGTTGGCAGGACCCCAGGCGTTGAAGACTTTGCGAGGTAGGGCAAGGTCGGGCCATGGGCAACGGAGGAATCCTTGTTTTTCGTCCCCGCATCCGCGGGCGCGTCCTCGCTAGATGTACGGCAAGCCGTACCCTCTGCGGGCGGGCGTGCAGGTGGCCTTTGGCCAGCGCACCAAAGGTGCACTTCCGCCCTTGCCTCGCCTGCGGCTCGGAACACCTCGTTGGAAACGCCGATGCACGAACCTATTTGGCACTTTTTCATTGACATCGTCACGCTCTTTGGGTACATAACTGGAACATCGCGATAGTGTGATTCACCGGCCACCCGGCTGGAGCATGCGGCCCCCCTACCCCCTCGGTCGGCGGGCCGCTTTTGCGTTCCGCCATCGACAATCGGCCACATTCCGGGAGGGACGGATGACAAACGAACGTTCGGGCGATCGCCCCTGGTGGGAGGATAGCTTCATCGAAGGGCTCAAGCAGTTCGGCAAGGTGACCGCCGCCGCCAGGGCCGCCGGCATCACCACCGCCGGCCCCTATGCCCGCAAGAAGGTGTGCAGCAGCTTCAGCCGAGCCTGGGACGAGGCGCTGGAGATCTTCGCCCTCAGCGGGCGCAAGGCGAACACCCACAGCGCGGCCCGGCGCAAGGCGGACCGGTGGAAGACCGTGTTTCTCGAAGAACTGGCGGCCACCTCCAACGTCTCTGCCTCTGCCACGGTGGCCGGGGTCAAGCCGGGTGAGGTCTATCGCACCCGCCGCGCGGATAGCGGTTTTGCCGCTGCGTGGCGCGAGGCGCTGTTCGAAGGCTATGCCAATCTGGAAATGGAAGTGCTGGGGTACCTGCGCAATCCGTCTCCCGACCGCAAGATGGACGTCGCCGTGGCGCTGCGCCTGCTTGCCGCGCACAAGGAAACCATCGCGAAGGAGCGGGCCCAGCGCGCCAATGTCAGCGCCGCGCAGATCCGCGAAACCATCGATCGCAAGGTCGAGGAATTGCGCAGGAAGGTGGCTGGCCGGGACATCGCACCGGCATGAGCGATACCGTTTCGCGACCCGGCATATGGGCGCGCCTCACCCCGGTCGAGCGCGAGGTTTTCATCCACGGCCTGAGCGAGGAAGAACGCAACGCCTTCCACGGCGACTTCCGCAATCACGCACATGCAGGCCAGCTGCCGCGCGACGATCAATGGTTCGTCTGGCTGATCATGGCCGGGCGCGGGTTCGGCAAGACCCGCGCCGGGGCGGAGTGGGTACGCTTCGTCGCGGAGAAGAACCCCGAAGCGCGCATCGCGCTGGTGGCTGCCAATCTGGGCGAAGGCCGGGCCGTCATGGTCGAAGGCGAAAGCGGGCTGCTGGCCTGCTGCGCGGAAGCGGCGGGCGGCGCGCCGGTATTCGAACCTTCGCTACGGCGACTCAGCTGGCCGAACGGAGCGCAGGCCACGCTGTACTCCGCAGCCGAGCCGGAGGGTTTACGAGGCCCGCAGCACAGCCATGCCTGGTGCGACGAGATCGCGAAATGGCCGGCCAGTCACGACCGCGCCATCCGCACATGGGACAATCTCCTGATGGGCATGCGTCTTGGGGACGACCCGCGCATCACGGCGACGACGACGCCGCGCGTGGTTGCGCTGATCCGCCGCCTGCTCGATCCGGGCCGGACACAGGGACTTACGCTGACACGCGGCACGACGCACGACAATGCCGCCAATCTGCCCGCCAAGTTCCTCGTCACGATGGCCGCGGAATATGGCGACACCGCGCTGGGGCGGCAGGAACTGGGCGGGGAATTGCTGGAGGATGTCGAGGGCGCGCTGTGGTCGCGATCGCTGATCGAGCGGTGCCGCGATACGGACAGCGCCGTGCCGATGGCGCGCGTGGTGATGGGCGTCGATCCGCCCGCCAGCGAGCGCGGCGACGAATGCGGCATCGTGGTGTGCGGCGTGGGCGAGAACGGCGTGGCGCAGGTGCTGGCCGATTGCTCGCTCGCCCGCCCCTCGCCCGAGCGCTGGGCGCGGGCCGTGGCCGAGGCGGCGAACGCCTGGCAGGCCGACCGCGTAGTGGCCGAAGCGAACCAGGGCGGCCAGATGGTCGGCAGCGTATTGCGCGCCGCCGACCTCGCCCTGCCGCTGACGCTGGTCCACGCCAGCCGCGGCAAGGTCGCGCGCGCCGAGCCGATCGCCGCACTCTACGAAAGCGGACGGGTGCGGCACGCCGGCCTGTTCGCGAAGCTGGAGGACCAGCTGTGCGGGCTGATGACCGGCGGCGGCTACGAAGGACCGGGGCGAAGTCCGGACCGTGCCGACGCGCTGGTCTGGGCGCTGAGCGAGCTGATGCTGGGGCGGCGCGGTCGGCCCCGAATACGAAACGTCTGACTTAAGGAATTCCCATGTCCTTCCTCACCAGTATCGCCTCCGCCTTCAAGGGCGGGGGCCAGTCGCGCGTGCCTGTTTCGCGTGGCTTTATCTCCCCCTGGGCGACGGCGCTCGATGCGGGGCCGATGCCGTTCGATTATGCCAGCGCGGTGCGCGCGGGGTATCTCGCCAATCCGATCGCGCAGCGGTCCGTCAGGATCGTGGCCGAGGGGGTCGGCGGCGCGCCCATCGCCTGCGAGGACGAGCGGCTGGCGCAGCTGCTCGCCTGTTCCTGCGGGTCGCAGCCGCTGCTCGAGGTGCTGGCGGCGCAATTGACGCTGCACGGCAATGCCTATGTGCAGATCGTCAAGGACGGCGCAGGCGTGCCCATCGAGCTCTATCCGCTGCGGCCCGAGCGCGTGCAGGTGGTGGCGGGCGAGGATGGCTGGCCGAGCGCCTATCGCTACGTCCTCGCCGATCGCACGCTGACCATTCCGCTGGAGGACGAGGACGGATGGCCGAACGTCGTCCACCTCAAGGGCTTCCACCCGGCGGACGACCATTACGGCGCAGGCTGTCTCGCCGCCGCCGCTCCTGCCGTCGCAATCCACAATGCGGCGAGCGAGTGGAATCGCGCGCTGCTCGCCAATGCGGCGCGGCCGAGCGGCGCGCTGGTCTATGACGGCGGAGATGCGGCGGGGCTGACGAGCGAACAGTTCGACCGGCTCAAGGCCGAACTGCAGAGCGCCTTCCAGGGCCATGCCAATGCGGGGCGGCCGATGCTGCTCGAAGGCGGGCTCGACTGGAAGGCGATGAGTCTTTCGCCCGCCGACATGGATTTCGCCACGCTCAAGGCCGCGGCGACGCGCGACATCGCGCTGGCCTTCGGCGTGCCGCCCATGCTGCTCGGCCTGCCGGGCGACAACACATACGCCAACTACCGCGAGGCGAGCCGCGCGCTGTGGCGGCTCACGCTGCTGCCGCTGGCGGGCAAGATCCTGAACGGCCTCCACACCGGGATGAGCGACTGGTTCAAGACCGCGCCCAGCGTCGATCTCGACCGCGTGCCTGCGCTGGCGGAAGACCGCGAGAAGCTGTGGGAGAGGGTCAGCGCCGCCGATTTCCTCAGCGCCGAAGAAAAGCGCGCGATGCTGGGCATTGCGCCGCAGGAGACCATCCGATGACCAGAGAAGACATGCTCGCCCGCCTGATCGCGCAGGCGGCGACCGAATGGGGCGAGCTCATCACACTGCGCGCCATCGTGGAGGAGGCGAGCGAGCTCGGTGCGAACCGTGTGCTCGACCGGCTCGGCCTGTCGGACGCGCGGGCGCAGGACGATATCGACGAGCTGCGCGAGCTGCTCTCCGCCTGGCGCGATGCCAAGGCGAGTGCGTGGAAGGCGGCGGTCGAGTGGCTGGTCCGCGGGGTGCTGGCGCTGCTGCTGGTCGGCATCGCGGTGCGGCTGGGCGTCGGGGAGATGCTGTCGTGACGGCGCTCCAGAAGACTTTGCGCATCGCTGGCTATGCCGCCCTGTTCGACCGCGCCGATGGCGTGCGCGACACGATACGTCCCGGCGCTTTCCGCAGGACCCTCGCCGAGCGCCGCGCGCCCTTCCCGCTCTATTGGCAGCACCGCCCCGACCAGCGCATCGGCTGGGTCGAAACCGCGGGCGAAGACGAGCGCGGGCTGCGCATCGTCGCACAGATAGACAACCCCGATGGCCGCGCTGCGAAACTGCTCCGCGACCGCGCGGTGAACGGCCTCAGCTTCGGCTATCGCGCACGCGCCTATTGGCATACCGAGGCCGGGCGCGAGCTCGCCGATATCGAACTTTTCGAGGTCAGCGTCGTGACGCATCCGTTGCAACCGGATGCTCGCATTCATCTCACCACTTGAAACCGACCTACACCAGTTTCCCCCGCCGCCTTCCGGGCGGCTTTTTTGTGCCCAGAAGAAAGGCGAATACCTCTATGGATATTACCGTGACCCCCGCCGCGACGGCCGTGGCGACCGACCCCGCTGCGAGCCAGGCCGAGGCGAGCTTCGACATCGTCGCGCGCCAGGACAAGACCGAGGCCGACGTCTCTGCCCTGCGCTCCGATGTCGACGAGGTGAAGGCCCGCGTCGACAAGATCGCCCAGGCCGCAACGCGCCCCGCCCGCCCCGTCATCGGCGGTGCCGAGCAGGCCGCGCCCGAAGTGAAGGGCTTCGTGGACAGCTATCTGCGCCGCGGCGCGACGGCGGAATACAAGTCGATCAGCGGGGCCGTGCCGTCCGACGGCGGCTATGCCGTGCCGCGCCAGATCGATGCGATGATAGCTCGCGAGCTAACCGAGATCAGCCCGATCCGCGCCATCGCGCAGGTCGTGCAGACCGGCAGCGCGGGATATCGCAAGCTCGTCTCCACCGGCGGCACCGCCTCGGGCTGGGTCAGCGAAACCGATGGCCGTCCCGAAACCGACACGCCGAGCTTCAGCGAGATCGCACCGCCGACGGGCGAACTCTACGCCAATCCGGCGGCATCGCAGGCCATGCTCGACGATGCGGGCTTCGACCTCGAAAGCTGGCTGGCGAGCGAGATCGCGATGGAGTTCGCCCGCGCCGAAGGAGCCGCCTTCGTCAACGGCACCGGCTTCAACCAGCCCGAGGGCTTCCTCAATGCGCCGGTTTCGGCGCAGGCCGACGGCAGCCGCAATTTCGGCGCGCTGCAATATGTCGGGAGCGGCGATGCGGACGGGTTCGACACCAATCCCGATGCGAAGCTGATCGACCTCGTCCACACGCTGAAAGCCGGCCATCGCCAGGGCGCGAGCTTCGTGATGAATTCCGCGACGCTGGCCGAAGTCCGCAAGCTCAAGACCGCCGATGGCGTGTTCCTGTGGCAGCCGGGCCTGGTCGAAGGCCAGCCCGATCGCCTTCGGCAATTTCCGCCACGGCTATCTGATTGCCGAACGCAGCGCCACGCAGGTGCTGCGCGATCCCTTCACCAACAAGCCCTTCGTCCACTTCTACGCCACCAAGCGCGTGGGCGGGCAGGTGCTGGACAGCAATGCGATCAAGCTCCTGAAGATCGAGCTGTAAGGAGCTGGCAGACGGGCTCGGGGTCCCCTTTTCGGGCCCGTTTGTTTTTTGCTTTTCGCAGCCGCATCCGCGGCTGCGTCCTCGCTAGACGTGCAGCAAGCTGCACCCGCTGCGGGCGGGCGGTCGCCCTTGCCGGGCCTCCGCCGGCCCGGATCCAGCGCAGACATTTCCTCTCCCAGAGAACCGAGGCGAAGCCGAGGCAAGGCCGACTGGCCGCCCGCAGCGACGCGGACGCAGTCCGCATGAGCGAGGATAGCCAAGGCTGCGGATGCAGCCGCCGGCGCTTGAGGCCCAAACAAAGGACACCAATTCCATGCGCCAAATCGTGACGCAGGCCGAGTTCACCCAGCTCCCGCTTGCCGAGCTCAAGACCTGGCTGGCGATCGGGGGGACGCGGGACGATGCCGTTCTTGCGAACCTGCTCGATGCGGCCGGGGCGATGTGCGAAAATTTCACCAGGCTGGCGCCGCTCAAGATAACGGTGCGCGAGCGCGTGCCGGCCTCTCGCGAGTGGCAGACCCTGCATACGCGTCCCTTCGTGGGGCTCGGAACGGTCGAGGCCGTCGGATCGGGCGGTTCATCGCGGCTGCTTGACCCGTCCGACTTCGAGATCGGCAGCGAGACGGATACCACGCGCATCCGGCTCACCGGGAACATCGCCGAAACCTCTCTCGACGTCAGTTACACCGCCGGTCTGGCAGAGGACTGGGCGGCGCTCGATTCCGGCCTGCGCCATGGCATCGTGCGCTTCGCCGCCCATGCCTATCGCGAGCGCGATCAGGGCGGCGATACGGCCCTGCCCAGCGCCGTTGCAGCGCTCTGGCGGCCATGGCGCAGGATGAAGCTGTGAGCTTCGCCGCCGTGACTCGCGCCCTCACTCGCCGCGCCGCAAACATCGCCAAGGCCCGCGCCGAACTTCACCGTCGAAGCGATCCAGCCCGTTGGCGCCAGCCGCGCCTGCTGTGGCCCGACTTCACCCGGAGGCCCGAATGAGCATCCTAATGATGGAAAGCGCCCTGCGCCGCGCGCTGGTCGACTGGCTGCGTGCCGACAGCACGCTCGCCGGACTGCTCAATGCGGTCGAGGAGGAAGGGCCGGTCGCCGCCAGCCCACCTTCGCTTGCCATCGTCGCCTCCGCAGCGGCGGATCGCAGCCACAAGAGCGGCGCGGGCCGCGAAGTCCGCATCGCCTTCGAATTGGTCGACCGGACCGACGATCCGGCCGCAACCGCAGCCATTGCAGCGCAGATCGAACATCGCATTGCCACGCTCGCCCCCGGCCAGACCGGCTTCCGCGTGGCGACCACGCAATTCCTGCGCAGCCGCGTCGAACGCCGCGCCCGCAGCGCCCGCGCGGTGCTGCTCGAATATCGCTTCCTCATTTTCGCAACGGAGTAATTCGCCATGACAGCCCAGAAAGGCGCCGCCTTCCTCCTCAAGATCGGGGACGGCGGATCGCCGGAGACTTACGAGACCGTCGCCGGCCTGCGCACCACGCAGATGTCGATCAATGGCGACACCGTCGTCGTCACCACCAAGGAATCGGGCGGCTGGCGCGAGCTGTTGTCGGGCGCAGGAACGCGCTCGGTCTCGGTTTCGGCGAGCGGGATTTTCCTCGGCTCCGATGCCGAGGACCGGATGCGCGCCAACGCGCTCGCCGGAACGCTCGATGCCTATGAGCTGTCGTTCGAGGACGGCGCAAAGATGCGCGGCCAGTTCCTCGTCCAGCGGCTCGATTACGCGGGCGATTTCAACGGCGAGCGGACGTACTCGGTCCAGCTCGAAAGCTCGGGCCAGGTGGTGCCGCTATGAGCAATAAGGTTCGCGGCGAGGCGACGCTCAGTATTGGCGGAAAGGACCACCTCCTTCGCCCCAGCTTCGATGCGCTCGTCCGCGCCGAGGAAGAACTCGGCCCCCTATTTGCGCTGGTCGAGCGGGCGGGCGCGGGCAAGTTGCGCCTCGCCGAGATCGTCGCGCTGTTCTGGCATTGCCTTGCGGATCGCGAGCACATCGGGCGCGAGGCGGTGGGCGACGCAGTCATGGCGCAGGGCCTGGCCGCCAGCGCCAAACCGCTGCGCGTGCTGCTCGGCGAAATCCTGAAAGGGTCGGGATGAGCGAGCGCTTCGCGGACATGGCGCTGCGCTGTGCAGGGTTGGCCGCGAGCGCGCTTAGCTGGACGCCCGACACCTTCTGGAACGCGACCCCGGCGGAGCTGCTTGCCAGCCTCGCGCCGCCACAAGACAGCACGACCCCACCCAGCCGCGACCAGATCGCGCGGATGATCGAAAGGGACGACAATGGTTGACGATATCGACGAGCTAATCGTCTCTGTCCGGGCCGATACGCAGGCCTTTGCCGCCGACATGCAACAGATGCGCGGCACCTTCGACGGCACGCTGATGGACGGCTTCGATAAGGCCGGCGATGTGCTCGAACGCGGGCTGCTGAGCGCGCTCCGCAAAGGCAGCCTCGGCTTCGACGATCTGAAGCGGACCGCCACCGCGGCGCTCGACCAGATCGCGGCGCAGGCGCTGCAATTGGGGCTGGACTCGCTGTTCGGTGGCAAGGGCGGGCAGTCGGGCGGTTTCGGCGGCCTGTTCCAGGGCGCACTCGGCGCTCTGTTCGGCCTCCCCGGCCGTGCGACCGGCGGCCTCGTCGGCCCCGACAAGCCTTATCTCGTGGGCGAGCGCGGGCCCGAACTGTTCGTGCCCACCAGCGCGGGCCGCGTGGAGCCGAATACCGGCAGCAGCAGCAAAAGCACTGATGTGCGTGTCGCCATCAACCTCTCCACGCCGCGCGGCACCAGCGCACCGGTCGCCATGCAGCGCAGCTCGCGCCAAGTGGCAGCGGCAGTGCGGCGGGCGTTATCTGTTTAGCCTCAAGCGGGGTGTTTGTTTTTCGCACCGACATCCGTCGGCGCGTCCTCGCTAGACGTGCAGCAAGCTGCACCCGCTGCGGGCGGGCGGTCGCCCTTGCAGGGCCTCCGCCGGCCCGGATCCAGCACGTACTTCACCCCTCCCAGAGCACCGAGCCGAAGGCGAGGCAAGGCCGACCGGCCGCCCGCAGCGACGCGGACGCAGTCCGCATGAGCGAGGATAGCCAAGGCTGCGGATGCAGCCGCCGGCGCTTGAGGCCAACAAAAAGGAAAACTTATGCCCTTCTGGCTCGCTCGCAAACGCCACGGACAGCATAGCGACTGGATCACGCGGTTCGATCCGCGCTTCTGGACCGTCAATTTCCCCCGCCCGATGATGGCCAGCGTGGTCAGCACATCGCATGACGCGATGCGCATCGATTGCGAGTTCCATCACAAGGGCGAGCTGGCCGGGCTCATCTGGGACAGCGCGGACACGCTCGACCATCCGCTGCTCGCCTACGAGACCAGGCGCGACTATTCGCATTGCGTGCTGCGGTTCCGCTGGCGCAGCGACGGTATCCTGCCGCTCGACGTGCCGCACGGGCCGACGCTGACCATCGAGGGCCGCGATGCCGCGGGCAATCCGCACAGCTGGTATGTGCGCCTGTGGAACTATGCCAGCGGCACGCCGACCGATGCGCGGATCGAGCTGCGTTTCTCGGAGCTCGAATCCGGATACGGCCTGCCCGGCGAGCGGGTTCATCCCGGCGACATCGATCGCATGTTCATCAGCTTGGTGCCGCAGGGCTATGTCGAGGGCAGCAGCGCGCTCCTGCCCGCGCGCGTCGACGGCTGGGCCGAGATCACCAACATGGACTGCCAAGGCGAACGCGCGATGCTCGCGATCGGCGACGTACTGCTGCCCCCGCATGGCGAGCAGATTGCCACCGCTTATGACGACAGCTTCAACCAGACGCCGGCGCGCCTGGTGCGCTCGATCATCGGGCTCGGTTATCGTGGCCGGGTCATCCACTATGTCGGGATGAGCCACTACTTCCGGCTCAATCCCTTCGGCGACTCACTGCTGGTTGCGTTTGCAGGTCGGCTCTGCACCCCGGCCGAGCGCTGGCATGCCGCTTATTTCGAGGCTGCGGTCGAGGCCGAACTCGCGCCGATCGTTTCGCTGTCATACGAGTTGCTGGCAGACCACTGTCCCGACTGGTGGGCGCAGCGGGCATGGGACGGCAGCCCCGGACTGACCGGCTGGGATCCGCCGTCGATGCTCCTCTCGCCGGCGCATGCAAGTGCGATGCGGTTCCTGCAATCCATCGCCACGCAATTCGTCGCCCTGCTCGAAGCGGCCGGGGGGAAGCCCCTGTTTCAGATCGGGGAGCCATGGTGGTGGGTGCAGCCCGATACGGGTGCGCCCTGCCTTTACGACGCGAAAGCGAAAGCCGCGTTCGGAGGAGGGCCTCCGATCATTACCGATCTGCGCTTGCCACTGGACGACGGACAGAAGCAGCTGCTGGATCAGGCGGGTTCGCTGCTTGCCGCCAGCACGACGAGTCTCGCTCAGGCCGTGCGCGATCAGGCGCTTGGCGATGCCGAAATCCTGCTGCTGACCTTCACCCCCACCATCCTGTCCACCGATATGCCCGAACTCTACCGCGCTTCGCTGCCGAAAGAATGGGCCTGGCCGGCCTTCGATCGCCTGCAAGTCGAAGATTACGACTGGCTAACGGGCGGCCACGAAGGCGCGCGACGCGATGCCTATGCCTTTGTCGACGCGCATCTCGGCTATCCGGTAGAGGCGACCGACTACATGTCCG
Source organism: Qipengyuania sp. 902 (assembly GCF_051195295.1). Lineage (NCBI taxonomy): Bacteria > Pseudomonadati > Pseudomonadota > Alphaproteobacteria > Sphingomonadales > Erythrobacteraceae > Qipengyuania > Qipengyuania sp. 902. Next base: position 851,945 of record NZ_JBNJLJ010000001.1, on the reverse strand, counting down.
GCTTCGTCCTGCTGCCGGAAAATGCGGAAAGCTACTGGCCGATCATCGACCGCGCGCTCGACGAGGCGCGGGAACGCGGCATCTCCCAGCGCTTCGTCTGGGCGCTGCCGCAGGTCGCGCGCGACGGATACACCAGATTGCCCACCATGGAGGACGATGTGCAACCTTTCGACGATGTCTCCTACCCGCTCGCGCTGGGGCGCGACGCCACGGTCAGCCCCGAGTTTTCCACCACGGTCGCGGTGACGGCCTCGGGCCACGAGCGGCGCAACGCCCTGTGGTCCGACGCGCGGCTGCGTTACGATGTCGGGCCGGGTGTCCGCTCGGAAAAGGAGCTTGCTTCGCTGCTCGCCTTCTTCCGGGCGCGGCACGGGCCTGCGCGCGGCTTCCGCTTCCGCGAGCCCTACGACTTCAGCTCGAGGGGCATGACCGATGCGCCGGGCGCGGCGGACCAGCCGCTCGGCACCGGCGATGGCGGGACTACGCGGTTCCAGCTCGCCAAGCTCTACGACGAGCAGCGGCGTACCATCACCCGCCCGCGCGAGGCGACGATCCGCGTCAGCGTGGACGGTGCCGAGACGAGCGGATGGACGCATGACGGCAAGGGCTGGATCCGCTTCGATACAGCCCCGCCCGACGGCGCGGAGCTGCGCGCAGGGTTCGCATTCGACGTGCCCGTGCGCTTCGCCGAAGATCGCCTCGACGTGAGCGGTGCGGCCTTTGCAGCGGGTGAGGCACCATCCGTGCCTCTGATCGAAATTCGCGAGGACGCATGAGTAGGGTCTTCTTCGCCCGCGATCTTGATACGGCGGCCGCCTGGTGGCGGGTCTATCGCAAGGACGGGGTCGCGCTCGGCTTCACCACGCACGACCGCGATCTGTGGTTCGACGGCCTGCTCCACCGCGCCGCGCCGGGGATGCTGCCCAGCGCCGTGCGCCGCAGCATCGGCTTCGAAGACGACGAGAGCGAGGTCGAAGGGGCGCTCACCCACGATAGCATCCGGGCAGAGGATCTTGCCGCCGGCCTGTTCGACGAGGCGCGCGTAGTGAGCGGGATCGTGGATTGGGAGACGCTCGAGCGCGCGCAGCTCTATGGCGGCTCGATCGGATCCATCGCACAGGAGGCAGGAGGGTTCAGTGCGCAGCTGCGTTCGGCCAAGGCCGACCTCGATGTCGACCCGGTACCGGTTTCGAGCCCCACCTGCCGCGCGCGCTTCTGTGGGCCAGGCTGCGCGCTGTCGCCCGTCGCCTTCGAGCGGGAGGCACATGTCCAGGCCTTCGATGCGAGCCGCAATCGCCTGACGCTCGATATCGAAGATCATCGGCCTCATGCGCTCGGTGAACTGCGCCCGATGGAAGGGCCGCAGACCGGCTTGCCCATGCGGATCATCGCAGCGTCTGCCGATGGCATCACGCTCGACCGACCGCTCGATCCCGCCATCGCCATCGGCCTGCGCGTTCGCATTCGCGAGGGCTGCGACCGCACCATCGCGACCTGCGCTTCGCGCTTCGACAATGCCGCCAACTTTCGCGGCGAACCGTTCCTGCCGGGCAACGATCTGCTCGCCCAGTACCCGCAGCCACGATGAGTGCGCGTGCCGATGCTTTCGCCCGGGCGGCGGAGGCGCTCATCGGAACCCCCTTCGCGCTTCATGGCCGCTGCCCGCAGCATGGGCTCGATTGCGTGGGCCTTGTCGCCTGCGCGCTGGCGGACTGTGGCATCGCGCCGCGTATTCCCGAGGGCTACGGTCTGCGGAATGCGAATATCGCGCGCTTCCTCGTGCTGGCTCACGGCAACGGCTTCGATGCTGCAAGAACCCCCAAATCCGGCCAAATCACACGTGGCGACCTGCTTCTCGTCACCCCCGGACCAGCACAGAGCCACCTGCTCATAGCGCTCCGCCCGGATTATTTCGTGCACGCCCATGCCGGGCTGCGGCGCGTCGCGGTCCACAACGGTCCGCTCGGCTGGCCGATCGAGCACCACTGGCGCCTGCGCGCCTCCTGACAGGACAAACAACATGGCAACGCTTATCATCGGCGGCATCGGCACGCTTATCGGCGGCCCGCTGGGCGGCGCGATCGGCACGCTACTCGGTCGGCAAATCGACGGCGCGATCGCCGGCAGCCCCAAGCTGGAAAGCCCCCGCCTCAAGGAACTCGCAGTCTCGACCTCGAGCTACGGCCAACCGATCGCCCGCCACTACGGGCGCGTGCGCGCACCGGGCACGATCATCTGGGCGACCGACCTGGTCGAAAGTTCGGAAACCCAAGGCGGCGGCAAGGGTAGGCCGAAGACGACCGAGTACAGCTATAGCGTTTCGTTCGCAGTGGCGCTCTCCAGCCGCCCGATCGACGGCATCGGCCGCATCCGGGCGGACGGCAATCTGCTGCGCGGCGCGGCTGGCGACATGAAATCCGGCGGCACGCTGCGAATACACAAGGGCCATGCAGACCAGGACTGCGACCCGCTGTTGGCAGCCGCTCTCGGGGCCGAATGCCCCGCCCATCGCGGTTGTGCCTATGCAGTTTTCGAAGACCTGCAACTGGCCGATTTCGGCAACCGCATTCCGGCGCTGAGCTTCGAGGTGCTGGCGGGGTCCGGCAGCTCGCTGGTCGAGGCGCTGATAGAGGACGTTTCCGAAACCGCCAGCGCGGCTCCCATGCCCGTGCTCGAGGGGTTCGTTCACGACGGCGGGTCGGTTGCGCAAGTCCTCTCGCTGATTGATCGCTTCAACCCTCTTGCGCCCAAGCTGTCGGACGCGGGAGTAGAGGTTCTGCCGACCGTACGCGCAGACGAAACCATCCCCACACTGCCTGCCGCCGCGCGCTGGAGCGATGGGGATTTCGGACGCGAGGACGGTGTCGCGCAGGCACGAAAATCTGCTGGCGGCGCGGCGCTTTCGGCCCTGCGGTATTACGACCCGGCGCGCGATTACCAGCCGGGCCTGCAACGCTCGGAAAGCGCCTCGCCCACCGGGCGACGCGAGCAAGTCGAGTTCCCGGGCGTGCTTTCTGCCGAGAACGCTCGCGGCCTGCTGCGCGATGCAGCGGCGCGAGAGTCGATCGCACAGGAAACACTCTCGTGGCGCGTCGCCGAACTCGATCCGACGCTTCAGCCAGGTTCGCTGGTGCGCGCCCCTGGCGTGCCGGGCGAATGGCGCATCGCTTCGTGGGAATGGCGCGAGGCAGGGATCGAGTTGCAGCTCGTCCGCTCGCTCGACCTGCCGAGCGAATCGCTGCCTTCCGACCCCGGTTCGGGCTGGCATCCGCGCGACCTGCCGGCGCAGCCGAGCCGTCTGCGCGTGTTCGAATTGCCGTGGGACGGGTTCGGATCGCCCGATCGCGTGCGCGCGTTTGCTGCCGTCGGTGCGCCGAGCGGGCCATGGTCGGGCGCGGCGCTTTATACGCAGCAGGGGACATCGCTTGAGCCCGTCGGCGAAGCACCGCAGCGTCGCGCCATCGGCGGCAAGCTGGCGCAAACTCTCCCGCCCGGATCACTCTTCCGCTTGGATCCGGGGGCCAGTGCCCTCGTGCAGCTGGACGATACAGACGCGCGTCTCGCATCGGCGACGCCCGAGACGATTGCGCGCGGCGCCAACCGGCTGCTCGCCGGTTCGGAAATTATCCAGTTCGCAAGGGTCGAACCGCTTGGCGAAGGATTCTGGTGCATCTCCGGACTGCTTCGAGGTCGTGGCGCAACCGAGCATCACGCACGCGTGAGCCATCCTGCCGAAACGCCCGTTACACTACTCGACGAGCGCCTTCTTCCGCTGAGGGAGAGTGTCCTCCTCAAGGCCGACACCGGCAGCTTTGCTGCCATCGGCCTCGCCGATATGGCGCCTGTTTATGCGCAGCTAGAGAACGCGGGCAGCAGCAGGCGCCCGCCGTTCCCTTGCCATGGCTGGCTGCGCTTTGCAGACGGCGCGCTTTCCTGCGGCTGGACACGCCGCGCGCGTGGCGGGTGGACATGGCTGTACGATGCGGAAGTCCCGTTGATCGAACAGCAGGAAAGCTACGAGATCGGTATTGGCCCCATCGACGCCCCGCACCGCGTCTACACTTCGAAACAGCCCGGCTTCGCTCTGGACGCGACCGTCACGGTGGACTTGCAGACCCGGTTTGGCGGCGCGGCAGTCTGGGTCCGGCAGCAGGGCAGTTTCTCAAAGTCCGCCGCCCTCCGGCTCGGCACCCTACCACTCCTTTCCTGACAGGAGCGACCCATGATCCAACCGATCGTATTCGATGCCAAAACACCCAGGCATGCCATGCCTTATCTCGTTGCGGGACAAGCACAAAAAGAGCTGTTCGTGAACGAGAGCCTCGCGCTCATCGACATGCTGATGCACCCGGTGGTGACGGGCGCGGCGGCAACTCCGCCAAGCTCGCCGGCAGCAGGAGAGTGCTGGATCGTCGAGGCGGGGGCCGTCGATGCATGGGCGGGGCAAGACGATGGGATCGCCGGCTGGGATGGCGCGCAATGGACCTTCGCGAGCCCCCCGGATGGGCTCGCCGTCCATGACCTTTCCACCGGTGCGAAGCGCCACTTTTCCGGGGCTTGGACGAGCGCGCCGACGGTTGCCTCTCCGACCGGCGGGTCAGTGATCGATAGTGAAGCTCGTGCCGCCGTCGACTCATTGCTGGCGGCCGTTCGGCAAGCCGGCCTAATCGTCTGATCTGATCCGGGAACCCGGTGCGGTTTTCGGCGTTTCGGGGCGCATGAAGGGATCATCTTCTGTAAATTTGCACGGAGCAGTTCGTAAGAGCGGCATAAATGCAACAGTTTGCGGGCATTGCCCGCTTGCCACCTTTCGGGTGAAAAGTTAGAGATATTGCACTCGGTGGCTCTTATTCGCAAAAAGGGGAAACTATAATGCGGAAATTCGTCATAGGCATGGCGATGGCCTCTACGGCCCTTGCATCGCCTGCCCTCGCCAAGGACGACGCCTGGTACGTCGGCCTCGAAGGGGGCGCAATGATCGTCCAGGATGTCGATTTCGATCGCGACGGCGTGGCAAACAGCGATGTCGTCACGCTCGATCACGACGCTGGTTACGACTTCGGCGGTTTTGTTGGCTACGATTTCGGTGCGTTCCGTGCCGAAGCCGAAGTCAGCTATCGCGAAGCCGATCTCGACACCATCACCGTCGGCGCACTCGGCGGACTGCTCAGCAACGGCTTCACTGTCCCCGCTGGCCAGTACGAAGCTCCTGGTTCGACCAGCATCCTTTCGTTCATGCTCAACGGCCTGATCGACTTCGGTCCCGATGACGGCCTTCAGGGCTATGTCGGTGGTGGTGCCGGTGTGGCTCGCACCAGCGTCGACGTCGGCGGCTCGGGCCTCACGGCTCTAGACGATTCGGACAGCGGCTTCGCCTGGCAGGCTCTGGCCGGTGTGCGCGCTCCGCTGAGCGACAATTGGGACGTCGGCCTGCGCTATCGTTACTTCAACGCGACGGGCGTCGACCTCGTCGACCTGGCTGGCAACAGCCTCGACGACAAGGTTAGCACTCACTCGCTGATGGGCACGCTGACCTACAACTTCGGTGTGGCTCCGCCGCCGCCCCCGCCGCCGCCGCCCCCGCCGCCGCCGCCTCCTCCTCCGCCGCCGCCGCCCCCGCCGCCGGCTCCGGTTTGCGAGCAGGGTCCGTACATCGTCTTCTTCAACTGGGACGAATCGGACATCACTCCGGAAGCAGCGACGATCCTCGACAACGCAGTTTCGGCTTACGCCAACTGCGGTACGGCAGCAGTCATGCTGGCAGGTCACACCGACACCTCGGGTTCGGCGGCCTACAACATGGGCCTCGCCGAACGTCGTAACTCGTCGGTCCGTGACTACCTGACCAGCCGCGGCGTACCGGGTGGCCGGATCACCAGCGAAGCATTCGGTGAAAACCAGCTCCGCGTTCCGACCGCCGACGGTGTCCGCGAACTGCAGAACCGTCGCGTGGAAATCACCTACGGTCCGGGTTCGGGCATGTAAGGTTCGCGTTCCAAGCGAAAATGAACGAGGGGCCGGAGCAATCCGGCCCCTTTTTCGTTGCGTCATCGAAGTCTTTATTTTTGGAGGACAGCAATGATCGCACGCAACACAATGATGACCATCGGTACCGCTGCGCTTCTCGGTGCATGCAGCACGGTCGATTCCATTCCCGACGAACGCGTGGGTACGGCCACCTTGCAGACTGCGCAGGGCCTCCCGGCAGGTACGGCGCAATTGCTCAGGAACGGAAACACGGTCTCGGTCGCCATCGCCGCAGTGGGCCTTGCGCCCGGCGAGCATGGCTTCCACCTGCACACCACCGGTAGCTGTACCGCGCCCGATTTCACCAGCGCAGGCGGTCACCTCAATCCGGGCAACAACACCCATGGTTCGCTATCCGAAGGCGGTAAGCACCTCGGCGATCTTCCCAACCTCGTCGTCGGTGCCAATCGCACGGCCAGCGCCCAGGTGGATCTGGAAGGTAATGCCACGCAGGTCCTAGCCGACATCTTCGATGCCGATGGGACGGCGGTCGTAATCCATGCCGGTCCGGACGATTACGTCAGCAATCCGGCTGGAGACGCAGGCTCGCGAGTCGCCTGCGGCGTGATCGAACAGGCTTGAACTAGCTCGTCAAAAGGCCCACCGCACCAAGCGTCTTGAGACATCAATGCGGTGCGAGCAGGCTCCGGCCTGCTCGCACACACGTTTCCGTCGAAGTTTTGCGCCTCAAACCAGCTCGCCGGCCGCGCGTGCCCGTTCGATCACGGTTCGCTCTGCCGTTGGCACCGTCCGGTACGCTATCGCAAGCAGGATCAGGCCGATAGGCAGCGCTACGAGCAGGCTCAGCCCCCCGGTCGACAGGCTTCCCGTGATGCTGGACACCTGCCCGGCCATGTATGGGCCCAGCGCGAGCCCGACCAGCGTGGTTGCGAGAAAGAACGTCGCGGTCGCCGTCCCACGCATGCGCGGAAGAACCAGATCTTGCGTGGTCGCCGCTGCGCCGCCCAGAGCCGAACTGCCGAACAGTGACTGCATGAATGCAGCGATGTAAAACAGCGTCGGGTTCTGGGTGGTGAACATCAGGTAGAGGAACGGCGAGGCTGCGGCGAGACCGAAGGCAACCACGATGAGCCTTCCGGCAGGCAGGCGTTCCCTCAGCCAATCCGCCAGCCGGCCACCGAGAATGACGCCCAAGAACCCTGCGACTGCACCAGGTCCCCCGATCCACCAACCGGCGGTCGAGGGCGCCTCGCCCAAGATCCGGATCGCATAGGGTGCCGCCCAGAAGCTCGCCGCATAGGACATGAAGGCGACCATGCCGTAGCCGAGGATGGTCGTGAGGAACGCAGGGGTTCCCCAGATGAGCGAGAAGGTCGGCTCGTCCCGACGCTTCAATGTCGAGGCCCATGAAAAGATTGCGTAATAGCCGATCCCGACTGCGCCCCATTGCTGCGCGTTACCGGTAAAATCCGCCATTGCGAAGGCGATGCCGCCGATGACCGCGGCACCGAGCAGGTTGACGATTATCCCCCTTGCTCCTCCCTGCGCAGCGCCAATCAGCGTGAACGGCGGAATGACCGCGACGAGCTCTTTGAAGAAGCCACGAAAGGGATCTTTCGCCGGCGGGGTGACAATCCCTTCGCTCTGCCCGCGCACCGGCTCCCGTAGCGTGAAAACGAGAAGCGCGAGCAACAGCCCCGGGAGGCCGACGAGGATGAAGGCCGCCTGCCAACCGGCGAGGCCGAGCGGCGCATCGACTGGATACGCCTCGTTCCAGTTCTCGACGATGGCGCCGCCGATCAGCAGCGATATGCCACCGCCGATATACAGACCGGAGGAGTAGATCGCGAGCGCGGTGGCGCGCATTTTCTTCGGAAACCAGTCCGAGATCAGCGAGTAGGCGCTCGGGCTGGCAGTGGCTTCGCCGACACCCACGCCGATCCGTGCGATGCTGAGCGTCGTGAAGTTTTTGGCGAACCCCGAAAGAGCGGTGAAGGCGGACCAGATCGCGAGACCGGCCGTCATGAGCCTCACGCGATGCCAGCTATCGGCCAGCTTGCCCAAGGGGATGCCGAAGAGCGCATAGAACACGCCGAACGCCGTGCCGTAGAGGAAGCCGATTTGATCATCCCGAAGGCCAAGGTCGGCCTTGATGTCTTCTGCGAGGATCGAGATGATGTTCCGATCAACGAAATTCAGGACGTAGACGATCACCAATACGCCAAGCGCGTACCAGCTGTAGGCGGGGACCTTACCGGTCGCCTCGCTTGCGGTCTGGGCCTTGACTTCGGAAGCTGCGGTATTCTCGGTCAAATTCCTACTCCGTCACGCGAGGGGCATCCTCTGCGTAGACGGTGGTATCGACTAGCCCCGCTTCGGCAAAGCCCTTTCGGCGCAAACGGCACGAGTCGCATGCACCGCAGGCCTCGCCCGTCGGTGTCGGATCGTAGCAGGACCAGCTCCACGCCGGGTCGAGGCCGAGCCGGTCGCACTCGCGCGCGATGTCTGCTTTCGACATATTCTGAAGCGGCGCATGTATGGCAAAGGGTGCGCCTTCGACCCCCTGCTTCGTGCCGAGCCGCGCCGTTTCGGCAAAGCTCGCAATGAATTCGGGCCGACAGTCGGGATAGCCCGAATAGTCCAGCGCATTCACGCCGATAAAAATGTCACGCGACGCCGATGTCTCCGCGAAGGCTGTCGTCAGCGCGAGAAAGACGAGATTACGTGCGGGCACGTAGGTGACGGGAATATCGTCTCCGACGCCCGATTTCGGAACTGCGATGTCGTCGGTCAGCGCGGAGCCGCCGAATTTGCGCAAATCCAGGGGCAGTTCGACATGGCGGGCCACGCCCAGCTTCCCAACGATGGCCTTTGCCGACTGCAATTCGCGCACATGCCGTTGCCCGTAGTCGATCGTCAGCGCGTGAACCTCATATCCGCGCTCCGCGGCCAGTGCCGCGGTTACCATCGAGTCCAGTCCGCCCGAAAGCAGAACCACAGCGGGGACCTTCCCGCGATCGCTTGCAGATGTCGTCATGCGCCAAGCCGCTAGGACGCTTCAGCAGCGGCGGCAACCGTCAGTTGCAAGCCCCGGTGCGGCGCGCCTCTGCCGAGAATTCGAAGGGTTTGCCATCGGCAATGCCCTGGCTGTCGATCTGAACCAGGCTAGCTGTTTCCTTGCGGATGCTCGTCCGGCCATATCCGTTGCCGCGACAGGTGTATTGGATCGTCACTTCGCGCGCGCCATCTTCGACGACGAAGCGATTGCAGCCCGATCCGCGATGACGCAGCTGGATGAATTCGCGGCCGCTACGGACGCATACCTTGCGCACGGTGCTGCCATCACGAAAGCGCAGCTCCCAGCCTCCCTTGTCGAGCGATTCCAGCATGGCGAGTGAGGCCTGCGCAAGCGCCGGTGCCGCGACGACCGCGAGCGACGCACCGAGCGCGAGCATCAATCCATTCACCTTAGCCATGACATTCCTTTCGCGTGTCGGAAGAGACAAACGCGCCTGTGATTCGTGCAGCATACACCGAAACTGCGCCAAAGCGTTGTATAGTATCGACACACGTCATGCCGCGATGGCGAACTGCTTTGAGCAGAACGCGCAATCGACCAGGATCAGCCCTCGATCGTCGCGCATGTCCGCCCGGTCTGCTTCCGGAAAACGCGCGATCACGTCTTCGTAATGCTCGATCGAGCACCGGCAGCCACGCGCAATCTGCGCACCGCGCTGGATGCGAACTTCATCTTCCTCGTGGAACAGGCGCCACGCGATCGCTTCTAGCGAAAGCGCCGGGTCGAGAAGCTCATCGTGCCTGATCGATCCGGCCATAACGGCGACATGTTCCCACTCGGGGTGGTCGAGGCGCGCATGCAACCGTTCGCGCCCCTCCTCGCCATCGGGCAAATGCTGAACGAGCAATCCGGCTGCCGAGCAGGAATTGCCATCGCCGCGTACCGCGCAGCGTATCAACGTCGGCACCTGTTCCGACTGGAAGAAGTAATTCTCGCAGGCTTCGGAGAGACTATCGCCTTCGAGCGGGACGATCCCCTGGTACCGCCCGCGCCCGTCGGCCATATCGAAAGTAATCGCGAGATAGCCCTTGCCGAACAGCGCAAACAGCGACGGGTTCGCACCGAGTTCGGCAAGCCGAGCCTCATCGTAATCGACGTATCCCCGCAGATTACCGTCCTTGAAGTCGCACACCAGCAGATTGACCGCGCCCGCCTCGGTCTGGGCCTGCATCGTTACTTGCGATCCATCGTCCTTCAGCAGGCCGCCCATCAGGCTGGCGAGCACCAGCGCTTCCGCGAGGAGATGAGTGATCGGCGCGGGATAATCGTGCGCCGAAAGAATCTCGTCGAGCACGGAGTCGAGGCGAACGACGCGTCCCCGCGCGCTGCGCGACGGGATCGTGAAGCCGAGCAGTTGCCCGGCGTAGGTTTCATCGGAATGGGGGGTGGTTTGGTCCATCGCGCTCATATGGGTGGCGCGACAGGGATTAACAGAGGCGTATCACAACCGCCCGAAACACCAGAGCAGGATGGATTTCTGGGCGTGGATACGGTTTTCCGCCTCGTCGAAGACCACGGATTGCTCGCCCTCGAACACCTCCTCGCTAACCTCGTCGCCGACATGGGCGGGAAGACAATGGAGGAAACGGGCGTCCGGCTTGGCGTGCGCCATGAGTGCTGCATCGACCTGGAAGGGCAACATCGCCGCGAGCTTGTTGTGGACATGCTCCTGACCCATCGAGACCCACGTATCGGTGACCACGATGTCCGCGCCCCGCGCCGCTTGCGCTGCGTCCTGAGTCAGCGTCACCTGCGACCCCGCGGCGCGCGCCAATTCGACGAATTCCGCTTCGGGTTCGTAGCCTTGCGGCATGCCGACGCGGACGTTGAACTTGAACAGCGCCGCTGCCTCCAGGATAGAATGGAGGACATTGTTGCCATCGCCGAGCCAAGCAAGTTCAAGGCCGGGTAGCGCTTTGCCTTGCTCCACCATCGTGAGGAGGTCGGCGACGATCTGGCAGGGATGCGAGCGGTCGGTGAGGCCATTGATGACCGGCACGCTGGCGTGGTGGGCAAGTTCCTCGGCCTTGGCATGATCGTCGGTGCGGATCATGATCGCATCGACCATGCGGCTGAGTACCCGGGCTGTGTCGGCAATGCTTTCGCCGCGCCCAAGCTGGGTAGTGCCCGAGTCCAGTATCAGCGATGTGCCGCCGAGCTGGCGCATTCCAATATCGAAACTCACTCGCGTGCGCGTCGAATTCTTCTCGAAGATCATGCCAAGCACGTGCCCTGCGAGCGGCGCGTCCGCGTCGGCCCTGCCCTTGGGCCAATCGCGCCGGGCAGCCTTGCGGTCCTGGGCGTCGGCCAGCATCGCGGCGATCGCATCGCCGCCCGCGTCGGACAGGTCGAGAAAGTTGCGCGGGGCTGCAGTCGGCTCGGCCATCAGGCGGCCTCGGGCACCTGATAGCTCGCTGCACCGGCCGAGAGCTTGTCGAGGAATTCATCGAATTCCGCTTCGCCCGCCACCACCGGCGGCAGCACGCGCAGGGTGTTGTCGCCCGCGGCCACCGTCAGCAGCTGGTGATGATCGCGCAGGTGGACGAAGAACGGCCGGCTTTCGACCTTCATCTTGATGCCGAGCATCAGGCCTTTGCCGCGCACCAGTTCGAACAGGTCGGGATAATTACCGATGAACTGCTCGAGGCGCGCGCGCAGGCGCTCGCCCTTTTCGGTCACTTCGGCGAGGAATTCATCGTTCGCGACGGCTTCCATCACCGCCGTGCCCGCCGCCATCGCTAACGGATTGCCGCCATAGGTCGAACCGTGCGTACCGAAGCCCATGCCGCGCGCAGCCTTCTCCGTCGCCAGGCAGGCGCCCAGCGGGAAGCCGCCGCCGATGCCCTTGGCAGTGGCCATGATGTCCGGCTCCACGCCGTAGTGCTCATAGGCATAGAGCTTGCCGGTACGCGCAACGCCGCACTGCACCTCGTCGAACACCAGCATGAGATCGTGCTCGTCGCACAGGGCGCGCAGGCCGCTGATGAACTCCTGCGAGGCAGGACGAATGCCGCCCTCGCCCTGGATCGGTTCGACGAGGAAGCCGGCAGTCTTGTCGCTCACCAGCGCCTTCGCGCTCTCCAGATCGTCGAATTCCGCATATTGGAAGCCGGCCAGGAGCGGCATGAAGCCCTTGTGCATTTTCGCCTGGTTGGAGGCGCTGATCGTCGCCATCGTGCGCCCGTGGAAGGCATTGGTGAAAGTGATCAGCTCGGTGCGGTTCGCATCGCCTTCATCGTGCTGGTGATAGGCGCGCGCCGTCTTGATCGCGGCCTCGACAGCCTCGGCGCCCGAGTTGGTGAAGAACACCGTATCGGCGAAGGTTTTGTCGACGAGCCGCTGCGCCAGCGCTTCGCCTTGCGGGCTGCCGTAGAGATTGGAGACATGCATCAGCGTGGCTGCCTGCTGCTGGATGGCACCGATCAGCCCTTCGTGGCTGTGGCCGAGCAGGTTGACCGCAATGCCGCTCGCGAAGTCGAGATAGCGCGTACCGTCTTCGTCGATCAGATGGCAATGGTCGCCGCGAACGGGGCGAACGCCGCAGCGGGGATAGACGGGCATCAGCGGGGTAATCGACATGGGGCCTCCAGCGGGCATGGCTAAAATCGAAAGACAAATGGCGGCCCTTGCGGAACCGCCATCTGCGTGTTTGCCAGCGATCTATTGCCTCGCGCGGCCCGGGTCAAACCGGATCGCGGCAGGCGTTCGCACTCCTGCCCTTACTCTTGGACGGGAACGAGGTTGACCGCCGAATATTTGCCGCGTCGGTCGACTTCGAGGTCGAACTCGTAGCGCTCGCCCTCGTCGATACCCGACAGGCCCGAACGCTCGACAGCGCTGATGTGCACAAAGGCATCAGGCTGACCATCGTCGCGGGTCAGGAAACCGAAGCCCTTCATCGAGTTGAAGAACTTGACCGTACCCGTCGCTTTTTCGCCGGTGAGTTCACGGCGCGGAGCGGCGCTCTTCTGCTCGACCGCGATGACATCGCCGACGACCTGGAGGTCTTGCGCCGAAACCTTGCCGCCGCGATCGACGAGGTTGAATTCCAGCTCCTGCCCTTCGGCGAGGCCTTCGAGGCCGGCACGTTCGACGGCGCTGATATGGACGAAGACGTCCTCGCCGCCGGTTTCCTGCTGGATGAAGCCGAAGCCCTTCTGGCTATTGAAGAACTTCACCGTGCCTTTGCCGGTGCCGACGACCTGGGCGGGCATGCGGTTGAAACCGCCGCCACCACCACCGCCGCCGCCACGGTTGCCGCCGCCGAAGCCGCCACCACCGCCGCCGCCGCGATTGCCGCCACCAAAGCGGTCACCGCCGCCTCCGCCGCCGAAGCGATCGCCACCGCCGCGATTGTCGCGGAAAGAATCGTGTGGAGCAAAGTCCGCCGGCGGGCCGCCGAACGGATCGAAGCTATCCTCCCCAAAACCATCGCGCTTATCCCGTCCGCGACGGCGCCCTTTATCGTAACCCATAATTCGAACAGTACCTTCGTACAGCCAGTGTTCCTCAATCCCCGGCGCGTCGGCTGCCTTGCCACGCCGGACCGCGGAGGGTGCGCCCGCAGGGCAGCCCACCGCACATTTCGACACGCATAGCGCGAATCCGCGCGTCTTGCGAACGATTTAGCGTTTGGATGCCGTCTCGCGCAAAATTGTGACATTTTCGCATGCGCTTCTGCCACGTCGTTTCGCTTGCGCCCCCTCGGCCGACTTGGCATTGCGATGCCATGGAAATCATGGCCCTCCTATCCGACCCCGCTGCCTGGCTCGCGCTCCTGACGCTGATCGCGCTGGAAGTCGTGCTGGGCATCGATAATCTCATTTTCATCGCGATCCTCTCGAACAAGCTGCCCGAGCACCAGCAGCAGAAGGCGCGCCGCGTCGGCCTCGCGCTCGCGCTGATCCTGCGAATCGGCATGCTGATGCTGATCGGCTGGCTGGTGACGCTGCAGACCCCGATCTTCGATCTCGGCATCGTCGGACCGCCGGTCGAGGGCACGAACAAGGCCAGCTTCGAAACGGCGTTCTCCGGGCGCGACCTCATCCTGCTCGCAGGCGGCCTCTTCCTGCTGTGGAAGGCGACCAAGGAAATACATCACTCGATGGAGCCGGAGGACGACTCGGGCGATCTGCTGGACAAGACACCGGGCGTCGCCGCTGCTGCCACCGCGACTTTCGGGGCGGTCATCGTGCAGATCATCGCGATCGACTTGGTCTTCTCGGTCGATTCAATCCTCACCGCGGTCGGCATGACCGACGACATTCCGATCATGGTCGCCGCAGTGGTCATTACGGTCGGCATCATGATGGTTGCCGCCGATCCGCTGGCGAAATTCATCGAGAGCAACCCGACGCTGGTCATGCTGGCCTTGGCCTTCCTCGTTATGATCGGCCTGGTGCTGATTGCCGACGGCTTCGGCTTCCATGTGCCCAAGGGCTATATCTACGCAGCCATGGGCTTCTCGGTCGGCGTGGAAATCCTCAACATCGTCCAGCGCCGCCGCCGCGCAGGGCAACGTGCCGCAGCCAAGGGAGAAGCCGCATGACCGATTTCCGCAAGATCGACGAGGGGTTTTACGCCAGCCCGCAGATTTCCGTGGCCGACGTGTCGCAGGCAGCCGCCATGGGGATCGGCACCATCGTGAACAATCGTCCCGAAGGCGAGGCGGACGACCAGCCTGCAGGCAGCGACATCGAAGCGGCCACGAAAGCAGCCGGTCTGAACTATGTCGCGATCCCGATCGGCCATTCGGGTTTCAGCATGCCGCAGGTCGAAGCGATGTCGGAAGTTCTCGCCAAGGCCGACCGTCCCGTGCTCGGGTTCTGCCGCTCGGGCACGCGCTCGACCCTGCTCTGGTCGCTCGCTCAGGCAAAGCAGGGCCGAGATCCGGACGAGATTGCCGCAGCAGCGGAAGCCGGTGGCTATTCCATCGATCCCGTCCGCCCGACGGTGGACATGCTGGTGGGCAAATCCAGCGACTGATCAGCGGCGATAATCGAGCGGCGGGTCGCGGTCACCGAGGAGGGACTGGTATTCATACCCTTCGCCCCGCTCCGCGATGAATTCCGCCTTCGCCTGTTCGCGCAGCTGCGGATTGGTGTAGAGCTCTACCGCCGCCAAGATCATGGCCTTGGCCGCCTGCTGCGTGCCCTTCGCACCATAGCTGTGGCCGCTGGCGGCAACCGCCTGCCAGCTGTGCGCGGCGGTCCCCGGAACCCATGTAGCGGTGCGGACGCTGACGGTCGGCACCGCGCGCGACACGTCGCCGACGTCGGTCGAGCCGTAACCGGTCTTCACCTCGAATTGCTCGACCTCGCGCGCTTGCGACAGCTCGGGCGCGTCATCGCCGAAGGATTCGCGGATCTCGCGTGCCCAGGCGAGTTCTTCGGCGGTGTATTCGATCGGTTCGAGCTGGTTGAGCTTGTCCGTCATCATCCGCTGGAGCGATTCGAGCGGCAGGGTCGGATTGTTTCCGTGGATGATTTCCCAGTCGACATCCGTGCCGGTGCCCATCGCCGCGCCCTTGGCCGCCGCCTCCAGCCGTGGCCACAGCGCGCGGACTTCGTCGGCATCGGAATGGCGCACGTAATAGAACACTTCGGCGAAATCGGGGACCACGTTCGGGGCCGCGCCGCCTTCGGTAATGACGTAGTGGATGCGCGTATCCATGCTGGTGTGCTCGCGCATCATGTTGACCATCATGTTCATCGCCTCGACCCCGTCGAGCGCGCTACGCCCGCGCTCCGGCGCTCCGGCAGCATGGGCGGACACGCCACGGAAGCGGAACTTGCCCGACCGGTTGGCGAGGCTCATGCGCGAGGCAGCGGAATTGCGATCCGCCGGGTGCCAGTCGATCACGAAATCGGCATCGTCGAACAGGCCGGCGCGGGTCATATAGACCTTGCCCGAGCCGCCTTCTTCCGCCGGTGTCCCATAAAGGCGAACACGCCCCGGCGTGCCGGTCGCCTCCAGCCAGTTCCTGATCGCAATCGCGGCGGTGAGCGAACCTGCGCCGAACAAATTATGACCGCAGGCGTGCCCCGCATGCTTGCCCTCGATCGGATCACGATTGGGCGAGGTCGACTGGTTGATCCCCGGCAGTGCGTCGAATTCCGCGAGCAGTCCGATGACCGGCCCGCCACTGCCCCACTCGGCAACGAAGGCCGTCGGGATACCGGCAACGCCCGGCTGGATGGAGAATCCTTCCCGCTGCAATTCATCCACCAGCAGTCCGCTCGATTGCGTCTCGAGATAGCCGAGCTCCGCCAGCTCCCAGATTTCGCGGGCGACGCGGCTGGTGCGTTCGCTTTCGGCCTCTACTGCGGCGATGGGATCGGCCTCCTGCGCGGCTGCGGGCAGCGCGAACGTCATGGCGGTGGCGGCGAGTAGGACGGCGAATTTCATGCAGAATATCTCCCTGGTCGGCGCATGCTTGCCGTAAAATCCGCCCCATGCCAAATCGGCATTTGCATGACCCTGCCACCCGCCCTCCTGCAGTTTCTCGGTTCGCTTGCCGCAATCCTCGTGCTGGCCGCATTTGCGTGGCGGCTGAAGCTCGGCCCCGAGCCAAGGCTCGAGGATGAGAAGGCTGCATGTCGGGCCGCCGACGAGGCCGTCAGTGGGTTCGAACCCGTCGCAATCGGGCTGGACAGCGAGGGTCGCGGCGCCCTGTTACGCGATGTCGGGGGTCGGATCCTCCTGTTGCGGCCGCATGGCTCCCACTTCGCCGGTCGTTTGCTAACCGATCGGGCAGACGCACGGGTCGGAGATGGCGTGCTCTTCGTAGACACGGCTGAGAAGCGTTATGGCACCGCCCGGCTCGCGCTTGCCGACGCTTCAGCTTGGATGCAGGCGATCGAAGCGATAAAGAAGCGCTGATCATGCCCGATCTCTCGCCCACCGAACTCGCCGTGCCCGGCTTTGTCGCGCTGGTCCTGATCGAAATGATCTGGGCCTGGCGCAAGCGGCGCGAAGCCTATGAGCCGCGCGACACGCTGACCAGCCTCGCCTTCGGTCTCGGCAGCACGGTCAGCGGACTGATCTTCGGCGGGATGTTCTTCGCGCTGTTCCTGTGGGTGTGGCAGTTCCGCCTGTTCGACATCGGCTGGAGTTGGTGGGCGTTCGCGCTGTGCTTCGTGCTCGACGATCTCAAATACTATTGGGTCCACCGCTTCGGCCACCGCGTACGCTGGTTCTGGGCGAGCCATGTGAATCACCATTCGAGCCAGCATTACAATCTCAGCACCGCGCTCCGCCAGACCTGGACCGGCTTCATGACGCTGGGCTTCGCCTTCGCCCTGCCGCTGGTGCTGCTCGGCTTCCATCCGGGCATGATCGCGCTCGCAGGCGGGTTCAACCTGATCTACCAGTTCTGGATCCACACCGAGGCGATCGACAAGATGCCGCGCTGGTTCGAGGCGGTTATGAACACGCCGAGCCACCACCGGGTGCACCATGCGACCAATCCGCGCTATCTCGACCGCAATTACGCAGGCGTCTTCATCGTCTGGGACAAGCTGTTCGGCACTTTCGAGCCCGAAGTGAAAGACGAGAAAATCCGCTACGGGATCGTCAAGCAGCTCGGCAGCTTCAACCTGCTGTGGGCTGTATTCCACGAGTGGATCGGCATCGCGCAGGACATGTGGCGCGCGCCCTGGGGCAGCAAGCTGGGCTATCTGCTGCGCGAGCCCGGCTGGACGCATGACGGCAGCCGCGAGACCAGCGACCAGATCCGCGCTGCCTGGCTCGCGCGACAGGCGTCGGATGCGGAACCCGTTTCATCCGAAAACCCGATTGCGGGCGAGGCCGAGGCTGCCTAACCTCTCGAATCGAGAGGAGATATCATGGATGAATTCGACGTGGTCGTCGTGGGCGGCGGTAGCGGAGGCAGCGCGGTCGCGGGCCGGCTGGCAGAGGCCGGCAAGCGCGTGTGCCTGCTGGAGGCAGGAGGGCGCAACAATACTGCCCTGATCAAGACGCCGGGCTTCATGCCCTTCCTCACGGACAAGTCGAACTACCGCTACGAAACGGTGCCACAAAAGGGGCTGAACGGGCGCACCGGCTACCAGCCGCGCGGACGCGGGCTCGGCGGCTCCTCCGCGATCAACGCCATGGTCTATATCCGCGGCAATAGCTGGGATTACGACAATTGGGCCGCGCTCGGCTGCTCCGGCTGGAGCTATGATGACGTGCTCCCCTATTTCAAACGCGCCGAACACAATGTGCGGGGCGAGGACGAATTTCACGGCGACGATGGCCCGCTGTGGGTCAGCGACCAGAAATGGCCCAACCCAGGCAGCCTGGCATTCGTTGAGGCCGCCGCGCAGTTGCAGCTCCCGCGCAATACCGATTTCAACGGAGCCACCCAGGCAGGGTTCGGCCTCTACCAAGTGACGCAGAAGGATGGCGAACGCTGGTCCGCCGCGCGCGCCTATGTCGAGCCGAAGCGGAAGTCGAAAAACCTCGACATCCGCATCGGCGTCACTGTCCAGCGACTGGAGATCACCGACGGCCGTGTCACCGGGGTGACCTATTCGGTCGGCGGCAAGGAGCGTATGGTCTCAGCGCGCGGAGCCGTGGTGCTCTCCGCCGGAGCTTTCAACTCGCCGCAGATCCTGATGCTGTCCGGTGTCGGGCCGGCGGCGCACCTGCGCGAGCATGGGATCGAGGTGAAGCTGGACAAGCCCGCCGTCGGGTCGGACCTGCAGGACCATATCGACTACGTCTCCAGCTGGGAAACGCAGAGCAAGGACTTCATCGGCGACAGCCTCGCGGGCACCGTGCGCATGGCCAAGGCCATCGTCGAGCACCGGCGCAAGCGTACCGGCATCATGACCACGCCCTATGCCGAAGCCGGCGGGTTCTGGAAGGTCATGCCCGATGCACCTGCACCCGACATCCAGTGGCACTTCGTACCCGCCATGCTGGAGGATCACGGACGCGAGAAGGTGAAAGGCCACGGCTTTTCATTGCACGCCTGCGTGCTGCGGCCCGAGAGCCGGGGCACCGTGCGCCTCGACAGCCGCGAAGCGAGCCACGCTCCGCGCATCGACCCGAACTTCCTCGACGACGACCGCGATATGGCGACCTTGCGCGAAGGCGTGCGGCTGTCGCACCGGATTGCGTCCTCGCCGAGCCTTGCGCGCTACGAGCCGAAGGACCGCTACGCGATCGACCTCGACGACGATGCGCAGCTTGACGAACTGATCCGCAGCCGCGCCGACACCGTCTACCACCCGGTCGGTACGTGCCGCATGGGCGCAGATGCCGACGCGGTAGTCGATCCGACGCTGAAAGCGCGCGGGATCGACGGGCTCTACATCGCCGATGCCAGCATCATGCCACGTCTCGTCAGCGGCAATACCAATGCCCCGAGCATCATGATCGGCGAACGCTGCGCCGACTTTGTGAAGGACGCGTTGGCTGCATAGCAAAACAAAAAGAGGCGGGATCGAAGCCCGCCCCTCTAGTTTACTCGCGCCTCTTAAAACGACTGGCGCGCCGTTATGCCGAAGGTCCGCGGCGTGCTGACCCGATAGCCGAGACGCGCCCGGCCACCGCGCTCGCGGTCGAAGCTGAGCAGAGCATTCTCGTCGAGCAGATTGTTCACGTAGACAACCAGCGAGAAGCCCGAGTCGAAATCGACGCCTGCATTCAAGTTCACCAGATCGTAGGACGGCAGCAGCAGATCGACCGTGGTCGATGCGTCGGCCGGGGCTCCGCGGAACGGCAGGCCATGCACGAAGGTGCGCGGATTGTTCTCCTGGTCCGCCGGCTGCGTATAGCGATTGCCGACATGGCTGTAGGATGCCGCCACATAGGCATCCGCTGTGGCCGAAACCGGGAATTCGTAGCTGCCCGAGACCGAAAGCTGGAATTCCGGCACCGACGGAAGCCGGTTGCCCTCGCGAATGCCGGTGGCGGTGGCCAGCGGCTCGGGCAGGGTCGAATCGAATTCCGCTTCGATCAGGCTGCCTGAGAAGACGAAGTCCAGGCCCGGGGTGGGTGAGAAGCCGACTTCGGCTTCCACACCCGTCGAATGGGCATCCGGAACGTTGAACACCACGCGTGAAGAGCAACTGCCCGCATCGAGCGTAACCTGCAGGTCGCTGATGTCGTTATAGAAGCCCGCGACATTGGCATAGAGACCGCGCCCCTGCGCCTTTGCGCCGACTTCGTAGTTCCACAGGCTTTCGTCGTCATAGCTCTGGAACGAGCCGAACAGCGCTTCGTCGTCCGGCGAACAGAGCGTAACGTTGAGCGGATCGTTCACCCCACCGAGGCGGAAGCCCTTCGATGCCTGTGCGTTGAGCGTCAGCGTGTCGTTGACGTCGTAGCTGAGCAGAATACGCGGGCTCACGCCGTCGGATTTCGTGGTATCTGCCGCATTGTCGCCATTGGCGAACAGACCGCCCGAGATGAAGCGGCGGCTTTCCTCGAAGTCGTAATAACGCGCACCGACCGTCACATCGAAAGCATCGGTGATAGCGTAGGTCGCTTCCCCGAAAATGGCGATCTGCTCCAGTTCGTAGGGAATATCGGCATTGTAGGGCGAATCGAGGTTCGGGAAACCATTGGCGACTGCTGCCGAGGTTCCCGCGCCAAGCGTAGCATCGGTCGCCGCCGCGTAGCCCGGTGTCGGCAGGCGCTGGCGGTAGAAGCGATCGGTGCTCGAATAGAACCCGCCGACAACCCACTGGAACGGCCCGCTGCCATTGGACGACAGCCGCAGCTCCTGCGTGATCGCGTTTACATCGGTCGTATCGCGCAAGTTCGACGGCAGGTTGATCGCAGCGGTTGGATAGCCGAGATCGACCGAAACCGATCCGCTCAGCGCGCTGCCATCGCGGCTCACCAGGATATCGCGATTGGTGTAAGAGCTGACCGAGGTCAACGTGACCGCGCCGAGTTCCGCCTCGACCCCCAGGTCGGCGATCAGTGTTTCGTCCTCGAACGCCTCGCGCAGCTTCAGATATTGCTCGCGCTCGTCGAAGACGGTCGGATCGGCTTGGTCGGGGTTGGCGTAGAGGTTCCAGATCTCCTGCCGGTTGAAGCCGTCGGCGGTGATCTTCTGGTAGATGAAGCGCGGGGTGATGCTGAAGCCTTCGCCCGTGTCGATGGTCAGCGCCAGCCGGCCGCCATAGCGTTCGCCGCCATTGATGTCCTCGCCGCCAGCCGGGCCGATCGCATCGATGAAGCCACCATACTGCGTGTAATAACCGACGGCGCGGATGGCTGCACGTTCACCGAGCGGCAGGTTGACCATACCCTTGGCGTGCCAGCCTAGATCGTCCCCGTCGACGAGGTTCACATTGCCCTCGACAAGGCCTTCGGTCACACCGATCAGCGGCTGGTTGGTGATGTACCGGATTGTGCCGCCGACGCTGCCCGAGCCGAACAGCGTGCCTTGCGGACCGCGCAGCGTTTCGACGCGATTGAGATCGAACAGGTCGAGATCGGGCGTGAACAGCGAGAGCGAAATGACGCTTTCATCGAGATAGACACCGACCTGCTCCTTCACACCCGGCTGGTCGCGCACGACCTGGCCGGCGGAAACGCCGCGCACCGACACCTGGCTCTGGCCCGGCCCGAGGTTCTGGACCGAAAGCCCGGCGACGTTGCGCGACAGGTCCTCAAGATTGCCTGCGCCCGATTTCTGGATGTCTTCCTGCGTCTGCGCATTGATCGAAAACGGCACGTCCTGAATCGTGGAGTCGCGCTTGGTCGCAGTGACGATGATGACATCCTGGTCGCCTTCGACTTGCTCCGCGACCTGTGCGGTCGCCGGGCTCGCAATAGCGACGAGGCCGCAGCCTGCGAGCAGCGCCGCGGTGCGGCTCCTCCTGCGTGCGGGCGTTTTCAACCCTGCAACAACAAGCGGGATGAATCCGGGATGGAGACTTATCAATAGTTATAATATGCGAGCACTCATTTGACGGATACTGCGTAGCAATCGAGTCACATCGGCGTGGCGCGCAAAAAAGGGGCCGGAGAATGATCTCCGGCCCTTGAAGGCTCATGTTCGCAGGAGGAACATCGTTTGGCAGGGCCACCTCCGAGAGGAGAGGAGAGAGAAGAGGCGACCCCGCCTAACTCGTATGTTCGGGTCGCGTCGCGAAGGGCGAAAACCGGTGCCCACTTTTCGCGCGACGCTCCCGTATCAGTTGTAGGCCCGCTCCCCGTGTTCGGAGATGTCGAGGCCGTCGACTTCGGCTTCCTCGGTGACCCTGAGGCCGAGCAGCATCTTGACGACCAGTCCGACGACCAGGGTGCCGATACCGGCCCAGGCAATCGTCACTAGTACGCTGTAGATCTGGACCCAGAGCTGGGCGCCGAGTGCGGTCGAGCCGTCGCCAGGACCGGCAAGGAACGGCTGGTAGACCACCGCCGTGCCGATCGCGCCGACGATGCCGCCGATACCGTGGATGCCGAAGGCGTCGAGGCTGTCGTCGTAACCGAGCTTGGCCTTGATCTTCGCCACGAATACGTAGCAGACGGTCGAGCTGACGATGCCGAGCAGGATCGCGCCGAAGGGACCGCTGTTACCCGCTGCAGGCGTCACGGCGACGAGGCCGGCGATGACGCCCGAGCAGAAGCCGAGAGCCGAGCCCTTGTGCCCTGCCAGCTTCTCGATCACCATCCACGTCAGCGCACCTGCCGCCGTGGCGACGAAGGTATTAATCATGGCAAGTCCGGCCGAAGCATCCGCCTCGAGTGCCGAACCGGCGTTGAAGCCGAACCAGCCCACCCACAGGAGGCCCGTGCCGACCATGGTCAGCGTCAGGCTGTGCGGCGGCATCGGCTCAGCCGGATAGCCGCGACGCTTGCCGAGAAGGTAAGCAAGCACGAGGCCCGAGACACCGGCGTTGATGTGCACCACGGTACCGCCCGCAAAGTCGAGCGCGCCGTCTTCGAACAGCAGCCCGCCACCGGCCCAGACCATGTGGGCGATCGGGAAATAGACGATTGTCAGCCATAGCGGCACGAACAGCATGACGGCGCTGAATTTCATCCGCTCTGCCGTCGCGCCCAGGATGAGCGCCGCGGTAATAGCCGCGAAGGTCATCTGGAAACTGATGAACACGAACTCGCTGATCACCTCGTCGGTGAAGGTCGCGGCCGTGCTCGATGCGTCGGTCTGCGCCAGGAAGAGATTGCCCCAGCTGAAGAACGCATTGCCTTCCGGACCGAAGGCGGTGGAATAGCCCCACATCACCCAGACGAGCATCGCCAGCGAGGCGGTCGCGCCGATCTGGGTCATGGTAGAGAGCATGTTTTTGGAGCGGGTGAGGCCGCCGTAGAACAGCGCGAGGCCTGGCAGGATCATCAGCATGACCAAGACGGTCGCGGTCATCATCCAGGCATTGTTGCCGGGATTGGGCACGGCTGCCGCCGCTTCCGCGACTGCAACGGGCGCCTGGAGCCCCGGATCTTGCGCAAATGCCGCAACCGGCGCGAGGAACGCGAGGCCGACGGCGCTCACGCGGGAAAGAGTGCGAAGCATGGTTGGTTCCTTCATCGTCGTCACAGCGCAGTATCGCCGGTTTCGCCGGTGCGGATGCGGGTGGCGCTGGCGAGGTCGAAGACGAAGATCTTCCCGTCGCCGATCGCCTCGCTGCTGGCGGTTTGCTGGATGGTTTCGACCACTTGCGGCGCAAGGTCGTCGCTGGTCGCGATCTCCAGCTTCACCTTGGGCAGCATGTTGGTCGAATATTCGGCGCCGCGATAAATCTCGGTCTGCCCCTTCTGGCGCCCGAAGCCCTTGACCTCGGACACGGTCATTCCGGCCACACCCACCGCGCCGAGCGCTTCGCGCACTTCGTCGAGCTTGTATGGCTTGATGACGGCGATGATGAATTTCACGCGTTCACCCCCTGCTGGCTATCGGCCGGCCCCGATGCCGGCTCTCGCAGGTGCAGCATGAAGCGTGCCAAATTGAATTGTGAAGGCCACGGGCCCCAGGTCGGGGCCGAAAATCAGCCGGTCTGCCTAAATTATAATCGGCTGATCATTTTGTGTGCAGTTTCAGCCGCGCGACGATTGGGAGGTGATCCGATGCGATCGCAGCCAGGGAGGTGTGATGCACCTTCGTGTCGACGCATTCCCAGTGGCGCGTGGCGGCGATCCGGTCGAGCGTCGCAATCGGCTGGCGGCTCGGATAGCTGCGGCCCGGTGTGACCAGCTGCCAGCCCTTGCCGAATTCCCGCATGGCGCCGGTATGGCGGCCCCACTGATTGAAATCGCCGAGGATGACAGAGGGCAAATCGCGTTTGCAGGCCTCGACATAGGTCAGGAGCGAGCGAATCTGGTCGCGGCGACGCAGGCCGGAAAGGTCTAGATGCGTGCCGATCACGCGCAACAGCCTGCCCTCCACGGCGATCTCGCCGCACGCCGCGCCCCGCGGCTCGAGGGTCGGAATGTCGAGCGCGTGGCTCGCGACGATCTCCACATCCCGCCTGACCAGCAGCGCATTGCCGTGCCAGCCGATGCTGCGCGGCCGCCGCGCGACCTCGACCACCCGCCATCTGGTATCGTCGAGCGCAGCGCGCGGCAGCACCGTCGCCCGGTCGCCGATGCGCCGGTCCGCTTCCTGCAACGCGATGATATCAGCGTCCATCTCGTGCAGTACCGAGAGAATACGCTCGGGATCGCGCCGGCGATCGAGGCCCACTGCCTTATGTATGTTGTAGCTGGCGAAAGTGAGGTGCACCATCGATCAACGCAAACGGTGCTGCGATGGTGCCATCGTCAGAGGAAATCCTTGAGCGTCGCCATGAACCGGTCGAACTGGTCGTGGTGGAGCCAGTGCCCCGCATTCTCGAACTCGATCACCTCGGCGTTGGCGAAGTGGTCGAGCCGCCCGTCGCCTTCGGGGTTCGAGGCCCAGCTGTCGGCGCCGTAAAGCAACAGGGTGGGCGCGGTGATCGCGGCCCAGGTCTGGTGGAGGAACTCGTCGGCGATGTCCTCGACCGGCCAGACGTTAAGGTGCGGGTCGAACTTCCAGCTATAGGTGCCGTCCTCGTTGCGATTGACACCGTGGATGGTGAGGTGCCGGGCCTGTTCCTCGGTGAGGTAGCTGTTCTCCTCGATCATCCGCGCGAAGGCGGCTTCGATGCTCTCGTATTTGCGCGGGGATCGACCCGACGCGGCGCGCTTCTTGCCGATCCATTCGTTCAGCCGCTCGGGATAGGGCTTGGCGCGCATCTCTTCCTGCCGCTTGGGGCTGGGGCCGAGGCCTTCGATGGCGACGATCTTGGCGACCATGTCGGGAAAAGTCCCAGCATAGCGCAGTGAGACATTGCCGCCCATCGAGTGGCTGACGATAGTTACCGGGCCGACGCCGAGCTGGTGGATCAACTGCGCCAGATCATACACCATGTCGCTGGCAGAATAGTTGCCGTCCGAAACCCAGTCGGAGTCGCCATGGCCGCGGTGATCCATCGCGACCACGTGCCAGTCCTGACAAAGCTCTTCCGCCACCCAGTCCCAGCTGCGCGCATGGTCGCGCCCGCCATGGACCAGCACGAGCGGCGGCTTCCCCCGATTGCCCCAATCGAGATAGTTGAGGCGCAGGCGCTGCGAGATGAAGGTCTGGGAAGTCGGGCCGGGAATGGTCATGTGCGGGCTTTGCGACAAGCCCCGCGCAGTTTCAACCTCAACGCTCCTTCGTGGCGGAGAAGGTCAGGTCCGGGTTCTTTTCTTCCTGGTAGTTCACGTCCCACGGGCTCTTGGCCATGAACACCAGATCGCCATCGCGGTCGCGGGCAAGATTGGCGCGGTTGAATTTCTCGAATTCGTCCAGCGCCTTGTCGTCGCCCTTGACCCAGCGTGCCGTGGCGAAGGGCGAAGGCTCGAGATTGGCCTTTACCTTGTACTCTGCCTCCATGCGCGAGATCAGCACCTCCAGCTGCAGCTGGCCAACCACGCCGACGATATGCTGCGCGCCCAGCTCGGGATAGAAGACCTGGATCACGCCTTCCTCGGAAAGATCGTCGAGCGCCTTGCGTAGCTGCTTGGTCTTGGTGGGATCGGCCAGCACCACGCGGCGCAGGATTTCCGGCGCGAAGTTCGGCAGGCCGGTAAAGCGCACGTCGTTCTTCTCGGACAGCGTATCGCCGACGCGCAGCGTACCGTGGTTCGGAATGCCGATGATGTCGCCCGCGAAGGCCGTATCCGCGATCTCGCGATCCTGCGCAAAGAACAGGATCGGCGAGTGGACCGCGATCGGCTTGCCAAGCCCGCTCGGGGTCAGCTTCATGCCGCGTTTGAAGGTTCCAGACACCTGCCGCATGAAGGCGATCCGGTCGCGGTGGTTCGGGTCCATATTGGCCTGCACCTTGAAGATGAAGCCCGTGACCTCGTCGCGCTCCGGGCTGATCTCGTCCTCGCCGGCCGGCTGCGGGCGCGGCGGCGGGGCCCATTTGGCGATCGCTTCGATGAGCTCCTCGACCCCGAAATTCTTGAGTGCCGAGCCGAAGAACACCGGTGTAAGATCACCATTGCGATAGGCTTCGAGGTCGAATTCGGGATAGCCGATCTTCGTCAGCTCGATCTCTTCCTCGAGCTCCTCGGGCAGATCGCCCAGCGGCTCGCGCTTGCCGAGGAACTCCTTGCTACCACCTTCGGGCCGCGTGACCGTGTCGGTGGCGAAATCCAGCACGCCAGTGAACAGCCCGCCCATGCCGAGCGGAGCATTCTGCGGGCTGACATCGAGCGCCAGCGCATCGGCCACCTCGTCGAGGATCTCGAACAGCGGCCGCCCTTCGCGGTCCACCTTGTTGACGAAAGTGATGATCGGCACGTTCCGCAGACGGCAGACTTCGAACAGCTTACGCGTCTGGCTCTCGATCCCTTTGGCGACGTCGATCACCATGATGGCGGAATCGACCGCGGTCAGCGTACGGTAGGTGTCTTCGGAGAAATCCTCGTGCCCCGGCGTGTCAAGCAGATTGAAGGTGATGACTTCCCCGTCGATCTCTTTCTCGAAGGTCATCACGCTGGAAGTGACCGAGATGCCGCGCTGCTGCTCGATTTTCATCCAGTCCGACCGCGCCCGCCGCGCCGCACCGCGCGCCTTGACCTCGCCCGCGAGGTGGATCGCGCCGCCCTGCAGCAGCAGCTTTTCGGTGAGCGTCGTTTTACCCGCGTCGGGGTGCGAAATAATCGCAAAGGTGCGGCGATTTGAGGTCATCGGCTTTTCTTACTTGTCAAAATCGAACCCCGAACTGCTCATGCTGAGCCTGTCGAAGCATAGTCGCAGTGTTGCACCAAACCCCTCGACAGGCTCAGGGTGAGCGGGCCTTGGTGGCTAACTCTCCCGCGCCACGCGGAAGCCGGCGAAATCCTGGCTCACCGGCATCAGCTCGATACGGTTGATATTGAGGTGCGGGGGCAGCTCGGCGACCCACAGGATAGTGTTCGCGATGTCCTCGCCCGTCATCGGGTCGGAGCCGCGATAGAGATCGTCGCTGGCCTGCTGGCTGCCGGTGCGCACGAGCGTGAATTCGGTCTCGACCATGCCCGGTTCGATGCTGGTCACGCGCACGCCAGTGCCGTGCAGGTCGGCGCGCAGGGCGAGCGTGAAGTGGTTCGCAAAGGCCTTGGAGCCTGCATAGACATTGCCGCCCGGATAGACATAGCTCCCGGCGACCGAGCCGATCGCGATGATCGCGCCCTTGCGCTCGATCAGCACGGGCAGCAGTTTGCGCGTCAGCTTGACCATGGCCGTCACATTGGTGTCGATCATGGTCTGCCAGTCGTCGAGGTTCGCCTCCTGCGCGGGCGAGAGGCCCTGCGCGAGACCGGCATTGTTTACCAGCAGATCTATCCCGGTAAAGTCCTCGGGCAGGCTGGCAATTGCGGCATCCATCGCAGCCTCGTCGCGGACATCGAAGACGCAGGGAAGGACCTTGTCCGCCCCGAGTTCCGCAACCAGCGCTTCGAGCCGTTCCTTGCGGCGTCCCGTCGCCACGCAGCGCCAGCCCTTGTCGACCAGCGCACGGACGGTCGCCTCCCCAATTCCTGCGGTAGCTCCGGTAACGAAAGCAGTCCTGGTCATCCGCGTAGCTCCGCGCCCTGCTTGGCGGCGGCGGCTATCACCTTGTCCGAGATTGCCTTGATCTCCTCGTCGGTGAAGCTTTTCTCGCCCGGCTGGAGCACGACTTCGACCGCCACCGATTTCTTGCCTTCGGGGACGCCCTGCCCGGCGAAAACATCGAATACGCGCGCGGAGACGATCGCCTGCTTGTCCGCGCCCCTCACCGCACGTACGAGGTCGGCGGCGGCGAGATCGGCAGGGACGAGGAAGGCGAAGTCGCGCGTGATCGCTTGCAGCGCGGGCGGCGTATAGGTCGGGCGCGCGAAACCACTTCCGCCCTTCTTCGCCGGGATCGAATCGAGAAAAACCTCGACCGCGACCACCGGGCCGTCCACGTCGAAGGCCTTCAGCGTTTTCGGATGCAGCGCGCCGAAACGAGCCAACACGTTCTTCGGGCCGAGCCGCAACGTGGCGGACTGGCCGGGGTGGAACTGGTCGCCAGCCTCACTCATGACCATCAGATTGTCGACCGGCGCACCGGCAGCTTCGAGCAGGGCGAGCGCTTCGGCCTTGGCGTCAAAAGCGTCGAACTGACTTGCCTTGCCCTGCGCCCATCCCCGCGGTGTCTTCTCGCCTACGAGCACGACGCCCAGCGTCGGCTTCTCGTCGCTCGACCCATTCTTGCCCCGGAAATAACGTCGTCCGATTTCGAACAGGCGCGTGCCCGGCGCGCCGCGATCGGCATTGCGCTTGGCCGCGGCGAGCAGGCCCGGGATGAGCGAGGGGCGCATGGCCTTCATGTCCTCGCTGATCGGATTGTCGAGCACCCATAGCTGCGCGCCGTCCGCGAAATGCTCGGCGTCGGCGGTGGGAAGGAAGGACCAGGTTACCGCCTCGTTCAGCCCACGAGCGGCCGCCGCGCGGCGCAGTTTGCGCTCGAGCTTCTGTAGCGGCGAAGCGGTCGGTTGCGCGACCCCGTCGGCACGCGGCAGGGCGACGCTGGCGACCTTGTCGAGCCCGTGGATACGGACCACTTCCTCGACCAGATCGGCCGGGCCTTCGATGTCATGGCGACGCGGCGGGCAGGTGACCTGCCAGTCGGGGCCTACCTTGAAGTCGAGCTCGGTCAGGATGCGACGCTGCTCGTCCTCGGCCACGTCGACGCCGCCCAAGCGGCTCGTCAGTGCGGGATCGAACGGCACCACCATCGGCTCGACCGGCGGCTTTCCGGCGCGCGCCACTTCGGTGGGAGCGCCACCGCAGGTCTGAACTATCAGATCGGTGAGAAGCGCAAGACCGTCGTCCAGAAATGTCGGATCGACGCCGCGCTCGAATCGCGTACGCGCGTCCGATGCGAGGCCCAGTTTGCGACCCGTCACACCGATGCGCTCGGGATCGAAATAGGCGATCTCGAGCAATACGTCGGTCGTGCCCTCGGTCGCGCCCGAATGCTCGCCGCCCATGATCCCGCCGATGTCGTGCACGCCGGCATCGTCGGCGATAACCGTCATCGTGTCATCGAGCGTGTAGGTCTTCTCGTTCAGCGCCCCAATCGTCTCGCCATCTTGGGCGCGACGCGCGACGACAGGGCCGGACAGCTTGGCGACATCGTAAACGTGCGCGGGACGCCCGCAGGCGAGCATGAGGTAGTTCGTGCAATCCACCAGAGCGCTGATCGGTCGCTGACCCGCAGCCTTCAGGCCGCGCTGAATCCATTCCGGCGACGGCTTGGTGTTGTCGACTCCGCGGATGACGCGGCCATAAAACGCCGGGCAGCCCTCGGGATCGTCGGTGCGGATCTCGACCGGGCACGGGCCCTCGCCGTCGATGGTCGGGACCTCAACAGGTTTGAACGTGCCGAGCCCCCCGGCAGCGAGATCGCGCGCGATGCCCATCACGCCCATGCAGTCGGGGCGGTTGGGCGTGATCGCGACGTCGAACACCGGAGAGGCGTCGCTGTAATCTGCAAAGCTCTCCCCGACCGGCGCATCCTCGGGCAGTTCGATAATGCCGTCATGCTCGTCGCCGAGCTCGAGTTCGCGCACCGAGCACATCATGCCGTTGCTCTCGACGCCGCGGATGGCGCTCTTGCGCAATTCCATGCCGTTCGCGGGGACGACCGCGCCGGGCAGGCCGAGCACGCCCTTCATACCGCTGCGCGCATTGGGCGCGCCGCAGACGACCTGGAGCGGCTCGCCGTCACCGGTATCGACGCTGAGCACCTGCAGCTTGTCGGCGTCGGGGTGCTTTTCTGCCGTCAGCACCTTCGCAACGCGAAAGCCGGCGAGCTTGTCCGCCGGGTCCTCGATCCCCTCGACCTCATGGCCGATCCGGTTCAGCGCAGCCGCGATCTCCGCCAGCGAAGCGTCGGTGTCGAGGAAATGCTTCAGCCATTCGAGCGAGAACTTCATGCGCGCGCTCCTACGCCGGCAGACAGGGTGGGCTGATCGAAGGGCGAGAAGCCGTAATGCTCCGCCCAGCGATAATCGCCGTCGAAGAAGGCGCGCAGGTCGTCCATGCCGTATTTCAGCATGGCGAGCCGATCGACGCCGAGGCCCCAGGCGAAGCCCGAATAAACGTCCGGATCGACGCCTGCGAATTCCAGCACGCGGCGATTGACCATGCCGCTGCCGAGCAGCTCCATCCAGCCATGACCCGGCGCATCGCCGTCCCCGCCAAGCACGCGGCGACCATTCACATCTTGCCAGCCGACATCGACTTCGACCGACGGTTCGGTGAAGGGGAAATAGCTCGGGCGCAGGCGCAGCACGATATCGTCGCGCTCGAAGAAGGCCTTAAGGAAGGTTTCCAACGTCCACTTCAAGTGGCCGAGGTGGATGCCCTTGTCGATCACGAGACCTTCAACCTGGTGGAACATCGGTGTGTGCGTCGCATCGCTGTCACTGCGGTAGACGCGGCCCGGTGCGATGATGCGGATCGGCGCCCCCTGCTCGGCCATGGAGCGGATCTGGACGGGCGAGGTATGCGTGCGGAGAAGCATGCGACGGCCGTCGGTGTCCACATCCGGGAAATAGAACGTGTCGTGCATCGCGCGCGCGGGGTGCGTTTCCGCCATGTTGAGCGCGGTGAAATTGTGCCAATCGTCCTCGATCTCCGGCCCGGTGGCGACGGTGAAGCCGAGGTCCGCGAAAATCTCCGCCAGTTCGTCCATTACCTGGCTGACAGGGTGGACCGACCCCTTCGGCGTAGCGGGGGCAGGCAGCGTCAGGTCGAGCACCTCGCTCGCCAGTCTTGCTTCCAGCTCGGCCTCTTCGAGCTGCTCTTTCTTGGCAGCGATCGCGTCGGCCACGTCGCCGCGGAGGCTCTGGATCTTGGGCGCTTCGGTTTGGCGCTCTTCGGGCGTCATCTTGCCGAGCGTCTTCATGAGGCCCGAAATCGAGCCCTGCTTGCCGAGGAATTCCACGCGCAGAGCTTCGAGTGCAGCGGCATCGCCAGTATCATCAATACGTGCGAGCGCGGTGTCCCGCATATTTGCCAGATCGGTCATCTATTCCTCGGCTGTGTCCTGCGCGCTGCCTCTAGCGGCAACCGCCCGAATGCTAAAGCCCAGTTTGTGCCGCTTGCGCATGGTCCGGGTGATAGAGCGCCTGCATCGCTACACCGCCGCCTTGATGAATGACTGTCACTGCGGCGGTGACGATCGGATGCGGTCGCTTGGCATATTCACCCGGCGTCATGCCCATGGTCGCACGGAAGTCGCGAATGAAATGGGCCTGGTCCCAATAATGCGAGTCCAGCGAATTGATCCAGCGCATGGAAGGATCAAGCATGTATTGGCCGAGACTGCGCAGGAAGCGCTGCCGCCTGAGCAGGCTACGCGGCACGAACCCGAAGTGCCGCTGGCAGAAGCGGGCCAAAGTGCGCGGGTTCATGCCTGCTGCCTCGGCCAAAGGTGCCACCGCGTCATGGTCTTCGGAGACCAGCTGGCGATGGACAGCCTGGATTGCCTGCTCGTTCGCGGGGTCGGGTGTTAGCACGTCGCGCAGGGTTGCGTTGATCAGCTGGGCTGCACTCTCGAGATCGTCGCCTATGTCGCGAAGCTGGTGAA
The DNA here is from genome assembly GCF_051195295.1 of Qipengyuania sp. 902. NCBI lineage: Bacteria > Pseudomonadati > Pseudomonadota > Alphaproteobacteria > Sphingomonadales > Erythrobacteraceae > Qipengyuania > Qipengyuania sp. 902. Next base: position 819,770 of record NZ_JBNJLJ010000001.1, on the reverse strand, counting down.
GCATCGGCGCCAAGGAAGGCGGCGCGTCCGAGGCGCTGATATCGACGAAGCGGTTGGCGCTTTTATGTGCCGGCAAACCGATCAGCCGCGACCATCCAGCCGGCGTGAGGCCGATGCCCCAGAACTTGCCGTGGGTGATCCGTAGCCGCGTCACCCGGTCCGTCGGCCCCGAGATGATCGCCGGCGGCACGTCGCGCATGTCCTCGTTTCCGATGGCGGCCTGATAATGCTCCGCCTCTCCTGTCCGCAGATTGGCTTCTTCGGGAGGCAGCCAGTCTTCGACCGTGGCACCCTCCGCCACCTCGGTGCGGTAGTAGCCCGAAAGATACGGAGCGAGATCGTTGGGCGGGGCGACCAGCCGCAGGCGCAACTTATCCGAGCTGAATTCCGTGATCGGCAACGATGGGCGCGACATGAAGTCCTTTCGATGCGACGGACGATTGGAGCAGCTTGAGACATCAACGCACAAGCTTCGCTATCGGGCCCGTGCACGCCGGATGTCAGTCTGCGGGCGGTTTGTGCAGCACCTGCATCGCTTCCCCCGCGATCGCCTTGCGGGCATGCGCGGCGGCTCCGAGTACGGGGTGAGGCTGTTTGGCATAGGCGCTCGGGCTCATGCCCATGAAACGCTTGAAGTCCCGCACGAAATGCGCCTGATCGTGATAGTGGCTGTCGAGCGTTTCGATCCATTTAAGCGAAGGGTCGAGCATGAACTGCGCGAGGCTGCGCAGGAATCGCTGACGTCGCAACAGCAGCTGCGGAGTGAAACCGAAGACGGATTTGGACAGGCGTTCGAGCGTACGAAGGCTCATGCCGGTATTCGCTGCAAGATGCGAAACCGTGTGCACGCTCTTGTCCACCAAGGCACGTTCCAACCCGACGATGTCGGTGTCGCGGGGCTGTGGGGAGAGCAACAGCGTTCGGATCGCGTCGGCGAGGCAATCCTTGAACGTTTGCGGATCGGACGGTTCGATCGCGAGACATGCGGTTATCGGCGCCAGCCGTTCGAGTGCGCGCTCCTGCGATAGATCGGCGAAACGATCGGCATACTCGTCTGCCGGCTGGTCGAGGATCCGCGCCCAACCGAGCGGCATCAGTCCGATGCCCCAGCTCTGCGCGGCCTCCGCGCGGAAGCGGGTTGCGCGGCTGGTCGGTCCGACAAGGATCGCTCGCGGCACGCGCTCCAGCCGCGCGTCACCGACCGAGGCTTCGATGTCGCCTTGGGTGATCAAGCGGATATTGGCCCACTCGGGATGCAGGGCATCCTCGATCGGTCCGGCCGGATCCGGGCTCACGTCGAGCCGGTAGATGGTAGTTACGAAAGGGCGCAGGTCTTCGGGTGGCAGGTAAAGGCGCACTTTGACCGCGCTGCCGAGCGCAGAGCCGCTCATGCGCGGGGCCCGCCCACGCGCAGGATCGATGGCGTTCGGATCAGCATCGGTACGGGCAGTAGCAAAATGCGACCGCTTTGCGAAAAACTATCCTCGCCTGTCCAAGGACTGGACGGGTGATCCCCAGACCCTGCGCCGTTCGGCAGCGAAGGCACCGAGCACGGGATGCGGCATCGCCACATACTCGCTCGGGCTCATACCAATGAAGGACTTGAATTCGTGAACGAAATGCGCCTGATCGTGATAGTGCCGATCGATCACCGAGGTCCATCTTCCGGGTTCGGTCAGGAAGGCACCCAATGTGCGTACCAAACGCTGCCGCCGCAGCAGCACGCGCGGACTAAAGCCGCAATGGCGTTTACACAGTCGCTCCAGCGTTCGTTTCGACAGGTTCAGCCTGTCAGAGAAATCCTCGACATGGGTAAGGTAGGGATCGGACATCGCCTCCTGTACGGCGATAATCCTATCGGCGTCTTTCGGCATGGGCGCTGCCGTTCGCAGGTGTTCGCACACTGACTCGAATTGCCGATCGAGGTCTCGCTCGGCGCCGCATAGCATTTCGCAAAGCGTGCTTAGCTTGGCGAACGCCTCTTCGGCCTCTCCATCGAAAACCAGGTTCACGAAGTCGGCCGCCTCCGCGCCCACATAGCGCGCCCAGCCCAGCGGACTGAGGCCCATGCCCCACACTCGGCTCCGCCCGATCTCGAAGCGGGTCGGCTGTGCGCTCGGCCCGGTTGCCTGGAAGCGTTGCGCCCCGGCGGACCGCAGCGCAGCCGAGTCCGGTCCTGCGACCGTATCGCTGAAAAAGCGCATGTTCGCCCACTCGGGCAGCAGCATATCGACCACTCGCTCGCCGGGCGGAAGATCGACAGTCATGAGATAGATAGTAGTAAAGCAGGGAGCGAGATCCGCCGGTGCGGCAAAGAATTGCACGTCGATCTGGCAATCGCTGGCCACTCGACACCTCCCTCCCTGTATCATTGTAGCGCCACGGAAGCATTCGACAAGTTGGAACAAAAAAGGGCGCCCGACCGGACGCCCTTTCTCATATAGACAATCGCTTGAGGCGAAGTTTACGCCGGCAGCGCTTTTTTGGCCTGTTCGATGATCGCCTTGAAGGCCGCGCCTTCGTTCATGGCGAGATCGGCCATGACTTTACGGTCGAGCTCGATACCGGCCAGCTTCGTGCCGTGCATGAACTGCGAATAGGTCAAGCCTTCGGCGCGGACCGCGGCGTTGATACGCTGGATCCACAGAGCGCGGAAGTTGCGCTTCTTAACCTTGCGGTCGCGATAGGCATACTGGCCGGCCTTTTCGACGGCCTGGCGCGCGACGCGGATGGTGTTCTTGCGGCGACCGCGATAGCCCTTGGCCTGGTCCAGAAGCCGCTTGTGCTTGGTGCGGGTGGTAACCCCGCGCTTGATACGTGGCATGCTGTTGTACTCCTAAAAAACGCAGACGGGCTTAGTCGAGGCCGTAGGGGGCCCACTTCTTCACCGCTTTCCAGTCGCTTTCGGACAGGACGGTGGTGCCGCGGTTCTGGCGGATGTACTTGGCATTGTGGCTCATCAGGCGGTGGCGCTTGCCGGCCACACCGTGCTTTACCTTGCCGGTCGCGGTGATCTTGAAGCGCTTCTTCACACCGCTCTTGGTCTTCAGCTTGGGCATTTTCATCTCCTTTGCAGAGACACGTCCGACCAGCCCTGGCAGCCCTTTCGGCCAGACCGGCGGTGATTCACGTGTCGGTGAAGGGCGCGCAGATAGCGATTCTGGGCGGAAATGCAAGCGCAGTTAGAAGTGGGTGACGTAACCGCCATCGACGATCAGCGTGTGGCCGGTGACGTAGGATCCGTCCTGTGAAACCAAGAATGCCACTGCGCCGGCAATTTCTTCGGGCTTGGCCCAACGGCCGAGCGAGGTGCGGCGCGCGAGATGGTCGGCGATTTCGCTCGATCCCTCGAACCACTCCGCATTCGCCTCGGTCAGCACGAAGCCCGGGGCGACTGCGTTGACCGTGATGCCATCGGGTCCGAGCTCCGCCGCGAGCGAGCGGGTCACGCCATCGAGCCCCGCTTTGCTCGCCGTATAGGACGCATCGCCGCGCGCGATCTCGCTGGCGATGGAGGTGACGTTGACGATGCGGCCATAGCCCCGCGCGCGCATCAGCGGCACCACGCGCCGCGCAAGATCGAACGGCGCGACGAGATTTGTGCGCAGCAGCCGTTCCATGTCGGCGCGTTCGATTTCGGCGAAACCGCGCCGGTCGCGCGCTCCGGCATTGTTAACAAGGATATCGAGCCCTGTGGCTCCCTCGATCTCGGCAAGAGCTGCGACACAGGCGGCTTCGTCGTCGATATCGAAGGCGAGCACCCGCGCCTCCCCGTCGATTGTAACTGTCACGTCTTCGAGCGCCGCCCGATCCCGACCACCGAGCCAAACGGTCGCCCCCTCGACTGCCAATCGCCGCACGATCTCAAGTCCCATGCCGCGCGCCGCGCCGGTCACCAGCGCGACCCTGCCGCGAAGTCTGCCCCCCAGATCCATGTCAGTCTTCGTAGATCATCTTGCGTGTCATGCCACCATCGACATTGAGGTGCTGGCCCGTGACGAAGCCCGCGCCATGCAAATATTCGACGGCCTCCGCGACGTCCTGCGGCGTGCCGACACGTCCGACAGGATGCTGGTCGCAGTCCTTTTCGCGGTGGTTAGCTTCGCGTCGTTCGCCGGTCTTCTGCCATGGTCCCGTCTCGATCCAGCCGGGCCGGATGGCATTGACGCGGATCTCGGGGCCGAGCGAGACTGCCATCGCATGGGTCAGCGCATCGAGCCCGCCCTTGGCCGAGGCGTAGGCGAAACATTCCGGCTCGCTCATCACCGCGCGCGTGCTGGAGATATTGACGATGCTCGCCCCGGTCTCGGCGCAGCGGAGCAGCGGCACAGCGGCCCGGCTGCACAGGAAGGCGGCAGTCAGGCTCGCATCGATCCACGCCTGCCAGTCGGACAACGCAAGGTCCTCCAGCGGCCCGCAATAGGGATCGGCGATGCCGGCATTGTTGACGAGGCAGTCGAGCGCCGCGCCATCGAGCCAATCCTCCATCCGCGCGAAGCTGCGCGTCACGTCGCCTTCCTTGCCGACATCGCAGGTCAGCAGCAGCGCAGTATCGCGCGGCAGGGCCGTTCGCAGTTCGGCCAGAGCTTCGGCATCCTTGTCGAGGCCGACCACCCGCCAGCCAGCTCCGTGAAAATGCATCAGGGTCGCCCGGCCGATGCCCGCGCCCGCTCCGGTTACGCAAATCGTTTTCATTGTGGCGGAACGTGCCGCGCCTCGCTCAGTGCCCGTCGTGATCATGGCTGTCGCTAGCGATACCGCCCATCGCTTCGAGCACGTCCTCGAGCCGGGCCGGCTCTCCCAGAGCCAGCACACGGCCATCGCTGTTCGCGTCGAGCGGATTGCCCTGCCAGTCGCTCATCGTTCCGCCGGCGCCCTCGACGACGGGCACCAGCGCGGCGAAATCATACAGCTTGAGCCCGCTTTCGATGACGATGTCGAGATGGCCCGCTGCAAGCAGGCCGTAATTGTAGCAGTCCCCGCCATATACCGGCCAAGGACGCTGCGGATAGGCTTTAGCCACCACCCGCAGATAGGCATCCACGTCGTCCTCGGCAAAAGCATGCGGGCTGGTGGTGGCGATCGACGCGCCTTGCAGGGCAAGGCATCGGCGCGTGCTGACAGCCTTGCCGTTGAGCGTCGTCGGTTGTCCGATGGCGCCCACCCAGCGTTCCCCCAGGATCGGCTGGTTGATGATGCCGAGGACCGGCCACCCGTCCTGCAGCAGGGCAATCAGCGTTCCGAAAATCGGCCGGCCGGCAACGAAGCTCTGCGTCCCGTCGATCGGGTCGAGCACCCATTGGCGCGCCGCGCCTTCGCGCACGCTGCCGTACTCCTCGCCAATTATGCCGTCATCCCGGCGTTCGACCTCCAGCAGGGAACGCATGGCTGCTTCGGCAGCGCGATCCGCTTCGGTCACGGCAGAGTGATCTTCTTTCTGCTCCGCCTGCCAATCCCCGCGAAAGAGCGGCCTGATCGCTTCGCCGGCAACCTCGGCGAGGCGCTGCGCGAGCGCTATGTCTTCTTGCATGTCCATGCCGCGCCTTTGCAATGCCCGCCACTGCGGTCAAGCAGCGCGTTCGGCATCAGTCGAACAGCGAGCTGACCGAACTTTCGTCGGCAATGCGGCGCACCGCTTCGCCGATCAGCGGCGCGATGGTGAGGATACGGATCCGGCTGGAATCCTGCGCCGCATCGGTCGCCCGGATCGTGTCGGTAATGACGAGTTCCTTCAGCGCCGAGCCGTCGACGCGGGCAACGGCCCCGCCCGAGAGGACGCCATGCGTGATATAGGCCGCGACCGAGCTTGCGCCCTGATCGAGTAGCGCCTGCGCGGCGTTGCAGAGTGTGCCGCCCGAATCGATGATGTCGTCGATCAGGATGCAGTGGTTGCCCTTCACGTCGCCGATGATGTTCATCACCTCGCTCTCGCCGGGGCGGTCGCGGCGCTTGTCGACGATGGCGAGCGGCGCATTATCGAGCCGCTTGGCCAGCGCGCGGGCGCGCACCACGCCGCCAACGTCGGGAGAGACCACCATCAGCGCTTGGTCGCCATAGCGCGCCTGGATATCGGCAGCCATGACGGGCGCGGCGTAGAGGTTGTCGGTCGGGATATCGAAGAAACCCTGGATCTGACCCGCGTGCAGGTCAACCGAGAGGACGCGGTCCGCTCCTGCCTCGGTTATCAGATTCGCCACCAGCTTGGCCGAAATCGGCGTGCGGGGGCCGGGCTTCCTGTCCTGCCGGGCATAGCCGAAGTAGGGCACCACCGCCGTGATCCGCCGCGCCGATGCACGCTTCAGCGCATCGATGCAGATCAGCAGCTCCATGAGATTGTCGTTCGCCGGATAGCTGGTCGACTGGACGACGAAGACATCCTCTCCGCGCACGTTCTCGTGGATTTCGACGAAGATTTCCTCGTCCGCAAAGCGGCGCACTTGCGCATCGACGAGCGGCATCTCGAGATAGGCTGCGATCGCGCGCGCGAGCGGCAAGTTCGAGTTGGCGGCCATGATTTTCATTGCTGGCGAATCCCCGTCGGCTGGCAGTGCCACTCGCCTAGCGACACGTCATGGGATTGCAACATGGGAAGGAGGGTTTTGAAGAGGAGCTGGTTGCTGGGGGCGGGAGTTTTGTATTTGTTTGGTGCGGGATATTTGTTGCGTGCGCCTTCGACATCCGTCGAAGGCTTACGGTACCGGCCCGCTCCCCCACCCGACCACCCATAGAATACCGTGCCGTGGGTGGTCGGGTGGGGGAGCGGGACGGCACAGCAAGGTCAGGACGGATGTCCTGACCGCACGCAACCAACTACCCTACCTTATGCTCGCCCTTGATCCAGCGCACCGTGCCGCTGCTGGCGCGCATCACCACGCTTTCGGTCGTCATCGTGCCGCCCCGGCGGTACTTCACGCCTTCGAGCAGGCTGCCGCTGGTCACGCCCGTCGCGGCGAAGATGCAATCGCCTTTGACGAGGTCGTCGCGCGTATAGATGCGGTCGAAATCCTCGATGCCCCATTTGCGGGCGCGAGCCTTCTCGTCCTCGTTGCGGAAGACGAGGCGGCCGTTGAACTGGCCGCCGACGCAGCGCAATGCGGCTGCAGCCAGCACGCCCTCTGGCGCGCCGCCCTGGCCCATATACATGTCGATCGTGGTGTCCTCGTCGGTCACCGCGATCACGCCTGCGACGTCGCCGTCACCGATCAGAACTACACCGCAGCCGATCGAGCGCAGTTCCGCGATGAGGTCCGCATGGCGCGGTCGGTCGAGCACGCAGACGATGATGTCGGCAGGCTCCACTCCCTTGGCGTCGGCCACTGCCGTGACGTTCTCGGTCGGCGTTTTCGCAAGGTCGATAATGCCGTCGGGATAGCCCGGCCCAACCGCGATCTTGTCCATATAGACGTCCGGCGCGTTGAGCAGGCAGCCCTCGGCGCTGGCGGCCAGCACGGCCAGCGAATTGGGGCCGGCCTTCGCGGTGATCGTCGTGCCTTCCAGCGGATCGAGCGCGATATCTATCTTCGGGCCTTCCCCAGGCGCACCGCCGACCTTCTCACCGATATAAAGCATTGGCGCTTCGTCGCGCTCGCCCTCGCCGATCACCACGGTGCCGTCCATGTAGAGCGTGTCGAACGCCTTGCGCATCGCTTCGACAGCGGCGGCGTCAGCAGCCTTTTCGTCGCCGCGACCGATCAGCTTCGACGCCGCGACTGCGGCCGCTTCGGTGACGCGGACCATTTCGAGCACGAGGATGCGGTCGAGCGGGTTGTCGGCAGGCGAATTCATAAGCGGTTCAGTCCCTCGTAGGTGTATCGGCCCCGGAAGTCGGGTGGCGCTTCGGTCATGCAATCGTATGCGCGAGCGCCCGATAGACAGGGAGCCATGCATTGTCGAGACGACTGGTCGTGCTGACCCCGGTCCTTGTCGTATTCGCTCCCGGAGCCGCGCAAGCGCAGGGGTCGACCTCCGAAGAGCTTTCTGCCGACGAGCGCGCGTGCCTGCGCAAACAGGAGGCCGCGCTTATCTCCGGCGAGATCGTCGTCTGCGGCGACCGGTCGGAGAACGATCGATACCGCCTCGGCCCGCTGGGCGAAGTGCGAAAGCGGTATGCCGAAGAGACGATGGATCGCGGCCTTGGCCTGGCCCCCGATTTCAAGCCGCCGCCGTGCCGACCCGGTCTGTTGACCTTGTGCCCCGAGCTGGGAGCCGCAGGTGAACGCCCGGTGACCGTGGATTTCGATGCCTTGCCCGATGCGCCCGAAGGCTCCGATGCGGACCGCATCGCGAAGGGCGAGACCCCGCAATGAGGTTCTCTTTGTTCGCAACTGTCCTTGTAGCAGCCGTCGCTTCACCGGTGGTAGCGCAGGACGCCGAAACTCCGCTACAGCCGCAGCAAGGCTCGCCTCCCGAACGGATCGATTTGCTTGCGGCAGCGCGCGAGGCCGACGAACCGCTCGAAGATTGTAGCGAAGAGCAGGAAGCGGCGCTTCTGTCCGGCGAGATCATCGTCTGCCGCCGCCGCAGCGACCTCGATGAGTATGGCTACGACAAGGAGCGGGCCGAACGTCGCTATGCCCGCGAGACGATGAACAAGGGCAACCCAAGCGCGCCCGATGTCTTCGGCATACCCGATCAAGGCGTGGTCGCGGCCCGCGGCTGCTTCATTCCGCCATGCCCGCCACCGCCGGCCTATATCATCGATTTCGAGAGCCTGCCGGACGCGCCGCCAGGATCCGACGCCGATCGCATCGCGCGGGGGTTGCCGCCGCTGGGGCGCGATGTCGCAACGCCCGAAGCCGCAGCAAGAGCGCGCGCCGAGCAACTCGGTCTTCCGGAGCCGGGGATTGGTGAGGTCAGTCCCCCAGAATCGGCATCACTAGAGGATCTGCCGCAAGACTAGGCGATCCTTCGAGCAATTCGAGCGCGGCGGTCACGCAGCGCTCGGGCCCCTCGTGCGTCACCATTGCGACCTGTACCTCGCCGCCGTCATGATCACGGCCGCGCTGGATGAGGCTTTCGATGGATACTCCCGCATCGCGCATCGCCGCAGTGATTTCTGCGAGTACGCCCGGCCGGTCGGCCACGGTAAAGCGGATGTAGTCACGACCCACGCGCTCGCCGGAATCGCCCTGCTCTGCCGTGGCCAGCTGGCTCACGGGCACTGAGAATGGCGCTCCGGCCTGCCCGCGTGCGATGTCGATCAGGTCGGCAACGACAGCGCTGGCCGTCGGCTTGTCGCCCGCGCCCGCGCCCTGAAAGAGCAGACGCCCGGAGAAATCGCCTTCCGCCACGACGGCATTGGTCGGTCCGGTCACCGCGGCAAGCGGGTGGCGGAAGGGGACGAGACACGGGCGCACGCGCTGGAGCAACCGTCCGGTCGCCTCGTCGCCGTTCTCCATGCTGGCGATCCCGACGAGCCTCACGACGTAACCGAGCGCATCGGCCTGCGCGATATCGGTCGCGCTGACCTGGGTGATGCCACTGCACCGTACCGCTTCGAAATCGATGCGCGTGCCGAAGCCGATTGCGGCGAGGATCGCCAGCTTGTGCGCAGCGTCCACGCCCTCGATGTCGAAGGTCGGATCGGCCTCGGCATAGCCCTTTTCCTGTGCCGCACTCAGCATCTCGCCGAAATCGGCACCGGTCCGCTCCATCTCCGACAGGATGTAATTGCAGGTGCCATTGAGGATGCCGTAGATGCGGGTAAGCGCATTGGCCGCCGTGCCTTCGCGCAGGCCCTTCACCACCGGAATGCCGCCCGCGACCGCCGCCTCGAAAGCGAAGGGCGCGGATTTGATCGCGGCCAGTTCGGCCAGCTCCATCCCGTGATGCGCCACCATCGCCTTGTTCGCGGTGACGAAGCCTTTGCCTGCATCGAGTGCGGAGCGGGCAAGCGTCAGCGCGGGTCCGTCCGATCCGCCGACCAGCTCGACCACCACATCGACATCGGCGCGGGTCGCCATGGCCTGCATATCGTCGACCCAGGCGAAGCGGGAGAGGTCGACGCCGCGATCCTTGCCGCGCTCTCGCGCATTGACTGCAACGACTTCGATCGCTCGCCCCGCGCGGCGCTCCACGACGTCGCGATTGGCTTCGAGCAGGCGGATGACGCCGGTGCCGACCGTACCGAGGCCGGCGATCGCAAGGCGCAGCGGCTCAGCCATGGGTCGGGTGCGCCACGGTCGGGAGTGGAAAATCGGAGTAGAAGCTCATGCGCTGGCGACTAGCCCAGCAGCGGGGCGCTTTGGAACCAGTTTGTCTTGCCCCGCGCCAAGGCGAAGCTGTCGGCCCTCAGCCCGGCGAACGTGTGCGCGGGCAGGTGCCCAATTGCTCGATAACCAGCGCGTAGTCCTGTTCCGCCAACTCACGGGCCCGCGGATCGCGCGAGATATTGGCCTCTCCCGGCAGGCCTGAAGGCAGGAAACAGGCAAGGCGATACCATTCGAGCGTGTCCCGCCGCGGCGGGCGGGCGGCCTGGTCGACGATTTCGGTCCATGAAACGCCCCAACGCGGTGCCTGGTTCGGCCGCCGCACGACGGTCACGGAAACCGGCCCGTCGTTCTCGGTATCGAGGAACAGCTGGGTTTCGGATTCGCCGACCAGCGTACCTTCGACTGCGAGCGCATCACGCACGCCGGTAACGCGTGGCGGGGCGTTTGGCGCAAGCAACGAAGCCAGAACCGACCGCAGGCTGGCGGCAAACGCGTCAGTATAGGGGAACTGTGCATCGGCCTCGACCAGCTGGATTTCGGCCGGACGTCCGGGCACGGTGCGCGCGAACAGGACGACGTCCTGCTTCTTCAGTTTCGGCGCCTTGCCTTTCTCGTCCAGCGGAAGATCAACGAGGTAGCGCAGCGATTCGCCAACCGGAACATTCCCGGCGATCAGAGCTGTAGTCTCCGCTTCGATGTAAAGCCGGACATGGCCCGGGGCGAGGCCCGGCGAGCGCTCCGGCTCGACCGTCGCCTGATCGCGGATTTTGGCACGAAGGACCAAGGGCGACTTGTCCGCCAGATCCACAATGTCAGCATAGGTCAGCTGCGTTTGCGGCGCAGGTTCCTGCGCAGCAAGCGGGGTTACTGCCAAAGCGGCAGCGAGCGCTATCGGGGTAAACAAGGTAGATCGGATCATGATGTTTCCAGCTGGGCGAATGCGAAATTACTCGTGCGGGCGACTCGGTCAATGGCGGGCGAGGCCCCGAGGTTCCCCAGCAGATTTCCGGGTAACGGACTGAATCGGTCCTTAACCGACAAAGGGTTTGCGGTGCGCGGGCATCGTGGGTAAGGGATGGGCGGGCCCAAGCGATGATACATTGTTGCTTGGGGGAGAGGTCTTGGGGTTCTTTCGGGAACTTCGGGTCTTCTGCATCGCTGTCGGCCTCAGGGTAAACACGATGTTCTGAATGAAAAACGAGGCAGCGGGTCGCATGCATGTTGCACCCTCCCGCATTAAGCCTCTCAATCCCGGCCTCGCACCGGGATGACCGATGGAGTGAAGCGACCGAATGGCATATGCTGACCAGGAGATGAGCGGCAATCGCATTGTCGCGATTATCATCGTTGCTCTCATCCATATCGCTCTCGGTTACGCTCTCATCACCGGCCTCGCATACAATGCGGTGCAGCAGGTGGTGGAACGCGTGACGACGATCGATATCGAAGAGCCGCCGCCGCCCGAGCCGGAGGACGAGCCTCCGCCGCCACCTGAACCCGATACGGCCCCGCCGCCGCCGGTGGCACCGCCGCCGCCGATCAGTATTGCGCCGGCCCCACCGCCGATCCGTACGCAGACGACGATTCCGCCGCCGGCACCCCCTGCGCTGCGTATTCCGCCGCCTGCACCGCCGGCGCCGCCGCCGCCTCCGCCCGCACCGCCCGCACCGTCCAAGGCTCGGGGCGCATCGCCCAAAGGCCAGGCCGGCTGGGCGCGTCGCATCCAGTCGAACTATCCCCGCCGCGCCGAGCGCGAGGGCACCGAAGGTAATGTCGGCGTCTCGGTCACCGTCGGTACGGACGGCCGCGTAGCCGGCTGCACGGTCACGAGTTCGAGCGGTTCGAGCGATCTCGACTCGGCTGCATGCGACGGTATGACCCGCTATGCGCGGTTCGACCCGGCGCTAGACCGCGCGGGCAACCCGATTACGGATACCTACCGGACGACGATCGTCTACCAGCTCAACTAGGCTTTCCCGTCGTCCCAGGCGGAACCCAATTACTCAAGAGGACTACTCGCTATGACCTTTCAAATCCTTGCTGCCGCCGGCGAAGCGGCCCCGCAGAACTCCTTCGGCTTCCTCGAAGCAATGGAACAGGGCGGCTTCGTCGCCTGGTTCATCCTCGGCGTCATGGTCATCATGTCGGTCGGCTCGTTCTACATCCTGTTCACCAAGCTGTTCGAACAGCGCAAGGTGATGAGCCAGTACGGCGCCGTCCGTAACCAGTTCTGGAAGCAGAGCAGCCTCAAGGAAGGCGCGACCAAGCTCGAGAAGAACAGCGCTTGGCGCCAGCTCGTCGATGATGCCCTCATGGCCGAAGACCAGCACTCGAAGATGACCGACAAGCTCGAAGCGCACGACTGGATGCACGGCTCCCTCGCGCGTTCGGAAGATGCGATCAACGCGAAGCTCGCCAGCGGCCTGCCGTTCCTCGCCACCGTCGGCGCGACTGCACCGTTCGTCGGCCTGCTCGGCACCGTGATCGGGATCTACCGCGCGCTGATCAACATCGGCATCGCCGGCTCGGCCTCGATCGACAAGGTTGCCGGCCCCGTCGGCGAAGCGCTCATCATGACCGCCATCGGCCTGCTGGTCGCGGTTCCGGCCGTGTTTGCCTATAACTGGCTGCAGAGCCGCAACCGCCGGATCGCCGAGATGCTCAACGGCTTCTCGACCGACCTGCTGGCGAACATCAACTCGAACGGCACCGTCAAGCCGGTCACCACGACGGCTTCGGCTCGTCCCGCAACGGCCAAGTCGGCCTCGGCAACCAAGACGACGACGACCACTGGCGCGAAGCCGGCCACGACCAACCCGGGCACCACCGGCGCGATCAAGAAGTAATTCGGTATCGGGCGGGAGCGCTGAGCGTTTCCGCCCATCCGCCGAATGAACCCAAGCTAGAACGATAGGATTTAAACCATGGCGATTTCGACAGGAGGGGGCGCTAATACGCCGATGTCGGACATCAACACCACGCCGCTCGTGGACGTGATGCTGGTGCTTCTCATCATCTTCCTCATCGCGGTCCCGGTCGCGATCCAGACGATCGAAAAGCTCGAGATTCCGGTTTTCGAATCGGTGGAATCGAAAGACAAGGTCGAGAATCTGCTTCTGACCGTAAGTACCACCGATAGTGCCGGCCGCAGTGCTGGGGAGCCTGGTTTCGAAGGTGCCTCGCGCAACGGCGATTGCCGCGTGTATTTCAACAATATCTCGCCGGTCACCTCGGAAGAGCTCTACGACCAGGCTTTCGAACGTCTCGATGCAATCGTGCAGCGCGCAGGCGGCCCGGAAGCCATCATGGACGATCCGGATGCCATTCCGCAGGTACACATCCGTGGTGATGTCAATGCGCCGTGGTCCTGCGTGGCCGGTGCCATCTACAACGTCCAGGCGGCCGGCTACCCGACCGTCGGCTTCATCTCGAACCCGGTCGACCCGAACGCGTAAAACCGGGTCCGGCAGAGAAGAACTAGGAGTAACCCACTATGGCAATGTCAGGCGGCAAGGATGATGGCGCCCCGATGATGGAAATGAACATGACGCCGTTGATCGACGTCCTGCTCGTGCTCCTCATCATGTTCATCATCACGATCCCGGTTGCGACCCACGCGGTCAATATCGACCTCCCGGCGCCGAGCCCGACCCCGCCCGACGTGATCGTCGAGCCGGAAAAGAACAAGCTCGTTCTCACCGCGACCGACGAGATCCTGTGGAACGGCAATACGATCAACGACGGCCAGTTGCGCACGCTCCTGGCACAGTCGACGCAGATGGCCGTCGAGCCCGAACTGCAGTTCGAACCTGAAGCGCTCGCCAGCTACGATCTGGCAGCGCGCGTGCTGCAGATCATCAAGGCCAGCGGCGTGACCAAGTTCGGCTTCGTCGGTAACGAGCGGTACCGGACCTTCGGCTCCGCCGGTTAATCCGAATAATCATCGATAATTGGGAAAGGGGCGGAGCGATCCGCCCCTTTTCTTTTGCGTGCAGTGACCGGAGCCCGGCACGTCAAAGCCCTCGGTGAGAGACAAACGCCAAACCGCTGCCTTTGACCGGATCGCTCATAGTCGAAGTCCGTGGCAAACACCACCGGCGCTTGCCATCCTGCCGTATCTGTGATGTTATCTCATTGCAACGAAGGAGAGCTTCCATGCCGTACCCTCACTCCCCTCGCAGTAGAGTCGGCCAGCCGATGTCCGAGATGAACATCACGCCGCTGATCGATGTCATGCTCGTCCTGCTGATAATGTTCATTATCGTGATCCCGATCGCAACGCATGCGCTCGCCATCCCGCTGCCCAATGGCAAAGGCATATTCCGGACCGAGGCCATTAATACGGTCCATATCGATGCGCGGCGCGACCGGCTGTTTTGGAATGGCCAGTCGCTCGATCGCCAGCAACTCCTGAACCAGCTCGCTGGAGCCGCGGCCCTCACCGATCAACCGCAAATCCGCTTCGATCCCGATCCCCGCGCCAGCTACGACCGTAGCGCACGCACGATCGCTCTCATCAAGGACTCGGGGATCGAGAAATTCGCCTTCGTCGGAAATGAACGGTATCGGGCTTTCGGTGCCCACTAAATGGGTCAACGGCCACGGCACCGCTATAGCCACGGCGAGCCGATCGGCAGGCCCGATAGCCTGCCGATCCTGCTCTTCGTCTTCACCCTCATTGCGGGCCTGCTCGCAATGTCCCCGCGCGCCACGCACATCCTAAAGGTGGACTTGCCGACGCCGTACCCGCCTGGTCATCTCGGTGTCCTGACGCCTAGCTATGACCGGATCGTAATCGACGCGAACGGTGCTGCCCGATGGAATTCGGTCCCGGTGAGTGATGAGCAACTTCACGCGATCCTCGATCAGTCCGCAATGCGTCCGCTGCAGCATAGCCTGCTTCTGACGCCGGACGGGCACGCTCCCTATCCGCGCGTTCTAGAGATACTCCGCCTCATCACAGCTACCGGCCTGAACGACCGTTGCTTCCGTTTTTCCGGCAACGCCCGCTTCGCGCGATATGACAGGTCCGAAACTTTCGATGACCTGGTCCCTGCCGAAACCGTCGAGTGCTTTCCCTCTTACGAGTAAGGCAGTTCGTCCACCCGCATCGCCGCGCCCGCCAGGCTCTCCGCCTCCAGCAGCAATTCATCGTCAACCGAGCCCTGCGGTGTCGCCTCGCGGCCGATCATGACCATCACCGGAACCGCCAGCGGGCTCACACGGTCGAGCTCGACATGCACCAGTTGCTCGGCCGAGCGATCGAGCAAGTCGCCCAGCCTGCCGACATCAGTCATTCGCGTGCGGGCGTCGGCCCAGGCGGCCTCCAGCAGCACGTGATCGGGCTCGTATTTGCGGAGCACGTCGTAGATCAGGTCGGTCGAGAAGGTGACCTGCTTGCCCGTCTTGCGCTTGCCCGGATGCTGCCGCTCTACCAGGCCGCCGATCACCGCGACCTCGCGGAAGGCCCGGCGCAGCAGGTGCGAATTCTGTACCCACTCGATGAATTCGTCCTGCAAGATATCCGGCGATAGCAGCGGCGCCGGGTCGGTCACCGGTTTCAAGCCCCACACCGCCAGCGAGTAATCGTTCGCCACGAAGCCGCCCGGCAGCAGCCCCATGTCTTCCATGCGCCGCGTGATCAGCATGCCAAGGCTCTGGTTCGCGTTCCACCCTTCGAACGTGTAATAGACGCTGTAGTGGCGCTTGGCGTGCGGGAAGCTTTCGACCAGCAGTTGGCCCGGCCCCGGCATCCGGCTGCGCCAGTCCTGCACCTCCAGCCATTCGCGCACGTCGTCCGGAAAACGCGCCCAGCCAGCGCGATCGACCAGCATTTCGCGCACCCGCTCGGCAAGGTGCGTGGTGAGCGGCATGCGCTGGCCGCCATAGCTCGGGATCATTACATTGGACGTCGCAGCCTTCACCAGCACTTCCATGTCCTGCAGCTTGATGACCTCCAGACTCATCCCGGCGAAGGCGAAGGTATCGCCGGGGGATAGCGAGGCGGCAAAGCGTTCCTCGATCTTGCCGAGGCTGCGCCCGCCCCGCCCACGCCCCGAATTGATCCGCACCTCCAGCATCTCGCTATCGATGATGATCCCGGCGTTCATCCGGTGCCGCTGGGCCTGCTCGGGATGAGTGAGCCGCCACACGCCCTGCCTGTCGCGCACGATGCGCTTGAACTTGTCATAGGCCTTGAGCGAATAGCCACCGGTCTCGACGAAAGAGAGCACCCGCTGCCAAGCCTCTTCGTCGACCCAGGCATAGGCGAGGCTGGAGCGTACTTCCGCGAGCAGCGCGTCTTCCTGAAACGGTGCTGCGCAGGCGCAGGCCATCACGTGCTGGGCGAGCACGTCGAGCCCGCCGGGGCGAAAATCCTCGCCGTCTCGCTGCCCCTCGTCCACCGCCTCGCGCGCTGCCGTCGCCTCGAGAAATTCGAAGCGGTTGCCCGGCACCAGCAGCGCGCGGCTTGGCTGGTCGAGCCGGTGATTGGCGCGACCGATGCGCTGCAGAAGGCGGCTCGATCCTTTCGGGGCGCCCATCTGTACGACGAGGTCGATATCGCCCCAGTCGACCCCGAGGTCGAGACTGGCCGTCGCCACAAGCGCACGCAGTTCGCCGCGCGCCATCGCGCCCTCCACCTTGCGCCGCGCCTCTTTCGAGAGGGAGCCGTGATGGACGCCGATGGGGAAGTTGTCCTCGTTGACGTCCCACAGGTGCTGGAAAATATACTCAGCAAGGAAGCGGGTGTTGGTGAAAATTAGCGAGGTGCGGTTGGTCTTGATCTGCTCGTAAAGCTGCGGGATCGCCCAGGTCGCGGCATGCCCGCCCCAAGGCACACGCTCCTCGTCGGGCAGGAGGATTTCGACCTCGGCGGGCGCGCCGGCCTCACCCTCGACGAGTTCGACCGTGTCGATGTCACCCCACGGCGCCAGCCATTCGCGAAACTTCTCCGGCTCGGCCACAGTGGCCGAGAGCGCGGCGCGTTGCAGGTCCGGGGCGATCGCTTGCAGGCGCGAGAGAGCCAGCGCCAGCAAATCACCACGCTTGCCGGTGGCGAAGGCATGCACCTCGTCGATGACGATGCGCTTGAGGCCGGCGAAGAGTTCGAAACTGTCGGGGTAGCTGAGCAGCAGCGACAGGCTTTCCGGCGTGGTCAGCAGCACATGCGGTGGCTTCGTGCGCTGGCGCTTCTTGCGATCCGACGGGGTATCGCCGCTGCGCGTCTCGACGCGGATCGGCAGGCCGATTTCCTCGATCGGCGTCAGCAGGTTGCGCTGAACGTCATGCGCCAGCGCCTTGAGCGGCGAGACATAGAGCGTGTGGAGGCCATCCGGAGGCGCGGCGCCATTCAGCCGCGAAGGCGCGAAATCGGCCAGAGTCGGCAGGAACCCGGCCAATGTCTTGCCAGCCCCGGTATCGGCCACCAGCAGTGCATGCCGCCCCGCATCGCTGGCGCCGAGCATCTCTGCCTGGTGTCGCCGAACGCGCCACTCGCGCGCCGCAAACCATTCGGCGATCTCGGGAGGGACGGCACCGGGCTTCATCAGGATACAGCGCTGGCGCAAGGCGAGCGTTCCCGTCAGATGGCGCGGAGCAGAGCAGTCGGCGCTTCGTCCGGATCGGCCAGCGCCGCCTCGACGACTGCGATGCGCGCGTCACAGGCGGCAGGATGGGTTTCGTCGCCGAGAGCCCGGGCGATTTCGGGCGCGCTCAAACCCGTTTCGGCAGCGACAACAGCTGCGATGTCTTCCGGTATGGTGTAGCCTTCCTCCTCTTGGAGCTGCGGCCGCAGCCACCCTCGATCGAGCAGGTCTCGCGCCACCTGCCGCTCGCGCTCGGTCGACTCGCCCGACAGCTGCGGTATGCCTTCGAAAAAGCTGCGACTGAGCACCTCGCGGCAGTTGCCATCGCCCGAAGCGCGCGCTGCGCGGAGCCAGTCGAAGTAGAGCGTATCGATGGCGACAAGCGTTTCCCGATCGGCAATGTCGCGCGCCGACAAGATTCCGACCCTCAGATCTTCGCGCAGTCTGAACTGCGGGTCGTTGCCGCGCATGATATTACCGAGCACTCCGGCAACCAGCCGTGCCTCTCGCTCGCCGACATAGGCCGCTGTCGCATTATCGCCGAAAACCTCGATCAGCAGACGGTCCGCCTCGGCAAGATTTCTCGGCGATACGCGGTCCTGCAAATCCTGGGCGACGCGCTCCGATGGGTCGGGTCTATCCGCCGCGTATTCGGCGAATTCGGTGAACGCGAAGACCGCCACAAGAAGGAGGACGAGCACGACGCAACCGGATAATGTCCGCTCCTTCGACGGGGTCCCGCTCGACTGCGCCACATTGTCCGGCCTCCCGACCACGAGCCGATTGTCCTGTTCGAAAGACGGATCGACATATTCGGCCGCTCGCACTTGGGAGACGGGCTGCGCTCTCGCTCCCGCCTCGGGTTCGGGAGCGGGAGCGGGAGCGGGAGCGGGAGCGGGAGCGGGAGCGGGAGCGGGAGCGGGAGCGGGAGCGGGAGCGGGCGGCTCTGTTTCGATAGGTGTCGCGTCAACCGGAGCGGGCCTGAAATCCTCCGGATCGAGTTCCTCGGCTTCGGGGAGGGCGATTTCGGGCGGAGCCGGGGGTGGTGCGAGATCCGCAATCGGCGGTGGCGCGACAACGCTCGGTCGCCCGGCAGGGCCACGATCTCCGCGCTCTGCCGCGCGGAGCATCTCCGATGCCAGGAACAGGGCCTTCTCGCGCGCCTCGGTCAGCCGCGCGAAGGCCGAGATCTGCATCGCCTTGTCGAGGTCGGCCTTCCGCGCTGCATAGGCCGCGCGGATTGCCTCCTTGTCGGAGGTTTCTGCGATTCCGAGGTCCGACCAGGGCCAGTCAGCCACGGCCTGTCAAATCCTCCCAGCGTTTCCCGAACACCGTGCCTCTACATTTCTTCCAGTTCGCCGTCGGCTTCGTCCATCGGTTTGGGTGGCTTGACCACGTCTTCCAATGCCGCTGCATCGACGCCCACCAATTCTGCCATCCTCGCTCGCTCTGCTTCGGTCAGATCGGCATAGCTACGCTCGGTCGGCAATGTTGCCATCGCCTCCGTCATTGCGGTCTCCATGTCCCCGAAACTGCCCATGATTGCGGGCAGTGCCTGCATGCTCGATTGCATGACCTGCGGATCGGCGAACAGCGCCATTTGCTCGCGCGCGTAGATCTCACCCGTCGGGGTCGCGAAAAACGCCGCAATGTCTGCCAACTGGTTCTCGTCGAACCGCGCCGCATAGGCCTTCGACAAGCCTTCCCGCATCGGTTCTTCCATTACCGAGAAGGCGCCGCCCATCTTGTCGGTCATTACGGTGATGATTGCATCGGCGCGTTCGGCATAAGCTGGATCGAGCAGGCCAGCGAGCTCGGCACGGCGTTCCTCGTCCAGTGCGTCGATCCGCTCTTGGTCGATCTCCAAGCGGCCCGCTAGGACGAACTTCGGCTGGGTGAACATCGACATCATCGGACGCATCATCTTGTCCATCATGTCGCTCATCATGGTGCCGTAGAACCTTTCCGGCATCATCGTGCCAACCAGCGCCTCGGCCTGCGGCAGCCGCGCCTCCTGCTCGTCAGTCAGTGGCTCGGTCTGAAAAATACCGCCCAACATCTTCGCGAAATCGGCCATGCCGTCGCCCGCCGGAATTTCGCTCGTAATCTCGGCTTCGTCCTGGGCCCAGGCCGGTGTCGTCATGGCTAGAGCCAGGCTAAAGATTGCCGTCTTCAGAACATTGCGCATTGTCGATCCCCCCGGTTGAATATCAGTGCCCCACGGTTTCACCGCGCTCCAGCCCGCTCAGCGCCAGTTGCTCGTCGATTTGGGCCATCAGGCGGGACAGCCCCGCCTGCGTTTCGCTTTCCGCGCGGGCGACGAGCACGTCCTGCGTGTTCGAGGCGCGTAGCAGCCACCAGCCATCGTCATTGGTCACGCGCACGCCGTCGGTCCCGTCGACCTCGTCCGAGCTGTCCTTCAGCCGCTCCTTGACCTCCTCGATCGCGGCGAACTTGCGGCTTTCATCGACCTGGAAGCGCATTTCGGGCGTGTTGATCATATCCGGCATCGCGCTGCGCAGATCGGTGACCGACTTGCCGAGCCGCGCCGATGCCGCGAGCAACCGCACCCCGGCATAAAGCGCGTCGTCGAAGCCGTAATATTCGTCGGCGAAGAACACGTGGCCGCTCATCTCACCCGCCAGCGGCGAACCCGTTTCCTTCATTTTGGATTTAATGAGCGAGTGGCCGGTCTTCCACATCAGCGGCTTGCCGCCGCAGACGGCGACGTGATCGTAAAGCGCACGGCTGGCCTTCACATCGGCGATAATCACGGGCGAATCATCGCGCCGCGCCAGCAGGTCCTCGGCATAGATCATCAGCAGCTGGTCGCCCCAGATGACCCGGCCCTGCCCGTCGATCGCCCCGATCCGGTCCCCGTCCCCGTCGAAAGCGACGCCGAAATCGAGCGACTTGTCCGCGACAAGCGCGCGCAGGTCTTCGAGATTGGCCTCCACGGTCGGATCGGGATGATGATTGGGGAAATTGCCATCGACTTCGGTAAACAGCAGGTGGTGTTCGCCGGGCAGCCGCTCGACGAGTTGCTCGAGCGCGGGACCGGCGGCGCCATTGCCCGCGTCCCACCCGACGCGCAGTTTTTCGAGCGCCGTTCCGTCGATATCGGCCAGCGCATCGACCATCTTGGCGATATAGGCGGCCATCACGTCGCGGGTTTCGACCTCGCCTCTCCCGTCGGCCCATTCGCCGGCGGCGGACCGGCGGCCCAGCTCCTGAATGTCCGCGCCGAAGAACGGACGCCCCTGGAATACCATCTTGAAGCCATTGTAATTGGCGGGGTTATGGCTGCCGGTTATCTGGATGCCGCCATCGATCTCCTCGTCCGATGCTTCGGCATAATATAACATCGGTGTCGGCCCCATGCCGACGCGGACCGCATCGCAGCCCGCCGCCGTCAGCCCTTCGACAAGCGCATGTTCCAGGATCGGCGAGGATACGCGTCCGTCGTAACCTACTGCAACGCGAGAGCCGCCCGCTTCGCGCAGTATCGATCCGAAGGTCCGCCCGATGGCACGCGCATCGTCCGGGCTAAGGGTTTCGCCGATGATTCCGCGAATGTCGTATTCGCGCAGCACGGTGGGGTCGAATTCATGGCTCATTCGGGTCGCTCCGGTGGTTCGTGGGGCATTTCGCCCAGAAGCAGGTCGCGCGCGGCGTTGAGGTCCTGCATTGCGGCATTTGTTCCGCCGCGATCCGGATGGATCATGGCGGTCATTCTTCTATGGGCGTCACGGATTTCCCGCGCATCGGCGCGCTTGCCCACTCCCAGCAATTTGCGTGCCTTGAACAGCGCTTGCGAGCGGGTGTCCGGGGCGCGAAGATATTCCCATGGCCAGCGCCCGAAAATCCACCGGCAGGCGACCGACAGCAGCACGGCCAGGGCGATCAGGCGAAGCATCAGGCGGCGCTTTCGGCAGGCGCGGCACTCGACGCACCGGGCAAGCGGAGATTGGCGATCAGCGTGCGCAGTTCCTGCCGTGCGACGAGGTGGCTGGTGCCGAGATCGCCCAGATGCCCCTTGTCCAGCAACGTCAGGCCCGAGGGGAACAGCTCGCGATAGATCACACGCTCGGACAGTCCCTTCGCGACGCGGAAGCCCACGCGTTTCGACATCTCTGACAGAGCCTGTTCGATGCGCGCCATGTTGCGCGCCTCGGTATAGCCGGTGCGGTTGCGCACGACGACCCAGTCCATCTCGCGCCGGTTCTGTTCGAGGCCTGCGCGGCTGCGCTTGATCCGCGCCTCCCAGATCAACTCGGCGTAGAAGGACAGTTTCTTGACCTTGAAGCTCTCGCCCTCGACCTGGCCGATGAGGTCGAAATCGACGAAGCTGTCGTTCATCGGGGTCACGAGCGTATCGGCCGTGGTCGCGGCATGGCGCGCCAGCGGATCGTCGCGGCCGGGCGTGTCGATCACGACGACGTCGGCACCCGCGGAATGCTCGCCGACGAAAGCCTCGAACTGGCTTTCGTCCATCCCTTCGGCGACGTGACATTCGGCGGTAGGCAACTCGATGCCCCGCCGTGCCATCGTATCGGCGCGGTTTTCGAAATAGCGGCACATCGTGCGCTGACGGTGGTCGAGGTCGAAAGCGACCACGCGGGCGCCGCGAAACGCCAGAGCGACGGCGACATGGACGGCGGTCGTCGACTTGCCCGTACCGCCCTTTTCATTGGCGAAAACAATACGGTGGGGGGCGGACGTCATCGAACGAGAATACCTGTAAAACGAGTTGTCGGCCTTTCCCCTATCCAACCCGCCGCCGGGCCGCAACGCACCGCAGCTGGCCGAACGAGGAATAATCGGGATTTGGCGTTGCTATACAAGCCTTCTGCATGAGACTGGCGTATCTCGAGCATCAGGGGCGCAATGGATCGGTGGTCGCGGCAAAAGCTGGCTGCCGTAAGATTGGAATGGGGGATACCTTACAATGAACAAGTTCGCAGTGGCGGCGTTGGCCGTGGTCGCGTCCTTCAGCATGGCAGCCGAGCCGGTCAATGCGCAGGGCCGCTCGTCCGGGCGCAAGGCGCAGGATCGCGCCACGATGGAAATCCCGCGTTGCACGCGCAATCTGGGCACGGTCGCGATCGTCGAGCCGGACAATCAATGGTGGCGCGAGTTCAATCTCGGCAGCCCCGAAGCGATCATCCGCGTGTTCGTACAACGGTCGGGATGCTTCACGCTCGTCAATCGCGGCCGGTCCATGCAGAGCCGCGCGATGGAGCGGGCGCTCGCCGACCAGGGTGAGTTGCAGGAAGGCTCGAACCTCGGCCGCGGCCAGGTGAAGGCCGCCGATTACTTCCTCCAGCCCGACATCGTTTCGGCCAATTCGAACTCCGGCGGCGGCGGCGGCGTCCTTGGCGGCGTGGTTGGCGGCCTGTTCGGGCGCACCGCAGGCGCACTGGCCGGCGGCATCCGGGTCAAGAAGGGCGAGGCCAATGTTACGCTCTCGATCGTCAATGCGCGCACCACGGTAGAGGAAGCGCTGGTCGAAGGCTATTTCCGCAAGAAGGACCTCGGCTGGGCGGCCGGTGGCGGCCTGTTCGGCGGCGGCGGCGGGGCCGCGGGCGGCTTCGGCAGCTATGAAAACACGGCGATCGGCCAGATCATCGTGCTTGCCTATCTCAATGCCTATAGCGACCTCGTCTACCAGCTGGGCGGATTGCCGGAAGATGCGGCTGCTGCGGCGCCAGAGGCCCGCTAGTCCAGCAGGTCAAGACGCGATAGAGGGGCGGTGCGGCTACGGTCGCGCCGCCCTTTGTCTATCCGCCGGAGAGATTGCCCTGGACACCATTACGACGCTCGCCGAGCTACGCTCCGCGACCGATACACTGCGAAGCGAGGGCACGCTGGCGCTGGTGCCTACGATGGGCGCGCTCCACGAAGGTCACCTCACTCTGGTGCGCGCGGCGAAAGCGGCAGCCGACCATGTGGCGGTATCGATCTTCGTCAATCCGCGGCAGTTCGGCGAAGGTGAGGATCTGGACGCCTATCCGCGTCAGCTCGCGCGAGATTCCGAACTGCTCGAAAATGAGGGCGTGGCGCTGCTGTGGGCGCCCCCACCGGCCGAGGTCTATCCGCCGGGCTATGCGACCAATATCACGGTGGCGGGCGTCAGCGAAGGGCTGTGCGGTGGCGACCGCCCGGGCCATTTCGACGGCGTGGCGACGGTGGTCTGCAAGCTGTTCAACCAGGTCGGGCCCGACATGGCCTTCTTCGGCGAAAAGGACTGGCAGCAACTGGCGGTTATCCGGCGGATGGCGCGCGACCTCGACCTAGTCCGGCCGCCCGTCGATGCCATCCATGGCATTCCAATCGTGCGCGAGAGCGACGGTCTCGCGATGAGCAGTCGCAATGCCTATCTATCGGCAGAGCAGCGGGAGGCCGCTGCGGCCCTACCCAGAGCGATGCGAGACGCGATTGCCGTCCTTGCGGAAGGTGGCGCTGCCGAAAGACCGCTCGGCAATCTGCGCGAGGTGCTGAACGTATCCGGCTTCGATTCGGTGGACTATGTCGAGCTACGCGATGCCGATAGCCTGGGCCCGCTGGACAGCGACAATGGCAATGCCCGGCTGTTCGTCGCGGCCCGTATCGGCGGCACTCGACTAATCGACAATATGGCGGTGGAATAAGGAGAGGATGGAGCGGGTAAGGGGAATCGAACCCCTCTAGCCAGCTTGGAAGGCTGGAGCATTACCACTATGCTATACCCGCCCGATCTCGGCGCGCATGACCTGTGCGACAGCAGCGCCCTTGCCACTGCTTCGGCCCTTTCGTCAACAAGGCTTCTTCGTCGGACTGCTATTGCGGAGAATCGTCCGCCTCGGCGGTCTCGGCTTCCAGTTCACCGGCCAGCGTTTCCGCAATAGTCGGCTCTTCCGGTGCGGCAGACGTTTCCTGGCCATCGGGCGCGGCGACGTAAATTTCGACGCGCCGGTTTCGGCGGCGCCCCTCTTCGTTGGGAGTTCCATCCGGCAGCGCGTTCGGAGCTACGGGATTCTGCTCGCCGAATGCAATAATCTCGATCCGGTCTTCAGCCACACCGCCATCGATCAGGAACGCCGCAATCGCTTCGGCTCGCTCCCGCGAAGCAGTCATGTTCGCCTCGTCGCTGCCGCCTGCGTCCGAATGCCCGCGCAGGACGATTTCCCCGCCTTGCGCGATCTGGGGCGAGCGCAGGATGGTCGCGAGTTCGGCCCGGGCCCCTTCGGTCAGCTCGGCTCCGTCCGGTAAGGCGATCGTCGTCTCGAGCGGGGCGATGAGCGGCGCGGTCTCGGCACCCTCGCCGGTTTCGCCATCGGTGAAGATGGAGCGCGGTTCCTCGCTCGGTTGCGGCGGCGGGGGCGGTTCGCTTTCACGGTCGCCGCACGCGACAAGCAGAGCCGACCCGGCGGCCAGCGAGAACATTGCTTTTAGAGTAATGATTGGCCTCACGCCGGTGCCTCCTTGCCACCTTCACGCGGCTTCTTCTTGCTTGCACGTTTCGCCGCGACGCCCCCCGGGCTGCGCTCCTGCGGCGGGGAGAAACTGATGATAGTGTCGCCGGCGCGCGGTTCGGGGCGCGCGGCATGGGTGAAGAAACGGATCGTCCCGTTCTCCCGCATCAACAGCAGCATATTGGCCGCTTCGGGCAACCGCTCCTGAGCTGCCTCGAAATCGAATTCGTCGGACAATTTGGTCTTGCGGAAGACCCAGCCTTGCGCCTGCCGTTCGTTTACGTCCTCGACGCCGAAACCGGATTCGAACAGCGCACGCCCGCGCAGACCGATCGGAAGCGCATGCTTGTCGTCCTCGTCGGCAGATTCGCCGAGTTGAAACACCTTGTCTCGCCCGATTTCATGCGCAAATTCATTGCAAACGAGCGTATTGTACGCCTCGTTTTCGGTTGCTGCGACGAGGTTCTGGTACGGCGCCAGCTCGAGATTGTGCTCGGTCGCCTCGTTGAGTATCTCGCCGTGATAGAACGGCAGGCCCTTCTGGCGCGCAAGGCCGAGGCGCTGCCAACTGGCATCGACGACCAGTACCGGCGCCTTAAGGTCGCGGATCTGTTCGGCCAAGGCAATCGTCCAAGGCGTGCTGCCGACGAACAGGATGCCGGGGCGGCTGGCTCCTTTCACGCCGAGCCATCGCGCAACGATGTCCACAGTGAAGCCATGGGCTACGATAGTCACGACGACGACGGCGAAGCTCAGCCCGATCAGCAGATTTCCGTCGCTGAAGCCCAGTTCAGACAGGCGCAGCGCGAACAGGCCGGAAATGGCGACCAACACGATCCCGCGCGGCGCGATCCAGGCGAGGAAGAGGCGCTCGTTCCAGGGGATCGAGCTGCCCAGCAGGCTCAGTATGATCGTCGCCGGCCGCACGACGAAGAGCAGCGCCAGCAGGAATGCAGCGATCGACCAGTTGAAATAGCGGACATCGGCCGGCTCCAGCGAGGCCGAGAGCAGGATGAATATGCCCGACACCAGCAGGACCGCGACATTTTCCTTGAAGGGATGAATGCTGCGTAGGCTGGAGACGTTCATATTTGCCAAAGCAACGCCCATGACAGTAACGGCGACGAGGCCGGCCTCATGCTCGATCAGGTTCGAGATCACGAAGACGCAGATCACCGTGGTCAGGAGCACTGGGACCTTGAGGTATTCCGGCACCGCCCCGCGCGGGAAGGCCCAAGCTATGGCTACGGCCGCGACATAACCGATGAGCCCTGCGATGATGGCTGCGATGATGAGCGGCGGGACGACTTCGAAGAGGCTGGCGCCTGGCGATTCGGCGACCTTGCGGAAGTATTCGTAAGCGATCACGGCGCAGAGCGCGCCGGTGGGATCGTTGACGATCGCCTCCCATTTGAGGATCGATGCGGGGCGCGCCTTGACCGAACTTTGCCGGAGCAGCGGAATGACCACGGTCGGGCCGGTGACCACCAGAATGCCGCCGAACAGGATCGCGACTTCGGGAGCGAGACCGGCGATATAGATCCCGGCCAGGGCGCCGAAGAGCCAGCCGAGAATGACGCCGATTGTCGCAAGGCGCATGACGGCGCTGCCGGTATGGCGGAGTTCTCGGAAATCGAGGCTCAGCCCACCTTCGAAAAGGATGAGGGCGACGCCGATAGCGACCATCGGTTCAAGCAGGCTGCCGAAAGCATGTTCTGGATCGAATACTCCCAAAACCGGCCCGGCAAGAAAACCTGCGGCGAGCATGAGGACGATGGCTGGCCAGCCGGTCCGCCAGGCGAGCCATTGGGCGCCGATGCCCAGTATGCCGACCATCGCAATGACTAGTGTCTGTTCCATGCCCCTCGCATTTATGGCTGAGCCTGCGAAAGGACTTCGCAGGTGCGTTCCTACGTCAATGCCCTAAGCCGAGGATATTTCCAAATTTCCGGCGAGGATCAGTCGCCTTCGAAATCCATCAGGGCGCGGACGGCTACGTCTTCTGCCTGCAGTCTGCTGCTGCCGCCCAGATCGGGAAGGTCGATCACGAATGCCGCGGTGGTGACCGCAGCCCCGGCCTCGCGCAACAGCTTCGTCGCGGCCCGCGCAGTCCCTCCCGTCGCCAAGAGGTCATCGACAATCGCAACGGATTGCCCGTCGCTCACCGATTGGGGATCGAGTTCGAGCCGGTCCATGCCATATTCGAGTTCGTAATCGACGCCGATGACCTCGCAAGGGAGCTTGCCGGGCTTGCGGATAGGAAGGAACGGCAGGCCGAGGCGCGCTGCCACCGCCGCTCCGAAGATAAAACCTCGCGCCTCCATGCCGGCGACCGCCTCGCTTCCCTCCACCTGCTCTGCGAGCCAGTCCACCGCAGCGGAGAAGCCCCGCCCGTGCCCGATGAGGGTCGTGATGTCGCGGAACTGGATGCCCTGCTTGGGAAAATCCGGAATGGTGCGCACCAGCGCTTTCAACTCAGCCGGGGTCATTTTCTTTCTCCCACAATCGAAAGCGCCCCTCGCATCCGGCTGGATGGAGGGGCGCCCGCTTGGCGATAATCGCGATGATCGGTCGGTCTACTTCTTCTTGGGCTTCACCGCGGCCCAGATCTGGTTCTTCGACAGATAGGCCAGCACGGTGGCGAACAGCAGGAAGATCAGTACCGGCCAGCCGGTCTGCTTGCGCTGCACCAGGGTCGGCTCGGCCGTCCAGGTCAGGAAGGCCGCCACATCGATCGACATCTGCTCAATGGTCGCTTCGGTGCCATCGTCATAGGTGACCTGTCCGGTCGACGTCAGGGGCGGAGCCATCGCCAGGTTGAGATTGGGGAAATAGGGATTGTGGTAGAGACCCGGGCTGGGTGCGGCCTCCGGATGCTCGGCCAGAAGCTCTGCACTCGGCTCCTGATAACCTGCAAGCAGCGAAGCGACGTAGTTCGTCCCGTCGCCACGCGCCTTTGTGATCAGCGAGAGGTCGGGCGGGATTGCGTTGTTGTTTGCCGCCGCAGCCGCAACTGCATTGGGATAGGGCGACGGGAAATAGTCGGTCGGCAGACCCGGACGCGTCGTGGCTTCGCCGGTGTTCGGATCAATGCCCGGGACCTGCTTGGAGGCGGCATAGGCTTTGACCTGGCCTTCATCGTAACCGATCTGCGAGAGGTTGCGGAAGGCGACGTATTTGAGGCTGTGGCAGGCCGAGCAGACCTCGTCATAAACCTTCAGGCCGCGTTGCAGCTGCTGCACGTCCCACTTGCCGGCAGGACCGTCGAAAGAAAAGGCAAAGTCGCGCGGTTCCTCGTACGGAAGGTGCGGGGCCGTTTCTTCGGTCAGGAAGGCGAAAGCGCCAACGACGAAGGAATAGAGCGCTACAAGCGCGAAGCCGAGCCCTGCGAGAATGGCAACGAGGCGGATGCTGAGAAGCTTGGTCATGTCTTTTCTCGTTACTCGCTTAGACGGCCGGCGAAGCGTTTTCGCCGAGCACTGCCTTCTTGTCCGATCCCAGCACGGCCTCCGTGATGGAATAGGGCAGCGGTTCAGGCTTCTCGATCTGGCCGACGATCGGCAGGATCACGAGGAAGTGAAGGAAGTAGTATGCCGTCGCCAGCTGGCTGAGCATGACATAGGGCTCTTCCGCCGGCGCGCCGCCGCAGATGAACAGGACGATCATCGCCGGAATCAGGCCGAACCAGAAGAATTTGCGGAACAGCGGGCGATAATGGCCGCTGCGCACCGGCGACCGGTCGAGCCACGGCAGGATGAACCACAGCAGGATCGAGCCGAACATCGCGATCACGCCCAGCAGCTTCGCCGGAATGAACAGGAAGTCGACCGTGAAGGCGCGCAGGATCGCGTAGAAGGGCCAGAAGTACCACTCCGGAACGATATGCGCCGGCGTCGAAAGCGGGTTCGCCTCGATATAGTTGTCCGGGTGACCGAGCGCGTTCGGGAGGAAGAAGACCATGGTCATGAACAGGATCAGAGCGACGCCGAGGCCGAAGCCGTCCTTCACCGTATAATACGGGTGGAAGGGCAGCGTGTCGCTCTCGCTCTTGATCTCGACGCCCGTAGGGTTCGAGGAGCCCGGGATATGCAGCGCCCAGATGTGCAGGATGACACAGCCCGCGGTCACGAAGGGCAGCAGGAAGTGAAGGCTGAAGAAGCGGTTCAGCGCGGCATTGTCGGGCGCGTAGCCGCCGAGCAACCAGATCTGGATCGGTTCGCCGACCAGCGGGATTGCGCCGAACAAGCCGGTGATGACCTTGGCGCCCCAGAAGCTCATCTGGCCCCAGGGCAGGACGTAGCCCATGAAGGCGGTCGCCATCATCAGCAGGAAGATCGTGACGCCGAGCAGCCAGATCATCTCGCGCGGGGCCTTGTACGAACTGTAGTAGAAGCCGCGGAAGATATGGAGGTAGACGACGATGAAGAAGAAGCTCGCCCCGTTTGCGTGGGCATAGCGCATCAGCCAGCCCCAGTTGACGTTGCGCATGATGTGCTCGGTCGTGGCAAAGGCAACCTGGGCGTTCGCGGCATAATGCATCGCGAGGATGATGCCGGTGACGATCTGCAGCACGAGGAAGAAGCCGGCGAGAACGCCGAAATTCCAGAAATAGCTGAGGTTGCGCGGCACCGGATAGCCGGCACCGACGGCATTGTAGACGAGGCGCGGCAATGGCAGCTTCTCGTCGAGGAACTTGGTGAAGCCGTTGGCCGGCGTATATTCCTTGGCCCAGGGAAAGCTCATGATCGTATCTCGCGTCTCTTGGCTCAGCCGACCTGGATGGTGGTGTCGGAGGTGAAGGTATATTCCGGCACTTCGAGGTTGGTCGGCGCCGGTCCCTTCCGGATGCGTCCGGCGGTATCGTAGTGCGATCCGTGGCAGGGGCAGAAATATCCGCCGAACTCGCCCTTGACCTCGCCCTCGGCAGCACCCAGCGGGACGCAGCCGAGGTGGGTGCAGACCCCCATGGTCACCAGCATGTCCTGATGCCCTTCCTGCGTACGCTCGGCGAGCGTCTGCGGATCGCGCAGCGCACCGACGGGCGTGGCGTTCGCTTCCTGGACTTCGGCAGGCGTCAGGCGGCGCACAAACAGCGGCTGCTTGCGGAACACGGCCTTGATCGCCTGCCCCGGCTGGATCGCCGAGACATCGACCTCGGTCGTGCTCGCAGCGAGCACGTCCTTCGACGGCGCCATCTGGCTGATGAGCGGATAGAGCACCGCCAGACCGCCGACGCCGGCGGCGCTCACGGCAGCGATGTCGATGAAATCGCGGCGACGGATGCCGTCGCCGGTTTCGCCTGTGGTTTCGGGTGTTGCGGTTGCAGCCGTGTCTGCCATCAGCGCTATGCCTTGCCTGCCTTGTCGATGCACCGGCGGGTCGCCCGCACAGTGCGTTTGCGATTGTTTCCGGCCCTGCGGAGAGCTCGATCGGCGCGCTTGTCAGAAACCTGCACGAAAGCCCCCGGCAAGCCGGTTTGGAGGGGCCTCTAGCGGGTCAGCGCTGCCTTGCCAACCGCGATTTTGGCAAGCTCCGTGGCACGTGGCGCAATCAGTGTGGCAGGCCGATGACACTGAGCTGTCGGCCTGTCGTATTCTCACCCCGATGGCTGGCCCGGCGAAACGAGTGGAAGCGATCGGGCTGGCAGTAGGTGTCCTCTTTCAGATCATCCACCTGCTTGACCCCCGCCAGAGCGAGACGATGGGCGGCAAAACCGGGCAGATCGAATTGCCAATGGCCCTTGCGCCCGGACACGAAGAATCGGTCGTCGGCCTCCGTGAAGTTCGCCCGGAACGCTTCATCTACCTCATAGCTGGCCTGCGCGATCGTCGGCCCGATTGCAGCGCGGATATCGGTCGGATCGCTTCCCAATCGCGCCATCGCCGCTACCGTATTTTCGAGTACGCCGGACACTGCACCGCGCCAGCCCGCATGAGCAGCTCCGACGACGCCCGCCTGTCCGTCCACCAGCAAGACCGGCGCGCAATCGGCGGTAACGATGCCGAGCAGCAAACCCGGCCGGTCTGTGACCAATGCATCGGCCTCGAGCGGTGCCGCCATGGCCTCCGTTACGAACACCACTTCCGGCGAATGGACTTGCTTCACACGCACAAGCACGCTGTCCGGCAGAATCTCCTGCAGATCGAGCGGCGCGCGTGCCGAAAAGGCGTGCGGGATCTCCTTCAGCAGGTTCGATCGAAGGGCCTCAGCCAAGCGAGCGGCTCACCTGCTCGTATGTGTCCCGCGACAACTTGGGTGCAGCGGCAATCCGCTCTAGCTGCTCGCGCATCAGCGCGGCGCGTCCGGGCTCGATCCGCCGCCAACGGCCAAGCGGCGGCACGAAACGCGCCGCCGTCTGCGGATTGATCGGATCGAGCGCGAGGATGAGGTCGGCGATGATGCGATAGCCTTCGCCATCTTCGGCATGAAACGCATGCGGATTGGCTGCGAACGCCATGTAGAGCGAGCGGACGCGGTTGGGGTTCTTCAGGGTGAAATCGAGATGGTCGGCCAGCGCCTTCACATGCTCGATCGCGTTCGGATGGAGCGACAAGGCCTGCAGCGCGAACCATTTGTCGATCACCAGCGCATTGCCCTGGAAGCGGTTGTAGAAATCGAGCAGCCGCGCCGTGCGCTCGGCGCTCTCGGTCCCGGCCAGCACCATCAGCGCGCCCTGCCGGTCGGTCATGTTGTCGGCGCGGTCGTATTGGTGCGCAGCCAATTCGACCGCTTTCGCCGGATCGCTGGCAGCGGCATAGGTCAGCAGCTGGGTCTTGACCTTGCGCGCGCCTCTCGCCGCCAGATCGAGCGAATAAGGTAGCTGCTCCGCCCGCTCGTAGAGCCGCTGCATTTCCCTTTTCAAGCGTTGGCCCAGCTCGCGTTTGAGCTCTTCGCGCTCTGCATGGATGCGAGCCGGATCGGCAACCAGCATTTGCTCGGCGAGATAGGTCTGGCTCGGCAGCAGCATCAGTTCGCCCCGCATCAGGTCGTCGAGCCTTTCGTCCACCAGCACAGCACGCATTGCCTCGGCGATATCGCCGACCGCTTCTTCGCGTTCTTGCTCCTCCAGTCCGCCGCCCGCTGCCGCGACCAGATGGCCGGTCATCAGCTCCTGCATAGCCTCGTAGCGAGCGAAGGGATCATCGTCATGAGCGGCGAGGAACACGAGATCCTCGCGCGGAATGTCGCGCTCGATCGTGACCGGCGCCGAGAAAGTGCGGTTGATCGAGAGGACCGGCGGGCTCTCGAAACCTTCGAACTCGAACTCCGCCTTCGCCGAATCGAGCACGAGCAGCTCCTCGCCCGAATGCATGCCCGTCTCGCGGTCGAACAACGCGATCTTGAGCGGGATCGGCATGGGCTGCTTGTCCGGCTGGCCAGGCGTCGGCGGCACAACCTGCGAGAGCGCAAGCTTGGCCGTCTGTCCCTCGTGCTGCAATTCGGCCGTGACCTTGGGCGTGCCGGCCTGCGAATACCACAGGCGAAACTGCTCGAGATCGAGGCCTGCGCCTTCCTCGATCGCGCTGACGAAATCTTCGCAGGTCGCAGCCTCCCCGTCGTGGCGCTCGAAATAAAGGTCGGTGCCCTGCCGGAAGCGCTCTTCGCCGGCCATCGTCCGCATCATGCGAATGACCTCGGCACCCTTGTTGTAGACAGTCGAGGTGTAGAAGTTGTTGATCTCACGATAGGAATCGGGCCGGATCGGGTGCGCCAACGGGCCGGAATCCTCGGGGAACTGCACGCTGCGCAGGATGCGCACATCCTCGATCCGCTTGACCGGCGCGCTGCCCATGTCGGCGCTGAACAGCTGGTCGCGCAACACGGTGAAGCCTTCCTTCAAGCTCAGCT
This sequence comes from Qipengyuania sp. 902, assembly GCF_051195295.1. Taxonomy (NCBI): domain Bacteria; kingdom Pseudomonadati; phylum Pseudomonadota; class Alphaproteobacteria; order Sphingomonadales; family Erythrobacteraceae; genus Qipengyuania; species Qipengyuania sp. 902. Next base: position 786,671 of record NZ_JBNJLJ010000001.1, on the reverse strand, counting down.
GGAACCAGTCGCGGCAGGTGATGCGATTGCCGGACCAATTGTGAAAGTACTCGTGCCCGATGACGCCTTCGATGCCATCGAAGTCGCCGTCGGTCGCGGTTTCCGGGTCGGCGAGGACGTATTTTGTGTTGAAGACGTTGAGGCCCTTGTTCTCCATCGCACCCATGTTGAAATCGCTCACCGCGACGATGTTGAACAGGTCGAGGTCGTATTCGCGGCCGAACACCTCCTCATCCCACTTCATCGAGCGCTTGAGGCTCTCCATGGCATGCGCGGTGCGTTCCAGATCGCCGTCGCGGACATAGACGTTCAGCTCGACCTCGCGACCGCCCATGGTGGTGAAGCTGTCGGTCCGCGCCACCAGATCCCCGGCGACCAGCGCGAACAGATAGGACGGCTTGGGCCAGGGATCGTGCCATTCGGCCCAATGCTGCTCTCCATCTTCGCCGGTCTCGACGCGGTTGCCGTTGCACAGCAGGACGGGGAACTGCGCCTTCGGGCCGCGCATGCGGACGGTATAGGTACTGAGTACGTCGGGTCGGTCGGGGAAGAAGGTGATGCGGCGGAAGCCCTCGGCCTCGCATTGCGTGCAGAGCATGCCGTTCGAGGCGTACAGGCCCATAAGCTGCGAATTGGCCGAAGGATCGATCTCGGTGACGATCTCGATCGTGTGACTGCTGCCTTCGAGCGTGACCACCAGATCGTCGCCATCCATCGTGTGTCCAGCGCATTCGGCTCCGTCGCAGGACAGCGAAACCAGCTCCAGCCCGTCGCCGTTCAGGCGGATCGTGGGCGAGGCTTCGGCATCGGGATTGCGCTCAACCGAGAGGGTCGCGGTGACCCGGGTCCGTTCCAGCCCGAGCTCGAAATCGAGCCGCGTTTCGGTCACCAGCCAGGGGAACGGGGTGTAGTCCTGGCGCCGGATGGTCGCGGGCTCATGCGGCTCGGGCGCTGCATCGGCCATTGCGGCATTGCCTTCGGGCGTGGCGGGGCTGCGGGCGATATCCATGGAAATCCTGTGCTTTTGCGTGTCTTCGGGTAATACGCCCCGATGCCACAAATGTTCATCGTCGGGCTCGGCTACACGGCCAAACGGATCGCGCAAGCGCTGAGCACCGCCGGCTGGGCGGTCGAGGCTACCGGAAGCGACGGGACCATCGCTTTCGACGACGAGCCTGCCGTGCTTTCCGCACTGGCCGCTTCGAGCCATGTTTTGAGTTCCGTCCCGCCGTCCGATGGCAGCGATCCGGTGCTGGACCGCTATGGCGCGGCGCTCGGCGAGAAATGGCTGGGATACCTCTCCTCGACTGGCGTCTACGGCGACTGGCAAGGGGCGTGGGTGGACGAGGCAACCCCGACCGGCGGCGGGCGGCGCACCGCGCGCAGCGATTGCGATGCGCGCTGGCTGGAAATGGACGCGCGGGTCTTCCGCCTACCGGGAATCTACGGGCCGGGACGCAGTGCCTTTGACCGTATCCGAGAGGGCAAGGCCCACCGGATCGATCTGCCACAGCAGGTCTTCAGCCGCGTTCACGTGGACGATATCGTGAGCGGAGTGGTCGCCGCCGTCGAGGGCGACGTACCACCCGGCGCCTACAATCTCGCCGACGATCTGGCGACCAGCCAGAATGCGGTGATCGAGGAAGCGTGCCGCCTGCTCGGGGTCGAGCCCCCGCCGCTGCAAACGATGGACGAGGCCGAGCTGTCACCCATGGCGCGCGGTTTCTATGCCGAGAACCGCCGGGTGGCGAACGGCAAGGCGAAACGGGTGCTGGGTTGGCAGCCGGAATACCCGACTTTCCGAGAAGGTCTCGCTTCGATTATGGCGTCTAGTCGCGACTGACTTTGTCAGCCGCTGCGCCCTGTTCCATCCCACGCCCCCTCCCGGCCACCCATAGAATACCGTGCCGTGGGTGGCCGGGAGGGGGCGTGGGATGGAACAGCAAGGTCAGGACGGATGTCCTGACCGCACCCAGCAAATTACGGCTCGGGAGTAGCACGCCGGGGCGGCGGCGCGGCGCGGCCCCGCATGGCCACGACCATGCCGACCAGCGTGATTACGGCTCCCGCAGCCGGGAGTGGCCCCCACACGAAACCTTCGAACAAGGTCGACAAAATCATCGCGACAACCGGCACGATTACCGAGCTGTAGGCTGCTTTCCCCGCGCCGACCTTGCGAACGAGGCCGTAATAGAGCGGGAAAGTCACCACCGATCCGGCGAGGCCGAGATAGAGGATGCCGAGCGTATAGGCCGGACGCTGGTCGAACACCGGCGGTCCCGAGACGACCAGCGCGAACGCCGCATTGATGGCCACACCGACCAGCATCGCCCAGGCGAGCAGCGTGAGCAGCGGCTGTCGCTTGGCCCCCTCCATCGCCTGCACGATATTGGCAGCGCTTGCGGCGAGAATCCCGCCGATAGTCAGCGCCGCGCCGGTCAGCACTTCGCCGAGGGTCGCCGGAGAGGCACGATATTCCTGCGCGAACAGCATCGCTACTCCGACGGCAGCAATCGCCGAACCCAGCACGAATTCGCGGCTGATCGGCTGGCCGAGGAAGAGGCGCCCCAGCACCGCGTTCGGCACCACCAGCAGCGCGAACATTACCGCGACCAGCCCCGAAGTAATGAAGCGCTCCGCATTGTAGACGAAGCCGAAATTGAGCGAGAACTGGAACAGTGCCAGCGCGACAACCCAGCGCCAGCCGCCCGGCGCGACGCGCAGGCTTTCGCCGCGCAATTTCGCCAGCGCGAACATGCCGAGCGCGGCGACGATGAAGCGATAGGTGATGGACCAGGCAGGCGGGACGCTCGAGATCTGGTCGCGGATGACCAGCCAGGTCCCGCCCCAAATGACGCTGACGAGCAGGAAGGCCCCGAAGTTGCGCGGGGTGAACAGGCTCTCGCTTGACGTCATAGGTCGGCGATAGCCTTCGACAGTGCCCGCGCATCCTCTTCGCGCGTGTTCCAGGCGGTCACGAAGCGGGCGGCATCCGCGCCCCAGTCGTAGAAGCCGAAGCCCTGTCCGCGCAGTGCCTCGCGCTCGGCAGCGGTGCAGCGCACGAACAGTTCGTTCGCTTCGACCGGGTGCATCAGGCGCTCGCCGCACGCACCGGCGATCTCCGCCGCAGCCGCATTGGCTGAGCGTGCATTGGCGAGCCAGAGGTCGTCTTGAAGCATCGCATGGACCTGCGCGGCGAGGAAGCGGCCCTTGGACTGCAAATGGCCCGCCCGCTTCCGGCGATAGCGCGCCACATCGGCGGCCTGCATATCGAAGAATACGATGGCCTCGGCGCTCATGGCGCCGTTCTTCACGAAGCCGAAGCTGAGCGCGTCGACCGGGCCAGCGGCATCGGCGGCGCGGCAATCGAGGAAGGCCGCGGCATTGCCGAAGCGCGCGCCGTCCATATGCAGGCCGAGCCCGCGCTCCTTCGCCAGCGCGGCAATCGCGGCGACCTCGTCCGCACGATAGCTGCGGCCGTATTCGCTGGCCTGCGTAATCGAGATCGCATGCGGCTGTACCTGGTGCACATCGTCGCGAATCGGATCGATCACCGCGCGGATGCTTTCGGGCGTCAGCTTCGCGCCCTCGCCTTCCGCCAGGAGCAGCTTCGCACCGTGAAGGTAGAAACCGGGCGCGCCGCCTTCGTCCATCTCGATATGCGCCTCGCGGTGGCAGACCACCCCGCCATGCGGCTGCACCATGGTGGCGAGCGCGATGCAGTTGGCCGCCGTACCGGTTGCGACCCAAAGCCCAGCGCATTCGCGGCCGAACATTGCCGAGAGCTTCTCGTCGAGCGCGCCGCTCAGCGCATCCCCGTCGTAGGGGCTGTCCGGCTCGTCGGCAGCGCGCATCGCCTCCCACACGGCAGGGTGAACGCTGGCGGCATTGTCGGACAGGAACTGCATGGGAACGCGCATAACGAGGCAGGCATTGGTTGCACAGAAAGGAATTCATGCATGGGCCAGAGCAGCGAAATCACCGTCGAGAAGCAGGGAGACGAGAGCCGGGGTGCCTATACGGTCGACCTCGAGGGCGTCGAACGGAAGGCGGAACTGACCTGGGTTACGCGGAACGGCGTGCGCCATGCCAATCACACCTTCGTGCCGCCCGAGATGCGCGGCAAGGGGATTGCTGGAAAGCTGGTCGATGCGCTGATCGCCGACGCGCGCGAGCAGGGTTTCAAGATCGCGCCCGACTGCTCCTATGTCGAGGCCGCCTTCCGCCGCAATCCCGAATGGTCAGACCTGCGCGTCTGAGGGTTTGCGTTCGAGCATTTGCGAAAAATCGGTGGTGGCGATGCTGTCGAGGATCGCGCTGCGCCAGCGCTGCGCCTGTTCGACCGGCATCGCTTCGACCTCGAAGGTGCCGCCCGCAAGGCCGAGCTTCAGGACTGCATAACCACGTAGTTTCGCGAGCGGGCCCTGTTTGATCTCGACCGACTGAAAGCGGACTCTCGAGCCGATGGTGGTTTTCGGGGCCAGCCAGCCGTGGCGGGAATAGATAAAGCGGTCGCCGAGAGAATGACGGTCGAAGCGGTAGAGGTAATACTCGCGCACCGCGCCCAGCACGCCGATGCTGAGCGGCACCAGCGCGCTCCACCACAGCGGAGAGAACAGCCACACCGGTATGGCGATCGCGCCCGTGAAGGCAAGGTTGATCAGCGCGCCGTCGACGCTCGCCTTGGCGCTGCGCCTGTTCCAGCACATCTCACCGCTCGGCAGGGCGAAACCCGTGGTCGCTGCAATCGGCTCGATCTCCTGCATTCTAGCGAAAGGCGCAGCCTCGTGATTGGCGGATGCGCTGTCGCTCGCAAGACTGACGACCCCGAGCCCGTACCAGCCGAACAGCCGCCGCACGAAGCTTGTCTTGAGCCGCAGGGCCTGCACGCGGTGGATAGGCATCACGACATCGGTGCGCGTGACGAGGCCACGCCTGCGCCGCAGTCCGGTTTCGGTGCGCTCCAGCAGGAAGTTCCATTCGCGCAGGGCCGTGCGCACTATCCCTGTCGTGACTCCCACCGCGAGGAGCGCCGCGACCCCTGCCGCGATGCCGACGAACTGGGCGAGAGGGCCGAGTCCGGCGAGATATTGTTCCGGCCCTGCCAGCCGCTGCTGCCATTCGTCGATATCCCAAAGGTCGAAATCGATCAGGAAATCCAACTGCTGGACCGCGCCGAAAACCACGGCGACGACTGCCAGCGAAAACTCGAACAGGCCGAAGGTCAGCACGCGGCGGGGCGGCATGGCGAAAAGAACGTTGGCTTCGGCCCGCTCGACCTCGACCTCGACCGCTGCTTCCGAGACTTCGCGCCCCTCGCGCCGCGCCTTAACGGTGTCGCGCAGCCGGTCGCCTTCGGCCTCGGTGAGATAGGCGAGCTTGAGATCGTCGCCCCCGCCCGCGCCGGTTTCGAATTTCACCTCGACCAGGCCGAACAGGCGCGGGATCAGCTTCTGTTCGACGCTGACGTCCTGGATGCGCTCGTAGGGGACGGAGCGCGCGGCGCGCGACAGCAGGCCGCTTTCAACCCGGATGTCGCTCTCGCGCACCTCGTAGGTGAGGCGCGTCCATTGCAGGTAGGCGAGCACGAATTGAAGTCCGATCACGACCACGATCAGCGGCAGAAAATAGGTCAGCAGATCCGCCAGATCGCCGTCGTCGAGGATCGTGTAGCCGCCCACCACGATCGGGACGACCAGCTGCGTGAGCATGGTCGCCGCCTTGACTGCGAAGGTCTTCGGATGCGTGCGCTGCGGCCTAATTGCCGCTTCGAGGGTCATTGCGTGTCGCGCCGGATGGCAGCGCGGATTTCCTCGCGCATCGCGGCGGCGTCTTCCTGCGCGAGGCCGGGCAGTGACACAGACGCGTTGTGCGATCCGGCGGTATGCACGGTGAGCGTCGCAAGGTGGAACAGCCGCTCCAGCGGGCCCTGGTTCACGTCGATATGCTGCACGCGCCCAAAGGGCACGACCGTGTCCGAGCGGAACAATATCCCGCGCACCACGCGCAGCCGCTCTTCGGCCAGCGAGTATCCGCGCGCGGCATAGCGGCGCATCGGCATGCGGATCAGCAGCCAGAGCGAAAAGACGATGACCGGGATCCAGACCGCCCCGGTATAGCCCGGTATCGCGATTTCCGCCCCCGTCGCTCCGGCGAGCAGCACCAGCGCGACAATCGCGAATTGCAGGCGGAGCATGGAGGCATAGGCCGGGTCGAGCGGCGTGAGCGGTTGGTCTTCCATACCGTCATAGCTACGCAATACAGCGCGCGCTTTCAATTGTTTCCACTGCCCGACTCGTTAGGCTCCGCCAGCGAAGGAGAGAGACATGGAAATCGACAGACTGATGTTCCGCGACGGGCTGATGGAGGGGGAGCGCATCTTGGTGACCGGCGGCGGAACGGGCCTCGGCAAGGTAATGACCGAAGCCTTCCTCAAGCTGGGCGCGGAGGTCCACATATGCGGGCGGCGGCAGGGCAAGCTCGACGAAACCGCTCAGGCGCTGATGGACGCACACGGCGGCACGGTGATCGGCCATGCCTGCGACATTCGCGACGCCGATGCGATCAAGGCGATGGTCGATGCCATCTGGGAGCGCGGGCCGCTGACGGGCGTGGTCAACAATGCGGCGGGCAATTTCGTCAGCCGGACGGAGGATTTGTCGGTGAACGGCTTCAATGCGATTAGCGACATCGTCTTTCGCGGCACGTTCTACGTCACGCTGGAAGTCGGCAAGCGGTTGATCGCGGAAAAGCGCAAGGCAAGCTTCCTCTCGATCCTCACGACATGGGTCTGGAACGGCAGCGCTTTTGTTGTGCCTAGCGCGATGAGCAAGGCAGGTATCAATGCAATGACGCAGAGCCTGGCCGTCGAATGGGGCCGCTACGGCCTGCGTTTCAATGCGATCGCGCCCGGCCTCTTCCCGACCAAGGGCATGAGCGCGCGGCTTTCGCCCGGCGGACGCGGCGGCAATTCGAACGACGAGATGAACCCGATGGGCCGCCACGGCGAGATGCACGAACTGGCCAACCTCGCGACCTTCCTGATGGGGCCGGGTGCGGAATGGGTGAACGGCCAGACCATCGCTATCGACGGCGCTGGCTACCAGGCGACCGGCGGCACCTTCTGGGGCGCGCTCCACGGCCTCGGCGACGAGGAATGGAGCGCCATGCGCGACATGATTAAGGGGACGAATGCGCAGGATAAGGCTGAGCGGAGTACGTAGGTTTCGCTGCGCATTCTGACTTTTGGTTTTTCGCACCGACATCCGTCGGTCCGCCCTCGGCGCTGATCTTCCCTCGCTTCGCTCGGTCAGGCACCTGCGGGCGGGCGTGCAGGTGGCCTTTGGCCAGCGCACCATAGGTGCACTTCCGCCCTTGCCGGGCCTCCGCCGGCCCGGATTTTGCGCGAGCCCCCCCCCTCTTCGAGAGCACCGAGCGCAGCGAGGCAAGGCCGACCGGCCGCCCGCAGCGACGCGACCGCAGGTCGCGTGAGCGAGGATAGCCTAAGGCCGCGGATGCGGCCGCCGGCGCCTGAGGCTAAATCAACCCGGTATTACCGCGACCGCGGTCGCGCCGTCACCTTCGGGGGCGGCGATGATGTCGCGGGTGACCGAACCCTTGGCGACCGTCGCGGTGCCGGGATCGCCGACGCTGGAGCGGATGCCGGGTGCGGCTGCACCGGCGCGGTCGAGCACGCTGGTTTCCACGCTGGAGCGCGGGGCCGGGCCGCCGAACAGGGCGTCGAGCGCCTGTTCCGCCGTGGTGCCTTCGGCCGGGCGCGGAGCACCGGGTGCGGGCGGTTCGAGGTTGAAATCGGGCGGGACCACCAGCGGCGCCTGGCGCTGCACGGCGAATTCGTCGGGCCGGTCGCGATTGAGCAGGCCGCCGCTGCCGCAGGCTGCGGTCATGGTGCCGAGCCCGGCGATGAGGGCGATACGGGCGAATTTGGTCATCACTTGCTCTCCGCGGCATCGGCCGCCTTGGTGTTCATGAGGTCGTCGACCTCCTTGTCGTCATTGTCGCGCATGAAGAAGGCGCGCGCAAGGACGATGACAACGCCGATGGTAATGGCGGCATCGGCGACATTGAAGATCAGGAAGGGGCGGAAATCCCCGAAATGCAGATCAGCGAAATCGACCACATAGCCGAGTTCGTAGCGATCCTTGATATTGCCCAGCGCTCCGCCGAGGATGAAGGACAGGGCAATGATGTCGCCGAGCAGCTTCTCGCGCATCATCCACACCGTCACGACCAGCGCGATCAGGCCGGTGACCAGCACGAGGCCCCAGCGCATTTCCGGGCTGGTCGCCTCGAACATGCCGAGCGAGACGCCGAAATTGCGCGTGAAGCGCAGGTCGAAGATCGGCAGCAGCTCCATCGCCTTGCCGATCTCATTTATGCCGAGCGTCTTGGTGACGTAATTCTTCGACCACTGGTCGACCGCGAACAGCACCAGCGCGAAGACGCAGCCGATCAGGCGGTTCTTCATGACCGGATTCATGCGGCTGCGTCCTGCGTGGCCACGACGTCCTCGCAGCGGTCGCACAGCGCGCCGTCCTCGGCCACGCTGGGCAACAGGCGCCAGCAGCGCCCGCATTTGTTCTCGTTGGTCCGGCTCACACTCACTGCGTCGCCCTGCCCCCGCGTGACTGACGCGGTGATGAACAGTTCGGCGAGATCTTCGTCGCTGAAGCCGTCCGGCACCGCATCGGCAGGCACGGTGACATCGGCTTCGAGGCCGGAGCGGATCACCTTCTCGCGCCGCAGCGGCTCGATCGCTTCCATCACGTCTTCGCGCAAGTCGCGCAGCTTGGCCCACTTTGCACCATCGGCGGTGACGCCGGGCACCTGCGGCCATTCGAGCAAATGCACGCTGCCGCCATCCGGATAGCGCGTGCTCCAGACTTCTTCCGCCGTGAACACCAGCACCGGCGCGGCATAGCGGACGAGCGCGTGGAACAGCAGGTCGAGCACGGTGCGATAGGCGTTGCGCTTGGTGCTGTCCGGCCCGTCGCAATAGAGCACGTCCTTACGGATATCGAAGAAAAAGGCCGACAGGTCCTCGTTGCAGAAATCGACCAGCAGGCGCGTGTAGGCGTTGAAGTCGTAGTCATCGACTGCCTTGCGCAGCTTGCCGTCGAGATCGGCCAGCAGTGCGAGCACGTAAAGCTCCAGCTCCGGCACCTCGCCCGCATCGCCCATGTCGCCGACGAAACCGTCGAGCGCGCCGAGCAGGTAGCGGAAGGTGTTGCGCAGCTTGCGATACTGGTCGGCGACGCCCTTCAGGATCTCGTCACCGATACGGTGATCCTCGGTATAGTCGACCGAGAGGGCCCACAGCCGGATGATGTCCGCGCCGTATTGCTCCATCACCTTCAGCGGATCGATGGTGTTGCCGAGGCTCTTCGACATCTTCTTGCCCTTGGCATCCATGGTGAAGCCGTGGGTCAGGATCTGGTTATAGGGCGCACGGCCCCGCGTGGCGCAGCTTTCCAGCAGGGAGGACTGGAACCAGCCGCGATGCTGGTCGCTGCCTTCGAGATAGAGGTCCGCCGGCCACTGCATTTCCGGCCAGCGCCCGCTTTCGAGCACGAAGGCATGGGTGCAGCCCGAATCGAACCAGACGTCGAGAATGTCGGTGACCATCTCGTAATCGTCAGGGTTGTGGTCGGCCCCGAGAAATTCGGCCTTGCGGCTCTCGTCCCAGGCATCGACGCCCTGCTCGCGCACCGCCTCGACGACGCGCGCGTTGACGGCCGCGTCCTGCAGATACTCGCCGGTGCCGTTCTTGACGAACAGCGTGATCGGCACGCCCCACGCGCGCTGGCGGGAGAGCACCCAGTCGGGACGGCCTTCGACCATGGAACCGATGCGGTTGCGGCCTTTTTCGGGCACGAAACGCGTGTCGGCGATTGCCTTGAGGGCGCGATTACGGAGTGTCGAGGGCAGCGCGTGGCCTTCGACAGGCTCAGGCTGAGCGGATGTGGTGTTGTCCGCTTGCACCTCTCCCCGCTCATCCTGAGCTTGTCGAAGGATAGGCACATCGGGTTCGCCGAGAGGCTTGTCCATCGGCACGAACCATTGCGGTGTGCAGCGGTAGATGACCTTGGCCTTGGAGCGCCAGCTGTGCGGGTAGGAGTGCTGGTAGTCGTCGCTCGCCGAAAGCAGCGCGCCGGCTTCGCGCAGGTCGGAGCAGATCGGGCCGTCGGGCGAATTGAATGTTTTGTTGATCACCGCGCGGCGGCGGTCGTCGTCCCCGCCCAGCCACGGCCAGTCGTCGCGATAGCGCCCGTCGGCCATCACTGCGAATTGCGGCTCCAGCCCGTATTCGCGGCAAAGCAGGAAGTCGTCCTCGCCATGGTCGGGCGACATGTGGACGAGGCCCGTGCCGCTGTCGGTGGTGACGAAATCGCCGGGCAGGAAGGGCCGCGGTTTGGCGTAGAACCCGCCGAGTTGATGCATCGGGTGGCGCGCGACGGTTTCGGCGAGGTCGGAGCCTTTGCCGCGCCAACCGCCGAAATTTAGCGCTGCGCTATCTTCACTCTCAGATGCGCGGACAAAAAACTCGTCAACTAGCTCCTCAGCGACAAGATACTTTGACCCATCCGCGATGTCCTTCATCAAAGTGTATTCGATGTCAGGCCCATAAGCCAAAGCCTGGTTCACCGGGATCGTCCACGGCGTCGTTGTCCAGATCACCGCATATGCGCCGACCAGTTCCGAAATCCGACTCTCGGTGATCTCGAACGCTACGTCGATCTGGGTCGAGACGATGTCCTCGTATTCGACCTCTGCCTCGGCCAGTGCGGTTTCCTCGACCGGGCTCCACATCACCGGTTTCGAGCCGCGATAGAGATTGCCCGCTTCGGCGAATTTCATCAGCTCGGCCACGATGGTCGCCTCGCTGTCGAACTGCATGGTGAGATAGGGATTGTCCCAATCCGCCATCACGCCGAGGCGCTTCAATTGCTCGCGCTGCACGTCGACCCAGTGCTGCGCATAGGCGCGGCATTCGGCGCGGAATTCCGCCGGGGGGACGGCCTTCTTGTCGAGCTTCTTCTTGCGATACTGCTCCTCGACCTTCCATTCGATCGGCAGGCCGTGGCAATCCCAGCCGGGCACGTAAGGTGCATCCTTGCCCAGCAAGTTCTGCGTGCGGCAGACCATGTCCTTCAGAACATGGTTCAGCGCATGGCCGATATGCATGTCGCCATTGGCGTAGGGCGGGCCGTCGTGGAAGATGAATTTCTCGCGCCCGATGCGGGCCTCGCGCAGCTGGGTGTAGAGCTGCTCGTCCTCCCAGCGCGACTGGATGCCCGGCTCCTTCTGGGGCAGGCCAGCCTTCATGGGAAAATCGGTCTTGGGCAGGAAGACCGTGTCTCTATAATCGCGCTGTTCGGACATACAGGCGAGCCGTTAGGGGATTTGGCCCCCGGGGTGAAGCGTCAATCGCCCCGCCGCGCCCGCCTGCGGTCCAGCCCGGCCTGCAAGCGCTCGAATTCCTCCGGCGTGCGGTCGTCGAAGCGCTGGATCAGGGCGGGGATCACCGCGAGGCTGTCGTCCACCATGACATAGCCGTTGAAGCTCGCCGGGATTTCGCCGAGCTGTTCGGGCAGGTCGAGCCCGCGCGGGCGGCCTTCGCCCTGCGGTCCGAGCACCACGATGCGCGCGCCGACCGATTCCATGCGCGCGATCATGCGGTTGGGCCAGCCCCAGAACGCCCATTGATAGTCCAGCGGCACGAACGCGGTGCCGTTCCGGCAGCTGTCGGGCACATAGCCGCTCCAGCCGAGCAGGAGGTAATCGCGCGAGCATTGCTCGCCTTCCTCGAGCGAGAAGGCCCAGGCATCGGGGAAATGCGTGCGGATGCGATCCACCGGCGCTTGCGCGCCGTAAAAGGCATCGCCGCGCGGGCCGGTGTCGCGATCGGCCGCGTTCATCTTCGCCGCCAGTAGGTCTGCCTCCGCCGGGTCCCTGCTCTTGAAATTGTAGAGCAGCTGCGCCCGGCCCGAAGCCTGCATCGCTTCCTCGAGCGAGGGGATCGCGCCCACGCCCTCCCCACGGAACGGAAAAGTCTCGCCGCCATCCGCGGTGTAGCCATAGCCCGCGTCGAGCGCTTTCAGCTCTGCCAGCGTAAAGTACCGCGTGTCGCCGCTCGCCTCTGTCCGGCAATCGACGGTCCAGTCATGGAACACCGCCATTTCGCCGTCGCTAGTGGGGGCGATATCGACCTCTACCAGAGTGGCGCCAAGTTTCGCCGTGCGGGCAATCGAGCGAGTGGTGTTTTCGAGGTAATCGTGCACCGGCTGCTCGATCCGCGTGGCGGTGCAATCGTCGCGGCCCAGCCCGGTCTTGTCGTATTGCTGGTAGATCCCGCGATGGGCGATGATCTTGGCCGCGCCCTTGGGCTCTGGCGCAAGCCAACTGGCGTTGACTACGGTGAGGACGAGGAACAGCACCGCGCCCGCCATGCCGAGGATCTTGAGCCAGCGCTTCACGCGAGCAGGTCTTTCGCCCGCTCGCAATCGCGCTCCATCTGCTCGATCAGCGTATCGAGACTGTCGAATTTCGCCTCGCCGCGCAGGAAGTGGTGGAAGGACACCTCGATTTCCTGCCCGTAGAGATCGCCGGAGAAGTCGAAGAAATAGGGCTCGAGCAATTCCTTGGGCGGATCGAATTGCGGGCGCACGCCGATATTCGCCGCGCCTTTCAGCTCCTGCCCGGTCGAGAGGATCCTCCCGGTGACGGCGTAGATCCCGTATTTCGGGCGCAGGTAGTGTTCGATCGGGAGGTTCGCGGTGGGATAGCCGATCTCGCGTCCGCGCTTGTCGCCATGCTGCACGATGCCGCGAATCGCGAAGGGTCGGGTCAGCAGGCGCGCGGCCTCCTGCGGATCGCCTTCGCGCAAGGCATCGCGCACCCGGCTGGAGGAGACGGGCTTGTCGTGGTCCATCACCGGCGTCGCGGCGCGCGCTTCGATGCCGACCTCCTTGCCGAGGCTCACCAGCTTGTCGAAATTGCCGCCACGCGCCTTGCCGAAAGTGAAGTCCTCGCCCGTGACCACGCCCGCCACGCCGAGATGCTCGCCGAGCAGCTTGCGGACGAAATCCTCCGCCGTCGTCCCCGCCAGTTCGGCGTCGAAATGGAACACCAGCATCGCGGTGGCCCCGGCGGCGAGGTAGAGTTCCTGCCGCTGCTCCAGCGTCGTCAGGCGGAAGGGCGGCGCGTCGGGCTGGAAATGGCGCACGGGATGCGGATCGAAAGTGGCGATGATGCTGGGCCGGCCCTCGGCGCGCGCCCAGTCGATCGCCTGCCGCGCGACCGCCTGATGGCCGAGATGGAACCCGTCGAAATTGCCGAGCGCGATCACTGCGCCGCGCAGGCTCTCGGGCAATTCGTCGCGGTGATCGAGGAACCTCACGCCGCGCTTTCGCCGACGCGTTCGTAGGTGAGGAAGGAATAGGCCGGGATCTCGCCCTCGGCCTCGAAATCCTGCCGTCCGGCGATCTCCCATTCGGGGCCGAGCGGCTGCATGAACACGTCGCCGTCGAATTCCTGGTGGATTTGCGTCAGCTCCACCCGCTCTGCCTGCGGCAGGAAGACATCGAAAATCGCCGCGCCGCCGATGACGGCGATGTCGGTCTCCCCGGCGACGGCCAGCGCTTCCTCGACCGAGCGAACGACTTCCGCGCCGGTCGAGTCCCACCGCTCGCGCCGGGTCAGCACGAGATGGCGGCGGCCGGGCAGCAGGCCGGGCAGGCTCTCGAAGGTCTTGCGGCCCATGATCATCGGCAGGCCCCGTTTGTCCGGCCCCATCGTCAGCGTCTTGAATCGCTTGAGGTCGGCAGGCAGGTGCCAGGGCAGGCGGCCGTCCTTGCCAATCGCGCCATTGGCGGCGCGGGCGTAGATGCAGAACAGGCTCATGCGCGCGTCAGTCGCGTCAGATGGCCCATCTTGCGCCCCTCGCGCACCTCTCGCTTGCCGTAATCGTGCAGATGGCTGTCGGCATCGGCGAGGAAGGCGTACGCACCCTCGATCTCAGAGCCCAGGATATTGCGCATCTCCACGCCCGCCGCGGTGGTGGCGGTATCGCCGAGCGGCAGGCCTGCGACGGCGCGGATGTGATTCTCGAACTGGCTGGTGGCCGCGCCCTCGATCGTCCAGTGGCCCGAATTGTGCACTCGGGGGGCCATCTCGTTGAAGATCGGCCCTTCATGCGTGGCGAAAAATTCGCAGGTCAACACGCCGACATACTTTAGCGCATCGGCGACTTCGCCCGCCAGCCGCCGGGCTTCGACGACCTGCGCATCGACCAGCTCGCCCGCCGGCCATAGCGAGGCCGACAATATTCCGTCCTCATGCACGTTGCGCGTGCTGTCCCAGAAGCGGATTTCGCCATCCTGCCCGCGCACGAGGATGACCGAAAACTCCGCCCCGAACTCGACGAAGCCTTCGTAGATCAGCGGAGCGTCGGGGAGGCGCAGCGCGTCCGCATCGCGGCTCGATCCGATACGCCACTGGCCCTTGCCGTCGTATCCGTCGCGCCGGGTCTTGAGGATGCCGGGCGCACCGAGGCGATCGACCGCCGCCATCAGCTCGCCGGGCGAATCGACGCGGGCATAGGCTGCGGGCTTCCCGCCGAGACCCTCGACGAAGCGCTTCTCGTTCAGCCGGTCCTGCGCCGTTTCCAGCGCGCGCGGATGCGGGAAGATGCGGCCTTCCGGCATCGCCACGGCAGTGGCGACAGGGACGTTTTCGAACTCCCACGTCACGACATCGCATTTGGCGGCGAAGGCGGCGAGCGCGGCGGTATCGTCCCAGCGATTGGTGAACACATCGTCGCAGACGTCCTCGGCCACGGTGTCGCCGTCGGGTGCGTAGGCGATACAGCGATAGCCGAGCTGGACGGCACTCATCGCCATCATCCGGCCGAGCTGGCCGCCCCCGAGTATGCCGATCGTGCCCCCGCGCTTCAGCATCAGTCGACCGGCCGCTCGGTCACGGCCTCGCTGCGGGCGGCGCGCCAGTCCTGCAATCGCTGCGAGAGGTCTGCGTCGTGGTTGGCGAGGATCGCGGCGGCGAGCAGGCCCGCATTGGTCGCGCCTGCCTGGCCGATCGCCAGGGTCCCCACGGGGACCCCGGCAGGCATCTGGACGATGGAAAGCAGGCTGTCCTCACCCGACAGCGCTTTCGATTGCACCGGCACACCCAGCACCGGCAGATGCGTCAGCGCCGCGATCATGCCCGGCAGATGCGCCGCGCCGCCCGCACCGGCGATGATGACCTCGAACCCGGCCTTGGCCGCGCCTTTGGCGAAGTCGTACATACGGTCGGGCGTCCGGTGCGCCGAGACGATCCGCACGTCGCTCTCGACCTCGAGCTCATCGAGCACATCGGCAGCGCAGCGCATAGTGTCCCAGTCGGACTGGCTACCCATGACTATCGCGACTTTCGGCGAGCTTGGGGCAGCCATCTCAGCCATCCTTCAGATAGTAGCGCTCGCCCGCGACCTGGGTGCCGTCGAACTCGTAGACGATCGGCTGGCCGGTCGGGATTTCGAGGCCGGTGATCTCGTCGTCCGAAATGTTCGAGAGGTGCTTCACCAGCGCGCGCAGGCTGTTGCCATGGGCCGAGATGATGACGATCTCTCCCTCGCCCAGCTTGGGCAGGATCGCGCTGTGCCAATAGGGCAGCACGCGCTCGATGGTCAGCTTCAGGCTTTCGGTGCGCGGCACGTCGATCCCGGCATAGCGCGGATCGTCCGCCATTTCGAATTCGCTGCCCTGCTCCATTTCGGGCGGCGGCACATCGAAGCTGCGGCGCCATATATGCACCAGTTCGTCGCCGTGCCGGTCACGGGTCTCCTGCTTGTTGAGGCCGGTGAGCCCGCCGTAATGCCGCTCGTTCAGATGCCAGTCGCGCGTGACGGGGATCCATAGTCTATCACAGGCTTCCAGCGCGATGTTGAGCGTCTTGATCGCGCGCTTCTGCACGCTAGTGAAGGCGGTGGTCGGCAGCACGCCCTTGGCTTTCATCAGCTCGCCCGCCTCGCGCGCTTCCTCTTCGCCCTTTTCGGTCAGATCGACGTCCCACCAGCCGGTGAAGCGGTTGGCGAGGTTCCACTCGCTCTGGCCATGGCGGACTAGGATCAGTTTCGACATCGATGCTCCCCGGCTTGCGTGGCCTCGCGCGTTAGCGGTCCGGCCCATCCTTGGAAAGCCCGTCCTCGCCCGAGTCGCGCAATTCGCGGGTCTGGGCCTTGCGGCGGCGAAGGTTCTCCCGAAGTTTCGCGGCAAGGCGCTCTTCGCGGGTCGATTTGTCGGTGTCGGCGCTCATCGCGCAACCTTTTGCCAATTTCGCTGCGCGGCTCAAGCGAAGGTTGACTTTGCCGCCCGCTCTGCCATTAGCGCGCGCCTCCACCCCGCGAGGTTCTTGCGGTGGACCCGTGCTGCTGTAGCTCAGTGGTAGAGCGCACCCTTGGTAAGGGTGAGGCCGGGAGTTCAATCCTCCCCAGCAGCACCATTTTTCGAAGAAAAATGGTTTTCTTGTTTTGCGCATCGACATCCGTCGATGCGTCCTCGCTATGCGTGCAGCAAGCTGCACCCGCTGCGGGCGCGTGGTCACGCTTGCCGGGCCTCCGCCGGCCCGGAACCAACCACCTATCTAGACCTAGGCTTCTTCGGCGCTTTCGCTCGCGTCGGATACCAGCAGCTTGTCGATCCGGCGGCCGTCCATGTCGACGACTTCGAATCTCCAGCCCTGGTCGGTGAAATACTCGCCTTCTGAGGGGAGCCTCTTAAGGACATGCAGCGCGTAGCCCGCAGCAGTGCCGAATTCGCGATCCTCGCCATATTCGAGGTCGAGGCGGTCGGCGAGTACGTCGGCCGAGAGCGAGCCGGAGACCAATAGCGAGCCGTCCTCCCGCTCGACCACGCCGGGTGTGTCGCCGGGATCCTGGTCGCTGGCGAAATCGCCGACCAGCGCGGTGAGGAGGTCGACCGGGCTGACGATGCCGTCAAGATGGCCGTATTCGTCATGCACCATCGCCAGCGGCACTTCGGCCTGCTGCAACACCCGCAGCGCGTCCACCGCGTCGAGCTGGTCGGGCACGACTTCGGCTTTCTTCACGAGTGTGGCGAGATCGATCGGTTCGCCTGCCACCATGCGCGTCATGATGTCGCGCACCTTGACCACGCCGATAACCTTGTCGGGCGAGCCTTCGGCCACCGGCATCAGCGAGTGAGGCGAGGTTTCGATTGCGGCGCGAATCGCGTCTTCGTCTGCCGCAACGTCGAGCCAGTCGATCTCCGGGCGCGGGGTCATAACTTCCCGCACGGGGCGCTGGGCGAGGCGGACCACGCCCTGCAGCATCTGGTGCTGCTCGTGCTCGATCACCCCGCTCTGTGTGGCTTCGGCGAACAGCATGTGCAGCTCTTCGGCCGTCACCGCAGCCTGTCCGCTCTTTCGCACGCCGAGCAGCTTGATCAGCAGGCCGGACGACGTATCGAGCAACCATACAATGGGCGCGGCCACCTTCGCGAGCAGCGCCATAGGCCGCGCCATGACCAGCGAAATCGGCATGGCCGCGCGCAAGGCGATCTGTTTCGGCACGAGTTCGCCCACGACCAGCGTCGCATAGGTGGTCAGCGCGATGACCAGCGCAAAGCCGACCTCCTGCGCATAATCGGCAGGTACTCCCAGCATCGCCAGGCGCTCGCCAACCGGACCGCCAAGGCTCGCGCCCGAATAGGCACCCGAGACGATGCCCACCAGCGTGATGCCGATCTGCACGGTGGAGAGGAACTTGCCCGGATCGGCCGCGAGGTCGAGCGCGGTCTGCGCCGCGCCGCTGCCCTTGTTGGCAGCCTGCTGCAGGCGTGAGGTCTTGGCGGAAACGATCGCAAGCTCGCTCATGGCGAAGACGCCGTTGAGCACGATAAGGCCCGCGATGATGAACAGGTCGGTCCAGGGAAAGGGTGTCACGCCGCTGGCGCTAGCACAATTGCACCGCTCTGCCAGCGCCTGCGCGCACTTTCTGTGAAAGCGCCGTTAAACGCTCGCTTGGAACGGGGAGGCGCGATGACGGTTGATGGGGTACGACGCGGGATGGGCGCGTCCCAAACCGCATGCGGTATTTCCGGAGGATACCGGGCCGCCTTGAAGGAGGAATGACAATGAAGAAGTCGCGTGTTCTTACAGCCAGCCTCGCAGCCGTTTCGCTGATGACGGTGTCGGCCTGCGTTACCGATCCCAACACTGGCGAGCGCAAGGTTTCGCGCACCGTGCTCGGCGGGGCCGGCGGTGCCGTTGTGGGCGGCCTGCTGGGCGGCGTTATCGGCGGCAAGACCGGACGCATTATCGGTGCCGTCGGCGGCGCCGCAGCGGGCGGCTATGTCGGCTATCGCATGGACCAGCAGATCAAGGAACTCGAAGAGCAGACCGCCGGTTCGGGCGTCGATGTCAGTTCGGTCGATGGCGGAGACGCCATTCTCGTCAACCTGCCCGACGGCGTGACCTTCGCCACCGGCAGCTACACGATCACGCCGGGCTTCCGCGACCTGCTCGACCGCGTGGCCGACAGCCTGCGCCAGTACCCGAACAGCCTTGTCGACGTCTATGGCCACACCGATACGACGGGCCCGTCCGACGCCAACCAGCGCCTGTCCGAACAGCGCGCCCAGGCGGTCGCCAACTATCTCATCTCGCAGGGCGTCGCCTCGTCGCGCATTCGCTGGATGGGCTTCGGCGAAACGCGCCTCGCAGTGCAGACCGGCGACGGCGTGAACGAGCCGCTCAACCGCCGCGTCGAAATCAAGATCATCCCGTTCGATCAAGAAGATGTCGAAGCTGCCCAGCAGTCGCAAGGCTACTGATCGCAGCTGAACAGCAGGGGAAGGGCCGATCTTCGGATCGGCCCTTTTTCTTTGCAGAACCTATTTCTGCCCGATCTGTGCCGCGCGACCGGCCAGCCGCTCGACCGCGGCTTCGTGAATATTGGGGGAGCAGGCCAGTACGCCGAAAGCCCGCGGATCGCGCTTGTTGTACTCGAGCTTCTTGCCGAAGGCATCGGTGACGGCCGCGCCGGCCTCGCGCGCGATCAGACCGGCTGCGGCAATATCCCATTCGAAGCCCCAGCGCAGCGTTGCGACGAGATCGGCCTCGTCGGCGGCGACCATTGCGATTCGCAGGGCGATGGAATTGGGCTGATCGACGCTGACGAGATCGCGGTCGGTCTTGGGCAGCGAGGCTGCCGGTACGCGCGAACCGTCGAACCGATCGCGCATCGACGCCGTCAAAGCCGCGCCATTGCGCTCTGCACCGCGCCCGGCGACCGCGCTCCACATTTCTCCGCGCGCCGGGGCGGACAGCATGGCGATCAGCGGTCGCCCTGCGCTGATGAGCGCGACGGACACTGCCCAGCCGCTCCGGCCCCGGATAAAATCGCGCGTGCCGTCCACCGGATCGACCAGCCAGATGAGATCGCACCCGAGCCGGGCAGGATCGTCCGCCGTCTCTTCCGACAGCCACCCCGCCGCAGGCAACAGCGCGCCCAGCTCGCGCTTGAGAAAAGCGTCCACCGCCAGATCGGCTTCGCACACCGGGCTGTTGGGTTCCTTCTCCCAGCTACGTACCGAATTGCCCGCCCCCGGCCAAAGGTCGTGGGCGATCCGTCCCGCTTCGGAGACGATCGATTCGAGGCGCTGGCTGTCGATCATGAGAGCGGTATGGCAGTTGCACCCGAACGCGGCACTTTTCAAGAAGGCCTACGTATGCTTATGCGCCCACAAAACTTCCCACCCCCAGCCGCGCACCCGCGCGAAGGACAGACGCTCCCATGAACATTCACGAATACCAGGCCAAGGAACTGCTCGCGAAATACGGCATCGCCGTGCCCACCGGCCATGCGGCGATGACTGTCGAAGAAGCGGTCGAGGGCGCGAAGAAGCTTCCCGGGCCGCTCTATGTCGTGAAAGCGCAGATCCACGCCGGCGGCCGCGGCAAGGGCAAGTTCAAGGAGCTTGGTCCCGATGCCAAGGGCGGCGTGCGCCTCTCGAAGAGCGTCGATGAAGTCGAGGCGAACGCCAAGGAAATGCTCGGCAACACGCTGGTGACGATCCAGACCGGCGACGAAGGCAAGCAGGTCAACCGCCTCTACGTCACAGACGGCGTCGACATCGAGAAGGAATACTACCTTTCCATGCTCGTAGACCGTGCCAGCGGCCAGGTCGCCATGATCGCCTCGACCGAAGGCGGCATGGACATCGAGGACGTCGCACACGAGACGCCCGAGAAGATCACCACTATCACCATCGACCCGGCTCAGGGTTTCATGCCACATCATGGCCGCGCGGTGGCTTTCGCCCTCAAGCTGACGGGCGACACCAACAAGCAGTGCCAGAAGCTCGCCAAGCAGCTCTACACCGCCTTCATGGACCTCGACATGGAAATGCTCGAGATCAACCCGCTGGTCGAAGACAAGGACGGCAACCTCCTCGTCCTCGACACCAAGATGAGCTTCGACGGCAACGCGCTCTATCGCCACAAGGACGTGGAGGAGATGCGCGACGAGACCGAGGAAGACCCGGCCGAAGTCGAAGCCTCCGAATACGATCTCGCCTACATCAAGCTCGACGGCAACATCGGCTGTATGGTCAACGGTGCCGGTCTCGCCATGGCGACCATGGACATCATCAAGCTCAATGGCGCCTTTCCGGCGAACTTCCTCGACGTGGGCGGCGGCGCGACGACCGAGAAGGTCACCGCGGCGTTCAAGATCATCCTCAAGGACCCGGCGGTCGAGGGCATCCTCGTCAACATCTTCGGGGGCATCATGAAGTGCGATGTCATCGCCAACGGCATCGTCCAGGCGGCGAAGGACGTGAACCTCTCGGTTCCGCTGGTCGTCCGCCTCGAAGGCACGAATGTGGAAGCGGGCAAGGAGATCCTCGAGAACTCCGGCCTGCCGATCGTCAGCGCCGACGATCTGGGCGACGCCGCCCGCAAGATCGTGGCCGAGGTGAAGAAGGCGGCCTGAACCGGCTTTCTATCGATGGACTGGTTATCGAAGGGCGGGCCCGCGGCAGCGAGTCCGCCCTTTTCATTTGCGACGCGGGAACGCCCAGCTTTCCGCGGCTTTTTGAAAGTAAGCAACGCCGGCGGCCCACTTGACGTTTACGTAAACGCAAGGTAGGTGGGCCGCGAATTCATTCGAGAGGAAGGAACGCAATGAAAATCCTCGTCCCCGTCAAGCGGGTGATCGATTACAACGTCAAGCCGCGGGTCAAGGCCGACGGCTCCGGCGTCGATCTTGCCAACGTCAAGATGAGCATGAATCCGTTCGACGAAATTGCCGTCGAGGAAGCCATCCGCATCAAGGAAGCGGGCAACGCCGAGGAAATCGTCGCCGTTTCGATCGGCCCGGCGAAGGCGCAGGAAACACTGCGCACCGCGCTGGCGATGGGCGCCGACCGCGCAATTCTCGTCGAGACCGATAACGAAGTCGAACCGCTGGCAGTCGCCAAAATCCTCAAGGCCATCGCCGAGGAAGAGCAGCCGGGCTTGATCATGCTCGGCAAGCAGGCGATCGACGACGACTCGAACCAGACTGGCCAGATGCTCGCTGCGCTGATGGAGCGCCCCCAGGGCACGTTTGCAAACACGATCGAGGTCGATGGCGACAGCGTCACGGTGAAGCGGGAGGTCGACGGCGGCCTGCAGACCGTCAAGCTGACCATGCCGGCCATCGTCACTACTGACCTGCGCCTCAACGAGCCGCGCTATGCCTCGCTGCCGAACATCATGAAGGCGAAGAAGAAGCCGCTCGATACCAAGAGCCCGGCCGATTACGGCGTCGACACCGCGCCGCGCCTCAAGACCACCAATGTCTCCGAACCGCCGGTTCGCCAGGCAGGCGAGAAGGTCGAGGACGTCGACGCGCTGGTCGCCAAGCTTAAGGCGATGGGCGTCGCCTGATCCACTCCAACGAGAAGGAATACGAATATGAAAACCCTCGTTTGGGTCGAACACGACAATTCCACCATGGCCGACGCCACGCTGACTGCGGTCACCGCCGCATCGAAGCTGGGTGAAGTCCACCTGCTGGTCGCCGGTTCGGGCTGCCGCGCCGTGGCCGATGCCGCTGCCAAGATCGCCGGAGTAGGCAAGGTCCATCTCGCTGACGATCCGGCTTACGAGCACGCGCTGCCCGAGAACGTTGCGCCGCTGATCGCCGACCAGATGGGTCACCATGACGCTTTCGTCGCACCGGCCACCACCACCGGCAAAAACGTCGCCCCGCGCGTCGCAGCGCTGCTCGACGTGATGCAGATTTCCGACATCCTCTCGGTCGAAGGCGACAAGACCTTCACCCGCCCGATCTACGCCGGCAATGCCATCGCGACGGTCGAAAGCACCGAGGACAAGCTGGTCCTTACCGTACGCGGCACCGCCTTCGACAAGGCGGAACCCGAGGGCGGTTCCGGTACGGTCGAGGAAATCTCCGGGCCCGCTGACGCCGGCATCTCCAGCTTCGTGAGCGAGGAAATTGCCGAAAGCGATCGTCCCGAGCTGACAAGCGCGAAGATCATCGTTTCGGGTGGCCGCGCCCTCAAGGACTCCGAGACTTTCGACGAGATCATCACTCCGCTCGCCGACAAGCTCGGCGCGGGCATCGGCGCAAGCCGTGCAGCCGTCGATGCGGGCTATGTGCCCAACGATTACCAGGTCGGCCAGACGGGCAAGATCGTCGCGCCGGAAGTCTATATCGCCATCGGTATCTCGGGCGCGATCCAGCACCTTGCGGGCATGAAGGATTCCAAAACCATCATCGCAATCAACAAGGACGAGGACGCCCCGATCTTCCAGGTCGCGGACATCGGCCTCGTCGCCGATCTCTACAAGGCGGTACCGGAGCTGACCGAAAAGCTTTGATCGCCAAGCGATTTTGAATACAAATCCCTCCGAAGCATTGTGTTTCGGAGGGATTTTTCATGGGTCGCCGTTTTTCCTTTTCAGTCGCTCTGGCGGCTCTGTCTTTTACTGGTCTTGCAACAACTGCCACTGCGCAGGATGCGCCGATAGCATTGCAGCCGTCGAGCAACTGGCACCTCGACATGGCCGAGAACAAATGCCGCCTGCTCCGCACCTTCGGTCCGGAAGACAGCCGGACGATTTTCTTCCTCGAGCAATGGGATCCGTCCATGTCGGCGATCTGGGGGCTTGCAGGCCCGGCTGTCGACGACTTGAGAGTGTCGCGGGACGCTCGCTTCGCCTTCGGACCCGGCGGGGATACGGGGGATTTCCCTGTCGCCGATATGGACCTCGGCGAACAGAAGCTTGTGAGCGCGACCACGTCGATCGCATTCCACCCCGGCAAGAACGCCGATGGCGAATGGACCGAAGAGGAACGCGACTGGACCCGCGATCCCCGCGGACTGGCGCACCTCGATCACGAGAATGCGAAAGATGTTTCCACCTTCACGCTGACGCAAAGAGGTCGCGACGATATCGTTCTCGACCTAGGTCCGATGGACAAACCGCTTGCGGCGATGAACGTGTGCATGGAGGACCTTGTCACACATTGGGGTTTCGATCCCGAGCAACAGCGCTCGGTCGTCTCGCCGCCCGAGATCGTGAACATGAAGCGGGTCGTGCGCACGATCCAGTCGGAATATCCTGCAGAAGCACTGCGCAAGGGAGCGCAAGCCTATTTCGCGCTGCGGCTGACTGTCGACGAGAGCGGAAGAGTGGAAGCCTGCGAGTTGCTCAACCAGACCGTGGCCGAGGATTTCGACATGCGAAAGCATCCTTGCTCCGTCATGCAGCGGACTGCGCAGATCGAACCGGCGCGCGATGCGGCGGGCCAGCCGGTGCGGAGCTATCTGGCCCACCGGATATTCTACCGTATCCGATAAGCCCGCGGGCAGGACCCTAGCCGAGAGTTTCGCTGAGGAAATGGATCGTCAGGCCCACCAACCCGCCGACCATCGTGCCGTTGATGCGGATGAATTGCAGGTCGCGGCCGACGGCGCTTTCCACCCGGTCGGTGATAGTATGCGCATCCCAGCGGCGCACGGTTTCGGAGACTAGCCGCACGATCTGGTCGCCATAGCGGGTGGCGATCCCGACCGCCGTGCGGCGGGCGAAGCGGTTGATCTGGCGTTGCAGGCGCAGATCGTCGCGTAGCGCCCCGCCCAGCTCGGCCAGCGTCTCGCTGACATAGCCCGAGCCGAGGCCGCCCGATTCGCGGATCGAGACGATCAGATTGGCGCGGATGCGCTCCCACGTGCCCTGCCACCATTCGGCGATGGCCGGATTGCCGAGCATCTCCCGCTTCATCCGCTCGATACGGGCCTGCAATTCGGGATCCTCGCGCAGGCCGGTCGCGAATTCGGCAAGGCCTTCCTCGATCTTGTCGCGCAAGGGGTGGTTCGGATCGACCAGCACTTCGGCGAGCAGCTTGTACAAGCCGTCGATCACCGAATTTGCGAGCCGCTCGTCAAGTCCGGTGAAGCGGAGGATGCCGTTGGCCCGGCGATGGACCATTTCGCGTACCAGCTGCTCATTGTCTTCGAGCACCAGCCCCGCCCAGCGGATGATCTTGTCGATCAGCGGCTTATGCTTGCCGTCCGCCATCATGGCCGTGAGCATCCCGCCGATCAGCGGCGCGATTTCCAGCTTGTCGAGCTGCGACTTGATGCCGCTGCGCACCTGCGTACCGAGCCGTTCGGGGTCGAGCGATTCCAGCACTTCGACCGCCAGTTCCCCTGCGCCCAGCCGGATGCGCGAATCGCGCGTCGCTTTGGGATCGGCGAGATAGCTGCCGATCGCTTTCGCCAGATTCATCGACCCCATCCGCCGCCCGACGACAGCGGGGGTTAGGAAGTTTTCGCGCAGGAAGCCCGCCATCGTGTCGGCGATGCGATCCTTGTTCTCCGGGATGATCGCCGTGTGCGGGATCGGCAGGCCGAGCGGGCGGCGGAACAGCGCGGTCACCGCGAACCAGTCGGCTAGTCCGCCGACCATGGCGGCCTCCGCAAAGGCGTGGAGATAGCCCCACGCCGGATGCAGCTCGAGATTGCGGCCCGACAGCAGGAAGAGGCCGGCCATCAGGACTATCAGGCCGGTGGCGGTACGTCGCATGACCCGCGCACGATCCGGCGGTAGCGCTGGAGGCGCGGTGACTGAGCCGGCGTGGCGGGGATCGTTCACTCGGCGGGCTCGGCCCCCGGTTCGGCGGTCCCCGCGCCTGCCAGCCCGCGCTTGTCGTCACCCGGGCGATAGGTGAGCATGCGCTGGCGCAGCCACGGACCCGCGCGCTTCTCGAAGCCATCGGCGAGGCTGAAGCCTGCCGGTACGATCAGCAGCGTGAGCAGGGTCGAGAGGATCAGGCCCCCGATCACCACGGTACCCATCGGCGCGCGCCAGGCTCCGTCGCCCGAGCCAAGCACGCCGGACAAGGCGATCGGCACCATCCCGGCCGTCATTGCGACGGTCGTCATGACGATCGGCTGCGCACGCTTGTGGCCCGCATCGACGATTGCTTCCAGCTTGCGCGTGCCCTTGTCCATCTCCTCGATCGCGAAGTCGATCAGCAGGATCGAGTTCTTGGAGACGATGCCGAGGAGCAACAGGATGCCGATATAGACCGGCATCGATTGTGGCTGGCCGAACAGCCACACCAGCAGGATGCCCCCGAGCGGGGCGAGCGCGAGGCTGGCCATGTTCACCAGCGGGCTCATGAGACGTTTGTACAGCAGCACGAGCACGGCAAACACCAGCAGCACCCCCGACGCGATAGCGATCGTCAGGCTGGTCATCAGCTCGGCCTGCCATTCTTCTTCGCCGACCACGTCGCGGATCACGCCCTGGGGCAGGTCCTGCAAGATGGGCAACTGGTCGATTTCGGCCTGAGCTTCGCCCTTCACGACGCCTTGGGCCAGATCGGCCCCGACCAGCACGCGGCGGTTCTGGTTGTAGCGCTGGATGGTCGTCGGGCCGGAGCCGAAGCTGATCTCGGCCACTCGCGACAAGGGCACCGACCCACCGCTTGCCGTTTGCACCGGCAGATTGCGGATCGTGTCCAAGTTCTCGCGCGATTGCTCGGGTAGCTTGACCCGGATCGGGATCTGGCGGTCCGAGAGCGAGAATTTCGCCGCGTTCTGCTCGATCTCGCCCATGGTCGCGATGCGGATCGTCTGGCTTAGCGCGATGGTCGATACGCCGAGTTCCGCCGCAAGATCCTCGCGCGGAGAGATGATCAGCTCCGGCCGGTTGATGTCGGCACTCACCCGCGGGGCGACGAGCGAGTCGATGGTCTTCATCTGCTCAACCAGCTGGGCAGCCGTATCGTTGAGCAGCTCGGGATCCGAACCGGCCAGCATTACCGTCATGTCGCGGCCCGAGCCGAAACCGCCCGATTGCGACGCGAAGCGAACCCGCGCATCGGCGATCTGCGAGAGCTCCGGCGCGAGACTGCGCTCGAACTCGATCGAGGTCCGTTCGCGGTCGGGGCGCAGCGTGATGTAGATCGTCGCCTGGCCTTCGCGGACGCGCTCCAGTGCCAGTTCCACCTCCTGCTGCTTGTAGAGGAGGTCGGCGACCTGATCGACGACCCGTTCGGTGGTCTCGAGCGTCGTGCCCGGCACCATCTCGATCTCGATGCGGCTGTTCTCGTCGTCGATCACCGGCTGGAACTGGGTGGGCACGATGCCGAACAGCAGTACGGTCAGCAGCAGGGAGAAATAGCCGACGCCGAGCATCCATACCCGGTGGTCGAGGAAGCGCGCGTAGAGATACTGCCAGGCCTGCTTCATGTGGCTGCCGAACAGCCCGGTAATCAGGCCGAGGACCTTGAAGAACACAAGCGTCAGCAGGAAGCCTGCCAGCAGTGCGATGGCCAGCTGGATGATGCCGACGATTTTCACGATCGTTTCGGGCAGGAAGCCGGGATCGGGATCGCCCCCGGTGATCATCGCGGGAATGCCGAGGCCTTGCAGCAGGCCGGACACGGTGAACGTGCCGAATGCCGAAACGGCGAGCGCTCCGATAACAGTGAATAGCAGCGCCAGCACATAGAGCCAGCGATGGCGCGGGCCCTCCAGCCCCTCGCGCAGCCGGTGCATCTTGCCCCGGTCGAGCGACCAGCGCAGGACGCCCATGTAGCGATCCATCATCGGGCCCTCGCCATGCGCGGCCTGACCGTGGGACTTGAGGAAGTAGGCCGCCAGCATCGGCGTGATCATGCGCGCCACGGCGAGCGACATCAGCACGGCGACCACGACGGTGAAGCCGAAGTTCTTGAAAAACTGCCCCGAGATGCCGGGCATGGCACCGACCGGGAAGAACACCGCGACGATACAGAAACTTGTCGCGACGACCGGCAGGCCGATCTCGTCGGCCGCATCGATAGATGCCTGGTAGGCGCTCTTGCCCATGCGCATGTGGCGCACGATGTTCTCGATCTCCACGATCGCATCGTCGACGAGCACCCCAGCCACGAGGGCCAGCGCCAGCAGCGACAGCTGGTTCAGGTTGAAGCCGAGCAGGTCCATGAACCAGAAGGTCGGAATAGCCGAAAGCGGGATCGCCACGGCGGAAATCGCCGTCGCGCGCCAATCCCGCAGGAAGAAGAACACCACCACCACGGCGAGGATCGCACCCTCGATCATCGCGGCCATGGCGCTTTCGTACTGGTCCTTCGTGTATTTGACCGTGTTGAACAGCGGGATGAACTTGACGCCAGGATTGCTGGCCTCGATCTCTTCGATTTTCTCGAGCGCGTTTTCGTAGACGGTGACGTCCGATGCTCCCTTCGCGCGGCTCATGGCGAAGTTCACGACCTCCTTGTCGCCCACCTTGCTGATCGAGGTCCGCTCGGAATAGCCGTCGCGGACGGTGGCCACGTCGGAGAGTTTGACCGTCCGCCCGCCGCCGAGCTGGATGCGGCGTTCGCCCAGCTCGTAAGCCGAGTCGTTGTTGCCCAGCACGCGTACCGACTGGCGCGTGCCGCCGACTTCGGCCATGCCGCCGGCCGCATCGATATTGTTCTGGCGCAGCACGCCGTTGATCTGGCTGGCAGTAACGCCGAGCGCCTGCATGCGCGGCAGATCGAGAATAACTTCGATCTCGCGGTCGACCCCGCCGAAGCGATTGACCTCGGCCATGCCCTCGATCGACAACAATTGCTTGGCAATCGTGTCGTCGATGAACCAGCTCAGCCCCTCGATGGTCATGTCGTCGGCTTCGACAGCATAGATCGCCAGGAAGCCGCCGGAGATTTCCTGCTTGCTCACGCGCGGTTCAAGGATGCCGTCGGGCAGCGAGCCGCGGATCGTGTCGATCGCGTTCTTCACTTCCGCCGTGGCATCGTTGGGGTCGACGCCGATCTCGAATTCGATGAAGGTATTCGAATTGCCTTCGCTGGCAGTCGAATTGATCGAGTTCACGCCGTTGATCGAGCGCACGGCGGCCTCGACCCGCTGGGTGATCTGGTTCTCGATCTCGGTCGGCGCGGCGCCTGGCTGCGAGATATTCACGCTGACTGCCGGGAATTCGATGTCGGGATTGTTCACGACATCCATGCGCATGAAGCTGATCAGGCCGGCCAGCAGCAGCGCGGTAAACGCGACCAGCGGAATCACCGGGTTGCGGATCGACCAGGCGGAGATGTTACGGAAATTCATATGCCAGTCCCGCTCACGCGCCGTCGGCGATTGGGCGGACCGTCTCGCCCGGATTGAGGAAACCGGCGGCCCGCAGCACCACCCGCTCGTTGCCTGCAAGGCCGCCTGCGATGACGATGCCTTCGGATGTCACCTGGCCGAGCTCGATATTGCGCCGCTGCACCGTGTTTTCGGCATCCACGATGAAGACATAGCTGCCCTCGTCGTCAGACTGGATCGCGCTCTCGGGGAGGATCGGCGCGCTGACCGTGCCGCTCTTGATCACGACCGTCGCGAAGCCGCCGGGGCGCAAGCCCTCGGCATAGGGCAGCGCGATCCGCGCCGTACCCTGGCGATCCTGCGAGCTGATCAGCGGCGCGACCTGCCAGACGCTCCCGGTATAGCTATTGTCCGACCCGACCGGCGTGACGGTGGCTGTGGTGCCCACGTTGATCTGCGCGAGATCGGTTTCGCTGAGGCGTGCGAGCACCTCCATCTCACCACCGCGGGCGATGCGGAACAGCGGAGGGGAGCCGGCGCTGACCGTCTGACCGATTTCCACATTGCGTTCGAGCACGAGGCCGGAGGCTGGCGCGACCACGTTGAGGCGGGCGTTCCGGGCCTGCAATTCGCGGACCTGTGCCTGCGCCACGCGCACCCGCGCGACGGCCGCATCGCGCGTTGCCGTGAGGCGATCGACGTCTGCCTCGGAAACGAAACCGCGCTCGACGAGCTGCAGCGAGCGGTCGAGATTGGCTTGCGCGATATTGGCGTCCGACTGCGCGACCTGAACCTGGGCGGCGGCGCTCTGCACCTGCTGCGACTGGACCGAGCGATCGATCGAGACGAGCACCTGGCCCTGGCGGACCCAGTCGCCGGCATCGACGCTGATTGCCGTCACGCGGCCGCCTTCACCGACGACGCCCACCGGCAGATCACGCCGCGCGGCAAGCGTGCCGGTCGCGGAAATCTCGCCATCGACGGTGCTCTGGCCCGGCGCGATCACCGTGACGCTCGGCAATTGGGCCTCACCACCGGCGCTCTCTTCCGCGCTCCCCCCGGAGACAACGAAATAGGCCACGATCGCAAGCAGCAGGGCAAGGATCGCAGCGCCGATGTACCAGCGGCGGCGACGCGTCGCTTCGGCCGTTTCGTCGGATTCGAGCGACGCGCTGCCTGTCATCGGCTCTACCCGCTCCGCCTCGAAACCAGATTCGTAATTCATGGCCATATCGCCCCGGTATGCGTCTTTTCGGATCGCAGTGTATTATCCTGCTAGGTCACTTAGTGCAAGATACTAGCTCGATAGCCGCTAGACCACGCGCTCGGCGCAGGCAAAGAACTATCGACCGATGTGGACCATGAGCGGACGAAGGGCAACGAAAACGGGTGCCTCGACGACGAAAGCCGGAGATCTTTCGATCCCCGGCTTTCGGATTGTTCTGATGTAATCGCGCTAAGTTTAGCGAACGCGTCCACGCTGGACGAGGTTCGCAATTCCGAGAAGCACGATCGCGCCGATGATGGCGATGATGAAGCCGGTCAGGTTGAAGGTCTGGATAGTGCCTTCGATGCCGAAAACGGCGCCTGCAAGGAAATTGCCGATCAGCGCACCGATGATGCCGACGACGATATTCCAGAAGATGCCCATGGAGGCATCGCGGTTCATGACAAGGCTAGCCAGCCAGCCCGCTACACCGCCGACGATAATTGCAATAATCCAACCCATTGTATTCCTCCTGTTTTATCCTGCCCGCCCGATATTCACTTTCGGGCTTCGACAGGAAAACGGTCTCCTGCGTGGTGCAGGACTACCTAGAGGAGCGGATGGTGATGCGTTTTGTTCCCGGGCCCGTCGCCCGCCCCGGAAGGCTCAGTATTTCAACTGGCGTTCGTAGAGGTCGCGATAGTGCTGAATGCGGGTAACGCGTAGGCCCTGCATGCCGGAGCGATCGACGGCGCGCTGCCAGGAAGCGAACTCCTCCAGGCTCAAGCTATAACGATCCAGAACCTCGTCGATCGACAGAAGTCCGCCATTGACGGCAGCGACGACCTCGGCCTTGCGGCGCACGACCCAACGCTTGGTCTGGGGCGACGGCAAATCGTCGAGCGTCAGCGGCTCTCCGAGAGGGCCGATGACCTGCGCCGGCCGGATATCCTGGTTTTCAATCATTCCGTCTCTCTGTCGCCGTGGGTTTCATCACCTGCGGTGTCGCCAAGGCCTAGCGGGTCTGGTTTGCCATCCGTTGAAATATCGTGGTTAACAGCGCCTTCATTCTTTTCGCTGCCTTCGCGGCGGACGTCCGCGAAGGCCCCGAAGCCCCCTTCGACCTGCGCGATCTCCTCCCGGAGTTCGCGAGTCGCCGCCAAGCGCGCGACCAGATCGGTCCAGCGAAACCGGCGGAGATCCGCGGCTTCGCGCTTGTCGGCCAGATCGGCTCTTTGAAATTGCCCCTCGATCATTTGTACGAGGATAACGGCACATGGTGAACGAACCGTAAAGCGTCGCATGCGCGCTTGCGCGCTGCCCTCTGGTGGCAAGCCCCCCAGCCGTGTATGGGGCGCGCCATGCCCGAAAACATTGCTCTTTCCCCGGTTCAGGCAGCCGGTCTTTTCGACTTGCCGCGTGCCGCATCCGATTGCCGCATCGTCGTCGCCATGTCGGGCGGGGTCGACAGCTCGGTTGTCGCTGCGTTGGCCGCGCGCAGCGGTGCGGAAGTGATCGGCGTTACGCTGCAGCTCTACGATTACGGCGCGGCGACGGGGCGCAAGGGCGCGTGCTGCGCGGGCGACGACATTGCCGATGCCCGCGCCGTGGCAGACCGGCTCGGTATCGCTCACTACGTGCATGACCACGAAAGCGCGTTTCGCGAACACGTGGTAGAGGGCTTTGCCGATTCCTATCTCGCCGGGCAGACGCCGGTGCCCTGCATTCGCTGCAACATGGGCCCGAAGTTCACCGACCTGTTCGCCATGGCGCGCGAATTGGGCGCCGATTGCCTTGCCACCGGCCATTATGTCCGCCGCGTGATGGGCCCGGCCGGACCGGAACTGCACCGGGCCCACGATCCTGCACGCGACCAGTCGTATTTCCTTTATGCGACCACAGAAGACCAGCTCGCCTACCTCCGCTTCCCCCTCGGCGGCCTGCCCAAGGCCGAAGTCCGCCAGCTTGCCGAGGAAGCGGGGCTGCGAAACGCTGCAAAGCCCGACAGCCAGGACATCTGCTTCGTGCCCGACGGCGATTATGCGAAGATCGTCAAGAAAATGCGTCCGGAAGGCGTGCGACCGGGCAAAATCGTCCATGCAACGACCGGCGAGGAACTGGGCGAGCATCGCGGCGTGATCCATTACACAGTCGGCCAGCGACGCGGGCTGCAGATCGGTGGCCAGCCCGAACCGCTCTATGTGATCAGGATCGATGCCGAGAGCGCCGAGGTCCGCGTCGGCCCCAAGCGGCTGCTGGCAGTGACAGAGGTGCGCATCGGCGAAACCAACCGCATCGGCCCTCTGCCCGACAAGCCGCTGACCGCCAAGGTGCGCAGCCTCGCCAAGCCGGTGCCGGTCGAGCTCGACGGGCCCCTCAGTAAGGGTCGCAGCGCAAATCTGCGGTTCACGCAGCCTGAATACGGGGTCGCGCCGGGGCAGGCTGCTGTCATTTACGCAGACGACCGCGTGGTCGGCGGCGGCTGGATCGAGGCGACGGTGCCGGTCGAGGCGTAAACCCGTGCGTTTCGGGTCGCACGCTCTTGCGTGATACCGGCGGATATTCAATGCGCTTGCATAGATATAAATCGAGGTCGGCATGAGTGCGAAGCGCGCATTGATTACGGGTGTTACCGGACAGGACGGTTCGTTTCTCGCCCGCCTGCTGCTGGAAAAAGGGTACGAGGTTCACGGGGTCAAGCGCCGGTCCTCTTCCTTCAATACCGGCCGGATCGAGGACATTTACGAAGACCCGCATCGCGAAAATCCGCAGATGCACCTGCATTTCGGCGATGTCACCGATGCCACCAACATCATCCGTGTGGTGCAGGAGGTCCAGCCGCACGAGATCTACAATCTCGCTGCGCAAAGCCATGTGCAGGTCAGCTTCGAGACGCCCGAGTATACCGCCAATGCGGATGGCCTTGGCACTCTGCGCCTGCTTGAGGCGATCCGCATCCTCGGCCTGGAAAACAGCACCCGCTTCTTCCAGGCCTCCACCAGCGAGATGTACGGGCTGGTGCAGGAAACGCCGCAGACCGAAACCACGCCGTTCTACCCGCGGAGCCCATATGCCGCGGCGAAAGCCTATGCGCACTGGATCACGGTGAACTACCGCGAGGCCTACGGACTGCACGCAAGCTGCGGGATCATGTTCAACCATGAAAGCACGGTGCGCGGCGAGACCTTCGTTACGCGCAAGATCACCCGCGCGGTCGCCGCGATCTCCCTCGGGCTGCAGGACCGGCTGTACCTCGGCAATCTCGACGCCCGGCGCGACTGGGGGCATGCGCGCGAATATGCCGAGGGCATGTGGCGCATCCTCCAAAAGGAGCGGCCATCGGACTACGTGCTGGCGACCGGCGCCGCCACCAGCGTACGCGACTTCGCCCGCTGGGCCTTCGAGGAAATCGGTGTGTCGCTGGAGTTCCGCGGCGAAGGCGCCGAGGAGAAAGCCTTTTGCGCCGACAGCGGGCGCTGCCTGATCGAAATCGATCCGCGCTATTTCCGCCCGACCGAGGTCGACCGCCTGCTCGGCGATGCGAGCAAGGCGAAGGCGGAATTGGGCTGGGAAGCGAAAACGCCGCTGCGCGAACTGGTCCGCGAGATGGTGCAGGCGGACATCGCCGGGATACGGGGCTGCTGAGCGTGCCAAGCTTTGCGCTCGACGGTAAACGCGTCTGGGTCGCGGGCCATGGAGGCATGGTCGGGCAGGCGCTCCTCCGCCGGCTGGAACGCGAGCCCTGCACCATCCTCACCGCACCGCGGAGTGTCGATTTACGCGACCAAGGCGCCGTGCACGAATGGTTTGCCGCCAATCGGCCCGATGCGGTGATCCTGGCCGCCGCGCGAGTCGGCGGCATCATGGCCAATGCCGAGCGTCCGGCGGAATTCCTCTACGACAATCTCGCCATCGCAACGAATGTGATCCACGCTGCGCACCTGCACGATGCGGCGAAGCTGCTGTTTCTCGGCTCCTCCTGCATCTATCCGAAGCACGCCGAGCAACCGATCCGCGAAGATGCCCTGCTGACAGGCCCGCTGGAGCCGACCAATGAGGCCTATGCGATTGCCAAGATCGCCGGACTGAAGCTCGCTGCAGCCTACCGCGCGCAATATGGGCGGGATTTCATCTCCGCCATGCCGACCAACCTCTACGGGCCGGGCGACAATTGGGATCCTGCATCGAGCCATGTCGTCCCTGCCCTGATCCGCAAGGCGCATGAGGCGAAGCTGGCCGCCGATGACAGCTTCGTCATTTGGGGCAGCGGCACGCCGCGCCGCGAGTTCCTGCATGTCGACGATCTCGCCGATGCCTGCGTGATGCTGTTGCGGCGTTACTCGGACGATGCGCCGATCAATGTGGGCTCGGGCCACGACATCGCCATTGCCGATCTCGCGCGGATGATTGCGGATGTGGTCGGGTTCGAAGGCGCTATCAAGTACGACACGTCGAAACCGGACGGCACGCCGCGCAAGCTGATGGACAATTCCCGCCTGGCCGCGATGGGCTGGCAGCCGCGCATCGACCTGAGGGATGGCCTGCAGGATGCCTACGCAGCGCTCTTGCGCGAGACCGGCGCCTAGCCTTCCCACTCGTCCAGCACGCAAGCGTAACCCTCGCGCCAGGTGGCGGTCTCCGAAGCTACCAGTGGGATCGAGGCAGTCACGCTTTTCGCCTGCGGATTTTCGCTCAGGCTGACCAGCTCCATCCCGGCAAGCTTGTCTTTGGCGCAATCGTCCAGACTGCGCCCCGCGACGAAGCGGCAGGAACAGGCGACATGCGCGGCATAGGCCGTGCCGGTCGCGCCGGTCCGGCGCAGGCCGTCGCCCCAGACCGCCCAAGCGATCGCGCCCAGTCCGGCGATGATGATCGTGAGCCACAACCACAGGCGCAGTTTTCCAGAGCGTTTTTTGGCCGTTGCCAAGTCGGATTCCTTCGTGCGAGTGACGCGTCATGCCCCAGCGGACCGCCCCCCTTATCGCGCTTGTCCTCGCCGCCACAAGCCTTGCCGCGTGCGGCGGCTCCGGTCCTGCCGAAGAGCCGCCGCTGAGCGAGGAAGCGCTGGCGGCGGTGAAGGACGATCCGGGCGCGCCGACCAAGGCGTTGGCGCGCGAATCGGACCAGCTGTTCACGCTCGACGGGCTGGGCGACACGCGGGCGCTGGTCGTCATGCACGGCGGCGAGATCGCCGTCGAACGCTATGGCGAAGGCTACGGCCCGCAGACGCGCTTCATCAGCTGGTCGATGGCGAAGACGGTGACTGCGGTAATGATCGGCATGCTGGTAGCGGACGGGCAGCTGCGGCTCGATGCCCCCGCCCCCGTGCCGCGCTGGCAGCGCACCGGCGATCCGCGTGCCGAGATCACCTTGCGCCAATTGCTCCAGATGCGCTCCGGCCTCGAACATACCGAGGCGGGCGATCCGCCCTACGAGAGCAGCGAGGTGCGCATGCTGTTCCTCGACGGACGCGACGACATGGCCGATTACGCCACCGCCCAGCCGCTCGAAGCGGAGCCGGGTTCGCGCTTCGAATATTCCTCGAACACCACGGTGATCCTGGCCGATATCGCGGCGCGTGCGCTGACCGAGAGCACCAATCCCGACGCGCGCCGCAAGGCGGTCGCCGACTATCTGCAAGCCCGCCTGTTCGGGCCGCTGGGAATGACCAGCGCCGTGCCGGAATTCGATCGCGCGGGCACGCTGATCGCGGGCAGCCTGATTCACGCCAATGCCCGCGACTGGGCAAAGTTCGGCGAGATGCTGCGCAACAAGGGATCGGTGAAGGGCGAGCAGCTGGTGCCGCGCCAGTGGGTCGAAGAGATGCTCGAACCCAGCCCCGTCAGCCCGCACTACGGTCTGCAAACCTGGCTCAATCGCCCGTTACCCGATGGCGAGGAGCATCCATTGTTCCCCGACCGCGCGCCGCACAGCGCGTTTTCCGCGATCGGTCACATGGGGCAGTATATCTTCGTCTCGCCAAGCCAGAAGCTGACCGTGGTGCGCCTCGGCCATTCGGACGCGCCGCAGCGCAAGGCCATGCTCCAGCAGCTCGCGGACATCATCGAGCTTTACCCGGCAGGTTAGGGCAGCAGGAAACGCCCTTCTACTACTGTGACGCAGGGGCCGGACAGGACGGCCCGGTCGCCTTCGCGGCGGCATGTAGCGTGTCCCCCGCGCTGCGATGCCTGGAGCGCGGTGAAGCTTTCGCACCCGAGCCGGTTGGTCCAGAAGTGTGTGAGCGCCGCGTGGGCCGAGCCGGTGAAGCTGTCCTCGTCGACACCGCCGCCTGGCACGAACACGCGGCTGACGACGTCGGTCTCACCGCCCTGTGCCGTGCAGATGAACTGGTCGTTCCCCA
Organism: Qipengyuania sp. 902; assembly: GCF_051195295.1. NCBI lineage: Bacteria > Pseudomonadati > Pseudomonadota > Alphaproteobacteria > Sphingomonadales > Erythrobacteraceae > Qipengyuania > Qipengyuania sp. 902. The sequence goes on along the minus strand of NZ_JBNJLJ010000001.1, from coordinate 750,442 downwards.
ATGCCCGCAACCCGCGCATGTCGGGGTCGAGCCCGCGCACCGTTTCCTCGCTGTCGAACAGATAGATCCCGTATCCTTCGGGATTGAGCCAAGTCTCGCGCGGCTCCGCGCCCAGCAACACCGCCGCCTCGTCCCACGATCCGGGTTCGGTGGGGATTATTGGAAGGCCCAGTTCGTAGGCCGAGACCGCTTGCCTGACCTCCAGATTGCCCGCGCGCCGCGTGCGGAAGGTCACCCGCTCGCCCCCGTCGCGACTCAGCAGCACATGGCCGCTCGCCAATGTCGCATGACCGCATAGTCGCACTTCCTCGGTCGGCGTGAACCAGCGCAATTCGAAATCGGCCTCGTCACTGGCATCGGGCACCACGAAAGCGGTCTCGGCGAAATTGTTCTCTTCGGCGATGGCCTGGAGAACGTCGTCCTCGGGCCACGCATCGAGCGGCATCACCGCGGCTTGGTTGCCGGCAAAGGGGCGGTCGGCGAAGGCGTCGACATGCCAATAGGGCAGTGCGGTGGTCATCCATCTTTCTCCAGCTTGGCGAATTCGTTGTCCTCGACCAGCGGATTGTCCGGCTCGTCGACATGACCCTCGGGATCGATATGGATCAGCAATTCGAGCCCGGGGAAGCGCTGGCACAGGTCGGCCTCCACCCGCTCGATAATGTCATGCGCTTCCTCCACCGTCATGATCGGCGGCAGGTCGACATGGAATTGCGCGAAGTCGCGATGGCCGCTGGTGCGCGTGCGCAGATCGTGCAGGTTCGTAAGCTCGGGGTGCCGGGCCGCCGCTTCGACGAAGGCGAGCCGCTTGTCCTCCGGCCATTCGCGATCCATCAGGTCATCGACCGCATCGCTTGCCCCGCGCCATGCGCCCCACGCGAGCCACGCAGCGATGGCGAGGCCGAACAGCGGATCGGCAATGCCGAGCCCTGCAAACTGGTCCATCGCGAGCGCGGCGATCACTGCGAGATTGAGCAACAGATCGGACTTGTAGTGCAGGTGATCGGTCTGGATCGCCAGACTGCGCGTCCGGCTCATCACATAGCGCTGCCACGCCAGCAGAGCGAAGGTCAGCGCGATCGCGATCAGCGAGACGGCGATGCCCTCTTCCGCTGCCGCCGTTTCGACCGCGCCGGACAATTGCATGATTGCCCGCGTCGCGATCCCGAAGGCGGACAGCGCGATCAGCATGACCTGGAAAACAGCCGCCAGCGCTTCCGCCTTGCCATGGCCGAACCGGTGATCTTCGTCCGCCGGCATGGAGGCGATCCAGACGCCGGTGAGCGTGGCGATACTCGCGATGAGGTCGAGCGCGGAATCGGCAAGGCTGCCGAGCATGGCGGTCGAGCCGGTCCGCCAGCTCGCCCAGCTCTTCAGCGCGACGAGAATCACCGCCACCGTGATCGAGGCGAATGCTGCGCTGCGAGCGAGTCGGGTGCGGTCGTCGGTCATCGATATTACGTCACGGATAGAGCAGCGTGTCGTCCCACGCTTCCGTCGCGCTGCTGCGCGTAAACAGGCGCCGGTCGTGCAGGCGATACTCGCGGTCCTGCCAGAATTCGATCCGGCGCGGGCTCAGCCGAAAGCCGGTCCAGTGCGACGGGCGCGGAATGTCGCCCTCGGGATAGCGTTCCTCCAGCGCGGCCACCCGGTCGAGATAGACTTGCCGATCCGGCAAGGGGCGCGACTGGTCGCTGGCGGCCGAGCCGATCTGCGAGGCGCGGGGCCGAGAGTGGAAATAATCGTCGGCCTGGGCAGGATCGACTTCCTCCAGGGGGCCTTCGATGCGGATCTGGCGGCGCAGGCTCTTCCAGTGGAACAGCAGCGCGGCGCGCATATTGGCGCGGATCTGCTCGCCCTTGCGGCTTTCGGCATTGGTGTAGAAGACGAACCCCCCGCCCTCGCCCTGATCGACGCCGCGCGCTTTCAGCAGCACCATCCGGACCGACGGCATCCCATCGGCAGTGGCCGTCGCCAGCGCCATGGCGTTGGGATCGTTCGGCTCGCTCGCCTTGGCCTCGCCGAACCACACCTCGAACAGCGAGAACGGGTCCGCCTTGGGAATTGCGCTTTCGTCGGTCTGCATCGGGCGGGTCCTAGGCAATGGGGATCGGTTCAGGAGCAAAACGCAGGCGCGCCCGTTTGGGGCAAAACAGGTTCGCATTATGGAGACAATCGCTGCGCATCGGCCACCCCCTAACCGCATCCGTCCGCGTGGGAAACCACTCGCGCTTGCACGGATCGGCTGTTGCACCTAGCTAACACGCCTGATGGCTACCAATTCCCGCGATCCCTATTCCACTCTCGGCGTCGCTCGCGGCGCGTCGGAGAAGGACATCAAGAGCGCCTATCGTAAGCTGGCGAAGGAGCTTCACCCCGACCGCAACAAGGACAATCCGCAGGCTTCTGAGCGGTTCAGCCAGGTCACGCAGGCTTACGACCTGTTGTCCGACAAGGACAAGCGCGCCCAGTTCGACCGCGGCGAGATCGATGCCGATGGCAATCCGGCCAATCCATTCGCCGGTATGGGCGGGGGCGGCGGCTTCGGCGGGGCCGGTGGCGGGCAGCGTGGCTATCGCGCCGAAGATTTCCAGGGGTTCGGACAGGAAGCCGATCTCGGCGACATATTCGAAGGCCTTTTTGGCGGCGGCAGGGCGCGATCGTCTGGCATGGGCGGCGGCCCGTTCGGCGGTGGCCGCCGTGCGCCGCCACCCAAGGGCTCTGATATTGGCTATCGTCTGCGCGTCCCCTTCGTCGAAGCGGCGACGCTCAAAGACCAGCGCATTACGCTCGCCGACGGCAAGACCATCGATCTCAAGCTGCCCAAGGGGGTCGAGAACGGCACCCAGATGCGCCTGAAGGGCAAGGGCGAGCAAGGGCCGGGCGGCGCGGGCGACGGCCTGGTCACGATCGAGATCGACCGGCACAAGCTCTACAAACGCGATGGTGACGACGTGCGCTTCGACCTGCCGATTACGCTCGACGAGGCTGTGAATGGCGGCAAGGTGCGTGTGCCCACGGTCGATGGCCCGGTAATGATGACGATCAAACCCGGCACGGACGGCGGCACGGTGCTGCGCCTGAAGGGCAAGGGCTTCACCAGAAAGAACGGCACCCGCGGCGATCAGCTCGTGACGCTGGAGATCCAGCTGCCCGGCGATCTCGCGGAGCTTGCCAAGCGGCTCGAAGGCTGGAAGGACGACAGCGACCCACGCAGCAAGCTCGGGGTATAGCCGTTTGAGTGCAAACGATCTTCCAAGCGAGGAAGAGCGCGAAGTCCAGTCGCTGTCCCCCGAGGCGCGCCGCCAGCACGCGGCGACCTTGCGTGGGCGCGTGGTCGAAAGGGTCGGACCCGGGACTAGGGCCTGGGAAGTCGCCAAGCGTACGGCCGTCGGCACCTTCAACGACGGCTTTATTCACGCGGGCAATCTCGCCTATCTGGCGATGTTCTCGATCTTCCCGTTTTTCATTCTCGGGGCAGCGCTGTTCTCGCTCATAGGAGAGGAAAGCGACCGCGCCGCATCAATCAACGCCATCCTCGTGACTCTGCCGCCCAGTGTCGGCAACGTCATCGAGCCGGTCGCGCGCGACGTCATTAATTCGCGCAGCGGCTGGCTGCTCTGGGCCGGTGCCGCCGTAGCGCTCTGGACGGTCGGCAGCCTGATCGAGACGATCCGCGACATCCTGCGCCGCGCCTACGGCACCAAGCTGACCCATGCTTTCTGGAAGTACAGGCTGTTCTCATCGGGCGTAATTCTGGGCGCGGTGCTGCTGTTGATGCTTTCCCTTATCGCGCAGATTGCGATCGGGGCGGCGCAGCAAGTGATCGAGGCCTATTTCCCCGATCTCGTCGACCGGGTCAGCGACCTGCGCCTTTCGCGCATCATTCCGGCGCTCGGCCTGTTCGGTTCGCTCTATCTCATCTTCTATACGCTGACCCCGTCACGATACCGCGCGCGTCGCTATCCGAAATGGCCCGGCGTGCTGTTCACGACCGTCTGGTGGATCCTAGTGACGACCCTGCTGCCCTTGGTGCTGCGCAGCTTCTTCACGTATAATCTTACCTACGGCAGCCTGGCCGGGATCATGATTGCGCTGTTCTTTTTCTGGCTTGTCGGCCTCGGCGTGGTTATCGGCGCTGAACTGAACGCGGCGCTCGCGGAGACGCCGGAAGAGGAAATGAATACCATAGGCCAAGCGGACGACCGGAGACGGGCGGAGCTGGCGAAGGAAGCGGAAGAAGAGGGCACGGCATGAGCGGATTGATGCAGGGCAAGCGCGGGCTGATCATGGGCCTCGCCAACGACAAGTCACTGGCCTGGGGCATCGCCAAGAAGCTCGCCGAGCACGGCGCGGAGCTTGCGTTTTCCTATCAGGGCGAGGCGCTGAAAAAGCGCGTCGGCCCGCTTGCCGAACAGCTCGGCAGCGATTTCATGTTCGAATGCGACGTATCCGACATGGAAGCGCTCGACCGGGCCTTCGACACACTGAAATCGCGTTGGTACACGATCGATTTCGTCGTCCACGCGATCGGCTTCTCCGACAAGAGCGAGCTGCGCGGGAAATACGTCGACACCAGTCTCGACAATTTCCTGATGACGATGAATATTTCCGCCTATTCGCTGGTGGCGGTGACCAAGCGGGCCGCGGAGATGATGCCGAACGGCGGATCAATCGTGACGCTGACCTATTACGGCGCGGAAAAGGTCATTCCGCATTACAATGTCATGGGTGTCGCCAAGGCGGCGCTCGAGACCAGCGTGCAATATCTCGCCAACGACCTCGGGCCGCAGAACATTCGCGTGAATGCGATCAGTGCTGGGCCCGTCAAGACGCTGGCGGCGAGCGGGATCGGCGATTTCCGTTATATCCTGAAGTGGAACGAGCTGAACTCGCCGCTCCGTCGCAATATCACGATCGAGGATGTCGGCGGATCGGGCCTCTATTTCCTGTCCGACCTGTCATCGGGCGTGACCGGCGAGACGCACCATGTCGATGCCGGCTATCACGTCGTCGGCATGAAACAGGAAGACGCGCCGGATATCGCCCTCGACAAGGGCTGAACCCCCAAAAATGCGCGCTCAGCCTTCGGGCGGGCGCGCCAGGTCTTCGACTTCGCGGTCGCCGTCCGTGTCGATCACGGAATCGGGCGTTTCGGTAGCCTCGCCCGGTGCGGCACCGTCGCGTTCGCGTTCGAGCCGTTCCATGTATTGGCGCTCGATCATCTCGACTCGCTCCTGCTCGGCAGCGGCTTCGGCATCGATGCCCTCGAGCCGTTCGGCCCGCGCTTCGGCGACGAGCTGGCCGAAGCGGACCTCCGACGAATTCTCCCGATCCGCGTAAGCCTCGCGGATAAGCTCCTGCGTGCAACCGGTGAAGCCACCCGCGCCGGTCGGCGAGCAGGACATGATGCCCGATGCGCCGACATATTCGAGCTGTTCGACCCGCTCGGCCCACGCCTGATTCGCCGGATCATCCGAGAAACGGAGACGCTCGGGGATCCGATAACGCTCGTTTTCATCCTTGCGGGCGCACACGACGATGACATCGCCCGTGCTTTCGGGGCATTGGTCGTCGCCATAGACGATGACCATGTTGTAGCTGTCGTCGCCGGTCTCGACCGTGGTCTGCGCCGCAACGGGCGCGGCCACGATGGCGGCGGCAAGCGCGGCTGCGGAAGCGATCGGGGTAAGCAGTCTGGTCATCATGGCCTCTCGGAACGTATGTGGCGCGCATAGGGCACGCCTGCCGGTGAACTGTCTATGAAGCGCGCGAAACGCCTGCGATGTTCCCTCAGATGCGCTGCGAAATGCCGATCGCGGCCCGGCAGCCTGCGCGGATGACTGCGGAGAGCAGCGGATAGGCCGGTGCGCGTTCGGCCCCTGCGGCCAGCGCGGCGTCGCGGTGCTCGCGTTCGTCTTCGCGGAATTCCTCGATCATGGCGGCGAGCTCCGGATCTTCGCCCGCTTCCATCAGCCGGTCGAGCTGGCGGGAATAATGATCGTCGATCTCGGTTTCGACTGCGGCGGTGCAGGCCATCGCGGCTTCGGGCCCGATCAGCGCGGTCACCGCACCCAGTGCGAAACCGGCGCGATCCCAGAACGGCTGCAAGAGCGTAGGCCGCACGCCGCGTCGCGCCATCAATTCATCGAACCTCTCACGATGCCCGGCTTCCTGCTCGGCCATGCCGGCGATCTCGGCGGAGTCGGGGCCACGGTCGCCCATCACGGCGAGCTGGCCGGCGTAGATACGCGTCGCGCCGAATTCTCCGGCCTGGTCAACGCGAATCATGCGGGCGATGTGGTCGGGGACCTTTTTCGAGGCTGGAGTCATACGCGGCGATCCTTTGCCAGCAGGGCGAGAATGGAAATGCCGGCTGCAGTAGAGATGAGAAAGTTGTAGCCCGCCAGGCTGATGCCGAACAGCGTCCACGCCGGTTCGTCGCAGCGCGTCAGCGGAGCATTCATGATATTGTCGAGCGCGCTTCCGCCCCCGCTCGTGACCGTGGCCGCGCAAGAGGTGATCCCTTCCCACCAACTATATTCGACTCCGGCATGGAATAGCCCGATCCCGCCCGAGACGAGGATGGCGATCGCCGCTAGGCCCGTCCAGAACCGCTGCGGCGGAGCGGCGAACGCCAGAAGAGCGAACCCGACCGCCGCGAAATGCGGCCAGCGCTGCCACCAGCACATTTCGCACGGGTACAGGCCAAAGCCGTATTGGGAGACGTAAGCTCCGCCCAGCAGGAGCGCCGGGACCGCAATGGCCAGCACGCGGGCCAGCCGCGAGGATGGAGACAGGCTCATGCCCAGTCGTTTAGCCTAGTTGGCGCGGCGGGCAACCGTGTTCGGCGAGGTGCGGCGCAGCGTCTCCAGCGCATAGTGCAGCTGAAAATCCTCGATCCCCTGCTCTTCGAGCTCCTCGGCGGTCAGCTGAAACCGCGGATCGTCGCGCTGGTCGCGCTCCATCGCCTCGTCGGCGAGACCCGCCTCGTTGACCAGATGGCCGCGCAGATCCGATTCGCGCACGGTGAAGCGCGATTTCTTCGCGAGGTCCGGGTCCGACAACTGCGGCACGGCGATGTCCGGCTTGATCCCGCCTTCCTGCACCGAGTGACCCGAAGGCGTGTAGTAGCGCGCCGTCGTCAATTTGAGCGCGGCATCGCGGCCGAGCGGCAGCAGCGATTGCACACTGCCCTTACCGAAGCTGCGCTGGCCCATGACGATCGCGCGGCGATGGTCCTTGAGTGCGCCGGCGACGATTTCGGATGCCGAAGCCGAACCTTCGTCGATCAGCACGATGATCGGTACATCCTGCGCGATATCGCCGCGGAACACGGTTTCGGCGTCGTAATAGATGTTTTCGCCCCTCGCGCGGCCGCGCTGAGACACGATCCGCCCTTCGGTGAGGAAGAGGTCGGAGAGCGCCACCGCCTCGTCGAGACTTCCGCCCGGGTTGGAGCGCAGGTCGAGAACCAGCCCGTTGAGGCGGCCCGAGGCCTTACTCTGCAAATCTTCCCACGCCGCAAAGACATCGCTGCCGACATCGCGCGAGAATTCGTTGATCATGATGTGGCCGATATTGCCGCTTTCGAGCTCCCAGGTGACGGGCTCGAGCTCGATCACGCCGCGCGTCACGGTCACATCGAACGGCTCGTCACGACCGGGACGGAAGACGGTCAGCCCGATAGAGGTGCCTTCGCGGCCCCGCATCTGGGCCACCGCTTCATCGAGGCTACCACCGACGATCAGCTTGCCATCGAGATGCGTGATGAAATCGCCTGCCTTCAGGCCGGCCTTGTCTGCGGGGCTGCCACGGAAGGGCGAGATGATCTTGACCGCGCCATCTTCCATCACGACCGACAGGCCGAGACCCGAGTAATTGCCGTCGATCATCGTCTCGAGCCGCTGGAGATCGCTGCCGTCCAGATAGCCCGAATGCGGATCGAGCGAAGTCAGCATGCCGTCGATCATGCCGCGCATCAACTTGTCGTCGTCGACCTCGTCGACATAGCTCGCCTTGATGCGCTGGTAGACCGCCATCACCTTGGCGAACTCCGGACCCGCCCGGCCTTCGACCTGCGCCATGCTCGCCGTGGTCGCGGGGATCAACGCGACGGCGGTCACGAGGGCGGCAGAACGTAGCAGGGCGGCGATTGTCATCGGCGGAGTTTCTCCAATATTCAGCGGCGGCTTATGGCAGGCCCGCTTAATACCACATGAGCGGGCGATTGCAGAATTGTGAAGCCGAAATCGACGGAAGCCTATTGCAGATAGTCGAGCGGGTTCACCGGTTCGCCGTCGCGGCGCAGCTCCAGCGAAACGCCCTGCGACCCAGATGCGGCGAGGCCGAGCGCCGTCCCCGCCGTCACATCCTGACCGACATCCACGTCCAGAGATCCCAGTCCGGTCACCAGGCTGGTCCAGCCATTGGCATGCTCGACGATCGCGATCCGCCCGTACCCGCGATAGGGACCGGCGAATACGACCCGGCCTGCCCCGGGAGCTACGACTTGTGCCTTTGGCCGGGTCACGAGAACGATGCCTGATTCGCGCGGACCACCCTCGCCGCTTTCTCCGAACCCGCGTGCAACACGCCCGGCGACGGGCAGTATATAACGTGCGGGCGGCGCGGTGGCGCTTGCTCTCGGTGAAGGTGTTGCGGACAAGCTGGCCTGCGAAGGATTCGCGGGACGGATGATCGGACCGGGCAAGGCCGCCAGTTCGCTGCGCAGCGATCCGGCTTCTTCGAGCTGTCCGACGAGAGTATCCAAATCGCGGGCCTGTTCGGCGAGGACCAGAGCGCGCTGAGCCTCCCGATCGGCGCCACCGGACGCCTGTTGTGCTACCAGACGCTCACGCTGGGCGGCCGCGACCAGTTCGGTGCGGCGTGCGGCAAGTTCCGCCTCGCTTTCCCGCCGGTCGACCAGCGCCGCACGCGCTTCGGCTTCGAGTGCGCGGGCGCGCTCCAGTTCCGAGCGCAGCGCTGCAGTCCTTCTGCGCACTTGCGGGATCGTACTGTCAAGCACTGCGCGAGTATGTACCAAGTCACGCAGCGAGCCCGGTTGCAGGGCCGAGAGCGTCAACGGCCTCCGCGACATGCTCTGCAATGCGCCCGTGAGCCGGATCAGCGGTTCGCGGCGCTGCGCCAAGCGGGAGTCTAGCGCGCGTCGCTGCCGGGTGGCGATGGCGTGGCGAGCTTCTGCTGCGGTGATCGCAGCCTCGGCCTGCTGAACGCGTGCCGCCAATGCGGCGGCCTCGGCAGCTTTCTTTTCCGCCGCTTCGTTCGACCGGGCCGCCTGCTGTTCCAGCCGTTCTCCGCGCGCGCGGGCATTGCGCTGCTGCTGGCGTGCGGCATCGAGCGCGTCGCGCGCCTCGCCCGCGGTGCGGAACTCGGTCGTCGATTGCGCGCCGAGCGGCTCCAGCGAGAATACGGCTGCACCGAGCGCCAGAACTGCGATCAGGGTGAGGGCCGGACGGATCATGGCGTCAGTCCTGCACCATCAGCCGCTTCGATGATAGGGGTGACCCGCAAGGATGGTGGTCGCGCGATAAAGCTGCTCGGCCAGCATGGCGCGCGCAAGAAGATGCGGCCAGGTAGCGCTGCCGTAGGCGAGCAGCAAATCGGCTTCCCGCCGCTCCTCCTCCGAGTGCCCGTCAGCCGCACCGAGGAAAAAGCGACATTCGCGCATGCCGTCGTCACGCCAGCGGCCGAGAATTGCGGCGAATTCCTCTGAAGTCAGGTCCTTGCCGCGTTCGTCGAGCAGGACGGTTCTGAACGGCGCTTGCGGCTCGGGAATGCGCCCGCCGGTTTCGGGCAGTTCGGTAAGCTTGAGCGGCCATGTCAGCCGCTTCTCATACCGCGCAACCAGCTCCGCCTCGGGCGACCGAGCTATCTTCCCGCGCGCGATGATGTGCAGGAGAATGCGGCCCCCTTTCAGCATGGTCGATCCGGCCCGGTGGAGGGTCGGCAAGGGCGACTGTCCGCCCGCAGGCGCCCGCAGCGTAGCGGAGGAACAGCGCCGAGGACGCTCGCGCGGATGCGCGAGCGGAAGACTGCTACGCCGTACCGGCCACCGGCGGCGCGTCTCCGAAGGCCCACATCCGCTCCAGATTGTAGAAGCTGCGCACTTCCGGGCGGAACAGGTGAACCACGACGTCACCGGCATCCAGCAAGACCCAGTCGGCGGCGGGAAGGCCTTCGAGTTTGACGGGGCCGAAACCTGCCTGCTTGATCTTCTCGGCCAGTTTCTGCGCGATCGAGGCGACCTGCCGGGTCGAGCGGCCCGACGCGATGATCATGTGATCGGCGATCGAGCTCTTGCCTTCGAGAGGAATGGAAACGACGTCCTGCGCCTGGTCGTCGTCGAGCTGCGCGAGCACGAGGTCGAGCAGCGGATCGGTGTCAGCCTTGGTCATCGGGATCACCTTGGCCTGCCCGGTCTGTGCCGGGTCGGTGTGCGCCTGAGTCATAGGCGAATGCAGTACTCCTGGATCGAGGGGCGTAGAAGGACATGGAAGAAACAACGCGCATCATGGCGCAGGGGTTTCCTCCTGCGCCAATATGATCCGGTGTGTCAGCTGGTCCCGCACGGGTGGCCCGGTAAAGCGAGCGGCCCAATCGGGATCGCCGCGGCGGATGGCCGTGGCCGATCTGGGATCGGGATCGAAACGCAAAGTCACCAGTGCCGGTGCACTCCAAGCGCCCCCATTGGTAAGACTGGACAGCGGCACGCGGAAGCGCCTCAGCCAGGCCATCGCGGGGCTTGCGACGACGGCATCAGTATAACCGGGACGCGCAATGACTGCAATCGGCATAGTGCGCGCTATCCTGCGCCAGTCGCGCCAGCGGTGGAACTGGGCGAGATTGTCGGAGCCCATGAGCCAGACGAATTGCTTCTTCGGGTAGCGGCGAGTGAGCGCTGCCAGCGTATCGACAGTATAGCGCGTGCCCAGCTGCCGCTCGATCGCCGTCACCCGGATCGGCGCGCGGCGTGCCTGGGCGATGGCGGAGCCAACCCGTGCCGGAAGGGGCGCCATACCCTTGCGCGGTTTGAGCGGATTTCCGGGCGAAACCAGCCACCAGACCTCGTCGAGCTTCAGCGCGTCGCGGGCGAACAGCGAAATCCTACGATGGCCGCCGTGCGCCGGATTGAAGCTACCACCGAGCAATCCGATTCGCCGATTCCCACCCAAAGAGAAGCTCCCGCCGATAATTGTCGTTTTTATACAAAGCTTTGCACAAAGCCTGACCGGTGCGCTGCAAGCCACTGGTAAACAAGCACTTAATCTTTCGTTCCCAAATCGCGCAGCAAAATTCCGCGGCGACGAAACGACTCATCGCACCAAGGCTTCGACTCGTAGATTAATCGGGAACTCGATTAGATTTGGTCGGGAACCGCTGGTAACGATCTCACCCAGGGACGTAAGACCATAAGGGACGGGTCGTTTTGAACAACACAAAAGCCTCCACCGGCTGGGGGAGCCGCTTGCGTAGCTGGTTCCCGGATCGCGAATTTTTCATGCGATCGGAAGGCCAGGTTCGCTTCATCACCATTTCATCGCGGGTGCAGATGACCGCTGCGGCCATCGCCGTCGTGGTCTTCACGATCTGGGCCGTGTCGATGGCGGTTGCCGGCTGGACGCAGTATCGCGCGACGGCCGATCGCCTCTCGTTGCTCGACCGCGAAGCCAAGGTTGCCACGGCGACCGAACGCGTCAACGCCTATCGCGGCAATCTCGACGCGGTCACCAGTGATCTCGTCAAGCGGCAGGAATTCATCGAGGACATGGTCGCCTCGCTGCCCGAAGACGTGAAGTCTGTCGAGAACGTGTCCGATTCCACGACCGAAGCGGCAGCCACGGTCGACAAGGTCAGCGCATCGATCCCCGAAGCCGCAGAACTCGCCCGCATCGAAGCCCGCCAGCTCGCCTTCGTCGAAGGTCTGACCCGCTATGCCGACTGGCGCGCGAAGAAGGCGGCATCGGCCCTCAAGCAGCTCGGCCTCAATCCCGACAGCATGATCCGCAGTGCCGATCGCAGCGCGATGGGTGGTCCGTTGGAGAAGCTCGCCACCTCCGCCGACGGCACAATCGACCCGCGCTTCGAGCGCCTGGGTCTGTCGATCGCCCGCATGTCGGCGCTCGAGAACGGCCTCGCCGGCGTGCCGCAGGTCGCTCCGGCCTCGGTCGATATGGTCACTTCGAGCTATGGCTACCGCCGCGACCCGTTCACCGGCGCAGCCGCGATGCACAGTGGCCTCGATTTCCGCGGCCCTCTTGGCGAGCCGATCTATGCCGCCGCCGCCGGTCGCGTGAGCTACGTCGGCTGGAAGTCGGGTTACGGCAAGACCGTTGAGATCACCCACGGCAACGGCCTGATGACCCGCTACGCCCACATGTCCGCCTTCCGTGCGAAAGTGGGCGAGCGCGTCGAGCCCGGCCAGACCATTGGCGCCATCGGCAGCACCGGTCGCTCGACCGGTCCGCACCTCCATTTCGAGGTCCGCATCAACAATCGCGCGGTGAACCCGCGCACCTTCCTGGAGACCGCCCCCCATGTTCTCGAAGAAATCCGACGAGCTCCCCAGCTCGCCCGCGCCGACTAGCGGGGGACGCAGCATGGCCAGCAAGAACAACTCGACCTTCTCGGTCCTGGGATCGGACCTGTCGATCAAGGGCGACATCAAGGCCTCGGCCGATTTGCATATCGACGGCTCGGTAGACGGCGACATCGCCTGCGACAGCCTGGTCCAGGGCGAGACCAGCAAGGTCACCGGCGCGATCACGGCGGAAACCGCCCGGCTCGCCGGCACGGTGACCGGATCGATCACGGCGCGTGAACTGGTGATCCTCAAGACCGCCAAGATCGACGGTGACGTGTTCTACGACGCGCTCACGATCGAGCAGGGTGCGCAGGTTGAAGGCCGCTTCGCCCATCGGGACGCACAGAAGCCTTCGCAGCCCGCCGCCACGCCGCAGGGCAGCAAGCCGGAGCTTTCGGTCGCCAACTGATTTTCCCGTTTTGAGGGGACGAGGGCCGCCCGCGCTACGACGCCGGCGGCCTTCTTCTTGTGAGGCTTCAGGCAAAGACTCGGACGCGCGTACTTACGGCCACCTCAGCCGAAGACTTCCGCGCGCAGGGCCTTGCGGTCGAGCTTGCCGATCATCGTCTTGGGCAATTCCTCACGCACAACCACGCTCTCGACGCGTTCGTGCTTGCCGACGCGGGCGTTCATCCATTCGGCCAATTGGTCGCCATTCGCGTCCGCATCCGCGTTCAGCGTCACATAGGCGCGCGGGCGTTCGCCGAGATAATCGTCGGGCACACCGATCATGAGCGCTTCCTTCACGGCGTCGTTTTCCAGCAGCACATCCTCGACCTGACTGGGGAAGACCTTGAAGCCGCCCACCGAGATCATGTCCTTGATCCGGTCGACGATCTCGAGGAAGCCATCGCTGTCGAGCGTCGCGACATCGCCGGTCCGCAGCCATTGCTTGCCGTGATGTTCGACGAAGACATCCTTCGCAGCCTCGGGCCGTTTCCAGTAACCCTGCATGATCTGTGGGCCAAAGAGCGCCAGTTCGCCCGGTTCGCCCTCCGGTGCCAGCACCGTGGGATCCTCCTTGTCGAGCAGCAGCACCTCGGTGCCCATGACGACCTGCCCGATCGTGCCGAGCTTGCGTTGGCCTTCATAAGGGTTGGCCGAGACCACGCCCGAGCTTTCGGTGAGGCCATAGCCCTCGACCAGCCGCACACCCGTCGCAGCCTCGAATTTTTCGCGCAGCGGGCCCGGCAGCGGCGCACCGCCGGAGATGCAGACCTTGAGCGTGGAGAGATCGGTTTTCGCCAGATCCGGATGGTCGAGCAGCGCCTGGAACATCGTCGGGACGCCGGGAAAGCCGGTCGCGCCGTAGCGCTCGATCGTCTGCAGCACTTGCTTGGTTTCGAAGCGAGGCACCATGGCGATGGCGGCGCCGGTGACGACGGCATGGTTCAAGAGCGTGGTGTTGGCGAAAACGTGGAAGAACGGCAGCGCGCCCATGAACACCTCACCCTCGGGATCGCCGAACGGGTTGAGGCCGGCCGTTTGCTGGGCATTCACGCTGAGATTGGCGTGCGAGAGCATCGCGCCCTTGGGTACGCCGGTGGTTCCGCCCGTATATTGTAGCAGCGCGATCGACTGCGGCTCCACATGGGGCAAGTCCGCTTGCTGCGGCGCCCCGTCGATCAACGCCGTCCAGTCGAGGACGTCTTCGCCGAATGTAACCGAAGCAATCTTGCTGCGGCCGAAAATTCGCAGCGCAATGCCCTTGAGCTTCGGCAGCATCGCCGAAAGCCTGCTCACGACCAGCGTTTCGAGCGCCGAGCCACGCAGCACTTTCTCGGCTGTCGCATAGAGTTCGGGGACATCGACCGTCACGAGCAGCCGCGAGCCCGAATCCGCCACCTGCTGTGCCAGCTCGTCGACGGAGTAGAGCGGCGAGAAATTCACCACCACTGCCCCGGCCATCATCGCGCCATAGTAAGCGGAAACGTAGCTCGGCACATTGGGCAGAAAGAGGCCGACGCGGTCGCCCGGCGCGATACCGCGGGCCTGCAGAGCGCGGGCGAAGGCGTGCGCCTCGATGAAAAGCTCGTTATAGCTATAGCTGCGGCCTAGGAAATGCAGCAGCGGCGCATCGCCTCGTCGCTCGACCGTGCGCGCGAACATGTCGGGAAGAGCCATGGGCTCGAATTCGGTATCCCAAGGCAGGGGATGGAAATTCGGGAGCTTGCTTACATCCATGTCAGTTACATGCGGCATCCCGCCCTAAAGGCAAGTAAAAAGGGCAGAAGAAGCGGTCTGCCTCCCCTGCCCTGATTTAGGTTTGGCGCTACCCGCGCTATTGTCAGGCGTCATGCCTCGGGTGCGGCAGCTGCTTCTCCGGCCTCTTCCGCAGCGCGCTTGGCCCGCAGCCATTCTTCGGCTTCGGCTTCCTGCGCGGCTTCGGCCGCGGCCTTTTCATTCGCGTCGCGTTCGGCGCGCAGTTCCTCGATCAGGCGCTCGCGATCGCTGGTGCCGCTGACGGGTGCTTCGACTGCCGCTTCCTCGCCTTCTTCCTTGGCGACCTTCTTGGCGGCCTTGGCGACGACGGCGTCTAATTCGCGCTGCGAGCACAGGCCCAGCGTCACCGGATCCTTGGGCTGGATGTTCTGGATGTTCCAATGGCTGCGATCGCGGATCGCGCCGATGGTGTTGCGCGTCGTGCCGATCAGCTTGCCGATTTGCGCGTCGGAGATTTCCGGGTGGTTGCGCAGGATCCAGGCGATGCCGTCGGGTTTGTCTTGGCGCTTCGAAACAGGCGTGTAACGCGGCCCCTTGGTGCGGCTGACCGCGACCGGCGCGCGCTGCATGACGAGCGAATATTCGCTGTCCTTCTCGCCCTTGGCGATCTCGTCCTGCGTCAGCTCGCCGGCATGGACCGGATCGCGGCCGGTATATTTGCTGCCCGCCAGATCGTCCGCCATGGCCTGCACTTCGAGAATATGGAGGCCGCAGAATTCGGCGATCTGTTCGAAGGACAAGCCGGTGTTGTCGACCAGCCAAGTGGCAGTCGCATGCGGCATCAGCGGTTTGGGTTGGTCGACCATATCTATGCCCTTTTCGCGGGGTCTGAAAATAGAGAGGCCGCCCCTCGCGGGACGGCCGGTATGCTTTCGATGTAGGCGAGCGAACCGGATTCGGCAAGCGAATCCCTAGGCCGAGGGCAATGCGCCTTCCGCGGCGGGGGCGAGGCCGGAGAGGAACTGCGCGGTGGCGGCCTCCCAGCTGAAGGTCGCGCCATAGGCAGCGCAAGCCTTACGGTCGCAAAATAATGCTGCGGCCATAGCTCGGTCCAGCTCGTCAGACAGCGCGCCGACATCGTCGGTCACGAGGTCGCGCGGCCCGGCCACGGGATAGGCTGCGACGGGTGTCCCGCAAGCTAGCGCCTCGATCATGACGAGGCCGAATGTGTCGGTACGGCTTGGGAAAACGAAAACGTCCGCTCCGGCGTAGCATCCGGCAAGCTCTCGGCCCGATCTTCGGCCGAGGAACACAGTATTGGGAAACTTTGCACGAAGCTCGTCGATTTGTGGCCCATCGCCGACGATGACTTTGCTTCCGGGGTAGCTGCCCGACAGGAACGCCTCGATGTTCTTTTCGACTGCGACCCGACCGACGTAAAGCTGGATCGGTCTCGGCAGGTCGGCGAATTCGGGCGGAGGCAGCGCGTCCGGTGTGAAACATCCGAGATCGACCCCGCGGCTCCAGTGATGAAGCTGGTTCAATTCGTGCTCGCGCAACTCTCCGCGGATACTCTCGGTAGCGACGAAGACCCGGCTCGCCGGACGGTGGAACCAGGTAATGTAGCGCCAGAACCATTTCGCAGGCAGATGCGTGCGCCGCGCGACGTAATCCGGAAACTGCGTGTGATAGGCTGTGGTGAACTCCACTCCGGCGCGGGCGCAATAGCGCCGTGCCGTCATGCCGAGCGGGCCCTCGGTGGCGATGTGGATCGCTTCCGGCGAAAACTCTTGCAGCAAACTCGCGACCTTCCCCGGTAGAGCAAGAGCCAGGCGGATTTCCGGATAGGTAGGGCAGGGAAGGCTTGCGAACAGGTCGGGCGAGATCACCAGCACCGCGTGACCCTGCTCGCGCAGAAGGTCGCAGGTTGTGGTCAAGGTGCGGACTACGCCGTTCATCTGCGGCAGCCAGGCATCGGTGACGATGGCGATTCGGCGCGCCAACCCTGGCGCAGGCGCCAATCGCACCCGCTCGCCGAGCGCCTCGAGCGGCAATGCCGTCACGCCGCCTCCGGCTCGGGATGCGTTTCGGCAGTGCGTTCGGCAATGTCGCGCCGCGCGACTTCGCCGGCCCAGTCGAGAATTTCCATGCGCCCGTTGTGATGTTCGACCAGCGCATTGCAACCTTCGACCCAGTCGCCGTCGTTCCAATACTCGACGGGACTGCCGTCGTGCAGGAAAACTCGCGATTCCGCCGTATGAATGTGTCCGCAGACCACGCCGTCCACGCCCCGCTCCCCGACAGCACGAGCCACGACTTCCTCGTACTTGCCGATGAACTCGACCGCATTCTTGACCTTGTGCTTGGCTGCCTTGGAAATCGACCAGTAGGGCAGGCCGAGCCGCTTGCGGGCATTCGCCACCCAGCCGTTCAGCTTCATCATCACGTGATAGGCCGCGTCGCCGACAAAGGCGAGCCAGCGGTGGGCCAGCATGACCGCATCGAACTCGTCGCCATGCAGGACCATCAGGCGCCGCCCATCGGCGGTATCGTGGAAGGCTGCGCGACGGATTTCGACCCCGCCGAAATTCATGCCGCAGAAGGGGCGCACCATCTCGTCGTGATTGCCCGGGATGTAGACGATCCGTGTGCCGCGCTTCGCGCGCTTGAGGATGCGCCAGACGATGTCGTTGTGCTCGGCCGGCCAGTAGAACTTCTTCTTCAGCCGCCAGCCGTCGATGATGTCGCCGACGAGATACATGGTGTCGCTGTCGGTATGGTCGAGGAAGTCGATCAGCAGCTCGTGATTGCAACCCTTGGTGCCGAGGTGGACATCGCTGATCCAGATGGTGCGGAACCGCCGCCGCTCGCCCTTGGTGACTTCCGGCACGGCCGGTTTGATCGAGGGAAAATTCGCGACGTTGTGAAAGGCTTCGAACCCGCTTGGCAGTTCGGTCATGGTCGGACTCCCCGCTGCATGATGGGGAAAGCACTGCCGCAGGAATGTTACGCGCGTCGCACAGCGCGGTTACCGATCCGAGACTTTGCGACGGTTCGGAGTCAGTCCCCCCCGACCGCGAGCACGATCTTGCCGATGTGGTCGCCGCCTTCCATGCGCGCATGCGCCGCGCCCGCTTCGGCGAGCGGGAAGGTCTGGTCCATCACCGGGCGGATCGTGCCGTCTTCGAACAGCGGCCAGGCGTGATTGTAGATTTCATCCGCGAGCAGCGCCTTGAACTCGTCCGAGCGGGGCCGCAGCGTGGAGCCGGTCAGCATCAGCCGCTTGCGCATCACTGTCGCCATATTGATCTCTGCCTTGAGCCCGCCGAGCACCGCGATCGTCACGTGGCGGCCATCCTCGGCGAGGCATTCGATATTGCGCGCGACGTAATCGCCCGACACCATGTCGAGCACGACATCCACACCCTTGCCATCGGTGAACGCCTTCGCCTTTTCGACGAAATCCTCGTCCTTGTAGTTAATCGCCAGATCCGCGCCGAGGTCGCGTGCCGCCTGGCATTTCTCTTCGCTTCCCGCCGTAGTGATGACCGTCATCTCGAACGCCTTGGCGAGCATGATCGCCATGGTGCCGATGCCCGACGTGCCGCCGTGCACCAGCAGGGTTTCGCCATCGCGCGCGAATCCGCGCTCGAACACATTGTGCCAGACGGTGAACAGCGTTTCGGGAATCGCCGCCGCGACGTCCATCTCCATGCCGGCCGGCACGGCGAGGCAATGCGCGGAATGGGCGAGGCAATATTCGGCATAGCCGCCGCCGGAGACCAGCGCGCAGACCTTGCGATTGAGCATTTCGGGCGGCGCGCCGTCACCGAGGGCGACGACCGTGCCCGAAACCTCCAGCCCCGGGATCGGCGAGGCGCCGGGCGGCGGCGGATAGAAGCCCTGCCGCTGGATGACATCGGGCCGGTTGACGCCTGCATGGCTGACCTTGATCAGCACCCGGTTCTTGCCCGGTTGCGGCACCGGCAGTGTCTCCGGCCGCAGGACATCGGGGCCGCCCGGATCGTCGAAACCCATCGCCGTCATCGTCTCGGGTAGATCGTCAGTCACGCAATTCCCCTGTGTGCCCGCCCCTGGTCCGGTCGCGATGCGGCGCTGCAACGCCTCATCGCATTTGAGGGGGCATTACCCAAGCGCCCCGTTGACAGCAACCGGAGAGAGGGGAACACTGGCAGGCAATGGAAGACGAGGATCGTCCCCGCCCTAAAGGCGACGCCGCGAGCAAGCTCGCCGCGGAAGACCTCGGCCCCTATTCGCAGGACGAACTCGCCGAGCGGATTGCCATGCTCCAGGCCGAGATTGCCCGCGTGGAAAGTCACCGATCGAAAGCTGCCGCACACCGCGATGCTGCGGAGGCCCTGTTCGGGCGGAAGGAATAGCGCGGTGGTCGGGGCGGGGCAGCAGGGGCTAAAAAATCCGGACCCCGTTCCCATATCTGCGGCACATACAGCTTTGGGCAAGTTTCCCGGCCTAGGCTGCTTCCATCTCGCCCATCGCGAGTCCCACGAAAGAGACCTCTGAATGCCAAGCTTTGCAGCAAACCTCGAGAAAACCCTCCACGCAGCGCTCAGCGACGCGGGCGAGCGGCGGCACGAATACGCCACGCTCGAACACTTGCTGCTTGCCCTGATCGAAGACGACGATGCGGCGCAGGTCATGAATGCCTGCGGCGTGGACCTCGGCGAACTCGGCGCAGTGGTGAAGCAATATCTCGAGCAGGAATACCAGGCGCTGCAATCGGACGAGAGCGCCGACCCGCAGCCGACCGCCGGATTCCAGCGCGTGATCCAGCGCGCGATCCTGCACGTCCAGTCTTCCGGCAAGGACACGGTGACCGGTGCGAACGTGCTGGTTGCGCTGTTCTCCGAACGCGATTCCTACGCGGTTTATTTCCTGCAGCAGCAGGACATGAGCCGCCTCGATGCGGTCAGCTTCATCAGCCACGGCATCGGCAAAGGCGGCAAGCAGATCGAGAGCCGTCCTGCCGAAGGCGCGGCGGAAGGCGAAGCGCAGGATGGTGAAAAGGCTGAAGGCAAGGGCAAGAAGGAAACCGCGCTCGACCAGTTCACGGTCGATCTCAACAAGAAGGCCGAGGACGGGCGGATCGACCCGCTGATCGGCCGCGGCCCCGAAGTCGATCGCACGGTCCAGATCCTGTGCCGCCGGAGCAAGAACAACCCGCTCTATGTCGGCGATCCGGGCGTCGGGAAGACCGCTATCGCGGAGGGCCTGGCACGCAAGATCGTCGAGGGGGATGTGCCCGAAGTGCTGCAGGATGCAGTGATCTATTCGCTCGACATGGGCGCGCTGCTGGCCGGCACCCGCTATCGCGGCGACTTCGAGGAGCGCCTGAAGCAGGTGGTCAACGAACTCGAAGGCATGCCCGAGGCGATCCTGTTCATCGACGAGATTCACACGGTGATCGGTGCGGGCGCAACCAGCGGCGGCGCGATGGATGCGTCCAACCTGCTGAAGCCGGCCCTTTCCAGCGGCGCAATCCGCTGCATCGGTTCGACCACCTACAAGGAGTTCCGCAACCACTTCGAAAAGGATCGCGCGCTGCTGCGCCGGTTCCAGAAGATCGACGTGAACGAGCCGACGATCGAGGACACGATCAAGATCCTCAAGGGCCTCAAGAGCGCGTTCCAGGATCATCACAAGGTGACCTACACGCAGGACGCGCTGAAGACGGCGGTCGAACTGTCGGCGCGCTACATCAACGACCGCAAGCTGCCCGACAAGGCGATCGACGTGATCGACGAGGTCGGCGCGATGCAGATGCTGGTGCCGCCGAGCCGTCGCAAGAAGAAGATCACTGCGCGCGAGATCGAGGCGGTGATCGCAACGATGGCGCGCATCCCGCCCAAATCGGTCAGCAAGGACGACAAAAAGGCGCTCGAGAATCTAGAACGCGATCTCAAGCATGTCGTCTTCGGTCAGGACTCGGCCGTGAACCGGCTGTCGACCGCAATGAAGCTCAGCCGCGCGGGCCTGCGCGATCCGGACAAGCCGATCGGCTCTTTCCTGTTCAGCGGCCCGACCGGCGTCGGCAAGACCGAAGTCGCGCGGCAGCTCGCCAGCATTATGGGCATCGAGCTCAAGCGCTTCGACATGTCCGAATATATGGAACGTCACAGCGTCAGCCGCCTGATCGGCGCGCCTCCAGGATATGTCGGTTACGATCAGGGCGGTCTGCTGACCGATGCGATCGACCAGAACCCGCATTGCGTGCTGCTGCTCGACGAGATCGAGAAGGCGCATCCGGACCTGTTCAATATTCTGTTGCAGGTAATGGATAATGGCCGCCTGACCGACCACCACGGCAAGACGGTCGATTTCCGCAATGTCGTGCTCATCATGACGACCAATGCCGGGGCTGCCGACATGGCCCGTCAAGGTATCGGCTTCGGCGATGTATCGAAGGAAGATGCGAGCGAGGAGGCGGTGAAGCGCATGTTCACGCCGGAATTCCGCAACCGTCTCGATGCGATCGTGCCGTTCGGCTATCTCGGCAAGGACACCGTCGCCCGCGTGGTCGACAAGTTCATCCTCCAGCTCGAACTGCAGCTGGCCGAGCAGAATGTCGACATCCAGTTCGACAAGGAAGCCCGCGCCTGGCTGGCGGACAAGGGTTACGACCGCCTCTATGGTGCGCGCCCGATGGGCCGCCTGATCCAGGAGAAGATCAAACAGCCGCTGGCCGAGGAATTGCTGTTCGGCAAACTCGCCGATGGCGGCGAGGTGTCGGTGACGATGAAGGATGGCAAGCCATCCTTCGAGCTCACCCCCGCCCCGCCCAAGGCGAAGGCCAAGCCGAGGAAGAAGGCGGCGTCGAAGAAAAAGCCTGCGGACAAGAAGCCCGAAGCGGGCACCAGCGAGAGCACCGACGAGAGCAAATAAGCCCTCGCGCTTTTCGAACCATCGAGGGGTCGGCGTTTGTCGGCCCCTTTTTGTCGTCTGCCCGATAAATGCTTGAGGCTTTGGCGTCGCTCCCATACCGCTCAAAAGCGATATAGGGGGATTGCACAGTGTCGGTTCTAAGGGTCGAGAACCTTACCAAGCGCTTCGGCGATGTTCTGGCGGTGGACGATCTGTCCTTCGCGGTACAGCCGGGCGAAATTTTCGGATTTCTCGGCGGGAACGGAGCGGGCAAGACGACCACGCTGCGCATGGTGCTCGACATCATCCGGCCGACCGCGGGCCGGATCGAGGTGCTCGGCGCAGCGCCGGACAAGCGCAAGTCCGATGCGATCGGCTTTTTGCCCGAGGAACGCGGGCTCTATTCCCACATGAAAGCGATCGAGACGATCGTCTATTTCGGTCGGCTCAAGCATATGGACCCGGCGGACGCCCATTCGCACGGGATGGAATTGCTCGAACGCTTCGACCTTGCCGACCGCGCGAAAAGCCAGATCGGCGACATGTCGAAGGGCATGGCCCAAAAGGTCCAGCTCGCCTGTTCGCTGGTCAACCGCCCCGAACTGCTGATGCTGGACGAGCCGTTCTCGGGCCTCGACCCGGTCAACCAGGGCTTGCTCGAGGACGAGATTCTGCGCGCATCGAAGCGCGGGGCAGCGGTCATTTTCTCCACCCACGTGATGCAGCATGCCGAGCGATTGTGCGACCGGCTGTTGCTTTTGAAAAAGGGCGCGAAGCGGTTCGAAGGCACGCTGGAAGAGGCGCGTGATACGCTGCCGGCGCGGATCACCGCCGTGGCACACCCTGCGATTGCTTCGGTAGATGGAGTGGCAAGCGCGGAGCCTGTCGAGGATGCGGGCGACGGCTTCCATCGCTACGATCTGCGGCTCACCCCCGGGACGAGCTCCGAAGCCGTGCTGGAAGCCTGCACGGCCAAGGGCATCGCGCTCCGCCGGTTCGAGGAGCAGCGCGCGTCGCTGCATGAAGTATTCGTGAGCATGGTCGGCGAAGGGGAGGTCCAGCGATGAACCGCAATGTTCTGCTCGTAGCGGCACGCGAGTTCCGCCAGATCGCCGCGATGAAAAGCTTCTGGCTGACGCTTCTGCTCGTCCCGGTCGCGCTGGCTATCGGTCCGCTTTTGGGAAGTTCGCTGGACGAGGAGGAGGCGACGCGCGTCGTCGTCCTCGACCGCGCAGGAGGATCGGCCGCGACCGCGCTGGAACAGCGCTTCGGGTTCGAGGAAGACCGCTCCGTCCTGCGCTCGCTCTCGCGGTACGTGCGGCGTCACGGCCTCGAAAATGCAGATCCCGACGCTCCCTGGGCCCAGCACGACCGCTGGTACACCGATGCCGATGTGCTGACCTTCCGCCAGTCCGGCGGCGTGGACGCGGCTCTGGCGCAAATCGACAAAGTGCGGCCCGACGACACGCCCGAGTTCGATATTCCCGAGCCCGAATATAGCTTTACACCTGCGCCGACCGCACTGGCGTCGGCCCAGGGCGACGAGTTGCAGAGCCGCGTCGATGCGCTGCTCGATGGCGGCGAAGATGCGCCCGACGGCGAAGCAGCCGATTACGTATTGCTGGTCGGAGAAGGCTACCCCGCCGATCCGACAATCCGGCTCTGGTCCAATGACCAGCCACGCTCGAACTTCGTCTCCCAGGTGCAGGAGGTGCTGACTGCGGATTTGCGGCAACGCCTGCTGGCCGACCAGGGCATTCCCGCATCGCAAGCCGCCGCCATCCAGGGCGCAGCGCCCGCCATTGCGGTCACGACGCCGCCACCCGGAGGCGGGGCGCGAGAGGCGCTGCTGATCCGCTCGATCGTGCCGCTCGCGCTGTCCTATATCCTGATGCTCAGCCTGATGCTGTCGGGCAGCTGGATGTTGCAGGGCTCGGTAGAGGAGCGCTCGAACAAGCTGCTCGAATCGCTGCTCGCCTGCATTCGGCCAGAGGAACTGATGCAGGGCAAGCTGCTCGGCGCACTCGCCGTTGGCTTCTCGATGATCGGCGTCTGGGTCGGCTGCGCAATCGTCGTCGCTTTCTTCACGCAGGGCGAGATCGCCGACATGATCCGCCCGGCGCTGGAGCCGGTGTCCTCGCCCACCGCCATCGTCGCGATGATCTATTTCTTCGTCATGGGCTACATCGCCGTATCGATCATCTTCGTGGCGATCGGCGCGATGGCCGACTCGATGAGCGAAGCGCAGGGGTATTTGATGCCGGTGCTGATCGGCATCCTGCTGCCGATCACCTTCCTGCTGTCCTCGCTCGTGGCGGGCAAGGACGGGCTGCTCGTGCAAATCCTCACCTGGGTCCCGCTATGGACGCCCTTCGCAGTGCTTGCGCGCCTCGGCATGGGGATCGAGTGGTGGGAGATGATCGGTTCGGGCATCCTGTTGGCAGGCTTCGTCGCGCTGGAAGTGGTTTTCCTCGGCCGCCTGTTCCGCGCCAGCCTGCTTGCGACCGGTCAGAAGCCGGGTTTCAAGCAGCTGATGGATCGCTTCAAGGCGCCTGCGTAACGCCGCAGCGGGAACGGTTGGCGCGCTGCCCGCTTGAGTCGGGGTGAGCGCGCCCTTCTCCTGGATCAAGCCGGAACCGCACGGCATCTATATCCCGCCAGCCGATTGCTGGGTCGATCCGTCGAGGGCCGTCGGCAAGGCACTGGTCACGCACGGCCATGCCGACCATGCGCGCGGCGGGCATGGCGAGACCGTCGCTACGCCCGAAACGCTCGCAATCATGGAGCTGCGCTATCGCACCGGGGCCGAGGACGATGCAGGCGAAATCCCGCACAAGGCCGTGCCCGTCGAATATGGCGAGACGATCCGGCTGACGGGCGGTGTCGATGCGACCTATATCCCGGCAGGCCATGTACTCGGCAGCGCGCAGATCCTGCTGGAACACGCGGGCGAACGCGTGATCGTGACCGGCGATTACAAGCGGCGCGAAGACCCCACCTGCCCGCCGTTCGAAGTCACGCCCTGCGACATCTTCATCACCGAAGCCACCTTCGGCCTGCCGCTGTTTACCCATCCGCCGATCGAGGACGAGATGGCCAAGCTACTCGACCGCCTCGCCGCCCATCCGGATCGCTGCGTGCTCGTCGGAGCCTATGCGTTGGGCAAGGCACAGCGCGTGATCGCCGAGCTGCGCCGTGCAGGTCACCGGGATCCGATATATCTCCACGGTGCGATGGAGAAGATGTGCCGCCTGTACGAGGAGCATGGCGTCGACTTGGGAGAACTTCGACTGGTGGCCGATTATTCGAAGGACGACATGCGCGGCGCAATCGTCGTCTGCCCGCCCTCCGCGCTGAACGATCGCTGGAGCCGCCGCCTGCCCGATCCGATCACCGCCATGGCCAGTGGCTGGATGCGCGTGCGCCAGCGCGCCCGCCAGCGTAATGTCGAATTGCCGCTGGTCATTTCCGACCACGCCGACTGGGGCGAGCTGACGCGCACGATCAAGGAGGTCGACGCGCAGGAGAACTGGATTACGCATGGGCGCGAGGACGCACTGCTGCGCTGGTGCCAGCTCCACCAACGCCGGGCCCGGGCGCTCGCGCTGGTCGGCTATGACGACGAGGACGACTGAGACGTGGAAGAGTTCGCCGCCCTCATCGACGCGCTGGTCTACACGCGCAGCCGCAACGAGAAGCTGCGCTTGATCGCCGAATATCTCCGCGCGACGCCCGATCCCGACCGCGGCTGGGCGCTGGCCGCATTGTCCGACGGGCTCGATTTCCCGGCGGTAAAAAGTTCGACCATCCGCAATCTGATGAAGGACCGAATCGATCCGGTGCTATGGTCGCTCAGCCGCGATTTCGTGGGCGATACGGCGGAGACGGCCAGCCTGCTTTGGCCCCAAAAGCAACTGGCGCCGGATCAGCCGCCCTCGCCGCCCTCGGTCAGCGAAACGGTCGAGCTGCTCGAAGCGATGAATCGGAAGAGCGTGGTGACCGAACTGCCGAAACTGCTCGACCGGCTCGATCCCTCGGGTCGCTACGCGCTGCTGAAGCTAGCGACCGGGGGCATGCGCATCGGCGTCTCCAGCCGCCTTGCGAAGACGGCCTTCGCTCAGGCCTTCGAGGTGTCGGTCGACGAGGTCGAGGAGTATTGGCACGGCCTCACCCCGCCCTATCCCGAGCTGTTCGCCTGGGCGGCCGAAGGCGAAGACCCGCCGGACATCGACCATTTGCCAACCTTCCGGCCCTTCATGCTCGCCCATCCGCTGGAAGAGACGGTGGTCGATCTCGGCGATTACGCAGCCGAATGGAAATGGGACGGCATTCGCGTGCAGCTGGTCCGCGCCTGCGATGAGACCCGCGTGTATTCACGATCCGGCGACGATATTTCGGCGACCTTCCCCGAACTGCTCGACGTGTTGCCTTTCCCAGCCGTGCTCGACGGCGAGCTTTTGGTGCGCGGCACGGTGCAAGGAGGCGAGGAAGACGGAGCGGCCAGTTTCAATGCCTTGCAGCAGCGGCTCGGGCGCAAGACCGTCAGCAAGAAGATGCTGAAGGAAGCTCCGGCTTTCGTGCGACTTTACGATGCGCTGCTGGTCGAGGGCGAAGACTTGCGCCCTTCATCCTGGACGCAGCGCCGCGCCCGGCTCGAAGCGCTGATGGAGCGCCTGCCCGACAGCCATTTCGACATCAGCCGCATCGTCGAGGCGAAGGACTTCGAGCACCTTGCCGCCATCCGCGAGGGCAGCCGCGACGATGCCATCGAAGGGCTGATGCTGAAGCGCAAGGATAGCCCCTATATCGCCGGACGACGTGTCGGTTACTGGTACAAATGGAAGCGCGACCCCCTCCTGGTCGATTGCGTGCTGATGTATGCCCAGCGCGGCAGCGGCAAACGCTCTAGCTTCTATTCGGACTACACCTTCGGCTGCTGGGACGGCGATCCCGATGCGGGCGCGGACCTGCTGCCGGTCGGCAAGGCCTATTCGGGCTTCACGGACGAGGAATTGAAAAAGCTCGACCGCCATGTGCGCCGCAACACGGTCAACCGCTTCGGCCCGGTGCGCGAGACCGATAAGAGCCTCGTCTTCGAAGTCGCCTTCGACAGTGTGCACGAAAGCAAACGCCACAAGAGCGGCCTCGCCATGCGATTCCCGCGCATTCACCGCATTCGCTGGGACAAGCCGCCGCATGAGGCGGATCGAGTGCAAGCGCTAAGGGCGTTGGTGCGGGATTAGGTTGGTATTTTTCGGGTGCGGTCGGGACATCCGTCCCGACCTCGCTGTTCCGTCCCACGCCCCCTCCCGGCCACCCATAGAATACCTTGCCGTGGGTGGTCGGGAGGGGGCGTGGGATGGAACAGCCAAGGAAAGCGCAGATGCGCTTTCCGCACGCAAACAAGAAAGTCGCGCCGCGCGACTTACGTCAGGTCCGCTTCCCCGATCGCTTTGCCATGCGCCTTGGCGTTCTCCGCATAATGCGCCACCCCCATGCGCATCCCGGCGATGGCGGCATCGTCGAGGTCGCGCATCTTGCGCGCCGGTCGGCCACCCCAGAGTTCGCGCGCGCCCATCACCTTGCCCTCGGTGAGCATTGCCCCCGCAGCCAGCATCGCGTCCGAGCCGATCACCGCCTTGTTCATCGCAATCGCGCCGAGGCCGACGAAGCCGCGGTCCTCGATGGTGCAGCCGTGGACCATCGCCATGTGTCCGACCAGCACGTCGTCGCCGATGATCAGTGGCGAACCGTCGGGGTCTCCTGGGCGCTCAGGGTCGCAGTGGCAAACGCTGCCGTCCTGGATGTTCGAGCGTTCGCCGATCACGATCCGGCTGACATCGGCGCGCAGCACGCAATTGTACCAGACCGAGCTGTCGGCCCCGATCTCGACATTGCCGATGATCGTGCAGCCGGGCGCGATGAAAGCGCTGTCGTGAATTTTCGGCGTGTGGCCGTGGATCGGGATGATGGTCACTCCGGGGCGATGGATACTCAAGCCGCGCTCTCCCATTGGTCTGCGGTCAGCGAATACTGGATCAGCGGGCCGTGCTCGGCTTCGAAGTCCAGATCGTCACGCCGCACCATGCCGAGTTTTTCCATCAGCTTCCAGCTTGCCGTATTGTCCGGAGCGGTGATGGCGACGACATGCGGCGCCCCGACACGGGTGAAAGCCCAGTCGATCACCGCGCGCATGGCCTCCCTCGCGTAGCCCCTACTCCAGCGGTCCTCGCGGATTTTCCAGCCGATCTCGTGGTCGCCGGCATTCGGCGCGGCGGGGTCGTCGACGCGCTTGATCCCGCAATAGCCGACCATTTCGCCGCTGGCCTTCTCGATCACGAACAGAAAGCTGAAACCTTCACGCGCATACATCGCCATGGCCTTGGCGTGCCGCTGCTCGATCTCGGCGGGCTCCATCACGCCGCCGATGAATTTCATGATCGTCGGGGAGTTGAGCAGGCGGGCGTGGTCGGCTTCGTCACCCTCCTCCACTGTGCGCAGGATGAGGCGCTCGGTTTCGGCGACGATATCAGCCATTGCGCGCCAGCCACGCGTCGCGGTCGATCGCATAGACGATGGTCGGGTTGAGCTCCGGCCCCCATCGCGGATCGGTGAAGTCCAGATCTTCCCGGCGCGTCATGCCGAGACGCAGCATCAGACCCCAGCTTGCCGCATTGCCGGCTACGGTCAGGGCGACGATCTCTTCCCCTCCGAAGCGCCCGAAGCCGAGATCGAGCGAGGCGATGGCAGCCTCCTTGGCGTAACCGTGGCCCCAGGCGTCTTCACGCAAGCGCCAGCCGACCTCCATCATGCCGAAGACGGGCTCGTTCTCGACATTGGAGCGCTTCAGTCCGCAAAAACCGAGCATCTCGCCGGACAGGTGGCCGCCATCGGCCTTGCGTTCGCAGACCCAGAACGTGTGCCCGTGATCGCGGCGATAGCCCTCGAGCCGCTCCTGCGCTCCCGCCCGCGTTGCCTCATCCGCCACACCGCCAAGCCAGCGCATCACCGCTGGTGTGTTGCAAAGATCCCAGAACCGTGGCCAGTCCTCGTCGCGCCAGTCACGCAGGACCAGCCGCTGGGTCTCGTGCCGGAATGCGTCAGCCATTGAGGATACGCGCGGCGAACGGCGCGTGATAGGTCAGCACGCCCGAGCAGCCGGCGCGCTTGAAGGCGAGCAGCTTCTCCATCAGCAGCGCCTCGCGGTCCGCCACGCCAGCCGCCGCCCCCGCCTCGATCAGCGCATATTCGCCGCTCACCTGATAGGCGAAGACGGGCACGTGGAACTGCTCCTTCGCGCGCCAGATCACGTCAAGATAGGACAGGCCCGGCTTCACCATCACACTGTCCGCACCCTCGGCGATGTCCATGGCAATCTCGCGCATCGCCTCGTCGCCGTTTGCGGGATCCATCTGGTAGCTTTTCTTGTCGCCTTTCAGCAGCCCGCCAGACCCCACGGCGTCACGGAACGGGCCGTAGAAGGCCGAGGCGTATTTGGCCGCATAGGCCATGATCTGGATATTGTGGTGCCCACCCATTTCCAGCGCCATGCGGATCGCCCGCACGCGGCCGTCCATCATGTCCGACGGGGCGATGATGTCCGCGCCCGCTTCGGCCTGGTTGACCGCCTGTTCCACCAGCACCGCCACCGTATCGTCGTTCACGACATAGCCACTCTCGTCGAGCAGCCCGTCCTGCCCGTGGCTGGTGTAGGGGTCGAGCGCGACGTCGGTGAGGATGCCGATGTCGCTGCCACAGGCATCGCGCACCGCCTTGATCGCGCGGCACATCAGATTGTCGGGGTTGCAGGCTTCGGCACCGTCGTCGCTGCGCTTGTCGGGCTGCGTATTCGGGAACAGCGCGATGCACGGAATGCCTAGCTCGACCGCCTCCTTCGCACGCTGTGCAATCCCGTCAACCGACCAGCGTGATACGCCGGGCAGGCTCGCAATCGGCTCCTCGACCCCGGAGCCGTCTGTCACGAAGAGCGGCCAGATGAGGTCCGCCGAGGTCATCACCGTCTCGCGGTGCATCCGCCGGCTCCAGGCGTGGGCACGCGTGCGGCGTAGGCGGGTGTTCGGATATGTAACGTTGGTCATGGAGTGCAAATGCCGCAAGCCATCGCGCGGCGCAATCGCAAGCCGGTCAGCGCAGCGTTTCTTTACGCTCCACCTTGTCGATCTCGCGTTGCGGGGTTTCCGCCGCCGTTTCGCTCGCAGTCGGTGCGAGTTCGGCCAGCGCAGCACCGGCTTCGACCTGGCGCAGCTTCTCCAGCGCACCTTTGAAGCGAGCGAGTTCCGCACCGCTCAACTGGGCGCGCGTGACGTATTTGACCGAAGCCGGGTCGATGGAGCGCCCGCCGCGATACATCTCGTAATGCAAGTGGGGCCCCGTCGAGAGGCCGGTGGAGCCGACATAGCCGATCACCTGCCCGCGCCGCACGCGCTGGCCGCGGTCCACTGCCATGCGGCTCATGTGACAATAGCGCGTGTCGATCCCGCCATCGTGGCGCAGCTTCACCGCATTGCCGCACCCGCCCGCGCGTCCGGCCGAGAGCACACGGCCATCGGTGACGGCGACGATCGGCGTGCCGTGGCGTGCCTTGTAGTCCAGACCGGCGTGCATCCGCTTGTAGCCGAGGATCGGGTGGCGGCGCATGCCGTAGCGCGAACTCATCCGGCCCGGTACGGGAGCCATCAGCCCGCCCCGCTGTTCGCCGATGCCGGAGGCTTCGTAAAACTCGCCATCCGTGCCCCAGCGCATCAGCTGGATACGCGGTTCGTCGCCGCGCTCGACGCCGGCATACAGCAACTGCCCGGCCTGGCGCTCGCCCGTGACCGCACGGCGATGGGCGATGATGAAGTCGAACGTGTCGGTGGAACGGATCTCACGGTCGAGATTGACGTGCTGGCCGAGCGTCTTGAGGTAGGCCTGCACAGCACTGGCAGGCGCTCCGGCAGCGCGGGCGGAGCGATAAAGGCTGTCGCCGACGACGCCACGAATGCGTAGCGGCGTGTCGTCGACGCGGATCGGCTTGCGAACGAGAGTGAGCGGTCCGCCTTCGTCCAGCCGCCCGACGGACAGCTCCAGATCGAAGCGGGCCCGGAAGGCGAGCTCTTCCAGTGGGCGCGGCTCACCGGTGCCGTTTCTGCGGCCGAGCACAATGTCGATTCGCGTACCGGGCTCGATCTCGCCCAACGGCATGGCCCTGCCGACCATATCGGCAACGCGCTGAGTATCCTCGCGCCCCAGACCTGCCCGGCGCAACATACGCTCGAAATCGTCGCCGCGCGAGAGCGTCGCGACCAGTTCGATCCGCGGGCGCTCGGGCGCTTCCGCCAATGGTTCGACCAGCGAGGTCGCCCCCATGCGGCGGCCGCTGTCGGCCCCGAGCGCAAGCGGGAGGATCATCTGGCTGCGGTATTCGGAGCGCACGGCATCGTCGACATGCGCTGGCGGCGCGGCTTCCAGCGGCGCGAAGCTCGGCCAGAAAGCCAAAGCCGCAGCAGAGAGACCAACGAAAGTGCCCAGTCCGCGAAACCAGCGGCGGCTGCCGATTTCGCTGCCGAGGTCCGGGGCGAAGTCCACCGAAGCGATGCGTGCCGAGAGCTGATCGCGCAGAGTGGCGAGCGAAAATCTTGGCCCGCGCTGGTCGGAAATTATCTGATCATGCGCGAGCACAGCGGCACCCGCACCGGCGGTTGCCGATGCGGTGTGCAGATCGCTTTGCTCGCTGTCCCCATGGGACCTATACACGCGTGACCCTCCGTCCATGGTCGACCCGTGCGTGAGCGATCGACCCGACCCTTGCGGGACCTTTGCCCGCTTTCCCTGCCAAAACAAAGTAAACGCACACTTAAACTGCGCCGACCCGAGTCCGGTATGCGACGAGTCGACATCTCGATCGCCCGACGGTTGCGGGCTGGGCGCGAGCCTGCCACTGACGACCGCGTGCAGGATAGCGCGATCAAAGCGGTCCTCGGGCCCACCAATACCGGCAAGACGCATCTCGCCATCGAGCGCATGTGCGGCCATTCCAGCGGATGCATGGGCTTCCCGCTGCGGCTGCTGGCGCGCGAGGTTTACGACCGGGTGCGGGCGATCAAGGGCGATGCGAATGTCGCGCTGATCACCGGCGAGGAACGGATCGAACCGCCCAATGCGCGATACATGTGCTGCACGGTCGAGGCGATGCCGCGCGACGGGGCAGGCGCGGCCTTTGTCGGGCTGGACGAAGTGCAACTCGCCGCCGATCGCGAGCGCGGGCATATCTTCACCGACCGGCTGCTGAATACACGCGGTCGCGAAGAAACGATGCTGCTGGGCAGCGCGACGGTGGAGCCGCTGGTGCGCGAACTCGTGCCCGACGCGGAGGTCTCCGATCGGCCGCGCTTCTCCACATTGACCCATGTCGGCCCGCGCAAGCTCTCCCGCCTGCCGCCGCGCAGCGCCATCGTCGCCTTTAGTGCGGAGCAGGTCTACACAGTGGCGGAAATGCTGCGGCGTTTTCGCGGCGGTGCGGCTGTGGTCATGGGCGCACTCAGCCCGGAGACGCGCAACAAGCAGGTCGAACTGTTCCAGAACGGCGAGGTCGATTACATCGTCGCCACCGATGCGATCGGCATGGGGCTCAACCTCGATGTATCGCATGTCGCCTTCGCGGGCCTCTCCAAGTTCGACGGGCAGCGAATGCGGCGGCTGCTGCCGGCGGAGATGGCCCAGATTGCGGGGCGCGCAGGACGCCACCAGCGCGACGGGACTTTCGGCACGCTCGGCGGGCAGAACCGTGGCAGCGCAACGCCCGAGTTCACCGAGGAAGAAGTCTATGCGATCGAGGAGCATCGCTTCGTCCCGCTGACACATCTGTTCTGGCGGGAGCCGGAGCCGCGTTTCGATTCGCTCGGAACGCTGATCGCGGATCTCGAAGCCTCGCCGAACGATCCCGTCCTGCGCCTGGCACCAGAAGCGATCGATCTCGCGACGCTCAAACGCCTGGCCGAAGAGCCGCTCGGCCAGACCATTCGCGGGCCGGGGAACATCCGCCGCTTCTGGGAGGCCTGTTCGCTGCCCGACTTCCGCCAACGCGGGCCGGATGTCCACGCGCGCTTCGTCGCGCGGCTGTGGCAGGATTTGCGCGGTGGCTATCTCGGGGCGGACTATGTCGCCGCGCGGATCAGCGAACTCGACAATATGTCCGGCGACATCGATACGCTGCAGGGGCGCATCGCCGCGATTCGCAGCTGGGCCTATATCTGCCAGCGGCCCGACTGGGTTCTGGCGCGTGACGAAATGGCGTCGCGCGCGCGGGCAGTCGAGGCCAAGCTGTCGGACGCGTTGCACGCGCGGCTTACGGAAAGATTCGTCAATCGGAGGACGGCAATACTCATGAAATCGCTGGGCGAGAATCCCGACCTGTTACCGATCGAACTGGCCGAAGACGGCGCGGTAAGCGTGGAAGGCGAGCCGATGGGCACAATCGAGGGGCTGCGCTTCACCGTCGACCCCTCGGCCCGGCACGAAGACCGCCGCATGTTGCTCGCCGCCGCAGAGAAAGCGCTCCCCCGCCTGCTGGGCGACAAGGCAGAGGCTCTGGCGGCGTCGGCGCTCGAAGATCTCGAAATCGCGCGCGGCGAACTGCGCTGGAACGGCCAGCCGCTGGCCAAGCTCGAACAGCGCGACGGTACCGTGACGCCGTTGCTGCAACCTGTGCCGGAGGTGAAGGCCCTGCCGGAAGGACCGCGCACCAAATTGCTCGCAGCGCTCGAGTCATGGCTGGCCGCGAAGCTCGAACCCCTCGCTCCGCTCGAGAAGATGCACCACGCGTCCGCCAATCCGGAGGCGGGATCGCAGGCGCGTGCCCTGCTCCTCAATCTCATTGCCGGACATGGCTACACCAGTCGCGAGAAGGCCGGGATCGAACATCTGCCGAAGGAAATGCGGCCTTTCCTGCGCAAGATCGGCGTGACCTTCGGCGCGCTGGACATCTTTTCGCCGCTGCTGCTCAAGCCGGCGTCGCGCCAGCTGCTGCATGCGCTCGGCGTGGATCGTCGTCCGCTGCAGGAGGCGATGTTGCCGGTCATCCCGGGCGGCAAGAAGCTGCCGTCCGGCTATCGTCCCGCCGGCGACCAGGCGATCCGCATCGATCTGGCGGAGAAGATCCTGCGCGCGGCGCACGAAACCCGCGCCAAGGCACAAGCCAAGGATCGCAGGCGTAAATTCGTCCTCGATCTGGCGCTGCCGATTTCGATCGGGCTGGAAGAGAACAACGCCATTCGCTTGTTGGGTGTCGCAGGCTTCCGCGTTCAACGCGCTAAGCCGCTCGCCGAAGGGCAGTTTGGCCCGCCGAGCCCCGACCGCTGGGAGTGGCGCCCCTCGCGCCGCAAGCAGCAGCGCGCAGCCCCTGCCAGACCGCGCGAGGGCAGTGCTTTTGCCGGCCTCGCCGACCTCCTCAGCTGACATGACGGCATGAGCGCCGCATGAGGATCGACCGGCTGATCTGCACCCTGCGCTTTGCTAGAACGCGCAGCGCGGCACAGAAGCTGGTCGACCAAGGCTATATCCGCCGTAATGGCGAGCGAGTGCTACGCGGCTCACTCGATGTCCGGGTCGGCGACGTCCTTACGATCCCGCTCGGCAATCAAGTGCGGCTCGTCGAAGTATTGGTCCTTCCCGAGCGCCGCGGCCCGCCGCGCGAAGCGCAAGCCTGCTATCGGGAGCTTGACCCGAACGGATGATCGGCCCTAGCAGCAGCGAACCAGGTAAACACTTCGCGAAGGATCACCGACCCAATGACCTATGTCGTCACCGACGCCTGCATCAAATGCAAATATACCGACTGCGTCGAAGTGTGCCCGGTCGACTGTTTCTACGAGGGCGAGAACATGCTCGTCATCAATCCCAGCGAATGCATCGACTGCGGCGTGTGCGAACCGGAATGCCCGGCCGAGGCGATCCTGCCCGATACCGAGGACAATCTCGAAAAGTGGCTCGAGCTCAATACGAAGTTCTCCGCCGAATGGCCGAACATCACGCAGAGCAAGGAACCGCCCGCCGACGCCGATGAGCATAAGGACGAGGAAGACAAGTACGAGAAGTACTTCTCCGCCGAGCCCGGCGAGGGCGATTGATCCAATCCATTGCTTGACCGTTTGGAAGCCGCCTGGGCCGCGGGGAGCGAGAACAATATCTCGCTCGTCGCAGCCGGGATCGCGCATTACGCGCTGCTGGCGCTCGTTCCGGCATTGGGCGCGGTCGTGCTGGGCTACGGGCTATTCGCCGACCCGGCGACGGTCTCGCAGCACATTACGACACTAGCCGACGTGCTGCCGCCGAGCGCCGCGAGCCTGATCGGCGACCAGCTGGAGCAGATTTCCGAAGGGTCCGGCGGCGCGAAGGGCCTCGGCTTGCTCATCGCCCTCGCGCTGGCCCTCATCGGAGCACGCGGCGCCGCCAATGCACTCCTGACCGGCCTTAATATCGCTTTCGAAGTCAGCGAACCGCGCACCTTCCTGCGAAGCAACCTGGTCGCGCTGGCGATCACCCTGGCCGGTATCGCCGGTATCGTCGCCCTGGCTGCCCTCATCGCTGCGAGCGCCGCCCTTTCCGGGCCGTTGGCCTCGATCATCGGGCTGGTCTTGCTGGCGATATCCGCCGTGGCCGGAGCGATGCTGCTTTATCACTATGCACCGGCCGGACCGCGGGCGGACTGGTCGGCAGCGCTGCGCGGAGCCGTGATCTTTGCCATACTCTGGATCGTAGCGACCGGGGCATTCGCGTTCTACGCCTCGAACTTCGCCGATTACAATGCGACCTACGGCTCGCTCGGTGCGGTCGTCGCGCTGATCACCTGGTTCTGGGTCAGCGGCTTCGCGCTGCTTTTCGGTGCCGAAATCGTCGCTGTCACAACGAAATCCAACGCCGGCGGATAAGCGCTTCATTACAACGACTCGCAATATCCGCCCTTTCATGCTATATAATGCAACAACTGTACCGGTTTGCTCCCGGGCAGGTGTGAAAGAAGAAAGGGCAGGCCACCCGCAACGCGATATTCGGTACCGCCCCGCAACCCGCTCAGGGTCGCGGCAAAGGCACTGTCGACGTTGTCCCCCACCCCGGCTGCGCCCCACGAAAGGATGGATTGCATGGCAAGCAAGGCTGATGCCTTCGACGTTGGCGATTACGTTGTCTACCCCAAGCACGGTGTCGGCCGTGTGATCGAACTGCAAAGCGAGGAAATCGCCGGCATGCAGCTCGATCTGTATGTTCTGCGCTTCGAGAAAGAACGCATGACGCTGCGCGTCCCGGTGAACAAGGTCGAATCGATCGGCATGCGCAAGCTGTCGAGCGACAAGACGCTCAAGGAAGCGATGGAAACCCTCAAGGGCAAGCCCAAGGTGAAGCGCACCATGTGGTCGCGCCGCGCCCAGGAATACGAAGCCAAGATCAATTCGGGCGAAATCGTCCTGATCGCCGAGGTTACCCGCGACCTTTTCCGCCCGGACGACCAGCCGGAGCAGAGCTATTCGGAGCGCCAGATCTTCGAAGCCGCATCCAGCCGCCTGGCGCGCGAACTCGCCGCAATGGAAAAGACCGACGAGCCCACCGCACTCGAGAAAATCCTCGACGTCCTGCGTGAACACGCGCCGCAATATTACGAGAACACCGAAGACGCCTGATCGACAGGCAGTCCTCGTGGCTCGATCAAGGGGCCGCTCCGCAAGGGGCGGCCCCTTTTCTTCGGGTTGAAGATAACGCCACGCTGTATTATATCGGCAATACGGACTGTCCGGGGGTTAGCAGGAGGATTTGCTCGATGCCGGTACAGACTTTTTTCAAACGACTCGCACCGGCGGCAGCGCTGGCAGGCGCAGCCCTGGTGGCCGGGTGCGACGGGATGAACATCCAGTTCGGCGATACGGAAGGCGTGCCGTTGGCGGAACTCGACATGACCGGCGCGGCCCCGACGGAGCTGGTGCTCGCCGGCTCGGACGAGGTAATCGTGACCCGCGGCGACAGTTTCGATATCGACGTGTCGGGCGATGATTCTGCCGTCGATGCCCTCCGGTTCGCGCTCAGCGACGAATCGCTCGCCGTGCACCGCGAGAAGGATAGCTGGAGCGACAAGGGCAAGGCCACGGTTCGCGTCACCCTGCCCGGATTGACGAGCCTGGTGCTGGCTGGATCGGGTGATATCCGCGCCGATCGCATGGACGGGCGCGTGGATGTCAAGATTGGCGGTTCAGGTCGCATCGCGATCGACGAAGTCGACGCCGAACGTTTCGAAGTGAAGATTGCCGGATCGGGCGACCTTGAAGCAAACGGCCGGGCGGAGCGGCTGGAGCTGACCATCGCCGGATCGGGCGATGCGCGCCTGGGCGGCCTGCAAGTCGATCGGGCGGACGTATCCGTCGTTGGTTCGGGTGATGCGGAACTGAGCTCCGACGGCAAGGTCGACGCGTCGATTGCGGGATCGGGCGACATCACGGTGAACGGCAGCGCCGACTGCGATGTCAGTTCCATGGGCTCCGGCTCGCTGAACTGCCGCAATGCCGCGCAGCGAGCGGCCGACACGTGATGCGAGCGAGGCACCGGACGCCCCGCTTCCTCCAGAAGCCCCCGAAGGCCCCGAGGCTCCCAGCGCGCCGGAAGCTCCTGACGCCTGAGTTCATCGACGGTTACAGCAAAACCCGCTAGGCGGCGCAGCGAAAGGAATTTTCCATGCGTCGCCTAGCCCTCATTGCTCTCTTGCCTGGCTGCGTGCTGGTACAAGGTTGCCTCGCCAAAACCGCTTACGATGTCGTAACGGCCCCGGTGAAGGTCGTCAGCAAGGGCGTCGACCTTGCCACGACCAGCCAGTCCGAAGCCGACGAGAACCGCGGGCGCGAAATCCGCAAGCGCGAAGAACGGCTCGCGCAGCTGGAGCGTGAGTACAACCGCCAGATGGACGATTGCACCGACGGAAGCCGCCGCGCCTGTAACGAGGCCCGCGACACCTATGCAGAGATGCAGCAGATCATCCCGACGATTCCGGTCGAACCGGAGCGCTAATCCGGCGGGGTAGCAGCGCGCCGTAGCCGGTCGTTAATGGCAATACCGATGCCCTCATCAGGGATTGGCGCAACTGCGATGCGAGGTTTCCCCGAACGCGCCCCTTCGTGCAGGCAGGCATAGAGGCGCGCGGCTGCTTCTTTGAGGCTGCCGCTTGCGGAGAGCGTGCAGTCTCCGCTCATTGCGCCGAATCCGATCATAAAGTCGTCTGGCGCGACTTCCGTCGCATTGAGGCGCACGGGCTTGCCGGGCGCGTAGTGGCTGGCGAGCTGACCGGGTGCCTCGATATTCCCGTCGCTTGATAAAGCCCCCATCTCAATCGGACCGGGCCGTAAAACGTCGAGCCGGCCATCATCACGCACAGCGACAATCGTCGATTCCACCCCTGCTTCGCATGGTCCGCCGTCGAGGACCGCGTCGATCCTCCCGTCCAACGATGCGAGGACATGCGCAGTCGTTGTGGGGCTGATGAAACCGCTTCGATTGGCCGACGGCGCAGCGAGCGGAAAGTCGCACTGTGCAAGCACCGCCCGCATAACCGGATGGGCCGGACACCGCAGGGCCACGGTCGCCAATCCCGCCGACACGGCATCGGCGAGTGCGGCCTTGCCCCGACGGGGAAGGACAATGGTGAGCGGGCCGGGCCAGTGCTCCGAGGCTAGCTGGGTGGCTTCTTCGCCGAATTCCGCCAACTCCCGCGCCTGGT
This sequence comes from Qipengyuania sp. 902, assembly GCF_051195295.1. Taxonomy (NCBI): domain Bacteria; kingdom Pseudomonadati; phylum Pseudomonadota; class Alphaproteobacteria; order Sphingomonadales; family Erythrobacteraceae; genus Qipengyuania; species Qipengyuania sp. 902. The sequence continues at coordinate 712,022 of NZ_JBNJLJ010000001.1, read as the reverse complement.
CCATATCCCGGACATGCACGATCAGCGGGTTGAAGCTCGGTCGCCCCTTCGCCTCGTAAATGCGCGCCACTGCCTCATCGCTATCTGCGCGTGCTGCAAGGCCGTGGACCGTCTCCGTCGGCACGGCGACAAGCCCGCCATCGCGCAGAACCTGCGCCGCGCGCGCGATTCCTTCCGCATCTGCCAGTATCGTTTCCGTAACGTATTTGCCGACCATGCCCGCGCGCTATATCTGGGCGTCAGGAAAGCCAAGAGGGAAGCCACGTGACCTATACCGCCGCCACCCAGGACCAGCTGCTCGCCATCCGCGTGAATGCCGGGATCGAAGAGCTCGCGCAGAGCGAGAAATTTGCCGCGGCCGAGCCCGACATGGTCGAGGCCATCGTCGAAGGCATCGGGCAATTTGCCGCTGGCGAATGGGCGCCGCTCAACCGCGTCGGCGATCTCGAGGGGGCGAAGCTTGAGAACGGCGTGGTCCGCCTGCCCGACGGGTTCGCCGAAGCTTACGAGGCCTATGTCGAGCAGGGCTGGAACGCGATCGCCGGTCCGTTCGACTTCGGCGGCCAGGGCCTGCCCTTCACCCTGTCCTGCAATGTGCTCGAGAATCTCGGCACGGCGAATATGGCGTTCAACCTGCTCCCGATGCTGAGTGTCGGCGCGATCGAGGCGCTGGAGCATCACGGTTCGCCCGAAATGCAGGGGAAGTACCTGCCAAAGCTGGTCAGCGGCGAATGGTCGGGAACGATGAACCTCACCGAGCCGCAGGCCGGGTCCGACGTGGGTGCTCTGCGCACAACGGCAACGCCGATCGAGGACGGCGAGCACGCCGGGAAGTACCTCATCAAGGGCCAGAAGATCTACATAACCTGGGGCGAGCACGAGCTTTCGAAGAATATCATCCATCTTGTGCTCGCGCGCTTGCCCGATGCGCCGGAGGGCAGCCGCGGCATCTCGCTCTTCATCGTGCCAAAGTATCATGTGAAACCGGATGGGACGCCGGGTGCCCGCAACGATGTTCGATGCGTCAGCATCGAGCACAAGCTCGGCATCAATGCCTCCCCGACCTGCGTGATGAGCTATGGCGACAATGACGAGTGCATCGGAGAACTCCTCGGCGCGGAAAACCGCGGCTTGGCGGCCATGTTCACGATGATGAACAATGCGCGCATCAATGTCGGCAACCAGGGCGTGCAGATCGGCGAGCGAGCGACGCAGCAGGCGCTGGATTACGCGAAGGAGCGCATCCAGTCCGCCCGCGCCGGATCGCCCGATCGCGCGCCTGTCGCCATCGTCGAGCACCCCGACGTGCGTCGCATGCTGCTGCGGATGAAATCGCTGACCGAGGGCGCACGCGCCCTGCTCTACTACACCGCCGGGCAAGTCGATCGCGGCGTGTTGGGCGACGAGGCCGCCAAGATGCGCGGCGAAGTCCTCACCCCGCTGATCAAGGCTTGGGGCACCGATATCGGGATCGAAATCGCCAGCCTTGGCGTGCAGGTGCATGGCGGCATGGGCTTCGTGGAAGAAACCGGCGCAGCCCAGCACTGGCGCGACTCGCGTATCGCCCCGATCTACGAAGGCACCAACGGCATCCAGGCGGCCGACCTCGTTACCCGCAAGCTAGGCATGGACGACGGGCAGGCTGTTATCGGGCTGACCGAAGAGATTGCCCGCGATTGTGCCGACCAGCCCGCGCTCTTCGCCCTCGCCGGAGATTGTGCGGCGGTTGCGCGCTGGATGCGCGAGGAAGCCAGCCTTGAAGATCGGCTGTCCGGGTCGGTGCCCTTCTGCACGATGCTCTCGGTCGCTGTCGCTGGTTGGCAGTTGCTGCGCCAATTGCGCGCCGTCGAAGCAGGCGCCTCACCTGCACTGGCCGCCACGAAGAAATCGACCGTTCGGTTTTTCCTCGACCGCATCGCACCGGAAGCCGCAGGCTTGAAAGCTGCAGCGACTGCCGGGTCGATCGGCCTCTACGAATTGGAGACTGCGCAACTCCTTGGCTGAGAAGTCGCGCCGCGCGACCTACTCGGCAGTCACGCTCCGGGCGTAGTCGTCTTCACCGAAGGTCGCTTCCTGCCCGCGCAAATTGCGCTGCGGCGGCAAGCGATTGCCCGTGACCTGCTCGATCGCGCCCTGCCGGGTTCCTCGGGGTGCAATGACGCGCCAGATGATGCCGGCGGTATCGTCGCTGACCAGCAGCGCACCATCGCCGGCCCATTCGACCCAGGTCGGGCGTCCGCGCGTCGTGCCATCGTCCTGGAGAAACCCGGTCAGCACCGGAATCGGCTTACCGGTCGGGTTACCGCGTTCGTCGAAGGCGACATAGACCACGTCGTAACCGGATGGCGGCTTGCGGTTCCACGAGCCATGCCGCGCGACGAAAGCGCCGCTCGAGAAGTCCTCGCCCATCTGGGCGCCCTCCGCACTGAACACGAACCCCAGCGCCGCGACGTGCGGGCCGAGCGCATATTCGGGCGTGCGCACGTAGTTGATGTAGGCCGGGATCGGATAGTCGACGCGGCGGTCGAAATTGTCGCCCCAATAGACCCATGGCCAGCCATATTGCGCGCCGACGGGGACATTGGTGAGATAGTCCGGCACCAGGTCGGAGCCGAGCATGTCGCGCTCGTTGACCGTGGTCCAAAGCTCGCCGGACCATGGATTGAAGTCGAGACCGTTGGGATTTCGCAAACCCCCGCCGAAAATCCGACGCCGACCGCTTTCGAGATCGACCTCCCAGATCAGCGCGCGCCCTTCCTCGGCTTCCATGCCTTTGTCCGCGATGTTGGTATCCGATCCGACCGCGACATAGAGCTTCGTGCCCTCCTCGTTGATCGCGAGATTGCGCATCCAGTGCCCGCCGGCAGCGGCCAGATCGGTGATCTTGCGGGGTTCGCCCGACACCATGGCGGCGCCCAGTTCGTAGGGGTAGGCAAGCACTTCGTCGTGATTGGCGACATAGAGCGTGCCGTCATGCCATGCGAGGCCTGAGGGCGAGTCCAGACCGTCGAGCAGCACTTGGCGCACTTCGGCACGGCCATCCCCATCGGCATCGCGAAGCAAGACGACCTGATTGGGCGACTCGCCACCTGCGCCTGCGCGATCCATCAACAGACCTGCAATCCAGGCCGTTATCCCGCCATCGTCCTCCTTGGCCGGCGCGCGCGTCAGCGAAACGAGGATATCTCCATTCGGCAGCGCCTGGAGGGTGCGCGGGTGCTCGAGCCCGTCGGCAAAGCGCATGACGGCGAGGCCTTCGGCAGCGACCGGTACTTCGTCGGCAGCCCAGCCGACCGGTTCGGCAATGGCGACTGTGGGAATTCCCTCGGCGTTCGGCTCTTCCAGCGTGGGATCGGTACCGACCACCTCTTCCCAAGGAACACTCGCGGTGTCGCCGCGGGTCAGGAACCAGAATGCCGCAGCGAGGATGATGAGGATGACGACGAGGGCGATGCCCAGTTTCTTGGCGAGGCTCATGGCCATAGCGAATAGGCGAGGCTAGCGGACGCGGCAATGGGCTTGCCCTTCGCTTGGTGCGCATTAGATCACGCCCATGTTCGATTTCCGCCCCGCCCCCGATTGTCCGAAACCCGAAGCCTATCGCCAGTTACGCGAGGCAGCCGACGCTTTGACTGCAGGCGAACCCGATGGCGTGGCGAATATGGCGAACGTCGCAGCGCTACTGTGGGATTTCCTGCCGGACCTCAACTGGGCCGGTTTTTACCGCATGATCGATAGCGAACTCGTACTTGGCCCGTTTATGGGGCGCCCGGCCTGTATCCGCATTCCGCTCGGCAAGGGCGTGTGCGGCGTGGCGGCCAAGGATGCAGCATCGCAATTGATCGAGGACGTTCACGCCTTTCCCGGCCATATCGCGTGCGATTCGGACACGAATTCGGAGCTTGTGGTTCCGGTCGTGCGCAATGGGGCGGTGATTGCCGTCATCGATCTAGACAGCCCGCAAAAGGCGCGCTTCGATGAACAGGATTTGCACGGAATCGAAAAGTTGGCCGACGTTATAGCCGAGCGGATTTAGTCAGGATCGGCCCACGACGGCACAAGTTAGGGAGCGCTGTGGCATCGGGTGGAGCAAGAGCTATTCTTTCTGCAACTCCGTCGAGCGGAGGTGCCGATCGGACAGCTGGACCATGACAATGCGCACCATCATCGCACTGACGAGCGGGATCGCAATGCTTCCTGGGGCGACATTCGCCCAAGAGACGCTTGAGTATGAACTCGGCGGATATGAATATGCGGAGCCATTGCCGGAGCAAGTTATTGACGAAGAAGTCGAGCCCCCGATTGTCCTCGAGCCTACCGAGGAATGGGGTGCACAGCGAGCCATTGACGCGCGGCAGGACGGCACCGCCCCCACATTCGTCGAACGACCGATCCTTCACCCGCTCCGCACAGTGGACCCAGACCGCACCGGCATGATCGGCACCACCGCTGCCGGAGCAGACTTCGCGCAGGATAGTGCAGTGCAAGACCCTGTGACTTACACCGATGCGCCTCCGGTGGCGAGCGGCGCGATCGGTTCGACCGTTACCCCGATGCCAGCTCCTGCTGGTCGCAGCGGCGCAGGACGAACCTATGTCTATCGCGCCGGCCAAGAGCCACGCCTGCCGCTTGGCGGGCGGGTCGTACAGTTCGATCGCGCGGCGTGGTTGCAGCAATGCTCCCGTCGGCTTGCCCCGCAGCGTGGCTATACCGACAATACGGAGGAGTATTACGATTACGGAGAGATCGAGTATGATCCGGAGCGGGCAAACGCCGCAACGCGGCGGTGCGAGACATATCTCGACAACTATATGGCCAGCGCCCGAAGCGGCGGACTGCGGAACAGCGCCTCGCCCACGGGCGATTACATGCTGGTGCCGGTGACCGTCATGCAGATGCAGCAGGCGCGATACAGAGATGGGACGCCGGTTCGCGCCAGCGACTAGAAGTCACGCGGCGCGATTTTCTCAAGTATCTGAAATAACTATATATCCCCGCCCGTAAGCCGCTGGCAGATCAAGTCCAGTTGGTCCAGCGTGCGATAGCGAATGGTGACGGTGCCCGTATTCGGGGTGTCCTCCGTCCTGATCCGCACCTGCATGCCGAGGAATTCTTCGAGATGGCCCTGAACGGCCTCGATATCGGCATCGCCCGACCCGGCGGCGACGCCCTTCGACGCTTTTTTGCGGGGGGCAGCCTTCGCAGGATCGCGGGCAAGCTTTTCTACGTCTCGCACAGATAGCTTTTCCGCGACCGCGCGGCGCGCGAGATCGGAAGCGTCGTCATTGCCGATCAAGGCGCGGGCATGGCCCATCGACAAACTGCCCTCCGCGACCAGCGCAAGGACGTCGTCAGGAAGCGCCAATAGCCGCTGGAAATTCGCGACGTGGCTGCGCGATTTGTCGACCAGCTTGGCGATCTCTGCCTGGGTCATACCCTCGGTATCGGCTAGCTTCTGGTAGGCTCGCGCTTCTTCGATGGGGTTGAGATCCTCGCGCTGCAGGTTCTCGATCAGCGCCAGCGCCATGATTTCGCGCTGGTCCAGCTTGCGTACAATTGCCGGAATTTCATGCAAGCGAGCGCGCTGCGCGGCGCGCCAGCGGCGCTCCCCGGCGACGAGCTGGTAGCGTCCCGACCCTAGCGGCCGCACGATGATCGGCTGGATCACCCCACGCGAAGCGATCGAGGATGCGAGTTCGTCCAACGCTTCTTCGCGGAAGTGGGTACGGGGCTGGCCCGGCAGGGGCTCGATATCGGCGACCGGAATCGACGCGAGACCCTCACCATCCACTGGCTGGACCAGAGCCGGCGAAGCATCGGGTGCAAGTTCGCCTGTGATTTCACGCTTAACCAGCGGCTCTTCCCGGCGCGTTTCGCCGAGCAGGGCGTTCAGGCCCTTGCCGAGTTTCTTCTTGCGGTCGATCGGGCGTGATGTTTGCGTACTGTCGCTCATGCGGCTTTCCTTGTTTCGGGCAACCGCCCGATCAGTTCGCGGGCCAAGCCGATATAGGCGCGGCTTCCTGGGCATTGATGATCGTAAACGAGAGCCGGCAAGCCGTGGCTCGGCGCTTCCGAAAGGCGAACGTTTCGCGGAATGACGTTCTCGAACACCAACGGGCCAAGGCAATCACGCACATCGTCGGCAACCTGATCAGTCAGCCGATTGCGGCGATCGAACATGGTGAGCACCACGCCGACGATGCCGAGGTCGGCGTTGAAGCCTTGCTGCACGCGCTCGACCGTCTGAAGGAGTTGGCTCAGCCCCTCGAGGGCGAAAAACTCGCATTGCAGCGGGACCATCAGCGTGTCGGCCGCGCACAATGCGTTCAGCGTCAACAGTCCGAGCGATGGCGGACAGTCCACGAAACACACATCGTAAACGGCAGCGGGATGGTTCAATGCGTTTTTGAGTCGATGGGTCCGATCTTCGACCGACACGAGCTCGACTTCCGCCCCCGAAAGGTCCTGTGTGGCCGGCACGATCTCGAGATTTGGTATCTCGGTTTCTAGAGCGCATTCGCCAAGGGTCGCCTGATCGAGCAGCAGATCATAACTGCTGTTTTCGCGCGATGCGGCATCGATGCCGAGACCCGTGGAGGCATTCCCTTGCGGATCGAGATCGACCAGCAAAGTCTTCCACCCGGTCGCAGCCATTGCAGTGGCGATGTTGATCGCCGTCGTTGTCTTGCCAACTCCACCCTTCTGGTTGGCAATCGCGATGGTGATCATGTCGAACCCTTCCACTTACCCTTGCCGACGATGATGCCGGCCTCGGTGTCCGTCAACGATTGTTCCACGTGGAACATTCGTCGATACCGTCTCGGCAATGCCTGTACTTCTTGCTCTGCAGACCGGCCTTTGGGCAACACCCATTGCGTACTGCTTGTGGAGAAGCGTGCGGATAATCGCAGCAAGCGGTCGAGCGGTGCGAAGGCTCGCGCCGAGATTACTCCAGCGTTCAGTTCGTCGACATGTTCGAGGCGTCGGCCCTGGACGCGGCAATTGTCGAGACTCAAATCGTGCGCCACTCGCTGGAGCCACTCGATCCTTCGTTTGCGGGGTTCGACCAGAGTTACAGACTGTTGCGGGCGCATTACCGCAATTACCAAACCAGGGAAGCCCGCACCCGCGCCGAGATCCATCCAGATACCTCGCGGCTCGGAAACCCAGCGCAACAACTGAGCGGAGTCTGCAATGTGGCGAAGCCAGATCTGCTCTATTGAACTTTTGGCGACCAGGTTCTGCCGCGAATTTTCTTCTTTGAGCGCACTGACTAACTGATCCAGACGCTTCAGCGATTCGCCCGAACATTGCTGCGATACGAATTCCCGCGCTTCTTCTTCAGTCGCGATCACGCGGCGATCCGCCCGATACGCTTGGCATGGACCAGCAGGGCGGCAAGTGCGGCAGGGGTCACTCCCTGAACGCGGGAAGCAGCAGCCATGCTTTCCGGCCGGGAAGCTGAAAGGCGCTCAATCATCTCGTTGGAAAGGCCAGGGACTTCCGAATAGGGAAAATTGCGCGAAAGGCGAAGAGACTCGCTGGTGCGGAGCTCTGAAAGTTCCGCGTCCTGTCGCGCCAGATAGGGCGCGTAAAACGCGTCCTCGGCCATCTCGACTGCGAGCTCATCGAAAGGATCGAGGTCCGGATATAGTGTCCCCGCGTTGCGGAGCGTGACGTTACCCGTCCCGAGCCAATCGGCTAGCGACTTGATTCCGGCATCGCGTTTCACGTGGAGCCCCGCGTCGGCGAGGTTCTTCGAGTGGATGCTTGCAGAAAATAGCGCTTCGTAGCGCTCCTTACGCTCAGTCCGGGCATCGAACCATGCTGTCCGCTCTTTGCCGACAAGGCCGGCTTCGATTGCCAGCGGGGTCAGGCGACTGTCGGCATTGCTTGCCCGTAGTCGCAGGCGGTACTCCGCACGTGCTGTCAGCATCCGGTAGGGCTCGGTAATGCCGTGCAGCGTCAGGTCGTCGATCATGACGGCTATATAGGAATTCGCCCGGTCAAGCGCGACGGGCTCCTTGCCAACCGCTTCGGCCGCAGCGTGCATGCCCGCGACCAGGCCCTGAGCGGCCGCCTCTTCATACCCTGTCGTGCCATTGATCTGACCGGCGCAGTAAAGGCCCGGAATGGCATGCAGTTCGAGCGACGCTTTCAGAGCGCGCGGGTCAATATGGTCGTACTCGACGGCATATCCCGGCACCTCCACCTCTACACGACCCAGCCCGAGCATCTCGCGGAGGAAATCGACCTGAACGTCGGTCGGTAGCGAGGTAGATATGCCGTTCGGGTAGACCAGATGCGTGTCGAGGCCCTCGGGCTCGAGGAAAACCTGATGTCCTTCCCGGTCACCGAACCGGTGGATCTTGTCCTCGATAGACGGACAATATCGCGGCCCCGCCGCCCCGATCGCGCCGGAAAACAGCGGAGACCGGTCCAGATTTGCGCGAATAATGTCGTGTGCGCGGGTGTTCGTGCGCGTAACGGCACAGAAAATTTGCGGATTACGACGCGTCTTGGTGAGGGATGACATCGTCCAGGCTTCGCCGTCCGAAGGCTGTTCTTCAAGCACAGCCCAGTCGATCGTCCGCCCGTCGAGACGCGGCGGCGTGCCGGTCTTCAGGCGACCCATCGGCAAGTCGGCGCCCCTAAGCTGCTCTGCGAGACGCCGAGCAGCGTTTTCGCCTACCCTACCCCCTTCGAAACGCTCCTCGCCGCGAAACAGCACTCCTCCGAGGAATGTGCCCGTGCAGAGAACCACCGCGCGCGCACGCAGGAGCGTACCGTCAGCCAATTCAAGCCCCGTGACCCTGCCCCCCTCAAGAAGCAGTGCCGCCGCCTCACCCTCAATGCATTCGAGTTTCGGCTCGAGGGCGATCAGACGCTGCACTTCCGCCTTGAACAGCCGACGGTCGGCCTGAACCCGCGGACCCCAAACCGCGCTGCCCTTGGAGCGGTTGAGCATACGATAATGGATAGCGCCAGCATCCGCCGCTCGACCGAGTACGCCGTCGAGCGCATCCACCTCGCGCACGAGGTGACCCTTGCCGAGGCCCCCGATCGCCGGATTGCAACTCATCGCGCCGATTGCCGCAAGATCGAAAGTGACCAATCCGACACACGCCCCCATCCGCGCGGCCGCGCAAGCCGCCTCGACACCGGCATGACCGCCGCCGACAATCAGGACATCGTAATGGTGCATGCCGACCCTTTATCGTGGTCGTTCTGGCGGGTCAAAGGCGCAGTGTTTCACGTGGAACACTGACTTAGCTCACAGGATCGACGGAGTTATTTTCCGATACAGAAGCGCCCGAATAGCGCATCGAGCATGTCTTCTGTCGAATTCCGGCCCGACATAGAATCGAGCGCCACGCGCGCCAATCGCAGCTCTTCCGCAATCACCAACGTGTCGGTCACCCGGCACGCCGCAGCGAGATGCTCGCCGCACGTGGCGGCCAATCCCTTCTGACGCCGGTTGAAGGCGATGCGATCCGGCGGGGGAAGAAGGTCTTTGGCCCTGTCTACCAGCAGCCGCCCCAAATCATCAAGGCCCAAACCGGTAACAGCCGAGACTGCATGGCCCTCGTCTCCGGCATCAGCCAAATCCGCCTTGGGGGCGATCTGGATTCCGCCAGCCGGACAGTCAGCCGGAGGACCAAGCCAAAGCACGATGTCGGCCTTCTCCACCTCCCTTTGCGCACGATCGATACCGATCGCCTCGATCTCACCGGCACCCTCTTCGCGAAGCCCGGCGGTGTCGACGAAGACGAATGGGATCCCGCCAATCGCTACGGGGCGTTCGATGACGTCACGGGTCGTTCCGGCCACGGGCGACACGATCGCGGCGCCTTCGTCCAGCAGGGCGTTGAAAAGGGACGATTTTCCCGCATTCGGCGGCCCCGCGAACACGACCCGCACGCCATCGCGTAGGCGGTCCGCCGAGGGGCGCGACAAGACGTTGTCGATCTCACCCCTCAGCGTCGAAAGCTCATCGACGAAGTCGGTCGGCAGCGCTTCCACATCGTCCTCATCAGAAAAGTCGATCGCGGCTTCCACTTGGGCCGAAAGGCCGAGCAGCCGCGTCCGCCACTCCTCGATACGGCGGGAGAGTCCGCCTCCAGCCGCCGACATGGCTCCGCGCCTTTGCCATTCGGTTTCAGCTGCAAGTAAATCGCCCAGCCCCTCGGCCTCGGCCAGATCGATGCGCCCATTGGCAAAAGCACGCCGGGTAAATTCGCCAGCCTCCGCCTCGCGGAGATCCGCCAGCGTCGCGAGATCGGCCATAACGGCCGCGACTACAGCGCGCCCGCCATGGCAGTGCAGTTCCGCAACATTCTCACCAGTCACTGTCCTCGGTGCAGGAAACCACAGGACCAGAGCCTCATCGAGCGCACGCCCGCCGCGATCGCGAAGGGTGCGAAGGCTAGCCAAGCGTGGCTCCGGTAAGTCGCCAACGAGCGCTTCCAGAGCGGCCCCGGCACCCGGGCCGCTGATGCGTATGACCGCTATTCCGGCAGGAGGCGCGCCGCTCGAAAGCGCAAAAATCGTGTCTTGCATCGAAATTTCGGAAAGATCAGTCTTCTTTCGCCGGTTTGTCGCCCGGAGCCACCGTCCGCGCCGAATTGGCGCCTTCCATGAAGCTCTGGAACAGCTTGAACCCGGCTTGCCCCATGGGCGCGAGCTGCTTGGCATATTCCTGCAACTGGTCGGTGCTGGAGACGCCCTTCATGGCCTTGGACATCATGTCGACATAGACCGCATTGGCCTTCCCCACATCGGGCAGCCCCATGAACGTCCGCGCCTCTTCGGGGGTGCAGTCGATTTCGATATGGACCTTCATGGCGCTTCCTCCGTTATGGCGCTGTACCGCCTATCTGGGTTTGCCAAGCCGTCGAGGCAAGCGCTAAGCCCGAAACACCAGAGGAGATGCCACGCATGAGCGAGACCGTCCAGATTTCCACCCTTACCGGCGACGATAGTTTCAAAGGATACGTTGCCCGCCCCTCCGGCACCGCGAAGGCCGCCATCCTCGTCATCCAGGAAATCTTCGGCATCAATGCCGGCATCCGGCGCAAATGCGACAAGCTGGCCGAAGACGGCTATCTCGCCGTAGCGCCCGACCTGTTCTGGCGCCTTGAACCGGGCATCGAGCTCGATCCCGACATCGAGCCCGAATTCCAGCGCGCGCTCGACCTGATGGGCAAGTTCGACCAGGATCAGGGTATCCGCGACATCGAGGCAACGATCAATTACATCCGCGAGACCGAAGGCGTCGCCAAGGTCGGGGCGGTGGGATACTGCCTCGGAGGCCGGCTTGCCTACATGACCGCGGCCCGCACCGATGTCGATGCGACGGTCGGCTATTACGGCGTCGGAATCGACGGCTTGCTCGGCGAGAAGCATGCCATCGCAAATCCGTTGATGCTGCACATCCCGACCGAAGACGGCTTCGTCGACAAGGATACGCAGAAGGCCATGCACGAGGGGCTGGACGACCATCCGAAGGTCACGCTCTACGATTACGAAGGCCTCGACCACGGCTTTGCCACCGAATTCGGCGAACGCAGATCGGAAGAGGCGGCACAGCTCGCGGACAGCCGCACGGCGGAGTTCTTCGCCGAGCATCTCGGCTGACGCGTGGAGCGCCTTCCGTTTCGCTATATCTTCCCGGGGCTTTTCCTGCTGCTGTGCGCGGCGGCATGGCTCTGGGAACCGGCGCGGTGGGCGCTGGTGGGTCTCGTTCCGCTCGCCGCCGTCGGGCTATGGGATTTTTTCCAGCACGATCATACGCTTAGGCGGAATTATCCGCTTGTCGCGCGTATCCGCTGGCTCATGGAAGACCTGCGGCCCTTCGCCCAAGCCTATATCGTCGAAAGCGATCTCGAAGGACGGCCCTTCAGCCATCAGGCCCGCGCTCTCGTCTATGCGCGCGCCAAGGGCGATCTCGACTCGCACCCCATGGGCACGGAGTACGACGTCTATTCGGACGAATACGAATGGCTGAGCCACTCGATCGCGCCCAAAGCCGATGCACCGGAATTCTGGCGGCTTACGGTCGGCGAACAGACTTGCGCCAAGCCCTACTCGACCGCAATGCTGAATATTTCGGCGATGAGCTTCGGGTCTCTTTCCGCCAAGGCCATCGAAGCGCTCAATGCCGGGGCGGCGCTGGGCGATTTTGCGCATAACACCGGCGAAGGTTCGATCAGCAAATATCACCGTTCCCACGGGGGCGACCTGGTCTGGGAGTTGGGCAGCGGATATTTCGGGGCACGAAAGTCGGACGGCAATTTCGATCCCGAACAATTTCGCGAGCGCGCTGCCGACGAACAGGTCAAGATGATTGAGCTCAAATTGAGCCAGGGCGCGAAGCCGGGGCACGGCGGCGTGCTTCCCGCTGCCAAGGTCACGCCGGAAATCGCCGAAGCTCGCGGCGTTCCCGCCGGGGTCACGGTCACCTCTCCCGCCGCGCATCCCGCCTTTTCCACGCCCATCGAAATGCTCGAATTCGTCGCGGAACTGCGCGAGTTGTCGGGCGGCAAACCCGTCGGCATCAAGCTGTGCGTCGGCCAGCCGCACGAGCTTTTCGCCATGGGCAAGGCGATGCTCGAAACCGGCCTGCACCCCGATTTCATCACCATCGACGGCGCGGAGGGCGGGACTGGGGCTGCCCCGCTCGAATTGTCCAATTCCGTAGGAATGCCCTTGCGCGAAGGGCAAATCATGGTCCGCAACATGCTGGTCGGCCTGAACCTCAGATCGAAGGTGAAGATCGCCGCCTCGGGCAAAATCCATTCGGGCGCGCAGATGGCCAAGGCCTTCGCGCTGGGCGCCGATTGGTGCAATGCCGCGCGCCCCTTCATGTTCGCGCTCGGCTGCGTGCAATCGATGAACTGCCACAAGGGGACTTGCCCCACGGGAGTAGCGACGCAGGAAGCCTGGCGTCAGCGCGGCCTAGTGGTCGAAGACAAAGGGCCGCGCGTCGCCCGCTTCCAGAAGCAGACCCTCCATTCGCTGCGGGAAATCGTGGTCGCGATGGGGCTGTCCAGCCCGTGGGAGATCACGCCGCAGGACATGCGCGAGCGCTTGAACGGAGCGCGCTCCGATGCCATCGACCGGATCTACACCTTTCTCGAGCCGGGAGAACTGCTCGAGGATCCCGATTCCACTGCCTATGCGCGGCACTGGCACGCAGCCCGGGCCGATAGCTTCAGGAGGACACAATGAGTTCCGCAAGAACCGGTCTGGGAAATTGGCATCGCGTGATCGAGGGTGGCAGCAAGCCCGAAGAACTCGCCGCAATGATCCACAAGGACGCCGTATTCCACTCCCCCGTCGTGCATACGCCGCAACGCGGGCAGACGATCGTGGTCGCCTATCTCTCGGCCGCAGGCGAAACGCTTGGCAACGACAGCTTCGAATATGTTCGGGAGCTGGTCGACGGCGACAATGCGATGCTCGAATTCACGACCGAGATGGACGGCATCCACATCAACGGCATAGATCTCATCCGCTTCGACGACGAGGGGAAGATCGTCGATTTCAAGGTCATGGTGCGTCCGCTGAAAGCAGTGAACAAGGTGTGGGAGCAGATGGCGGCACAGCTGGAGCGCATGAAAGCGGGCTGAACCGCAAGTCAGCGCTACGCGTTCACCGTTAGCGCTCGTTTAACCATATCCTGCGATAGCGGCGGCGTGTACGAGCCGAAATCCGCCAGCTGGACCGACAAACGCGTGTCGAAGGGCGAGTCCCCCGACGGGACCTCCACTGCGCTGCGTGTATTGCTCGCCGAAGACACGCAAATCAGCGCCGATGTGCTCATGGCGATGACCCGCCACCTTTCCGTACAGATGGATCACGCGGTCAACGGCGTAGAGGCGATCGTCATGATCAAGGCGGCGGAAAATGCTGCCAAGCCTTACTCGATGCTGCTGCTCGACGTGAATATGCCGATCCTCGACGGGGTCGAGACCGCCAAGCGACTGCGCGCGCAAGGCTACGACGCAGAATACCTGCCGATCATCGCCGTCACGGCCGCCACCGATCTCGACGAAGTGCGCACCTACCGCGGAGCGGGCATGCAGGCTTATTTGGAAAAGCCCATCGCGCTGGACGATCTCCGCGCCACGCTGAGGGCCTGGGGGCACCGCACGAGCAATACTCCGCAGCGCAAGCGCAGCGCCGCTCTCGAAGCGCTGAAATTGCGCTTCGACGACCGTACGCTCGGCCTGCTCCGGCAGATCGACGGTGCGCTCGACCGCTCCGACATCGACGAGGCCCTGATCATGGAATTGCGCAATTTGCTGCACCAGCTTGCCGGCACTGCAGGCTCCTTCGGTCAGCGCCGGTTGGGCGAGGTGGCGCGCAACCAGGAAGCGGCGCTGCTTGCTGCGTTCTTTGCGGGCGAGGATGTGAAACCTGTCCTCGAGAATGCAAAAAGTGCTTTGAAGGCAGAGATCTAAATGACGCGCGCCATATTGCTTCAGCATCTCCGCCACGCAACCGGCTTGCTGTTTTTCGCAGCGCTCGCGCTGATCGCCGCACCCGCCATCGCCCAGAACGGAGATCCCGTGGAGGTCGAGGCGCGGGTCGAAGCAATCGGGATCCAATCGGACATAATGATCGAAGACGGCGACGAATTCGACAGCTCGGGCTACGGCATTCGCGGCGATCTGGCACTCGACTGGAGCCTGAGTCCGCGCACGACAGCACGGATCGAGGTGGATGCGGGGGTCTTCGACTATGAAGGCCTCAACCGCGACACGCTGACCAGCTACGGCGTTTCGGCGAGCGTCGAACACGAAGTATCGGAGACGGTGACGGTCCAGCTCCGCGCGCGCAGGATCGAAAATATCGCTGTCCTGGAGGCGTTCAGCGCAGACCAGACCTCCGTCGCAGCCCAAGTGGAATGGTCGAAAGGCAACGACCGTGTGCGCGTCGAAGCCGATTATCGCCAGCGCGAATATGACACGACGCGTGCCGGAACCGGCGAAGGCTATCGGGTCGCTGCCCAATACAATCGGCGGCTCGGTTCCTACCACTGGCTTCGCATCGAAGCGCGTGTGGAGGAAATGACCAGCGATGACGAGGAACGCCGCAGCTACGATCGGCGCGTGGTGCGTTTGAAGTACAGCCATCCGGTTACTCGGATGCTGAGGGTACGCCCATCGATCGAATATCGCGAATGGGATTACGCCGGCCGTATCGCGCGGGGAGATCCCGATCGGGCCTTGCGCGAAGACAGCTACGTCGCAACGGCAGTCGACCTGTCCTACGGCCACTGGAACCGCGGCCCCTATGCCCGCGCCAGCGCCGAATACCGCTTCAGGGGCTCGAACGACTCCCGCTACGATATGGATGGCGCGCGGTTCGGCCTGGTGGTCGGTTACCGCTTCTGACTGTAGCGGCAGGACCTCGAGTTGGCGGATGAGCTCCGCTGACAGCAATTACTCGAGCGGCCCGCCCCATCCTCGCACCATCATTTCGGATATGGCTTAGGCCGCCCGGCGCTCCCGCCGTGCCTTTATCGACTTGGCGAGCCAGCCACCCTTTTGTCGTGACGTCAGCTCCTTCAGCTCCGACGCGGCGCGCTGGTTAGAGATCTGCTCGGCGATCAGCGAGGCGTAAATGCGATCGGAAGCCTTGCGCCGGCGCACCGCATCGCCCGCATCGATGAATGCCTCCACCGTCGTGACAAGGCTGGAACCGATCTTCGCCAGCTGGCCGCCGGACGCCCCCTCCCCGCCGCCGGTTTCGATCGACAGGCCGGACAGTTTCTCCATCTGCTCGTTCAAGCGCGCTTCGAGTACATCGCATTGCGCGGCGGAGAGCGCAGCCTGCATGCCCTGTTCGCGCAATTCGGCCAGCAGGGCGCGCAGTTCCGCCTCACTCAGGACGCCGAATTCGTGGAAGCTGGCGAGCATGCGATAGCCGCGCTCGACCGTAGCCGGGTCTTCCTCACGCAATTGCTGGCACGCTTTCCAGGCCGCCTCCCATGCCTGCCAGCGATAGACCCAATCGAGCCCGGTGCCCTTGATGTTCTGCATGCCCATGATGCGATTAAGTAGACCGGGCGGCGTGTTTGCGGCTACCAGACGAACGATCGCCTCGCCTTTCATGTAATAGTCGCGCACCGGGACCAGCTTTGCGTGAAAGGCCTTGTGTAACAGAGCTCTCAGCGCCTGATCCTGCGATGCCGGATCGCCGCCGCCCGCCACGGCCTGCTCGATTGCAAGGTATTCACGGTGCAACTCTGCAACCGCTTCATAGTGCGCGAGAATAGCCTCGGCGTGGTCTACGTTCGCCAGAGCTTCGCCCAGTTTGCCGTCCTTCGCAGCTGCAAGCGCGTCCTCCGGCGCCAGCTTGTGCGCTTGTGGGGCAAGCATCGCCGTCAGCAGGCCATCGAGTGCGTCCTGGCTGAGCGGGATGCGCTGATGGCGGGCCAGCGCACGCAATTGCTCCAGCGGCTCGACATCCTTGGCAACGAGGCTCAGCGACGCCGCATATTCCGCCCACTCCTCCTCGATGAAGCCGAGCAGCCCCTCGATATTGCTGCCGATCAGGAAGTGCCGGTCGGCTGCCACATCGCGCACCAGCATGCGCGCGAAGACCCGGCTGCGCGGCACGCGGTCGGCGCGGTTGTTGACCACGGTGGTCACGAAGATCTCCGGGTCCTTTTCGAGGTCGTGATCGGCAAAGCCCATGCGGGTCCAGTTGCCCATCGCGCCGAAGCGTTCGTTGGCCGACATGCCCATGACGAATTGCAAGCTGCGCCCGTCGATTTCCGCGCGCGGATAGGTCTTGAGCACGCCAAGGTCGGCTACGACCCGATCGGACATTTCCTTGATGCAGAAATCGGGCTCCAGCCACAGCTCGTCGCCCATTGCGGTGACCAACGCGATGTTGAACGGGTGCTCTTCATAGGGGAACCGGTCGAGCAGGTTCTTGTGGATCAGCCCGGCCTCTTTCCACCCGACCGAGCGCATGCGCGTGCTCGCCCTGGCCGCCCCTTCGGCCAGGATCGGCAGCATTTCCTCCTCGGTCGTCAGCAGCGTCGAATTGTGCGGGATGAACTCGCACATGACCTCGGGAATATTTCGGCCGGCGGGGCCCTGTACGTCTTCGTGGTCGGGGTAGGTATTGGTGATGGTCCCGATATCGTCGCGCATCCAGTCCTGCTGCAGTATGCGGACATAGGAGGGGTTGAGCCCCATGCATTCCCACAGGAACACGCGCGCCTTCAGCCCGCGCGAAGTCTTGAGCAGGTTGAACTGCTCCCAGATCGTTGCCTTGTCGTATGGGCGGAACAGGAACATCTCGGTCAGCTCGCCATAGGGATTGCCGAGCAGGAACATCGCCTCGCAGCCGGTGGTCTTGGAGACGATCGAGGGGCCAAGCGCATTGATGAGGCCGGCCTTCAGCCGCTCCGTGCCGGATTTCCCGCGTGTCCCCCAGCCGCCGAGCACCAAGGACAGCCCGTCCCGCAGCCGCCGCGCTTGCCAGCCGAGCCATATGTGCCGTCCGAGAAACCATGCGCTCGCCAGCAGCACGAAGACACCAAGCTCGACGAGATTGTTGGCAAAAACCGTCGAAACATAAGCCGATGCGCGGTCCCAGAAAATCGGCAGCGCTGCAAAAACACCGCCCGCGCTGTAGAGCTTGACGATATGCGGCGTCGGTGTGCCCTCCGTGTCGTGATACGCCCGGAAGACCAGATCTAGGTCGAGTTCGCGGAGCTTGGCGATATAGGCCTCGGGATCGCGATTCCTCAGGCTCGCCAGCTCGGGAAAGCTACGAGTCACCTTCCAGAACGCCTTCATCCGGGCGGAAATCCCCGCAGGTGCGCTTATCTCGGTTATCCCCGCGCTGGTGAAGATCTTGGTCGTGCCGCCGCGGTCGAGCGCCGACAGTACCTGGTCGACCAATGGGAGGTAATTGCGCCAGCCCCCCTCGCCGCTTTCGAACAGCGGTTCGCCCGGCACCTTGGTCGGGGCGAGTTCGGCCATGCGCGCGCTCGGTGCGATCAGGCTGCCGTGATAGTGGCGACCCTTGGTGTGATAGAACGCTTGGCGCTTGTCGGTTGCGCTGTGCCGGCCCTCGAACAGCATCCGCCAGGCACGGCGGCGGAAATACTCACCGCGCTGGATCGACGGCACCGGGCCCGATTTTAACGCAAGGCCGAAATCGCGCTGCGCCAGCACCGCCATCACCCGGCCGACCTTGTCCTCATCCTCGGCCAGCCATTGGCGCAGCGCCGGGATCCTTCGCAACGCCCCTTCGCGCATCGGATGAACCGTTTCGGCGAGATTGCGGCGAATCTCGCGCGCCTCGGGATTGGTCCAGAACCAGATGCGCTCACGTACCTCGTCGCTCCAGCGCCATAACTTCGGTGAGGGATTCCGGTTCCGAAGCCCTTCGACCGCGCCCAGCAATTGGCCGACCAGTGCCGCCGGAGCATCGCCCGCATCGCTTGCGGCATGCTGCGCGATGTCGGCGCAGGCTTCCAGCGCGATCCGCAGGACGAATTCGTCGTCGTCGCGCTTCAGGGTCGATGCGATGGCCCGCAAATAGAGGTTTGCGCTAAGCGCTTCGAGATTGGCGGCGGGCGCAGCGAAGAAAGCGGCGCGAACCTGGGCGTCTTCGTCACGCAGCAGATCTTTGGCAGCCTGCGTGGCGCGGCCTGGAGGCAGGATGGGGAGGCATTCGGCCACCACCTGCCGCACGGCGCCGTCGGGGTCGTTGCAAAGAATGTCGAAGGCTCTCTGCAAGCGGTTCGAGGTGTGGAGGAGGCCCGCGATCCGCCGAACGAGGTGGCGGCGAACGAAAACCTCGCCATCGCGCTGCGCCGGCGCTTTCGTGTCGAGATCGACGGCCAGCCGCCGCTCGACGAGCGAGTGCACGGTGTGCGGCGAAAGCGCGAACATGACGTCGAACGCCTCACACTGGGTCCAGACATCTTCGGAAAGATCGAGACACGCCCGGCGCGTCGCACTGAGAACCGCATCAAGCCATAGGCCCCCGGTCCTCGGTGGCAGGTTCTCGGCGATGCGCCGCATGCAGGCATGGGCCGCCCGGCGGATGCGCGCATCGCCATGCCAATTCCGCGTGGCGGGGAGGAGGACCTCGAAAATCTCGGTCATCGTCTCGCCTTCGGTCAGGGCGAGATCGTAACGGACCGCTTCACCGGCCACCCATCCCAACCGCTCCAGCGCGAAGGCCAGAACGCGCTCGCGCTCGCCGAGCCGCTTGGTGAAGCGTTCAACCACCGCGTCGGCATCGAAGAAGTCCCGCGTGGCCTGTTCGTCGCGCCTGATCTGGCGGGCGCGCGAACCGAGGGCCCGGGCGAAATCGAGGATCGCCGCCCGCTGCTCCGCCGTGTCGAGTGCGCTGGCGAAGCGCGACTGGAACCGCTCTTCCGCTCTGCTCATTCGGGCGATCTCGTCGCGCTGCAACAGGCAGAAATCGGCAAGGACCGTCGCATGGCGGGCAGCTGGCCGGGCGTCGCCCCTTTCCCCGGCATAAGCGAGAATTTCCTCCCGCAAGTCGGCATAGACCGGCAGCAGCTTGTCTGCGAAGCCATGATCGAGGCGCTCGCCCAGTGGGACCTCCACCGGTCGCGCTTGTGCCACATCGATATTGGCCGCCGCATTCATGCCGCAGCTTCCTCGAGGCACGCGGCAAAGGAAGCGAGAAGCTGCTCATCGCTTATCATTGCTTCGCGCAAATCAGCCGAGAGTTCGATGTGCGCAAAGCGTGCGCCGCCTTCCTTGCGCAGGGCCTTCCCTTGGGCATTGTCTTCGGCCCCCAATTCGTTCGTTTCCGCCGGGTACAATAGTACGGCGTGCGGAGCGAGAGCGCGGCTGAGGCAATCCGCAAGATCGAGTGTATCCAAACCGGGGGAAGGCGTTCCATTGCTCACTATGGCCGCAGCTTCTTCCGCACGCGCGGTAGAGCGTCTCGCGCCGTCGAAACCATGCAGTTGGACGACGAGGCCGTCCGGAAAGCGATCGGAAAATCCCAACGCGAATTGCGTGAACAGATGCTCGTCTTCACGCGCGACATCGAGCGCTTTGCAACCGTCGCTGCCGTCGCGTGCGACGGTGTTCTGCGCAGCAGCGGCCGCCCGGCTGCGCAGCAAAATACCCATCGCAAGCTCACCCGTGCCGCGATCGTGAAAGGCGTGGGGGGCGGTGACGGCAAGCGGGACTGCCGCGCCATTGCGGAGCCGGTACTCGCCGCCGTCACCGCAATGGCGCGTGTCGCGCATCACGATGAACTTGTCCTCTTCAGTCCGGGTCAGGCCGAGGTTTGCCGCATCGCGCTCTTGCAGAGCTTCCTGCGCGAAAAACCCACGCGCCTTCTCGCTGCTGCATGCACAAGCCGAGAAGCCGGATAGCATGAGGATGGCCCAGCGGATCACGATCCGGGCTCTCCGGCAGCTCTGTCGGCTTCGTAGATCACGAGGGCATTGTAGTCGCGCCCTTCGATACCGACGGGACCGACAGGGCGCCAGAGATTACCGGCAAGATTAGCGATCTCGGACTCCGACAACATTTCTGGCGGGAACGGACTGAAGGCGGTCAGGGCCGCGCGCTCCTCACTGCTCCGACGCAGGAAGACGGCGCGCCCGTCACCGGCGGAAACGGGGCGCTGCTCGTAAAGCCGCGCATCGACGCCCGCGACCATGTTCTCGGCATCCTCAAGCGTCACTTCCACCCGCGTGAAAGGTTGATCGTCCTGGATAACGAGCTGATCCTGGCCCCAGATCTCCTGTCCGCTGGCGCGGTAGAACCGACGCGCGCGGCCGTCGGGCAGATATCCATCGTCACGGCCGGAGAGAAGTGTCCGCCGATACTCCGCAATTTCTGCGCCCTGCGCATCGAACAGGGCAACGCGCAACGTGTAGTACGCGCCTTCCGATGCTCTCGAGGGTTCTACCACTGCCGCATGCGCGAGAAGCTTCACCTCGTCGGCGGGCTGCGACAAGACGAAGGTCATCGGCCTGTCCCGCTCCAGCCGATAGGCGAGAGTCCGCCCTACGATGCGCAGGTCCATCTGAGTAGAATCCTGCGCGGCCACGAGATAGCGTGCCAATGGTACCGCCCAAGCCCATCCGCCATAGGCGGCGAGCGCCGCGAGGATCGCGAACACGATGCTACGGCCGACGAAGGTCAGGCTCATTGCGCGACGCCTCCGTAGTTGAGCACCCACCCGATCGCGGAGCGGCGTCCGCTCGTAGCATTAAAGTAGCGCTCGGCCTGCGCCGGACGGGCTTCGTACCCTGCAAAGGCCCGGCTGCCGTCCGAAAGCTCGGTGCGAATGCCGGCTTCGCGCAAGGCCGATGCGAGGCCTCCGAGTTCGGAATACTCCGGCCCCAATACGTCCTGCACCAGCAGGACTTCGGGACGTCCTTCGGGAAAGGCAGAGCCCTTGGGTCGCTGGCGCAGGTGGAAGGAGAAGGCTTCCTCTTGCCCCTCCTGCTGTCGAACGATTTCCTGCCAGAGCACCGTCATAGCCGAGCGCGGCGAGCGGGAAAAACCGTCGGGCTGCGCTGCGACCAGCAAAACATCGCTTGCCCAGTTGCGATGCACAGCGACACCGAGCCGGGCGGCCTTGCCATAGTCTTCCTCGCGCCAGGTAAGCACGCTCTTGGCGAGGGGCGCACCTTCGGCGAGGAAGATCTGGCCCTCGTCCCGCCGCGCCGAAAAGAGTGTCCAGTGATAGCGCCCTCCGAGCGTGCATCGCGCGACGCCGAAGCCTGCGATCGTGGCAGAGGCGCGTGCGTGGGTTGCAACTTGTCCTTGGCGGACTGAGGCGATGAAAGGCGCGGCGATTTCATACCGTACGAAGGCGAGGCGTTCGACTTCCCGCCATTTCGGATCCGCGTTGTCATTGGCCACGAGGCGACAGGCAGCATCGTCGCGCAAGCGTGGCAGACGCATCCTGGCGAGTTCTTCGAGCGCCGTGTCGCTCAGCGAAAGGACTGCACGGTCCCCGCCCCCATTGCGTGCACCGATATCGATGCCGGCGCGGATATCCGGCACTGCGGCCTCCAGGCTCGGAAGATCGAGGACCCCGGCCGATGCATTGGCATAGGCGATCTCGGACGTTTCGCCCGGACCGACCTGTAATTCGAGCAGGACGGTGTCGCTGGCGTCGGCGAATACATCGGCAACACTGAGCCCAGCGATCGTCCCAGTGCCTCCGGGCGCCGATATAACGAGCCACCGTGCATCGAGCTGTCGCCTTAGTGCCAAGGCGGCCACGCCGAGACCGGGCCAGCTTGCCGGATCCCGCAGAACGATAGCTGCATCTCGCGCTGCCGCCGGATCGAACAGCAGCATTTCGTGGCCGGCGTCGTCGGCCCGGACAATCGCCAGCCGACCATCGCCGACCGCCATCAACCGCCAGCCCTCTGCCTGCATGTCGAAATCGGGAGAGGATGCGGGCACCCCTTGCTGCAAGGCATAGACCAGCTCCGCCAGATCTTCACGCGCAGTATCCGACAATGGCGCCGCCTTGCCCGAGACCCTGCGGATATGCGCGTCGCCGATTGCGTTCACGACAAGCATCTCGATGCGCTCTTCGCTGCGAGACACCCCGTCCACTTCGGCCCTCTGCTCGCCGCCTGGGACCCGCGAGACCGCCGCCGAGAGCGCGAAGCCGACGATATTGCCGAAGACGGCGCCCATGAAGCTCACCTGCAGGGTCGAACGGGCGAGACGCGGGAAGATGTTCTTGTCGTGTGCCTTGATCGCAATGAGCGTGGAGAGAAGGTAACCGAAGCCGTAAAAGTCGGTCGTCTTCACATCGTAGCCCTGCCAGACGATGAACCAGCCCAGCGCCATCTTCCAGGCGAAGCTGATGTTGAAGAACAGCAGCAGTTTGCGCCCGCCCTCGATCGTCGCATTGGCCATGCTCGGCAGCTTCAGGACGAGCCGCGCAATCACGTAGATCACGATCGCTTCGAGGAAAGAGGTGACGATCTTGGTCGGCTGATACCATTGCAGCGCAATCAGCGCCGGGATCAGGATGCCCGAGAAATCCCAGCCATAGCGCACGTTCATATGGCTGGCGATCAATGCCGTCAGCGTCAGGATGATATAGGCCTTCGGGCTGGCCAGGATCGAGCTGGCAAGCCCTTCGTACATATAGGTCACCGCGCTCATGCGGAAATTGGTGAACTCCATCAGGCCGTAGCGGACCACCAGATAGGTGATTCCCATCGTCACCACGGCAGCGCCCAGCCCGCGCACCAGCCCCGGCTTCCAGAACTGGTTGGCCAGCAGCGAGATGATGACGAGGCCGAAGCTCTGGAGATTGTCGCGCCAGTCGAAGCGGCGGTCGAAATTGGTCTCCAGCCAGCCGGCAAACTCCGGCAGGATATAGCCATCCATCACCAGGCGCACGGCAATGCTGGCGAGGATGAGCCCCATGAACCGGTCGCGGCCGAACAGGCTGGGATAGCGACCGCGGCTCAGCTTTTCGGAGAACACCCACACCAGCACATAGGCGAGTACGGCTTCAAAGATGATCACGAAGCCGGCCACCGGCTTCACGATCAGCAACGGCACGATATAGCCCGGCACGACCAGGCCGGAGAGGACCCAGCCGTAGCGCAGGTTGAAAAAGCACAGCACGAACACCCCGACCCACACGGTCGTGATGATCGAGCTTACGAGGCCGCCCTCGGGGAATATGGCGAGCGGGAAAAGGCTCATCCGGCGTTCGCGGCTCCTTGTCCGAGGGCGCCCGCGATATTGTGCACGAGCCAGCTCGGCTCGACCGGCTTGCGGGCGATGGCAACGACACCGAGCGCACGGAATTCATCGGATACGGCGTTGCCCGCAGTCGAGGAGATGACGATTACCGGAGGACGAGCCTCGCCCTGTTCGTTAAGGACGCGCAGGAAACGCACTCCGTCCATTTTAGGCATCACGAGGTCGAGTACGACCAGATCGATCCCACCCTCGGCCAGCCTCGCCAGAGCGGCTTCGCCATCGGGTACGGTCGATACCTCGTAACCCTCGACTTCCAGCGTGATCTGCAAGAGACTGGCGAGGATTTCGTCATCGTCAACGATGAGGATATGCAACAAAGTCATCCGATGCGCCTTAGTTTTACGTTAAATCCGAATCCATTGGCCTCGCGGCCCCAGTAGGAGACGCTGCCGCCCCACTTGGCGGTGCGAGCGATGCCGCGATTGATCTGGCGGTACTCGCCCACCGACTGGTCCTCGCCCTTGGTGAGCAGATAGACGAGCCGACCGAAACCGATCCCGAAACCGCCGGCAATATGGACCTGCGTTTCGGTATTTTTCTCTTCGAGCCGGACCTTCACCGTCTCGCCTTGCGGCGTATCGGCCACCACGACGCGCAGCATGGCTTCCAGCATGTCGCCCAATGCACGCGGCTCGGCGATGGTGAAGCCGCTCATCGCCGGCAGCTGAATGTCGATCCCGACTTCCAGCTCCTCGGCCAACTCGGCGGTTTTCTCGAGCGTCTGGAGGACCAGCGCGCGCGCATCTACGGGATAACAGGCCTCGACCAGCTCCTCGTTCTCGCCTCTCACGAGCTGTGCAACTTCGTCCAGCCGCCCGGTCGCGCGGCGCGCCGCCTCGCCGATTCGCCCGACGATCGGGTTGATCTTGTCGGCGCCGACCCGCGGATCCCGCGCAAGGTCGGCGGCAAGCAGGATCGCCTCGAGATCGTTGCGAAGCTGGAGGTCGATGAAGAGCCCGACCGACTGGCGCAAGTCCGCCGCGGCGTGCAATTCGGTGATGTCGACCGCTTCGATCACGATCACCCGGTCCATGCCCCGCGCCATGCTATCGGGGGCTGCCACCCGCAGAATCCGCTCGACCGGACCGAACTGCCGCATCGGCAAGCGCATTTCACCGCCGCGGAACACCAATTCCTGCAGCAGGGCCTCCACCCGGACGACATCGAGCTGGGTCAGTGCCACGATCGCATCGACCAGCGGCGTCTCGTTCACGGCGATCTCGGCTTCGCGATAGAGGTCTTCCATCGCGCGGTTCGCATGGAGTGGCGATCCGATAAGGTGGAAAATCATCACCGCGGTATCGATCGTGTCGAAACCGCGGCGGACCTGGTCGGATTCACGAGCGACAAGCGAGACCGCGCTGGCGACCTTCTCGTCGATCGGGAGGTAGCGTTCCTCCTGTCGCTCGCGCGCATTGAGATCTCCGCGCCAGCGAAACAGCTCGCGGAAGGAAGCGGCGGCTGCGCGCACCAATAGTCCGCGCTTGCCGCTGCGCCCGCCAGGGGGAACAGCGTAGAGCCAGAAGAGGTTGCGCTCGGCCCCGCCGATCCAGGTCAGCCGCGCCTCGCAGCCCCAGCCAGGCACCAGAGCGGCGGCATCGAAGCCGACGTGCCGTCCACGCATTTTCGCGAGTTCTTTCGATAGCTCGGCAGTATCCATCGCGATATCGTCGAGCTTGGCGTCGATAGCGCTCACGAGCTGCAGTTCGCCGGTGCGGGTTAGCTCTAGCAGCAGGCTTTTCTCGACCCCCGCGATGCGCGCCGTCGGATCGACAAATTGCGGCAGCCTTGCTCCTTCGCGCAGGGCCGAGCGATGCACCGAATGCTGGACCGCGCGCGCTGCAACTCGTTCCAGCCGGTTATCCTGGCGGCGCTCGCGAATGAGAATGCGCTGGATGGCAATGATCCAAGGGGCCAGCAGCAGCGCCGTCATCGGCAGCAGGCGCCCGGCGAATTCGAGCGCGAGCCAACCGCCGGCGGCGATCAGCACGCTGGCAATGAACGAAACGCGCAGGATAAGCTGCTTTGGATCGCTTCGGCGATAGGTGATCGCCAATGCCAACCCGACAGCGAGCAGCAAGATCCAGCTGTTCCAAGCGGCTGCACGGACGACCTGCCGACCGGTCCGCAAATCATGGACTGCATGGGCGCGGAAGATCGCTTCGGACATGGTGCGCATGTCGGGATCGCGTGGCGTAGCAAGCGAAAGCTCGAGCGCGGACGATGGTGCGACCAGGGCCACGGTTCCGGCAAGGTCGGCAGCCGAAAAATCGCCTGAGACCAATTGGCTCGCCGGAATGACGGGGATCGACTGCGCCCGCGGCATGCGAACCAGGAACTCGCCCTCGCTTGGCTCGACACCGGCCAGCGCGGCTTCGAAGGATGGCATGACAGTTCCGCCACCCGACAGGCCGCGATACTGGCTGCGCTGAATTCCATATTCGGAGGGCGCAAGATTGGAAGCCGCTCGAACTGCGCCAAGCTCGGGGCCATCGGGTGTGGAATCGAACCGCCAGCGTCCGCTGAGGGGCACTTTGTCGGCGCTTCGGCCCACTATCACCGGCACGCTCGCTCCCGGCCCCGGCGTGTCGCGGGCGCCGAGGTAGCCGATCCGCTCGATACCCGACCCGGCAAGGACGCGGTTGAGATCAGCGAAGCGGTCCGCTCCTATTGCGACGAAGCGCGGATCGCGTTCCACTACGACCACCGTGGGGGCCGTGGCACTCCCGACGACAGCAAGGCGATCGAAAATCCGCCCGTCGATATCGCGAAAGACCTGCGCCTGGTGGAGGATGCCGAGCAGGATCACGGTCATCATCGGCAGGAGCACGCTGGCAAACCGCTCGCGTGTGAGCACGCGCGCGCTGCGCGAAGCAGTCACCTTGTGGGGGAGTGCAAGAGAGCCGAGCGACGCCACGTCAGATGCGATATGCGGCGCGGCCGAAGGCTTTCGGGAGCACGCGCAGGCTGGCGCGAAAACCGATCATCGTGGCCCCCGTGAAAAGCTATCAGGGCAGACCGCCTGCCCGGCGATGCCGGGTCGTCACCCGCCACAAGGCTTTCCTAGGGGAAACAGGGTTAATTTTGCGTTAGAGCAGTTCGCCTGCCGCTATCGCGAAGCTGGCAGCGGGACCGGCATTAGGGAGGGCATGCCTAATGGCCCGCCCTCCTTGACGCAAACCTACTGGTTCATGTTCGCGAAGAAGTCTTCGTTGGTTTTGGAATCCTTCATCTTGTCGAGCAGGAATTCCATCGCATCGACGGTGCCCATCTGCATGAGGATCCGGCGCAGGACCCACATCTTCGACAGCTGGCCCTGATCGACCAGCAGCTCTTCCTTGCGGGTGCCGGACTTGCCGACGTCGAGCGCCGGGAAGATGCGCTTGTCGGCGACCTTGCGATCGAGCACGATTTCGCTGTTGCCCGTCCCCTTGAACTCTTCGAAGATGACCTCGTCCATGCGACTGCCGGTATCGATCAGCGCGGTGGCGATGATGGAGAGCGAGCCGCCCTCCTCGATATTGCGCGCCGCACCGAAGAAGCGCTTCGGGCGCTGCAGGGCATTGGCGTCGACACCGCCGGTCAGCACCTTGCCAGAGCTCGGCACCACTGTGTTGTAAGCGCGGCCCAGACGGGTGATCGAGTCAAGTAGGATCACCACATCCTTTTTGTGCTCGACGAGGCGCTTGGCCTTCTCGATCACCATTTCCGCCACCTGGACGTGCCGATTGGCCGGCTCGTCGAAGGTCGAGGAGATGACCTCGCCATTGACCGAACGCTGCATGTCGGTGACTTCCTCGGGTCGCTCGTCCACGAGCAGGACCAGCAGGAAGACTTCCGGGTGATTGTCGGTGATCGCCTTGGCGATGTTCTGCAGCAGCACCGTCTTACCCGTGCGCGGCGGGGCGACGATCAGCGCGCGCTGACCCTTGCCCTGCGGCGAGATAATATCGATGACGCGGGCCGACTTGTCCTTCACCGTCGGATCGAGCGTGTCGAGCGTCAGCTTCTCTTCGGGATAGAGCGGCGTGAGATTGTCGAAATTGGTGCGCGTGCGGACCTGATCAGGATCTTCGTAATTGACGGTCGTCAGCCCGGTCAGTGCGAAATAGCGCTCGCCTTCCTGCGGCGCGCGGATCTGGCCTTCGACGGTATCGCCGGTGCGCAGGCCCCATTTGCGGATCTGGTTGGGCGAGACGTAGATATCGTCGGGACCTGCGAGGTAATTCGCTTCCGGGCTACGCAGGAAGCCGAAGCCGTCCTGCAGCACCTCGATGGTGCCGATGCCCATGATTTCCTCGTCATATTCCTCGTCGTCGGCGAGTTCGCGCAGGATGCAGAACATCAGGTCCTGGCGGCGCATAGTGCCGGCCGCTTCGACGCCCAGTTCCTCGGCCATCGCGACCAGATCTGCCGGGGCTTTTGCTTTCAAATCCTTGAGATGCATGATGTTTACTCGGTATTTGGCTAGGGATGGCCGGCAGGTCGGTATGTCCGTGCGGTTGGCATGGGACTGGGCTTGGAGAAAGCGGACCCGGCCCTGTCTGATGCAAGGCCTTCAGCCGGATTGATGGGCGTTCAAATACGGGGCCTGCGCGAAGCCGTCAATTCGGAATCAGGCCCTGTCAGCATCAGGCCATACGGCGCTCAAAACGGTTTGACGACCACCAGCACGACGATCAGCGCTAGCGCGATCCCGGGGAATTCGCCCCACAAGCGCAGCTGCTTTTCGGTCAGGGGACGCGCGCCCGCAGTCATCTTCTTCGCGTTCGCCACCATGTAGCCATGGAAGCCGGTAAGCGCGATCACGATCAGCAGCTTCGCATGAAACCACCCCTGGTCCCAGGCACCGATGGTCATCGCCAGCAGCAGGCCGAGCACCCACACGACGATCAGGCTGGGCGTCAGGATGACCTTGCGCAGCAGCCCCATCCGCTTCGTCCAGATCGCAGTCTCGTCCGATTCTGCAGCGGCCGGGTGCAGATAGATCATCTGGCGCGGCAGCATGAACAGGCCGGCCATCCAGAACACCATGAAGATGATATGGCCAGCTTTGAGCCAGAGATAGGTCATCGCGAGAACGTCCTGCATCGCCGGTGCATGTAAGCGCTGCTCACGCGCGCGTCACCCCTCGAAACCGCGGACCGCTGCAATCAGCCGCTCGACATGCTTGATCGGCGTACGCCGGTCGATGCCATGCCCGAGGTTGAACACATGCGGTCGGTCGGCGAATGCTTCGAGGATAGTGCGAATACGCGCTTCGAGCGCCTCGGACCCAGCCAGCAGCAGCAGCGGATCGAGATTGCCCTGCACTGCCATGCCAGCGGGCAGCTCGCGCGCCACCCACGCAGGATCGAGCGTCTCGTCCACACCGACGGCCCTCACGCCGGTTTCCCGCGCATAGGCCGGAAGCTTCTCGCCGGCGCCCTTAGGAAAGCCGATCACCGGCGTGTCCGGATGACTTTCGCCCAGCGCCGCCACGATGGTCGCATTGGGCGCGATCACCCAGCGCTCGAACTCGTCCGGGGCGAGGCTGCCCGACCAGCTGTCGAACAATTGCACCGCTTCCGCACCCGCATCGATCTGACCGCGCAGATATTCGATCGTCTGGTCGGAAATTGCATCCACGATTCCCTGGAGCGCCGCCGGATCGCGATAGGCCATGGCCCGCGTCTCGTGCTGGTCGCGGCTCCCCTCGCCAGCGACCATATAGGTCGCGACGGTCCATGGGCTGCCGGCAAAGCCCAGCATGGTCGTTTCCGGGCTGAGCCGCTGGCGGCACAGGCGCACCGTTTGATAGATCGGTTCGTAGCGCGAAGGATCGGGCTCGAGGCTTTCGAGTGCCGCATCGACGAGGGGCGGCGAGAGCTTCGGCCCTTCGCCCGTCAAAAACTCGAGATGCTGCCCCAGCGCATGCGGCACGATGAGGATGTCCGAAAACAGGATCGCGCCGTCAAAACCGAAACGGTCGATGGGCTGGAGCGTGATTTCGCACGCCGCCTCGCTATCGTAGGCCATCGCGAGGAAGCCGCCTTTCTCCGCCCGCAATGCGCGATATTCGGGCAGGTAGCGACCGGCCTGGCGCATGAGCCAGAGCGGCACGCGTCTCCCGCGTTTTCCGTTCAGCGTATCGAGGAGGAGACCGGGCATCGGAGAGTCCAATCCAATAATAATAGTATTATTTATAAGAGATGATGGAGTCTGTTGGCCCTGTGGATTTCAGGGATAAGCCGCCCCTGCCCGATTTCTCCCGCCGTGCAAAGGGTGTGTCCCGGATCGCGACTCGGCTGCGGGGTTGAGTCGAGTCAAACTTATCCTCGCTGTTCCACCCCTTGCGCAAAACTTACGTTTGGTGTGCGGGAATCGGCCCGCGAAGGACTCGGATCGGGCACACAATCCGCTCCCGAACTTGTCGGCAGCTTTCTCCCGTGGTTTATGCCGGTGCTTCTCCACAGGCAGGCAGGCCCGCAATTCCCGATCGCATCCATCTCCACCTTCTGTCCGATTCCACCGGCGAAACGCTCGAAATGTTGGCCAAGGCCGCGCTCGCGCAATTCGAGGATGCGGATGTGATGCGCCATTTCTGGCCGATGGTCAGGAGCAGGCAGCATCTCGAGCGGATCGTGCCCGAACTCAAGGCCAATCCCGGGCTTGTCCTGTTCACGCTCGTCAACCCCGACACCCGAGCCCGGCTGGAGGAGGTCTGCGCCCAGCAAGGCCTGCCCGCCGTGCCGATCCTCGACCATGTGACGGCGGCGCTCGAAAAGGCGCTCGGCCAGGAGGCGCACGGCCGGCCCGGTCGCCAGCACACTATGGACAAGGCCTATTTCGAGCGGGTGGAGGCAATCCAGTTCACCATCGCGCATGACGACGGGGTTGGCTGGGAAAACTGGGAAGAGGCCGACATCGTCCTCGCCGGCGTGTCGCGCAGCTCGAAGACGCCGACCAGTATCTACCTCGCCAATCGCGGCTATAAGGTGGCGAACATTCCGTTGGTCGTGGAAAGCCCGCCGCCGCCAGCACTTTACTCGCTAAAGAATCCAATGGTGATCGGCCTCACGACGGCGCCGGAGCGGCTGGTGCAGATCCGCCGCAACCGACTACTCAGCCTCAACGAACAGGCGCAGACCGATTACGCCGATCAGGAGAAGGTGAAGAGCGAAGTGGCGTTTGCCCGGCGGATGTTCGCCGACAATGGCTGGGCTGTGATCGATGTGACGCGCCGGTCGATCGAGGAAACCGCCGCTGCGGTGATCCGCCTCTATAACGAGCGCGAGATGCGCGGCACATCGCAAGGGGCGAAGCCGATATGAGCGGGATTGCCGGGAGCGGAATCGTCCTTGCCTCGAACAGCGCCTCGCGCAAGGCGATGCTGGAGGCGGCTGGCGTGGCCTTTACGGCGGAGACCGCCGATATCGACGAGCGCGCGCTCGAAGCCGAGATGGAGGGCGCGGAGCCTGCCGAGATCGCCCAAGCGCTGGCTGCGGCCAAGGCTGCGGCGGTGACGGCGAATGGCCTTGTGCTGGGGTCGGACTCACTGGTCGAGGTCGATGGTAGGCGTTTCGACAAGCCGCAATCACGCGAGCAGGCGGCCGACCATCTTCGCTTTTTCTCCAGCAAGGTAATGACGCTGCACAGCGCGGCGGCGTTGGCGCGGGAGGGGCAGATCATCTGGGTCGGCTCCGATTTCGCGCGGCTGCGTGTACGGGCACTGAGCGAGGATTTCATCGAAGCCTATCTCGACGCAGAGTGGCCTGAAGTGTCCTACTGCGTCGGCGTGTTCCGCATAGAGGGACCGGGCGTGCAGCTGTTCGAGAGCATCATGGGCGACCAGTTCACCGTGCTCGGCATGCCATTGCTGCAGGTGCTTGACGCGCTGCGCGAAGAAGGTGTGTTGCCCGCGTGACTCCGGATCGTCGTCCGGGGCAGGCTTATGCCGAAGTCATCGGCGATCCCATCGCCCAGTCCAAATCGCCCGTGATCCACGGGTTCTGGATCGAGAAGCTCGGCCTCGATGCGGAGTATCGCGCCACGCGAGTGACGACCGACGAGCTTGAAGATTATTTTGCTGACCGGCAAAACGACCTGAGTTGGCGCGGCTGCAATGTCACCATGCCGCACAAGCAGACGATCATGCCGTTGCTCGACCGGATCGAGCCGCTCGCGAAGCGCGTCGGCGCGGTCAATACGGTCGTGAAGGCCGGAGACGGAGCTCTCGTCGGGCGCAACACCGATGTGGCGGGGTTTCTCGAACCCTTGCTCGGCCAGCTTCGCGATACGCACTATTTTCGCATGGCCCGCATTCTCGGAACCGGGGGTGCGGCGCGCGCTATTGTCGCCGGACTAGCGGGCGAGAGCTTCACCCTCGTCCTCGCCGGGCGAAATACCGACAAGGCCCGCGCGCTGCTGGACGAGCTCGATCCTGGCGGTGAGCATCATGTCGCCCCGCTCGATCATTTTGCCACGCCGACGGATTTTGCTTTCGACGATCGCGAGGGCTGCTGCGATCTCGTCATCAATGCATCGCCACTCGGCATGCGTGGCCAGCCGCCGCTCGCTTTCGATTGGAGCCACGCGCCACCCGGCTCGATCGCTTACGACATCGTCACCGATCCGGTGGAGACCGAATTCCTCGCCAATGCGCGGGCTGCCGGATTTGCGACGATCGACGGTCTCGCCATGCTGATCGGGCAGGCAGCCGCCGCCTTCACTCACTTTTTCGGCGTTGAGCCTCCGCGCCAGTTCGATGCTGAATTACGCGAAAGGCTGCTTGCATGACGCGGCCGCTGATCGTCGGTCTCACAGGTTCTATCGGCATGGGCAAATCGACCGTGGCCGCCATGTTCGAATCAGCCGGCGTCCCCGTATTCGATGCCGACGCCGAAGTCCGCGCCATGCAGGGGCCGGATGGCGAATTGTTGCCGGCTATCGAAGCGGCGTTCCCCGGCAGCGTCGGGCCGGAAGGTGTGCTTCGTGATGCACTCGGCGCGAAAGTGTTCGGCGACAAGGAAGCTCTCGCCCGGCTCGAAAGCATCGTACACCCCGCCGTCGCCCGCAAACGCGCGGCATTCCTGATCGAGCATTCGGGCGCGCCGGTAGTGGTGTTCGACATTCCACTCCTGTTCGAGAAAGGCGGCGCCGAGGCGGTCGATCGCGTGGTCGTGGTCTCCGCCCCTGCCGAAGCCCAGCGCAAGCGCGTCCTTGCACGGCCTGGAATGACCGAGGAAAAGTTCGCGCATATTCTCTCTCTCCAGGTTCCGGATGCCGAGAAGCGCGAGCGGGCCGATCATGTGATCGACACGGGCACCTCGCTCGAACGAACCGAAGACGCAGTCGTTGCGCTTGTCGGGCAATTGCGTGACGCAGCCGCCGCTCGCTGACCGATCGGCCCTTGAAATCGCCGCAATTGGGGCCGATAGGATAAGCAATGCGTGAGATCGTGTTCGATACCGAAACCACCGGCCTAGACCCCAAGACGGGGGACCGGATGGTCGAGATCGGATGTGTCGAGATGGTCAATCTCGTGCCCACGGGCCAAACCTACCACGCCTATTTCAATCCCGAGCGAGACATGCCTGCCGGCGCGGAAGCGGTGCACGGGCTTTCGGCGGCCTTCCTGTCGGACAAGCCCTTGTTCTCGGATGCGGCAGAGGAACTCCTCGCGTTCATCGGCGACTCTCCGCTGGTCGCGCACAACGCCGGCTTCGATTTCGGCTTTCTCAATGCCGAACTTGGAATCTGCGGGCGCGATGCAGTGTGCACCAGTCGCATGGTCGATACGGTCGCACTCGCGCGCAAGCGGCACCCGGGCGCGAAGCTTTCGCTCGACGCGCTGTGCTCGCGCTACGGGATCGATCGCAGCCACCGCGTGAAGCACGGCGCGCTGCTCGATGCCGAATTGCTCGCGCAGGTCTATGTCGAGCTGAAGGGCGGACGGCAAATCGGGCTGGAACTCGCGGCCGAAATCGAAGTGCAGCAGGGCGGGGCGGTCGAGGAGGTTGTTGCCGTGAGCCGCGCGCCGGACCGACCGCGCCGTGAACCGCGCCCACACGCGGCATCTGCCGCAGAGCTGGCGCGCCACAGGGAGTTCATGGCCGGGATCGAAAACCCTCTGTGGGGATAGATTGTGGACCAGTGCCGGCGGACGGGGCCGGCCGGGATCGTCAGCGGGGACGAACTAAGGAGAACGAAGCCAATGGATATCCGCGTTTCCGGCCACCAGATCGATACGGGCGCCGCTCTGCAGGAGCATGTCGACGAGCGCATGAACGCCATCGTCGACAAGCATTTCAATCGCGCGATCTCCTCCCACGTCACCTTCGGTAAGGGGCCGGGCGGCTCGTTCACTGCGGATATCGTCACCCATGTGATGCAGGGCCTGATTCTCAAAGGCCATGCCGAGGCGCATGACGTCCACCAATCCTTCGATCAGGCGGCGGCCAAGATCGAGAAGCAGCTGCGCCGTTACAAGCGACGAATCCAGGACCGGCACGAACAGGCGGCCCATGCCCTGCGCGAGGAAGAGGCGGCCTATACCATCCTCGCCGCACCCGATGCCGACGACGACGAGGAAGTAACGGTCGACAGCCCGCCGGTCATCGCCGAAACGCGCGCCATCATCCCCGAATGCAGTGTCGCCGACGCGGTGATGATGCTCGATCTGCAGAATGCCAATGCGCTCCTGTTCAAGAATGCCGGGAGCGAGCAGCACAATATGGTCTATCGCCGCCACGACGGTTCGATCGGCTGGGTCGAGCCGCGCTAGGCGGATCGGAATCATGACGGACGGGGCGGCAAATACCGGGGCCGAGCGGCATTATCGCGCGCTCGAGGCGCTCTATACGTCGGCGCCGGTCAATTCCCTGTTCGCCTCACGCCTTTTGATCCCTGACGAGGGCCATGCCCGGATCGCCTTCGATGTGACCGAGGAAGTCTATCACGCAGCCGGCGCTGCCCACGGCACGATCTACTTCAAGATGCTCGACGACGCGGCCTTCTATGCCGCAAACACGCTGGCGACCGATCGCTTCCTGCTGACCACGTCCTTCAACCTCCATTTCACCAAGCCGGTCCGGACGGGGAAGGTGATCGCGGAGGGCAAATGGGTAAGCGGGCGCAAGCGGGTATTCGTCGCGGAGTCGCGGCTGGTGGATGAGGAAGGGGACGAGATCGGTCGTGGGACCGGCACATTCATGCGCTCGCGAATCGCCCTGTCGAGCCTGCCCGGCTACATCGGCAAGGGCTGAGCGAGATGGATGCGCGGCTCCCCGCCCATGTCGAGGTCTCGGGTCTGGTGCGCTCGGTATCGGCTGCAGGCGGCTTTGCGACCGTCTTGCAGCGCGGGGAGAAGGACGCAGGCACACTCCTCGTCATCACGCTCGACCGCGGCGAAAGCGCGGTTTTATGGGAGCGCATGCCCCAGCTCGACGGATCGCGCAGTTTCACTCGCTCACGCGAGCAAGACCCTGAAAAGCCACAAGAATTTAACGAGTACATCGCTCGCAGAAAGCAGTCGGATCCCGATTGCTGGGTGGTCGAGCTGGATATCGCCAATGCGGAACGGTTCATCGATTCCGCAGTGCAATAACTTGACTTGGTTTCGGATGTGACTATTTGGCCGCCCAACTTCGATGCGTAGGCGGCTTGCTTCGGCAATGGGGTCGGTAGGCTAGCACGCAGACGGGGGATGGGCGGCAGGCCCGTAACGGATCCAGTCCAACGACGCGAACAACGCGCACGGATCCCAGTCTGCGTCTGGCCATCAACCGCTTAGTTTAGCAGAAAAATGGTCCGTAAATTTACCGGTTTCACCGCGGCTGTCGCGGCGATCGCCCTTACCACGCTTGCCGGAGCGGAAAGTTCCGGCGCCAACGCCCAGGTTGCGGCGCAAGCAACCGAAATCGCCACCGCCGAACCCGAAGTGACCGAAGAGGTCGTCCCGGTCTTCGTGCAGAACGAAGTGGTGCAAGAGCTTCCCGAGGAAGCCGAACCCGAAATTCCCGTCGTCGAAGAAGCGCCCCGCGCCCAGAGCCTGCGCGAGCTGGTCGACGCGATGCCCGCCACCGGCGAGCTCTCGCCCGAACTCCAGTGCCTCGCCGGTGCGATCTATTTCGAATCGCGCGGCGAACCGCTGGCCGGCCAGCTGGCCGTAGCGCAGGTCATCATCAACCGCGCGGAAGACCGCCGCTTCCCGTCGAGCTATTGCGGCGTGGTTTACCAGCGCGCGCAGTTCTCATTCGTGAAGGGCGGCCGCATGCCGCGCATTCGCACCGGCACCGCAGCGTGGACCAAGGCCAAGGCCCTTGCCCGTATCGCACACCGCGGCTTGTGGGAGAGCGAAGCCGGCGATGCCCTGTTCTTCCATGCGAAATACGTGCGGCCGAGCTGGAGTCGCAAGAAGATCGCCACCGCGACCATCGATACGCACATTTTCTACCGCTGATTGGCGGATCGGAAACGTGAGGGGTCGTCGCGCGAGTGGTGGCCCCTTTCGCTTGGCGTTCAGTCGCGCAGCTCCACCCAGACGGGCGTGTGATCGCTGGCCTTCTCGCGCCCGCGATATTCCTTGTCTACGCCAGCCGCAGTCATCCTGTCCGCGGTCTCGGGCGACAGCAGCAGGTGATCGATGCGGAATCCGTGGTCGCGCTGCCAGGCACCGGCCTGGTAGTCCCAATAAGTCCACACGCCGCCGCGCGGATTGAGCGCGTCGATCGCATCGGTCCAGCCATCGTTGAGGAATCGGCGATAGGCATCGCGCGATTCGGGTTGCATCAGCGCATCGTTTGCCATCGCGCGGACGGACCAGACGTCCTTGTCTTCGGGGATGACGTTGAAATCGCCCAGCACGACCGCCGGAACCTCTTCGCGCCAGATTTCGCGCATGCGGGCACGCAGCTTGTCCATCCAGGCAAGCTTGTAGTCGAATTTGAGCCCCGGATGCGGATTGCCGTTGGGCAGGTAGAGGTTGCAGATGCGCACCCCGTTCACCTCGGCTTCGAGATAGCGGGCCTGTTCGCCCTCGCCGTCCTTCGGGCCATCGATGCCGAGGCCGCGCTGCACTTCGACCGGCTCGACACCGTCGGCCAGGATCGCGACGCCGTTGAAGCTCTTCTGGCCGTGCCAGATCGCCTTGTATCCGATCGCCTCGAACTCGTCGGCGGGGAAGCCGTCGTCCATCGTCTTGATTTCCTGCAGGCAGGCGACGGTGGGGCGTGTTTCCTCGAGCCATTCCTTCAGGCGCGGCAGGCGGGCCTTGATGCCGTTGATGTTGTAGGTGGCGATACGCATTCAGGCGTGATGCCCGAAAGGCGCGCGC
The DNA here is from genome assembly GCF_051195295.1 of Qipengyuania sp. 902. Lineage (NCBI taxonomy): Bacteria > Pseudomonadati > Pseudomonadota > Alphaproteobacteria > Sphingomonadales > Erythrobacteraceae > Qipengyuania > Qipengyuania sp. 902. Next base: position 674,924 of record NZ_JBNJLJ010000001.1, on the reverse strand, counting down.
GGGTCTAACTCAAATCCCGAAGCTCGATCCGCAGCCGCAGCCAGCGGCCGCCTGGGGGTTCTCGACCTTGAAAGCCGCACCGCCGAGATCTTCGACGAAATCGACCTTGCTCCCGGCCAGCAGGTCCAGGCTGACGGGATCGACGACCAGCTTCACGCCATCGGTTTCGCTAACGGCATCATCGCTGTCCGGCGCCTGCGCCAGATCGAACTTGTACTGGAAGCCAGAACAACCGCCCCCCTCGACGGACAAGCGCAAGATCGCGGGCTTCGCCTGCTTCTGCGCGATTGCTGCGACGCGCGTTGCCGCCGCTTCTGTCAGTGTGGGTATGCCGGTCATAACTTGAATGTAGGGTGCGCTGCGCCCGCGCTCAAGCGTGCGCGATATAATCGCGCATGGCTTCGGCTTCGTGCTGCACTTCGTCGAAGCGCGATTTCACGAGATCGCCGATTGAGATGAAGCCGCACATGGTTTCGCCATCGACCACGGGCAGGTGGCGAATGCGGCGCTTGGTCATCAGCGCGAGCGCCTGGTCGATCTTGGTCGCGCGATCGACCGTTATCGGCGGCGAGGTCATCACGTCACCGACCGGGCGAGCGAGGCAGGCGTCGCCCTCCTCGGCCAGGCGGTAGAGCACATCGCGTTCGGAGAAGATGCCGACGACTTTGCCACCCTCCATCACAGGCAAAGCACCGATGCGCTTGGATGCCAGCAATCGCACCGCATCCCTGACCTGGCCGTCGACCGAACAGGAAATTACGTCCGAGCTTCTGCGATCTGCAATGAGCGATCCGATATCCATGGCGCTGTCGTCTCCCTATTTGCCGAGGGAGAATGCCATCAAACGGCGCAAATTGCGAATCCGCGCGGCACCCCGCCCCAGCAAGGTTATTGCAAGGCGCGGGGCAAGCGGCCAGAGGAGACACGATGGTCAAGAAATCTCGCCTCGACGATCCGCAAAGCGCCGCCTTCGCCTGGGCGCGGTTCCGGCGGATCATGCGCTTCATGTTCCTGCTGACGCTGGGCGTGGTCGCGATTTCGCTGGCGCTGTTGTGGAAGTTCGGCAGCGAAGCCGTCTCGATCCATTACTACATTGCCGCGGCGCTGGGGATCGGTTTCACCATGTTGCTGGCGAGCGCGCTGATGGGGCTGGTGTTCCTTTCATCGGGCACCGGCCACGACGAATCGATCGACGATCCGCTCGCCGACGACCGCGACGATCAGTCCGCCGGATAGAGCCGGAATTCCTCCACCGGCACGCCGCCGATGAGGTGACGCTGGATGATCGCTTCCAGCACCTCTTCGTTGCAGGAGTGATACCAGACGTTCTCCGGCCAGACGACCGCGATGGGTCCCGCCTCGCAGACCTGCAGACAATCGGCCTTGGTCCGTTGCACCGTCGCTCCCGGCCCAACGAGCTTTAATTCCTTCAGCCGCTTCTTGAGGTAATTCCAGGCGGCCTTGCCCTCGTCGCGCTTGCAGCACTTCTGCTTCTCGGACACGGCGCACAGGAAAATCTGCCGCTCTGCCGAGGCACCGCCGATCTTGGTCAGCGCCCTGCGCGCCTTGTGCAGCTTCTTCTCTTTCCCACTCATTCTTCGGGCTTCAGCCAGCGATCGAGCCAGGCGAACACGGTATTGTGCCACTGCAGCGAGTTCTTCGGCTTCAGCACCCAGTGGTTCTCGTCGGGGAAGACGAGTAGCTGGCTGGGAATATGCTTCTCCTGCAGCGCGGTAAAGCTGGCGATCCCTTGCGTGTACGGCACGCGGAAGTCCTTCATGCCGGTGATGACCAGCATGGGTGTTTGCCACTCATCGACGTGATTGACCGGATTCCATTTCTCGTAGGCTTCGGGGTTTTCCAGATAGCCACCGCCGAAATCCCAGCGCGGGAACCACAATTCCTCGGTCGTGAAATAGAAGCTGCGCATGTCGAACAGGCCGTCGTGCTGGACGAGGCAGTCGAAACGGTCGGGCCAGTTGCCGGCGATCCAGTTCATCATGTAGCCGCCGTAGCTTGCGCCCATGGCGCAGGCGCGGCTGCCGTCGATCTGTGTGTCGAATTGCAGCGCGGCGGCGAGGCCCTTCTGCAGGTCCTCCAGCGGCTTGCCGCCCCAGTCGCGATTGATCGCATCGGTGAAGGCCTGGCCGTATCCGGTGGATCCGTGGAAATCGACCGAGATGACGGCATAGCCTTGGCTCGCGACGACACGCGGGTTCCAGCGGCTCGACCAGCCATCGTTGAACGAACCCTGCGGGCCGCCATGGACGTAAAGGATTGCCGGGAGCTGCCCGGATACGCCGTCCGGCTTGGTGATCTGGCCCCAGACGGTGTCGCCCCCCGCACCGGTAAAGCTGAACCGCTCGACCGAGACGGGTGTCAGATGGCCCATCAGGCTCATCGCGATATCCGTCAGCGGCGCGGCCTGATCCCAATTGCGGGCGAGGTACATTTCCGCAGGCGCGCCGATCGAATCGCGGGTGAAGACCAGCCCGCCGCCATCGAGCGGCACCACATTGCCGATATGCGCCTCGTTCCCCGCCATCAGGTCGAGCCGTACGACCTCTCTGGTGCGCGGATCGATGCGGAAGGCCGGCGTATCGAGCACATCCTGCGCCGTGGCGACGATCCAGCGGGAATCGGGCGTCCAGGCGAGCGAGCCGAAGCTGCGGTCGAAGTCCTTCGTCAACGGCGTGACGACACCGGTGCGCAGGTCGCGGAGCATGACTACCTGCCGGTCTGCCTCGTAGGTCGGCCGTTCCATGGCGACATAGGCGAGATACTGGCCGTCGGGCGACGGGGTCGGCAGCGCGTCGAGAGCCTCGTTGGCGTCGGTCAGATTGGTCGGTGCGTTGCCGGAGAAATCGGAGAACCAGATGTCGAGATTGGTCGAGTATGGCTCGGTCTGCCCGCTCTCGCGCGCGGTGAAATAAAGGCCCTGTCCATTGGGTGCGAAGGCGACATCCTCACTCCCGCCGAAGGGCGCGGTGGGCGTATCGCCGCTGGGTCCGCCTGCTCCGATAGCGCCATCCACCGGACTTGCTGCGCCGGCCTGCCTGCCGCCTTCCAGCGGCACCACAAATACGCGGCTATAGGTGCCGGGCGTTTCCCAGCTGTCCCAATGTCGGATGAAGCCGCCGTCGCCTTCGAACAGTAGCCCGGTGCCGGGTCCCGGCTCGTAAGTCTTCGCGCTGTCATCGCAGGAAAGGTCGGTGCAGCTGCGTGCAACATCGGTCCAGATCGCCAACTGCGATCCGTCGCGCGCTACCTGAAAGCCGTTCACGGCGCGGGGCAGGTCGGTGACCTGCGACGTCTCGGAAACACTGCCGTCGAGGCCGATCCGGGTGCGCCAGACCTGATCGTCATGCAGGTAATAGAGCCAGCCGTCGCCGCCGAACCTTGCGTCGCCACCCGTGAGATCTAGCGCAACCGGCGCGGCATCCATGTCGGCGAGCGAACGCATGTAGAGCGTGCTGCTCCGCTCATAGGTTTCGGGATCGGTCGTCGTCACCGAATAGACCGCCATGCGTCCCGACGGATCGACGCTCGGCGCACCGAGGCGTGGCATGGTGACGAGGTCCTGAGCGCTCATCGGCGCGCGGTCCTGCGCGACGAGGGGTGAAGCGAGAAGCGCAATGGCGCTGGCGAGCGGGAAAGCGACCCGGTTGCGTGCAGTCATGGGCGCAGGGCTTATCTGCGCCGCGCGGCAAAGTTAAGCGTTTAGATTGCGCTCCGCGATCAGGAGCGTTTGCCGGCGATCCGCGCGATCTCCGCCTTGACCATATCCTCGACCATGCCGGGCAGGTTGGCATCGAGCCATTCGCGCAGCATCGGGCGGAGCATCTCGCGCACCAGGCCCTCCAGCGAAGTCTCCCCCGAGCGGACGATCTGCGGCTGCTTGCTCGGTTGCGACAGCATGGCGAGCGCGGCGAAATTTTCCTGCATCGCCTTGCGCGTATCGCCGCGGGTCAGCGCATCCTCTTCCTCGTCGTCGGGTTCGTCGCCCGCATCTTCGACGGCATAATCGGCATCGAGTTCGAGGACTTCTTCGGCCTCTTCCTCATCCGCCGGTTCGTGAGTGGCCACGGGCGCAGACTTGCGGCGGCGATCCGCGATGATCGCATCGCGATTATCTCGCGCAATCACTTTCTTGATCGAGTCGAGGATTTCTTCGACCGAAGGTTCGCCAGCCTGATTCATAATTGATTGCACCCCTGCTTCACGAATCGACGCTTTTGCAGCGTTCGGACGGTGTGCTTAATCGATTCTATCCGCGAAATCATCTTCTTCGGCGATGTCGGCGTTCGCCGCCGGCAGATCGATGGTGCGAGTCGCCTCGGCAACGGGCTCGGGATCGCGGTCCCAGTCCCAGATCTTGCCGCGCACGCGCTGGTAGTTGAGCTCGGGATCGTAGAGCACGCCCGCATCGCCAAGATTGAGGTCGCGCGCTTCGGCCCGACCCATGGCCGCCAGCAGGGTGAAGCCTGCGACATAGGCGTTACGCCGCGCGGTCACGAGCTGGACCTGCGAATTCAGCAGCTCCTGCTCCGCATTCAGCACGTCGAGGATGGTGCGATTGCCGATCGAGTTTTCCGCCCGCACACCTTCGAGGCTGAGCGCCGCCGCATCGACGGCGACCTGGCTGCTCTCGATCACGGCAAGCGAGGCTTGCCAGCTCGACCAGGCTGCGCGGACCTGCGCGATCACGTCACGCTCCGCAGCAATGACCTGCTCCAGCGCGGCCGTCTCGCGTGCCTGTGCCTGACGTTGTCGCGCGGCGGGGAGGCCGCCCTGGAAAATCGGAAGCCGCAACTGGACACCGACATTGGCCGTCGTTTCCGCTTGCGAAATGCCTGCCTGTCCGCCGGCCAGCGTGCCGAAGTAATTGTTGTACCCGCCATTGGCGAAAACGCCGACATTGGGGAGGCGGCCCGATCCGGCGACTTCGGTGTCGAAGCCGGCAGCCTGCGCCCGCTCCTTGGCGGCAATCAGGTCCGGATTGTCTTCGAGCGCGACAGCCACGGCGGTTTGGACGTTTTCCGGCAGGCCGGGCAGGGCCGGTGGCGGCTGGAGATTATCGGGCGTTTCGCCGACCAGCTGGATATAAGTCTCGCGCGCTGAAATCAGATTTGCCTGTGCATTGCGGAAGTCACCGCGGGCGAGCGCCAGTCGCGCCTCCGATTGCGCCACGTCGGTCCTTGTCAGGTCGCCGATTTCGAAGCGGTCGCTGGTCGCCTGTGCATTGACTTGTAGGACGTCGATCTGGTTGGCGCGCAGCGATGTTACCGCCTGGCCGAGAAGCACGTCCATATAGGCCGCGACGACCTGGCTGAAGAGCGCGCTTTCGGTGCCGCGGAGATCCGCTTGTCCAGCTTCTACCCGCTGTTCCGCGGCAGCGATGGAATTCTTGATCGCGCCGCCGGAATAGATCGGGACGTTGAGCTGCGGACCGATTTGCAGCACGCGGTCGGGCGAGGTGAAGCTGTTGGTCGAGGTCTTGACGAACTCCGTATAGGTCGCGGTCGCATCGGCGCTCGGCAGGCCCTGCGCGCGGTTGATCGGGACATTCTCGTCGGTCGCCCGCTGATTGGCCTGTGCAGCGAGCAGGACAGGATTGTAGAGGTAGGCCTGGGTCAGCGCTTCCTGCAGAGTGTCGGCCGCAGCGGGTTGGGCAAGCGCGACGCTTGCCAGGGCGCTACCCGCCAGCAGGCGCTTGATGGGGGGCATCGACGCCATCAGAAACTCCAGCTGGTCGGCCGATCGAACTGCGCAAGCCGCGGAACGCCGAGCTCTGCCAGCGGCAATAGGGCGAGCGCATCGGCGGTCTTGCGACCCGTCGCGAGCCGCGTGACATTGCGCTCTACCAGGCCGGTGACGATCCGGCCGCCGTCGGCAACCAGCTTGGCGAGACCCGCCGGGACATGCTCGATCGCGCCGTCGATAAGGACCAGCGAAAAGGCACCCTTCTTTCGGCCCCCGGCAGCGTCCTCCGGGGTCATCACCCGCACCGATTTGACCATCGGCTCGACAAGCGCGGGCAGATATCCGCTACCGCCGTCGACTACGAGCACTTCGTCGCTTGCGAGTGGCTGGGCTTCGGACAGCATCATGCCGTGGAACAGCGGCTGCGGCAGAACCTTGCCATCGCCCAGACGCACGGCGCGATCGCTATACGCGACGCTGCGCATCGATTCGGGCACGAATTCCTCGCGTGCAACCGTGCCCATGCGTTCGATCACGAAGGGTTCGTTCACGCCGCTGGTGCGCAGCTGGCTGTCGAGCATGGCCTTGCGGGCGGCGGCGAAATCGGTCTTGGGGGCGAGGGTAGTGGTCATGGTGGGTCGCTGTATTGCTCTAATAACACGCTGGGTCAAGCCGGCTTGCTGTAGGCGCAAGAGCTTTTGTGTCCAAGCGCTTTGACCGATGGCGGCAAACACGCCTATCGGGGAGCGCAATTCTGCAACATGGGATTTTCCGGCGATGAGCGACATGACCGTCATCAGCGAAGACGACCTGATCGAAAGCGTGGCCGACGCGCTCCAGTATATTTCATACTACCACCCGATGGATTACATCCGCGCGCTGGGCGACGCCTATGAGGCCGAGAAGGGCCCGGCGGCGAAGGATGCGATCGCGCAAATCCTCACCAACAGCCGGATGTGCGCCGAAGGGCACCGGCCGATCTGCCAGGACACCGGCATCGTCAATGTGTTCGTGCGCTGGGGCATGAACTGCCGCCTCGACAGCGAACGATCGCTGCAGGAGGTCGTCGATGAAGGTGTACGCCGCGCCTATAACCATCCCGACAACAAGCTCCGTGCCTCGATCCTCGCCGATCCGGCCTTCACCCGTCGCAACACGCGTGACAATACGCCATCCGTACTATCGGTGGAGATGGTGCCGGGTAGCACGGTGGGCGTGGACGTTGCAGCCAAGGGCGGCGGCAGCGAGAACAAGTCCAAGTTCAAGATGATGAACCCGTCCGACAATATCGTCGAATGGGTCCTCGAACAGATCCCTTCGATGGGCGCGGGTTGGTGCCCCCCGGGCATGCTCGGCATCGGCATCGGCGGCACGGCGGAGCATTGCATGCGGCTCGCCAAGCTCAGCCTGATGGAGCCGATCGACATGGGCCAGCTGAAGCAGCGCGGGCCGCAGAACGATATCGAGCAACTGCGGATCGACATATTCGATGCGGTGAATGCGATGGGGGTCGGCGCGCAGGGACTGGGCGGCCTCTCGACCGTGCTGGATGTGAAGATCCTCGATGCGCCCTGTCACGCGGCAGGCAAGCCGGTGGGGATGATCCCCAATTGCGCGGCCACACGCCACGCCCATTTCACGCTCGACGGCAGCGGTCCGGCCTATCTCGAACCGCCCAAGCTGGACGACTATCCGCAGGTCACCTGGAAACCGGACAGCGCGGCCAAGCGGGTCGACCTCGATGCGCTGACGCCCGAAGAAGTCGCGAGCTGGAAGCATGGCGACCGCTTATTGCTGACGGGCAAGATGCTGACCGGGCGCGACGCAGCGCATAAGCGCATCCACGACATGCTGGAGGCTGGCGAGGAACTGCCGGTCGATTTCAAGGGCCGCGCAATCTATTACGTCGGCCCGGTGGACCCGGTGATGGGCGAAGTCGTCGGGCCCGCCGGTCCGACCACCGCCACTCGCATGGACAAGTTCACGGAAATGATGCTCGATCTCGGCCTGCTGGCGATGATCGGCAAGGCCGAGCGGGGGCACAATGCCGTCGAGATCATCAGCAACTTCAAGGTCGCCTACCTCATGGCGACCGGCGGCGCTGCCTATCTCGTCAGCCGCGCGATCAAGGGCGCGCAGGTCGTGGCCTTCGAGGATCTCGGGATGGAAGCGATCTACGAGTTCGAGGTCGAGGACATGCCGGTGACGGTCGCCGTCGACGCCAAAGGAAACAACGTCCACACGCTTGCGCCTGCCGAGTGGCGCCGCCGGATCGCCGAAGGTGATCTGGAGCCCGCCGAATAGCATTCCGCTCGACCAACGTGTGAACGCTCTCGACCGCCGGACTGGCTTTCCGCGGTTCGAACGGCCACATCGGGGCATGATTTTGATGCTGAACGCCTGATGAATTCTACGACGCCGCACTTGCCGGCCCGAACGGTGCTGGGATCGATCCTGGCCGTCTGGGGAATCTACTTTCTTCTCGTTACCGTTCGGGGTGAGCTTTCCGGATTCGGCTTCGAATGGGAAGTGCTGTGGCGGCGTGCCCTGGTCTGCGCGATCGGCATGGCCGTGACAATCGTGATGTGGCTTATATTGCGCCTGTTCGATCGGAGGGCGCTGGCCGCCAAGGTGGCCGTAGCCGCGATCATCGCCTTTCCCGCGGCCATCGCGATTGCCCAGGCCAATCAGTGGGTTTTTGCGAACATTCAGGAAAAAATCGAGAAGCGCATCGGCGAAGAGCGCGGGATAGCAATCCGTCGCGACGAGTCCGGCAATCTCCTGGTGGACCTGCCGCGGCCGCAGATCGCCGGCGATGTTGAGGAGGCTGCAGAGGACCTCGCGCCCCCGGAAAGCGTCGTCATCGCCCCGGCACCGACGACAATGGACAAATGGCGCATGACCTTCGACATCGCGCTGGGTCGCTATTTCCTGCTGCTGGCTTGGGCGGCGCTCTACATCGCCACGCAGGCGCGTGCGCAGGCGCTTGCGGCAGAGCGCGAGGGCGAGAGGTTCCGGAGTGCAGCCAAGGCGGCAGAGCTGCGCTCGCTGCGCTATCAGGTAAATCCGCACTTCCTCTTCAATACGCTGAATTCGCTGTCAGCGCTGGTAATGACCGGCAAGTCGGATCGGGCGGAGGAGATGATCCAGACGATCTCGCGCTTCTACCGCCACAGTCTGGCCGACGAATCGACCGGCGACGTGACGCTGGCCGACGAAGTGGACCTGCAAGAGCACTATCTCGAGATCGAGGCGGTGCGTTTCCCGGAGCGTTTACGCGTCCACGTCGACATCCCGCGCGAGCTGGAGCATTACCGGGTGCCGGGCATGATCCTGCAGCCACTGGTCGAGAATTCGGTCAAATACGGCGTGTCGGCCAGCGCGCGACCGGTTACCGTATCGATCGTCGCGCGCGAGGAGTATGGTCGCCTGGTCATTACCGTCGCCGATGACGGGCCGGGTGTTCCCGCAGGTCACAGCGGCGGTTTCGGTATCGGCCTTGCCAATGTCCGCGACCGGCTGGAGGCACGGTTCGGCGCGGAGGCGACGGTCACGTCCGGCCCGGGATTGCAGGGCTATGAAACCGAACTCAGGCTACCCGTGGTGAAATGAGCATGGCTGAAGAAACATCGGATAAACTGCGCACCCTGATCGTCGATGATGAGCCGCTGGCAGTCGAGCGGATGCAGGTCATCTGCGCCCGGATGGAGGACCTCGCCGTCGTCGGTACGGCAAGCGACGGGGCGCAGGCGTTGCGGCTGATCGAAGCGTTGAAGCCCGATCTCGTGTTGCTCGACATGACCATGCCGGAGGTCGACGGCCTTTCGGTTGCCAAAGCGCTCGCCAAAGAGGAGCAGCGGCCCGCCGTGGTATTCGTTACCGCGCATGACAATTACGCGGTCGAGGCATTCGATCTGGACGCGGTGGATTATGTGCTCAAGCCGGTGAAGCCGGATCGTCTCGAGCGCGCGATCAAGCGCGCGATGGCCCGGCGCGGAGATGGCGAGCGCGAAGAGAGCCAATGGCTCGAAGAGCTATGGATCCCCCACCGGTCCGAGCTAATCCGCATCGCCACCAGTGAAGTCGGTCGCATCGATGCCGAGCGCGACTATGTGCGGCTCTATGTCGGCGAAGGCGACGAGGCGCGCACTTACCTGCTGCTGCAGACGATCGCCGGCCTGGAAAAGCGCCTCGATCCGGCAAAGTTCATCCGCATCCACCGCTCCACTATCCTGCGTAAGGATCGCATCCAGGGCCTCCGCCATGATGGCCTGGGAGTCTGGTCGGTGGAACTGGAAGATGACGAGGCTCTCCGGATCGGCCGGACCTATCTGCCGAAGGTTAAGGCGATGGCCGGTCGCTGACTGCATGCATTGGGCTCGCTTGCGACCATCGCGCTAGCCCCAAAACAAAGGCGGCCCCGACCGGGAGACTGCGTCCGGTCGAGGCCTAGTTTGGGTTTGGCTGGGGGTTTCTCAGCCACCCGTCTCGCGCTGCTCTGAGGCAGCTACAACTGTTTATTTCGTGCTGGCGTCATCCGCCCCTTCCGGCGGAAGCAATCGCCGCTGCGACATATTCGCGCGTACTGTTGCGCGCGTAGGCAAGGCATTCGGTAGCCTTATGGTCCCCGATCCGTGTGCCGGTGCGCTGGCGATCCAGCCCGCACACCTGGCGAGCGGCCTTTTCGATCCGCCGATCGAGTTCCTTCTGGCCCTTGGCGGTGTCCAGATCGAGATCGTCGTAAGTCACGATGATGTCAGTGCCTTCCTGCGCCACTGCCGGCGCTGCTGTGGCAACGAGGCCAAGCGCGGCCATTGCTGCGAATCCTTTATTCATGAAATCTCTCCTGCGATGGCGGAGGGCCCGAAGGGTTTTGGGGGACTGTTGGAAGGCCCTCCGCAGGAACTGTATTACCCAGCTACACCTGTAATCGCACGGCGCATTCGACGGACGACTCGCGCATTGGACGGAAGGCGCGAACTGGCCGACGAAGCGCGCTTGGCAATCGGCGGGCGTCGGGACTATGCCGTCAATCGATGATGCTTGCGGTTCTCTTTGTATGCGGCGTGGCCAATTTCGCGCTCAGCAAAGCGCTGATCGAGAGCGATCACCCGATCCTCGAGACTTTGCCGGCTGCTTTCCGCCGCAACGGCGGACGCGTGTCCTTGGCATTCGAGTTTGTCGTGCTGGTGGTCGCGATGCTCCTTGCCGCCAATGGATGGCCTTCGGCGGCTTGGCTATATGCCGGTTATACAATCGCCAATGGAGCCTTCGGCTGGCTGGTCGCAACCGGAAGGCTTTGATCGGGAACCAAAAGACGCGACCGCGCGCTTGCCCGGTATGGCCGCCTGTCCTCCGAGCTGGTTGATCGTCAACACCCGCAGCGGGAGCCACAGCACCGCGCGCGAGGAAGAGTTGAAACGGGTCATGGCCGAACAGGGGCTGGACTGCGACCTCACCGTATCCTTTCCCGATGCCGACCTGCCTAGCAGGTCGCTGCTCGAGGAAAGCGGCATAGAACGACTCATCATCTTCACCGGCGACGGCACCGCCAATGGCGCAATCGCCAAACTTGCCGGATGGGGCGGAGAGATACTCTTTCTCCCGGGCGGGACCATGAACCTGCTCAGCGCCCGGCTTCATGGCGAAGAGGTCGAGGCCGAGGAAATACTCGCGCGCGTAGCCCAGGGCGCATACCGGCGGATTCGCCTTCCGGTCGTTCGTTGCGAGAAGGGGATTGCCTTGGCTGGGTTCCTCGCGGGCCCGGGGACCGCATGGGCCAATGTACGCGAAGCGATGCGCGATATCGATGTCGCCGGACTTGCCGAGCATACGAGCGATGCCGTGACCGAAACCACATACGGCGCCCGCGTGCGAATGGCCGATCCGGCGCAAGGTCGATCCGACGGGTATCCCCTTCTCGAGATTACGCCCAGCGCTCGGGGTATGCAGGTCGGCGCCTACTGCGCCGACGATGCCGCCAGTTATCTGCGGCAGGGCTGGGCACTGCTTCGACGCCGCTTTCGCGAGGGCCCGCATGAGCGCCTCGGCTTGTTCGACGAACTCGAAATCGCAAATTGCGAAGGCGAGCCGCTCGATGTCTTGCTGGACGGGGAGCCCGAAACGCTCGGCCCCGAGGCGGTATTGCAACTGGCCGAAACCGAAGTCGATCTGCTAGCGACCGATCATGGCTACTGATTTCCGGCGCATTTTCCACCTCAGCGACATTCACTTCGGACTGGAAGACAATCGCGCGCTCGATTGGGTAAAGCAGGAAATTGCCGAACGGCGTCCCGATGCGGTAGCCATTACCGGTGATCTTACCATGCGCGCGCGGCACCGCGAATTTGCGGCGGCGACGCACTGGATCAATTCGCTCGATGCGCCGGTGACTGTCGAGGTCGGCAACCACGACATGCCCTATTTCAATCCGTTCGAGCGCTTCTTCACGCCCTACAAGCGCTTCCGCGGCATGGAGGAAAAAGTCGAGAAGGAACTCGATCTCGGCAGCCTCGCGATCGTGCCGCTCAAGACCGCCGTCCGTGCGCAGCCGCGCCTCAACTGGTCGAAGGGATGGGTGACCGATGCGGCGCTGGAAAAATGCCTGGCAGCAATCGATGCGCTTCCTGAGGGGAAGGAAGCGCTGGTCGCCGTGCATCATCCGCTGCGCGAGGTCGGGACAGAGGGCACGGCGCTGACCAAGCATGGCGAGAAGGCGCTTCGGGCGTTGGCGAAACGGCCTGTACAAGCGGTGCTCTCCGGCCATGTCCACGATGCCTTCGACATCATGGAGCAGACGCCAGACGGCCCGGTACGGATGATCGGTGCCGGGACGCTGTCGCAACGCACCCGCTCGACACCGCCGAGCTTCAACGAGATCGAATTCGACGGACAGAACCTCAAGGTGACCGTCCGCAACCTAGAAGACGTCGAGACGCGCGACATGCAGATCGACGACGTGCCGGAAGATGCGATGCCCCCGCGGAAGGGCGGCGAACCGGTCGCGCCGGTCAGGCAGGTCCCGCGCGTCGATCCACCTGTGCACTGATCGCATGCGAAAAGGGCGGCCCCTCGCGGGACCGCCCTTCCTCGGTGACCGAAAAACTCGGTAAGCCGGTTAGCGCTTCGAGAACTGGAAGCTGCGGCGTGCCTTGGCGCGGCCGTACTTCTTACGCTCGACCACGCGGCTGTCGCGGGTCAGGAAGCCGGCGGCCTTGACCGTGCTGCGCAGGGCCGGCTCGTACTTGGTGAGCGCCTGGCTGATGCCGTGCTTGACCGCACCGGCCTGGCCCGAAAGACCGCCACCCTTGACGGTGGCGACGACGTCGTACTGACCCTGGCGCTCGGTGATGGCGAAGGGCTGGTCGATGATCAGGCGCAGCGTCGGACGTGCGAAATAGACTTCCTGGTCCTTGCCGTTGACGGTAACCTTGCCGCTGCCGGGCTTCAGCCAGACGCGAGCCGTCGCGTCCTTGCGGCGACCGGTAGCATAGGCGCGGCCTTCCTTGTCGAGCTCCTGCTCGCGCAGCGGAACCTCGGCAGTCGCAGCGATATCCGCGGCGTCGCCCTGAGGGGCGTCGGAGGCGATGTCCTTCAGATCGGCGAGATCCGAGACGGTGTCGTTCTTGGTTTCGTCAGCCATTATGCAACAGCCTTGTTCTTGCGGTTCATCGAGGCAACGTCGAGCTTCTCGGGCTTCTGGCCGTCATAGGGATGCTCGGTGCCGGCAAAGACGTGCAGCGCACGCATCTGGTCGCGGCCCAGCGGACCGCGCGGAATCATGCGTTCCACGGCCTTTTCGAGCACGCGCTCGGGGAAGCGGCCGCCCAACACCTTGGCGGGGGTCGTTTCCTTGATGCCACCGACCCAGCCGGTGTGCTTGTAATAGACCTTGTCGGTCATCTTCTTGCCGGTGAACTTCACCTTGTCGGCATTGATGACGATGACATGGTCGCCGCAATCGACATGCGGCGTGTAGATCGGCTTGTGCTTGCCGCGCAGGATGTTGGCGATGATCGCCGCGACACGACCGACGACGAGACCTTCGGCGTCGATGATGTGCCACTTCTTTTCGACCTCGGACGGCTTGACCGACCGGGTCACCTTGCTGAGAGCCTTCATGGCTGGTTTTCCGTATCTAGTGTTCATGCCGCCTGGTCGGCGGCCTTTCCTGCGAATCCGGCGTTGCCGCATTCGCGAAGCGGGCGGCAAATGGCGGTGAAGGGGCCGCAAGTCAAGCGATTCCGGGGGCCTTCGGGGCGGTAAAATAATACCTCGCAAGAACCTGGCGCAAATCGTTACCCTCGCGGGGCTACCTAATCATAAGCGCTCCGATCCCATCGAGCCACTCCTGCGTCGCCGCACCTGCACCATCGCAAATCTAGCCTAATATTGCCGGAGCATCATAAGGGTGCAGTCTCTCCAGACGTGCGATTGCCCTATCGAGCAACCGCGCATTAGCCTTGAGCAGCGACGGAACTTCCGTTCCCTCCCCACGCTCGCCGTCCCATGCGAAGAAGGAGCGGATGGGTCCGCCGATATTGATACAACCGATGAGCTCTTCATCGAGTAAGGTCGCCCCAATTTCTTCTGCTATTTCCTGGTCGGGAAAAGGGCAATAGATCAGCGCTGTCATCGCTCCCGGCCCAGCGCGTGCGCGCCCCAAGCGAATGCGGCGACGAGCAGCGCCCCAACGACCTGGTGCGCCACAGCGATCCACAGGGCGACACCTGTCATCACGGTTGCGATACCGAGCAGGATCTGCGTTCCGAACGCTGCGTGGATCGCAATCGAAGCCTGCCGCTGCACCGGTTTCACCTTGCGCGCCATGACCACGAGCGCAATCACGGCGATCCAGGCCCACCAGCGATGCAGGAAATGGAGCAGGTAGGGGTCATGAGTGAGCGCCCAGAAGGGCCCGCGACTGGTGTCGTATTCCGGCACCAAACGACCCTGCATCAGTGGCCAGGTGTCGCTTGCCAGCCCGGCATTGAGGCCCGCCACCCATGCGCCCAGCAACAGCTGGATGAAGAGGATGAAGCCGACCCAGCTCGCGGTCTTGGTCCAGCGGGCGGGCGGTGCGCCGCTCGCCTTGAGCCGCAGCAGGTCCAGCGCCGTCCAGATCAGGCCGCCAAGAGTGAAGAGCGCGGTCAGCAGGTGGATGGACAGCCAGAAATGGCTGACATCGGTCATCGTGCCCGCCAGGCCGCTCCGCACCATGAACCAGCCGAAGACACCCTGAAGCCCGCCAAGCGCGAGGAGCGCGACCAGCCGCCATTTGTAGCCCTGCGGAATAGCGCTGCGCACCCAGAACCACGCGAGCGGAAGCGCATAGACCAGTCCGATGACACGACCGAGCAGGCGGTGGAACCACTCCCAGAAATAGATGAACTCGAAGGCTGCGAGATCCATGCCCGCCGGGCCGGTCACGTTTTTGTATTCCCCAGTCGCCTTGTAGAGGTCGAACTCCGCCTGCCATGCGGTGTCGTTCAGCGGAGGAATCGCCCCGCTGATCGGTTTCCACTGGGTGATCGACAGCCCGCTTTCGGTCAGCCGCGTGATTCCGCCGACCGATACCATCAGCACGACCAGCGCCGCTACGACGAAAAGCCATATCGCTATAGCCCGCGGGCGCGAGGATTCGGTATCTACCGTCATGCGCGCCCATGTGCTGCGACCCCCGCACTTTCGCAAGTGCAAAGCAGGCAACCGCTGTCGCTCGCCATGAAAGCACCGACTATCGCTTTGGCGCGCGGTTCTGCTTGAATTATGTTACATCGTCACATAAGTGGCAAATCGCAATGTTCGAGCGCGCCACACTTCCGATTCGACGCCGGCTCGACCGGCTCGGCATCTTCCTGTCCGGTGCCTGCGCGCTGCACTGCCTGCTGTCGATCGTCATCGTGTCCGGGCTGGGCATCGGCGGGGAATTCTTCCTGTCGCCCGACATCCACCGTTACGGCCTGTTGCTCGCCACGCTAATCGCGGGTGTCGCCATCGGCTGGGGCGCATTGCGCCACCGGATGGCTGCCCCCTTCGTGATCGCCATGACCGGCCTCACCTTCATGGGCGCTGCCTTGGCCGTTCCGCACGGCTACAAGGAAGCGATCCTGACGATCATCGGCGTCGCGCTCGTGTCGCTGGGGCATATCCTCAACCTGCGCCATGTACATTCCAGCGCTTGCAAGGAGCGTTGCGGCGACTAAGTCGGGCGGCATGATTGCCCTTACCATCAATGGCGAAAGCCGCCGCACCTCCGCCACCACCATCGCCGAGCTGGTTCGCGAACTCGACCTTGCGCCCGAGAAGGTCGCGGTCGAGCACAATGGCACGATCGCGCCGCGCAGCGAGCTGGACCAGCACATGCTGAGCGAGGGCGATACGCTGGAGATCGTTCATTTCGTCGGCGGTGGTCAAGGTGACGACGACACGTGGAGCGTGGCGGGGCGCACCTTCAAAAGCCGCCTCATCGTCGGCACGGGCAAATACAAGGATTTCGAACAGAACGCCGCCGCGCTCGAAGCGAGCGGAGCCGAGATCGTCACCGTGGCAGTGCGGCGGGTGAATGTCAGCGACCCCAAGGCGCCGATGCTGACCGACTATATCGACCCGAAGAAAATCACCTACCTGCCGAACACCGCGGGCTGCTTTACTGCCGACGATGCCATCCGCACGCTGAGGCTGGCCCGCGAAGCGGGCGGCTGGGACCTCGTCAAGCTGGAGGTGCTGGGCGAGGCGCGCACGCTCTATCCCGACATGCGCGAGACGCTGAAGGCTACCGAGACGCTGGCGAAGGAAGGCTTCCTGCCGATGGTCTATTGCGTGGACGATCCCATCGCTGCGAAGCAGCTGGAAGACGCAGGCGCTGTCGCGGTGATGCCGCTTGGCGCGCCGATCGGCTCGGGCCTCGGCATCCAGAACCGCGTGACCATCCGCCTGATCAAGGAAGGCGCAAGCGTGCCCGTGCTGGTCGATGCCGGAGTCGGTACGGCCTCGGACGCGGCGGTTGCCATGGAGCTTGGCTGCGACGGCGTGCTGATGAACACTGCCATCGCGGAGGCGAAGGACCCCATCCGCATGGCGCGCGCGATGAAGCTGGCGGTCGAAGCTGGGCGAGATGCCTATCTCTCCGGCCGCATGGCAACGCGCAAATATGCCGACCCGAGCAGTCCTTTGGCCGGGCTAATTTAATCCCGCTTACCGCTTGTTAACCATCTTCGGTGACATTCGCCCTGACACAACGGGGGCACCGATCATGGCCGTTACCAATACCGCTTCGCTGACCATCGCCGAAATGCGCGAGTTCGCCGGCTTCACCGCCGCCGAGCAGCGCTATATCCGTCGCAGCCTCGATATCGGGCTGGGGCGCTGCGATGCGTTCCGCATCTGGGGCCGCGATGCGGTGGAGAATGCCGCCATTCGCGGCCAGTATGTCGCCTATCAGGAGCTGAAAGCGCTGCGCCAGTCGATCCCGGCGGCGTCGGGCTTCGATGCGATCGAACCCTTCGTCGGCAAGCTGACCCGCGTGGCGGCCTTCGACCTGGCGCAAGAGCGGATCGACAGCTTCTCCGCCTTCCGCTTCCTCTACGAACGCCTGATCTCCGCCGAAGCCCGGCCTTGGCTGCCGAGCGCCTTCTGCGCCGCTGCCGCCCTGCCGCATATTCGCCCCGAACGCCGCAAGATGCTGCTGCAAAGCCTCAGCGAAGCCGCCGCGACCGCCCCCGGCTGGAGCGACCGCGCGCCGAGCTTCTATCCGGAGTTCATCGAGGAAGTGGCGGCTTAGTCCCGTGAGCAATGAAAGCGGGGATGATCCCACCGCACACGCCATCGCGGTCAATTGCTGAAGAGGCGCTTGTATTGGCTACTTCGCTCGAGCTGAGGCGTCGGTTTCCAAATCAATGGACGCAGCTTTTGCAGCAGGTCGCATCAAGCAAATTCGTCACCTTGCCGGACAGCGACTGGCGGACCTTCTAAAGCTATCCGAGGACATTCCCGGCTCGGCAAAGCGGCTACAAGCTTTCTCTAAAACGCTCAGCCACTGGCAGACGATTGAAACTAAGCGCCAATTCTTTGCTCACGGCACTGTCATCCTAGGCTCGAACACGAACGGTTGGATCGCGCTGTTCGATACCGTCGATTACCGGGGCAAGGAGAGGACCGAGCAGCGATGGGCGGTGACCGAAGCCGAGGCGACAGAATTTACAGACGAGCTAAAGCACGCATTCGAGTGCTTGGGCGGGCAATTAGGGCACTTCCGCAAGCGTCTTGATACGGCCTAACCCCGATACAGCCCGTCCAGCCGCTCGCCGTAGCGTTCCTTGATCTTGTGGCGGCGGATTTTCATCGAGGGGGTCATTTCTTCGTTCTCAATGGTGAAGGGCTCGTCCGCAATCGCGAACTGCCGGACCTTTTCGACCACCGACAGGTCCTTGTTCACCCGGTCGACTGCGGCGCGGACGGCGGCCTTGAATTCGGGCAGGTCCTGCAACTCCTTGCAGTCGAACTTCTTGCCTTGCGCCTGGCACCATTCGAGCTGCCATTCGGGATCGGGCACGATCAGGCCGACGATGTAGGGCCGCTTGTCGCCCGCAACCATGGCCTGACCGATCTCGGGCTGCAGGGTCAACATGCCTTCGACCTTCTGCGGGGCGATATTGTCGCCCTTGTCGTTGACGATCATGTCCTTCTTGCGGTCGGTGATTACGATCCGGCCCTTGTCGTCGAGATGGCCGATATCGCCGGTATGCAGCCAGCCGTCCCTGATGGTCCGCTCGGTCTCGCCCTGGTTCTGCCAGTAGCCATGCATCACGAGCTCGCCGCGGCAGAGGATTTCGCCATCCTCGGCGATCTTGATGTCGACGCCGCGCATCGGCGGGCCGACCGTGTCCATCTTGATGCCGGCGGCGGGGCGATTGCAGCTGATGACCGGCCCGGCCTCGGTCTGGCCGTAGCCCTGTAGCATGGTGAGGCCCATCGATTCGAAGAATACGCCGACTTCGGGATTGAGCGGCGCGCCGCCCGACACCATCGCCTTCATCCGTCCGCCGAACCGCTGGCGGATCTTCGGCTTGAGGAGTTTGCCGATCACGAAGTCCTTCGCGCCGTCGCCGAATTGCTTGCGCCCTTCCGCCCGCCGCTCGCCGACTTCCAAGGCGGTGTTCATCAGTTTTTCTGCCAGTCCGCCCTGCTTCTGGACCTGCTTCATGATCCGCGTGCGCAGCACCTCGAACAGGCGCGGGACGACGACCATGATGGTCGGCCTGGTTTCCTCGATATTGCTGGCGAGCTTTTCCAGCCCTTCCGCATAATAGATCTGCGCGCCGACGCCGATCGGCAGGTACTGGCCGCCGGTATGCTCATAGGCATGGCTGAGCGGCAGGAAGGAGAGGAAACGCTCGTCATCGTCGATGCCGAAATCCTCGCTCAGGATTTCCGCCGCCCCGGCAGCATTGCACAAGATCGCACCGTGATGCTGCTTGACCCCGCGCGGCGCGCCGCCGGTGCCACTGGTGTAGATGATGCAGGCGGTGTCGCCGCGACCGATGGACGCGATCCGCTGGTCGACAGCCTTGCGCGCGGCAGCGGCATCTCCGGCAGTCATCTTCTCCCAGGTATGGAATTCGAAACTGCCCGATTGCTGGCGGTGGAGGTCTTCTATGCCGATGACGTGTTCCGCCACGCCCGATGCCTGCAGCGCGCCATGCAAGGGGCGCAGCAGCTTCTCGGTCGATACGATGACCGCCTTGGCGCCCGAATTGTCGAGGATGTGGACGTGATCGCGCTCGGTATTGGTGACATAGGTCGGCACGGTGATGCAGCCAGCCGCCATGATTGCGAGGTCGGCGATGCACCATTCGGGACGGTTCTCGGAGACGAGGCACACCCGGTCTCCATCGCGCAGGCCGAGCGCGCGCAGGTTCTCGGCCAGCAGGCAGACCCGGTTGGCGGCTTCGGCCCAGCTGATCGTCTGCCAGCTTCCGTCGATCTTGGCGCCGAGGAAGGCCCTGTCGCCCTTTTCGTCGGCGCGCTTCAGGAAAAGCTCGACGAGATTGTTCGCTGTATCGATGTCGGCCAGCACGGCTCCGCTCCTCGAAGTAGTGTAGGGTCTGCGCCCCGTTGAGCGCGGGGCTTAAGCGTCCGGCATCGTCACGGCAAGCGGCGGCGCGATCACGGCGTCTCCAGCTGGCCTTCGAGCCGCGGATCGCGGGCGCCCACCCAGCCGTTGGCGCCGCGCAGGATCGCGCCCGCCTTGACCGGCGCCTCGCGGATCATGACGTCGCCATGGCCCAGCGCGCGAAAGGCATCGGCCTGTGCTTCGAGCCAGGTGCCCTCTTCCAGCAGCACACGGTCCCCGAAGGCCATCAGGAACGGCAGGCCGAGCGCCTCTTCCGCGTCTAGGCCGAAATCGATCGCCCCGATGATGCTGCGCGCGGTTTGCACCGGGATCGTGCCCCCGCCCGCTGCGCCGACCACCATGAAGGGCTGGCCGGAGGGATCGTAAGCGAGGCTGGGGGACATCGAGCTGCGCGGTCGCTTGCCCGGTTCGACGCGATTGGCGACCAGCCGCCCGTCCACCTCCGGCGCGCGGCTGAAATCGGTGAGCTCGTTGTTGAGGTAGAAGCCGCCGACCATCAGGCCCGAACCGAACGGCCCCTCGACGGTCGAGGTATAGCTGACCATGGTTCCTGCATCGTCGACCACCGCGAAGTGCGTGGTGCCTTGCTCCTCCGGCTCGTCGCCGTCGGCAAGCGCTTGCGGTGCGCCCGGCGGCGTACCGGCAGTAACTTCGCCCATGGTGCTGTCGGCGGAAATCAGCGCCGAGCGCGAGGCGAGGTAGTCCGGATCGACGAGGCCGCGCGCCGGAACGGATACGAAATCGCTGTCGGCCGCGTAAAGCTCGCGATCCGCATACGCGAGGCGCTGGGATTCGAGGAAGAGGTGCCAGGTGACCGGATTTTCGGCACCCAGCGCGGTCAGGTCGAACCGCTCCAGCTGACCGAGGATTTGCAGCACGACGATCCCGCCCGATGTCGGCGGCCCCATAGAGCAGACGCGATAGCCGCGATAATCGCCGCACAGCGCGTCGCGCTCCTTTGCTTCGTAGGCGGCGACGTCCGCGGCGGTCATCGCGCCAGCTCGCGGCGTGTCCGCGGCGACGGTCGCGGCGATCTCCGCGGCGAGATCGCCGGAATAGAACGCGGATCTGCCCCCTGCGGCAATCGCCTCGAAGGTCCGGGCGAGCGGCTCGTTCACGACACGCGTGCCGACGGCCAGCGGCTCGCCGGCTGCGTCGTAAAACAGCGCCCGGCCGCTCTCGCTGAACGCCGCGCGGTTCTTTGCGCTCGTCAGCGAATTGTGCATGCGCGGATTGATTTCGAAGCCGTCTCGGGCCAGCGCGATCGCCGGTCCGAACAGTTCCGCCCAGGGCAAGCGTCCATGCTCGGCATGTGCCTTTGCCGCCAGCGCGATATTGCCCGGCACGCCGACGCTGAGACCGCTGCGGACCGATTCGATGAACGGTGGCAATTCACCGTCCTCGCCGAGGAACCACTCAGGCGTTGCGCCGGACGGAGCGGTTTCGCGCCCGTCGTAGCTGGTCACGGCTCCATCAAGCGTGCCGCGAACCATGAAGCCGCCTCCTCCGATGCCCGAACTCTGCGGCTCGACTACGGTGAGGGCGAGCATGGTCGCGATGGCTGCGTCCGTTGCGCTACCGCCTTTGCGCAGAATGCTCTCCCCGGCCTCCTGCGCGCGCGGATCGGCGGCGCTGACCGCCCAGCTCGGCGTCGGGGTAACAGCAACGTTTTCAGGCGCGGTATCGGCAGGATAGGTGGCGCAACCGGCGAGCGGGAGCGCGAGAAGCGAAGCGAGTGTGAGGCGGTTCATGCGGCCGCTTGCTATTCGCTTCCGACCGCTTCGGCAATCGAAGCGAAGCCGTCACGCTGCATCATCCGCTCCAGGCCGCGGAGGATGCGCCGCGGCAGGCCCGGCCCTTCATAGACCATCGCACTATAAAGCTGCACCAGGCTGGCACCGGCGCGGATGCGCGCCCAAGCATCCTCTGCGCTGGCGATTCCGCCGACTCCCACCAGCGGAAGCGCGCCGCCCGTGGCTCTGCGGAAGTCACGCAATCGCCGTTGTGCGAGGTCGCGCAGCGGCTTGCCGGACAGGCCGCCCGTTTCCCTCGCATCGGGCGATCGCAGCGCCGGGCGCTGGATGGTCGTATTGGAGACGATCAGCGCGCCGAGACCCTTATCTATCGCAATGCGCGCGATCGCGTCGATGTCCGCATGCTTGAGGTCCGGCGCGACTTTCAGGAACACCGGTGGGCCGTTGCTGCCCCGGGCCTCCAGCACGGCATCGAGCAGGCCGGTCAGCGCGCCTTCATCCTGCAGCGCGCGCAGACCGGGCGTGTTGGGGCTGGAAATGTTGACCGCTAGATAGGATGCCAGCGGCGCCATGATGCGGGTCATTTCCGCGTAATCGGCAGTCCGGTCCTCGCTGTCCTTGTTCGCGCCAACATTTACACCGACGATTCCGGGGCGACCTCGCCGCGCTTCGAGTCGCCCGCGCGCTATCTCCGACCCGGCATTGTTGAAGCCCATCCGGTTGATCACCGCACGGTCCTCGATCAGGCGGAACAGGCGCGGTTTGGGATTGCCGGCTTGCGGGCGCGGAGTGAGCGATCCGACCTCGGTAAATCCGAAACCCAGCCCCAGCAGCTGGTCGGGCACTTCGACATCCTTGTCGAAGCCGGCTGCCATGCCGAGAGGGTTGGGAAAGTCGATCCCGGCAACGCTAATGCACAGCGCGCTCTCCCGCGCCTGGCTGCCGTCAGTGCGGATCGGCATCGCCGCCAGCGCCCGGATCGTCAGCCGATGGGCGCGCTCCGGGTCGAGCAGGAAAAGGGCGGGACGCGCGAGATCGAACAGCATGGCGCGCCTATGGCGAAGGCCCGCAAACTTGTCGAGATTCCGCGCAATGGCCGGTCTCGTCGGCACATATTGCGCGCCATCAGTAACGAATTTTGCGATAGTGTCGCTTGCATACAATCAAATGTAACAGACTCGGTCTATCACACTCCTGCGACCCGAAGGGCTCGGAGCAGCATTGCAACGAGTTCTCGACTTCAAGGGGCGGCTCTCTATTGGAGCCGCCCTTTTTTTCAGCTGTCATGCGCATGGGGGGCTGGATTGTTTGTTGACAGCGGGTTGCGCTTCGCAGCAATGACGTATTTATACAATTCGCTACGGGGGCAAAGCGGCGGGGGCGCACTTGGCTGAAAGTTCGACAGACGAAGAGCAGCATCTTTTCAATTTCGTCGCCGCACCCGACGATCTTTCGCGGTACCTGAACTCTCTTTACGTCTGGCGCTGTGATGACAGCGATCTGGTCGATGTCCTGCCGGCCTATTCCGGCCAGATGACGGCCTTTGTCGAAGGCGTCGGCCGGATGCAATTCGACGACGGCCAGGTCGGCGAGACGAGCGACGCGTTCTTCCTCGCCCCGCTTTGCCAGGCGCGCGAATTCCATATCAAGGGTCCCGCCAAGATGTTCGGGGTGTCGCTGAACTTCCGCGGCTGGGCCGCGATGACCGGCTTGCCGGTGAACGACCACCACGACTGCTTCCTGGAGCCGGACCGTGTGCTGAGCGAGGATCGCGCAAAAGTGTTCGAAGGCTTGGCGCAGCGCTGGCGCAAGGGCGAACTCGACGACGAGGGCATTCTCGATGCCATGGCCGATGTCGTGCGGCACAGCCTTTCGCGCCTGCCGGAGGCACATCTTAACGTCATCGACCGGACGCTGGAATGGCTGTCGGCCTCCTTCCGGCCGGATCTGGAAGAACTGTACGAGAGCTTGCCCTATTCGCGGCGGCAGGTGCAGCGACTCGTGGCGCAATTCTTCGGACAGTCCCCCGTGCGGCTCGTCCGGCGCTATCGCGCAGTCCGCGCGGCGACCCTTCTTTCGCTGCCGGAGCTTTCGGAGGAAATGGAGGCTGACATCCGCGAGGCCTTTTACGACCAGGCGCACCTCATCAAGGAAATCCGCTTCTTCACCGGGCGGACGCCGAAGCGGCTGCTGCCGAAGGGTGCGTCGCCCGTCCGCGACATGCTCGGGCCGCAAGGCTACGGTTCGGTCGACCTGTTCGGATCGGGCGAAGCCAAGCAGCTCGGCAAGGAAATCCGCTAGCTGCTAACGACTCGCAACTGGCGGAAATGCGTTGAAAATGCGCGTCTCGGCCATTAGCTCGGCAATCGGAACGATTTGGTCCGATTTAATACGAACGAGCTATGCGCCTATCCAATCTTGCAGACTATGCTGTCGTCACGATGTGCGCCGCGTCGCGCCATTGTGGGGGTGTGCGGACGAATGCTGCGGAACTGGCGGGAGAGACGGGACTGCCTCTGCCGACGGTGCAGAAGCTGGTGAGCAAGCTCTCGGCGGCCGGGCTCATCCGCTCGACACGCGGTGCGGGCGGCGGCTTGCAACTGGCGCGCCCGGCGGCGGCGATCAGCGTGGCGGATATCGTCGAGGCCGTCGAAGGACCGATCGCTTTGACCGCCTGCGTCGAAGGCACGGAATGCTCGGTCGAGCATGAATGCTCTGTCAAGCCGCACTGGCCGGTCGTGAACGATGCATTGCGCGGCGCGCTGGCGGCCATTCCGCTGACGCAGCTCGCACGAATGGAAGAAATGGCATGAGCGAAGACGTCGATTTTCAGGATCGGGACATTCAGGACCGCGAAGCCCGTGAAGCTGCCGAGAAGGCGGCCGAATACGAGCACGGCTGGTCGTCCGACATCGAGACCGAGTTCGCCGAGAAAGGCCTGAACGAGGACACCGTCCGGTTCATTTCGGCCAAAAAGGGCGAGCCGCAGTGGATGCTCGACTGGCGGCTCAAGGCTTTCCGCCTGTGGCAGGAGATGGAAGAGCCGAACTGGGCGAAGCTCGGCTATCCCGAGATCGATTACCAGGATGCCTATTACTACGCGGCGCCGAAGAAGAAGGTGGAGCTCGATTCGCTCGACGACCTCGATCCCGAGATCAAGCGCGTTTACGACAAGCTCGGCATCCCGCTCGGCGAGCAGGAAGTGCTGGCCGGGGTGAAAGGCGCCAAGAAGGTGGCTGTCGATGCCGTATTCGACAGCGTCAGCGTCGCCACCAGCTTCCGCGAAGAGCTGAAGCGCGCCGGCGTCATCTTCCTTTCGATCAGCGAGGCGATCCGCGAATATCCGGACCTCGTTAAAAAGTGGCTCGGCAAGGTGGTGCCGCAGCATGACAATTATTTCGCCACGCTCAACAGCGCGGTCTTTTCCGACGGTACCTTCGTCTACGTGCCCGAAGGCGTGCGCTGCCCGATGGAGCTCAGCACCTATTTCCGCATCAATGCGGAGAACACCGGCCAGTTCGAACGCACGCTGATCGTGGCCGAAAAGGGTAGCTACGTCAGCTATCTCGAAGGCTGCACCGCGCCCATGCGCGACGAGAACCAGCTCCACGCCGCCGTGGTCGAGCTGGTCGCGATGGAAGATGCCGAGATCAAATATTCGACCGTGCAGAACTGGTATCCGGGCAATTCGGAGGGCGTCGGCGGGATCTACAATTTCGTCACCAAGCGGGCCCTGTGCCAGGGTGCGCGCAGCAAGGTCAGCTGGACGCAGGTCGAAACCGGCAGCGCTGTGACTTGGAAGTATCCCAGCTGCGTGCTCAACGGCGAAGACAGCGTGGGCGAGTTCTACTCGGTCGCGGTGACCAACAATTACCAGCAGGCCGATACCGGCACCAAGATGATCCACAACGGCAAAGGCAGCCGCTCGACGATAATCTCAAAGGGCATTTCGGCTGGCAAGAGCGACAATACCTATCGCGGCATGGTGCGCGTGGCGGCCAATGCCGACGGCGTGCGCAACCGCACCGAATGCGACAGCCTGCTGATCGGCGACCGGTGCGGCGCACACACCGTGCCCTATATCGAGGTGAAGAATCCCACCGCCCAGATCGAGCACGAGGCGACCACCAGCAAGATCAGCGACGACCAGCTGTTCTACGCGATGCAGCGCGGCCTCGACGACGAAGAGGCGATGGCGCTGATCGTCAACGGTTTTGCGAAAGAGGTGCTCAAAGAGCTGCCGATGGAGTTCGCGGTCGAGGCGCAGAAGCTGCTGGCGATCTCGCTAGAGGGGAGTGTGGGGTGATCTTTAACGCACTCATGGCGGTGACATTCGCGCTCATCGCAATGATTTACCTTTCCCGCCTTTTCTTCGCGATTAGCAAGCGGAAGGCTTCTTGGCGTAGCGTTGATTACCATCGCTCAGAGCAACCGACACAGTATCGGTTGTTTTTCCTACTTTTTGCTTTCGTGGGCATGACTTCCGCTTTGTGCGCGATCGCGCTCGGCCATAGCGTTGTCATAAATCTTATCGGGCGTGGATAATGACCGACCGCAAAACCCTCCAGCTTCGCGATCCGTCTGAGACCGCCGACGACACCCCGCCCGCGCTCAAGAAGAAGGGCCGCGGGTGGGAGATTTCGGAGAAGCGACTCGATGCGCTGCATGATCGCGCGCGCATTTTGCGGCGGCATTCGACTCCGGCGCACAAGGCATTGGCGAAGAAATTCGCGGAGGCCGACATGGGCCGCTACAAATTTACTCGCCATGCCGTGGTCGGCAGCGCGATCGTCGATTTCAACTGCCACAACCTCGGCCTCGCCGTGATGATCGACGAGGACGATGCGGACGATACGCTGGCCAAGCGCCGCGACAAGAGCCTCGAGGCGGTCGACATCCGCGTGATGCGCATCCCCGCCGCCGAAATCCTCGAGAACATGGACGATGTGCTCCAGCGCCTCACCGTCGTGATGCGCGAGCGGATCGCCGACAAGAAAGCCCGGGCCCGCGCCCATCGCGAGGCCAATCCCAACCAGCACTATTCGCGCCCGAACCGCACCGGCGGTCCGCGCAGGAATGACAGGTAAATGCTCGAAATCGAAAACCTCACTGCCGAGATCGACGGCAAGACCATCCTCAACGGCCTCACGCTCACCGTGCCTGCGGGCGAGGTCCATGCGATCATGGGCCCCAATGGCGCAGGCAAGTCCACGCTGTCCTACGTGCTTGGCGGCCGCCCGGGCTATGAAGTGACCGGCGGCAGCGTGCGCTTCAACGGCGAGGATCTGCTCGACATGGAGCCGCACGAACGCGCGGCGGCGGGGCTGTTCCTCGGCTTCCAGTATCCGGTCGAGATTCCCGGCGTCTCCAATGTGCAGTTTCTGCGCGAGGCGCTGAATTCGCAGCGCAAGGCGCGTGGGGAAGAACCGCTGACCGGCGGCGAATTCCTGAAGCTCGCCAAGGAAAAATCCGCGCTGCTCAAGCTCGATCCGGAAATGCTCAAACGCCACGTCAACGTCGGCTTCTCCGGCGGCGAGAAGAAGCGTGCGGAGATGGTCCAGATGGGTATTCTCGACCCGAAATTCGCCGTGCTGGACGAGACCGACTCCGGCCTCGATATCGATGCGCTGCGCGTCGTGGGCGAAGGCATCAATTCGATCATGCGCGCCCCGGACAAGGCGGTGCTGCTGATCACCCACTACCAGCGCCTGCTCGAAGTGGTGAAGCCTGACAAGGTCTCGATCCTGTCGCAGGGCCGCATCGTCCAGACCGGCGGGCCGGAGCTGGCCGTGCGTCTCGAGGAAGAGGGCTACGATGCGGTGATGGCGGCATGAGGACGCTCGCGATTGCCCTGATGCTGGCCTCGTCCGGCGCAGCTGCAGCGCAGGATACCGCGCCCCAGCCCCAGACCGAAGTCGAAGAACAGATCGTCGTCATCGGCGAGCGGATGCACACCTGGAACGGCGGCCTTGCCAAGGTCGACGGCAAGCTCACCTGCCGCACGAAGAAAAGCAGCGGCGACGAAATGGTCGATGCGATCCGCTGCGGCGCGATGCTGACCTGCATGGGCGAACTCGCCCCGCAGATCGACGAGGTGATGGCGTCCGACATTGCCCGCAAGGAAAAGCAAGCGCAGGTGCAGGCCATCGCGGAAGGCGCGGTGCCCTGCATGGATGCCTATCACAAGACGGCCGTCATGCGCCTCGCGCAGAGCCGGGCAGGCAAGCTATGAGCGAAACCGCCGATCTCCCCACTCGCAAGGACGAAGCTTGGCGCTATTCGCGCGTCGAGCGACTGCAGGGCGTGCCGCTCGACGACTGGCGCACCATCGACGTGGCCGCCGGCGAGAACTTTCGCGACACGCTGGTCGTCGCCGATGGCGAGGCGACCAAACCGACCGAATTGCACCGCTGGCGCGTGACCGTAGGCGAAGGCGCGACCTGCGAGCTCTTCGCCGTTCTCGCCTCCGCCGAATTCGCGCGGCTGGAGATCGAGGTGGTGCTGAAGAAAGGCGCGCATTTCGAGCTTGGCGGCATCACCGTTGGCGGGCGGGAAACCGTGCGCGAATTCGTGACTCACATGACCCATGCCGAACCCGAGGCTACCAGCAATCAGGTCGTCCGCGCAGTTCATTGGGGTCACGGAACGGGCAACTTCCTCGGCCGGATCGATGTAGTGCGCGATGCGCAGAAGACCGATGCGGCGCAGGACTTCAAGGGGCTGTTGTTGGAAAAGGGCGCAAGCGTAAATGCCGTGCCGCAGCTCGAGATTTTCGCCGACGACGTGAAGTGCGCCCACGGCGCCAGCGTCGGCCAGCTGGACGAAAATGCGCGCTTCTACCTGGCCGCGCGCGGCGTCTCGCCGGAGCTTACGCAGCGTCTGCTCGCGCAGGCCTTCCTCGGCGATGCGCTGGTCAATCTCGACGACGAGGCTCTGCGCGACGAACTGATGGACGTTGCGCTGGCCAAGGTGGACCGGAACCTGTGAGCGAGACGGCAACCCTCACGCGCAAGGCGGATTTCCCCGGCCTCGTGACGGGCGACGGCGCGCCGTGGCACTATCTCGACACGGCGGCGACGGCGCAGAAGCCGCGGGCGGTGATCGACGCCATGGGCAACGCATTGGGCCGCGACTATGCGACCGTGCATCGCGGAGTCTATGGTCGCTCGGCGCAGATGACGCTGGGGTATGAAGCAGCCCGCCGCAGGGTCGCAGACTTCATGGGCGCACGGAGCGAGAACGAAGTCGTGTTCGTGCGCGGCGCGACCGAGGCGATCAATCTCGTCGCCGCCAGCTGGGGCATGACGCAGATCGGCGAGGGCGACCGGATCGTCCTGTCCACGCTGGAGCACCACTCCAATATCGTCCCCTGGCAGATGGTCGCGGAGCGGACCGGTGCGCAGATCGACGTCTGCCCCCTGACCGAGGACCACCGGATCGACCTAGGTGCGCTCGAGGAGCTGCTGACGCCGCGAACCAAACTGGTTTCTCTCGCGCACGTATCGAACGTTTTGGGTTCGGTGCTCGATGTGCGAAAGGCGGCGGACCTCGCGCATTCGATCGGCGCGAAGATCATGCTCGACGGCTGCCAGGCGGCACCGCGCATGGCGCTCGACATGGCCACGCTCGATTGCGATTTCTATGCTTGGTCGGGTCATAAGCTCTACGGCCCCACCGGCATCGGCGTGTTGTGGGCGCGCGAGGAGATCCTCGATGCGATGCCCCCGTGGCAGGGCGGCGGCGCGATGATCGACAAGGTCACTTTCGACAAAACCACCTATGCCCCGCCGCCCCAGCGTTTCGAGGCAGGCACGCCGATGATCACCGAGGCGATCGCGCTCCATACGGCGATCGACTATGTCGCCGGGATGGGGCCCGACAGGCTCTTCGCCCACGAGAGCGTCCTCGCGCGGCAATTGCGCGACGAACTCCGCAATCTCAATTCGGTGACGCTGTTCGGGCCCGACGATAGCGCCGGGATCGTCAGTTTTGCGATAGAGGGGGTTCATCCTCACGATCTCGGCACCATATTGGATGAAGAGAATGTCGCGATCCGTGCCGGACACCACTGCGCACAGCCGCTGATGGAGCACCTCGGCGTCCCCGCGACCGCGCGGGCAAGCTTCGGGCTCTACTCGGACGAAAGCGATATCGCCGCCCTTTTGCGCGGCATAGACCGTACCCAAAGGATCTTCGGATGAGCGAAGAAACGAATAACGATCAGGATTTCATTGCGGCTCCCTCGCCGGCGGATACCGTCGTGGGCAAGCCTCCCCGCGCCCGTGTGGAGGATGCCGTCGATCCAGACGAGACGCCGCGCGAGAGCATGGAGCGCAAGCGCGACTATCTCGAAGGCTTCCTGCAAAAGAAGCCGGAGAATGTGCCCGCAGGTGCGCCGGGCGGTGATCTTTACGAGGCGGTCGTGGCCGCGCTGAAAGAGATTTACGACCCCGAGATCCCGGTGAACATCTACGATCTCGGCCTGATCTATGGCGTGGACGTGGACGACGAGAGCGACGTAACCGTCACCATGACCCTGACAACGCCGCATTGCCCGGTCGCCGAAACCATGCCGGGCGAGGTCGAACTGCGCGCCGCCAGCGTGCCCGGCGTCCGCGACGCCGAGGTCAATCTCGTCTGGGATCCGCCCTGGGGTCCCGAAAAGATGACCGATGAGGCCCGCCTCGAACTGGGGATGCTCTGATGACCGAGACCACTACACGTCCGGCTCCAAAAGCTGCCGTCCTTCTCACCGAGCGCGCCGAGCAGCGTGTCGCCGACCTGATGGCGAAAGCGCCCGATGATGCCATCGGCGTGAAGCTATCGACCCCGCGCCGTGGCTGTTCGGGCCTTGCCTATTCGGTCGACTACGTCACCGAAGAGGCGAAGTTCGACGAGAAGATCGAAACCCCGGGCGGGATCTTCTACATCGACAGCGCAAGCGTGCTCTACCTGATCGGCAGCACGATGGACTGGGTTGAGGACGACTTCACCGCCGGCTTCGTGTTCGACAATCCCAACGCCAAAGGCGCTTGCGGCTGCGGCGAAAGCTTTATGGTCTAGATCGACCGGGTATCGGCTACGATTGCACTCGGCCAGTAAGGCCAAGTCAGTCCTCGGCGAGAAAGTCGAGCAGCGCCTGTTCGTATTCGTCGACCTTGCCGTCGGCCTCGATTTTCGTCGCCAGCCATGCCGATTCGTCGCTGGTGACCTCTTCGGCCTCTGCGACAAGCTCTTCGCGCGTCGGCTCGTAATCCTTTCGACCGAAGACGACGCCGAAGGAGTTCGGCGCTGCCCGCGCCATGCGGCCGAGAAAACCACCGACGCTGGAGGAGGTGTCGGCCATGAAGGCCTGCAATTCGCCGGCCCGCTCGCGGCTGATCTGCGCGTTCTCAGCGCTGTAGCCCTGCAAATAATTGGCAACGCCCTGCACGAACAGTCGCTTCCATTCGGGATCGTTGTCCGCGCCCAGCGTCGCATCTTTCAGGCGGAACAGCATGCTCGCCTCGTTCGGACCGACCGCAGCGGGTCGCTCGCTAGCTGGCGCAAAGATTGCGCGGCGGAGCAGCTTCGCTTCGGTTGCGTTGACATTGCCCGCTTGCAGCGCGCCGCCATCGCGTGTCGGACCGGTGCCTTCGAGCACGGCCTTTTCCATCTGTTTCAGCGCGTACTCCTTCAGGGACTGCGGCACGTTCTGCGCCCGCTTGAACACGCGGACCAGCAGTTCCAGCTCGGCCATCGAGCCCAGCTGTCCGTCGGCATCGATCTGGCCCATCAGCCATTGCGCGTTCTCGGCATCGACATAGCCTGCCGGCGCGCGCTGGTTAATCACATATTCGCCCAGTGTCTCGACGAAAAAATCGACCCATTCGGCAGGCTTGGTCGCAAGCTCGTGATTGAGCGCGAAAATCGCCTCGGCTTCGCCTTGCGAGATGCGCCCGTCCGGCCAAGCCTCGCGCCGCAATGCAAGCACGTCCGCGCCTGTAATCGCGCCGTCCGCGCCGACCTTCTTCGCCAATTCGCCGAAATGCACGCTCATTGCCTGCCCACTTCCCGTAATTTTCACGTCGCGAGGAAGCTAGCGCGGTTTGCTTAAGACCGGGTTAGCGTCGCAGCGCCTTCACGCAGGCGGCGCGGTCCACGTCCAGCCCGTCGCTCGCCCGGCGCGCATCGACATAGGTCGCGCTCGGCTCGCCGCGCGGCTCGAGCGGATAGAGATAGATGTCGAGCACGCAGGCCGGGCCGACGAATTGCAGCTTGCGCGCGTCGCCTTCATTCACCGTCAGCCGGGGCGGGCCGAACAGATTGGCTAGGGCGGTTTCGTTCTTTCCTATCACGCCCTCCAGCCCCGGCAGGTTCATGACGCGGGGGGCGATGAAACCGCCGCTCGAGGGCGCGGTGACGATGTCCTGCGGCGGAGGCGCTGCTCGCGGCTGTTGCGCCGGTGCCGCGGGTCCGCTCGGCGTGGTCGCGCAGGCAGCGAGGAGTGGGAGGACGAGGAGGACGCTACTGCGCATGGTCGATCGGTTTCCGTGTGCTGCGGTGGACCAGGTGCGTCGCACTCGCCGCGCCGATAATGGGCGCAAGAAGGTTGATGAAGGGTATCGCCAGCAGCCCGGCGACAACGCCGCCCAAAGCGAAACGGGTCAGGCCGCCGATCGGCTGGACTTCCACTGCGTCACGCCTGTGCCGTAACCAGACCATGTCCTGCAATTCGCGGCCCAGTAGCAGCGCGTTGACGAACCAGAACACGATCGCAGGGCCGATGGCGGTGAACAGCAGCGCCACGGCGATGGGCGCCGCAAGCAAGTTGAACAGGATGACCCGGCTTGTGGCGCGCAGGCTGTTCGACAGCTCCTCCCCGAAAGGCACCTTGCGCGCCCCGGCGGCGTGGGCGGGATAGTGCTTCGCCTCGACGGCATGAACGACTTCGTCGGCGAAGAACTGCAACACGGCCAGCGCGACAATGCGGAACAGCAGCCAGGCACCGATAACGAAGATGAGGATCGACAGGACAGCATAGACCTCGCCGCTGAGGTCGATCCAGCGCGACAGAAGCCACGGCAGGGCCGCATTCAGCGCGAATGCCGCTGCCACGAAGATCGCCAGCGTCACCGCCAGGCTCTTGCCGAGCCCGCGCAGTATGGCCGGATCGCCAAGCTGGCCGAGGGCGAGTGACAGGGCGCGGGGCAGCGAAACCATTGCCATGCCGATTGGGCGGCGGCGGGCATCAAGTCAACGCCGCGCTTGGCCTTCCCCCGATGAACCGCTAACCGCGCCCGACATATCGAAAATCCAGACCACCGGAGTACCCATGACCCAGCCCCGTTACGACGTTATCGCCATCGGCAATGCGATCGTCGACGTGATGTCGCCCTGCGAAGACGAACTGATCGAGGACCTCGGCCTCGCCAAGGGCGGGATGACGCTGGTCGATACCGATCGCGCGGAGGAGCTGTATTCGGCCATGGGTCCGGCCAAGGAGATTTCCGGCGGTTCGGCTGCCAATACGCTCGCCGGGATGAGCGCGCTGGGCGCGCAATGCGCTTTCGTCGGCCAGGTCGCGAAGGACCAGCTGGGCGATGTCTTCAGCCACGACATTCGCGCCGTCGGCATCGATTTCGACACGCCCGCCCGCGACGAAGAGCCGCCGACCGCCCGCTGCCTGATCTTCGTGACGCCCGATGGCGAGCGGACGATGAATACCTTCCTCGGCGCGAGCCAGTTCCTGCCGCCCAAAGCGCTCGACGACGAGCTGATCGCCAGCGCGGGGATCCTCTATCTCGAAGGCTACCTCTGGGACCCCGAAGAACCGCGCAGCGCCATGCGCCATGCGATCGACGTTGCACGCAAGGCCGGGCGCAAGGTCGCCTTCACCGCCAGCGAAAGCTTCGTGATCGACCGCCACGGCGACGATTTCCGCGCGCTGATCGAGGAAGGGCAGATCGACATTCTGTTCGTCAATGAAAACGAACTCGCCTCGCTGACCGGCGAGAGCGATTTCGACGCCGGCCTCGCCGCGCTGGAGGGCAAGGTCCCGGTGATCGTCGCCACCCGCAGTGCCAAGGGAGCCGTAGCCATCGCCGACGGCACCCGCGCCGAAGTGGCCGCCGAGCCTGTCGAGAAGGTGGTCGACACCACCGGCGCAGGCGATCTCTTCGCTGCGGGCTTCCTCACCGGCCACGCGCGCGGCGATGATCTCGAAACCTGCCTCCGCATGGGCGCAATCTGCGCGGCGGAGATCATCAGCCATTACGGCGCGCGGAGCGAAGCGGATCTGAAGGCGCTGGTGAGCAAGAAGCTGGGCTAGGTCCGTATTCTAGTGTTATCCCGTGAGGGCCTGTTGTGCGAAACGCAAGTTGACGAAACACGGCCCCGCCGCCCCCGATATATTTACAAGAACACATTCCGAAAATGCGAAAGCCCCGCTGGTTCGGCGGGGCTTTTTGCGTTGGGAGTGAGCATGATTTCAAAGAGCATCCCGACCATACCGTGCTGGCTCACCTGTAGGAAAGAGCGGAAGACGGCGTCCTTGAGATTGACCGCTATCCTACAAAAAGCAGCCAAAAATCTGTCATTCCGATAGCGACCCGATAGCGGAAGTTCACTCGACGGGTGATGGCCAGCATTCGAAACGCGCGTTGTCGGTCGAGTTCATTCCCCGTATTGAAAAGCCAGGCAGTTGTTGCAGTCGAGCAAGTGCCTCCGTATCGCCGGTCGCCATCTGAGGAAAGGCGACCTTTGTTTGGCCGGTGTTGTCGTTGAGAAGCCACCAAACGTCTGCTCCCCAAGGGCCATCGTCGTTTGTCTCGACATAAACAGCAGCAAGGTCTGTCATCTTGATGCGCTGCTCGGCCTGCTTGGGCGCTCGACAGACAATCTCATCGTCCGCTGTCACTTCGACGACAAATTGCGCTTCAGGATGCTTCATGCGAGCATGATGCCTTCGAGAGGGTTCTGGCGCAACGGCCGATCACCACCCAAATTCGGTCAAGCGGCCCTACCCAAAACCTCCCCGAAAGCGGCCCCAAGCCGTTCGGCACGCCTCACCCATGCTGCTCGCGCCGCACCTCCCTTTGGCCGATGTCGCGGCGGCAGAAGCCGTCCGGAAAATCGACCGCGTCGACTGCGGCATAGGCGGCGCGCTGCGCTTCGGTCGCGCTTGCGCCGGTGGCCGTGACGTTGAGAACGCGGCCGCCGCTCGACACCAGCTTGCCGTCCTCCATCGCGGTGCCAGCGTGGAAAACCTTGGCACTGCCGGCCTCCGCCTGCCCCAGATCGATCGTCCCGCCTGTCTTCGGCGTGCCCGGGTAGCCTTCTGCCGCCATCACCACGGTCAGCGCGAAATCGTCCGACAGCGCGGGCGTGGCGACCTCGGCCAGCGTTCCACGCGCACAGGCCTGCATCAGTTCGACGAGGTCGCTTTCCAGCCGCATCATCAGCACCTGGCATTCGGGATCGCCGAAGCGCGCATTGTATTCGATCAGCTGTGGGCCGTCCCTGGTCAGCATCAGCCCGGCATAGAGCACGCCCGAATAGGGCATGCCCTCGGCGGCCATGGTGCGCACGGTCGGCTCGACGATTTCGCGCATGACCTGCGCCTGCAACTCCTCGGTCAGCACCGGGGCGGGGGAATAGGCGCCCATGCCGCCGGTGTTGGGGCCGCGATCGCCTTCGCCAACGCGCTTGTGGTCCTGCGCGGTGCCGATGGGGACGATGGTCTCGCCGTCGGTGAGGGCGAAGAAGCTCGCCTCCTCGCCGGTCAGGAACTGTTCGATCACCACCTCGCTGCCCGCGCTGCCGAACTTGCCGTCGAACATCTCGTTCAGCGCTTCCTGCGCCTCTTCATAGGTCTCGGCGATCACCACGCCCTTGCCCGCGGCCAGCCCGTCGGCCTTGAGCACAAAGGGCGGCTTGAACCGTTTCAGCGCGCCCCACGCCGCCTCCAGCGAGGTGCAGCGTTCGTAGCGCGCGGTGGGGATGGTCGCGCGCTGGCACAGCTCCTTGGTAAAGCCCTTGCTGCCTTCGAGCTGCGCTGCCTGCTGCGAAGGGCCGAAGGTATCGATGCCTGCGGCGCGCAGCGAATCGGCGAGGCCGCCCACCAGCGGAGCCTCCGGGCCGATCACAACCAGGCCGATGTCGTTCTCTCGCGCGAAAACGATGACTGCCTCGTGGTCGGTGGCATCCAGCGTGACGCAGCTCGCATCCTGTGCGATGCCGGGATTGCCTGGCGCCGCCCACAGCTTGTCGCACAGCGGCGATTGCGCCAGTTTCCATGCCAGCGCATGTTCGCGCCCGCCCGACCCGAGCAACAGGATATTCATGGCTTCCGATTTCCCACCAGATACTGACGATGCGAACTTGGTAGCGAAGGGCCGCGCAGGCGACAACGCCGAGCCGCTGACGGTGAGCGAAATATCGAACGCGTTGAAGCGCACGGTGGAGGACCGCTTCGGCTTCGTGCGCCTGCGCGGCGAACTGTCGGGCGTGAAGCGCGCGGCGAGCGGGCATATGTATTGCGCGCTCAAGGACGAGAAAGCCGTGCTCGACGGGGTGATGTGGCGCGGCAATGCGGGCCGCCTGCCGTTCAATCCGGAAGACGGGCTGGAAGTCGTCGCGAGCGGGAAGCTGACGACCTATCCCGGGCGCTCCAAATACCAGATCGTGATCGAGCGGATGGAACTGGCGGGCGAGGGCGCACTGCTGGCGTTGCTCGAAAAGACCCGCGCGCGATTGCAGGCAGAGGGATTGTTCGACAGCGAGCGCAAGCAGGCGCTGCCGTTCCTGCCGCGCACCATCGGCGTCGTGACCTCGCCCACCGGCGCGGTGATCCGCGACATCCTCCACCGGCTGGCGGACCGCTTTCCCAGCCGCGTGATCGTCTGGCCGGTGCTGGTGCAGGGGCAGGGCGCGGCGGAGCAGGTGGCAGGCGCGGTGCGCGGCTTTTCCGCCATGCCCGAAGGCCATCCCGAACGCCCCGACCTCGTAATCGTTGCGCGCGGTGGCGGCTCGATCGAGGATCTGTGGAGCTTCAACGAGGAAGCGGTGGTGCGCGCCATCGCCGACTGTCCGATTCCCACGATCAGCGCGGTGGGGCACGAGACCGATACGACGCTGGCCGATTATGCCGCCGACCGCCGCGCGCCGACGCCGACGGCTGCCGCAGAAATGGCGGTTCCGGTGCGCGCCGAGCTTGCCGCGGTGCTGGCGGATTTCGAGGCACGCAAGAAACGCGCGATCCTGCGTCCGGTCCAGCTGGGCCGCGAGCGGCTGGAGGCGCGCGTGCAGCGCCTGCCGAAACGCGAGGCATTGCTGCAACCGCAGGCACAAAAGCTCGACGATCTGGCCGCGCGATTGCAGCAGGGGCTGCGCGATCGGGCGGCCATGGGGCGGGAGCGGCTGGGCGAATTGCGCCTGTCACCCGCCTTGGTGGCAGGGCGGCTGCGCGAGGCGCGCGGGCGGTTCGACAGCGTCCGCCTCGCACCCGCGATGATCCAGAGGCCCCTGGCGGAGCGGCGCGAGCGCCTCGCATCGCTGGTGCGACTTGTCGAGCAGTTGCACCCCGACCGGCCTCTGGAGCGCGGATATGTCCGCGTGATCGGGTCGAGCGGCACGGTGACCGACCGGGCGGAGGCAGCGAAGGAAGCGGCGCTCACGCTCAAATTCCGCGATGGCGAGTTGGAGGTAACGACCGGCAAGGCACCGGCCGCGCCGAAACCGAAGCGAAAGCCCCCTGCCAGCGGAACGCCGCCGAAACAGGATGATTTGTTCGGTTAAGGTGGACCTGCTAGGATTTGCGCCATGCTGATGAACAAAAATTCCTCACCGTCGAACGGCGAAGCCAAGCTGCAATACGGGCCCAGCGGCTTTCGCGTCCTGCGCCCCGGCCAGCACGTGATCTGCGCCATGAGCGGCGTGCCGATCCCGCTGGACGAATTGCGCTACTGGTCGGTCGAGCACCAAGAGCCTTACGCGACTCCGCAGCTTGCCACCGAGCGGCTGAAGCCGTGAGGTTTGCACGGGTCGCGCCGCTACTCCTGATTACTGCCGCGTGTGTATCGCTGCCGGACCCATCGGAAACCGTTCAGCCTGCAGGGCCGACGG
The DNA here is from genome assembly GCF_051195295.1 of Qipengyuania sp. 902. Lineage (NCBI taxonomy): Bacteria > Pseudomonadati > Pseudomonadota > Alphaproteobacteria > Sphingomonadales > Erythrobacteraceae > Qipengyuania > Qipengyuania sp. 902. Next base: position 637,229 of record NZ_JBNJLJ010000001.1, on the reverse strand, counting down.
AGGTCGTCCAGCCTGTTCGCACGCCGACTCCCGCACCTAGCTCGACCCCGTCCGAGCCGACCCGTCCGGCCACTTTCAGATTCGATGGAGAACTGACGCAAGGCGGCTGGATACGCGGCACTGCGCCGGGCGGCGCGACGAAATTGCAGCTCGGTGGGGAAGAGGTGGCATTCGATGACGAGGGTTGTTTCTTCGCCGCGTTCGACCGCGATGCGGGCGCCGCGGCAGAACTCGTCGCGACGCTGGCGGATGGCCGCACGATCCGCAGTCCGCTCACCATCGCCCCGCGCGACTGGGACATCGAGCGCGTGAATGTCGCACGGCGAGCTGGCGGCGCTTCGGAAAGCTTCATGCAACGCCGCCGCCCCGAACTCGCCGCGATCTGGGATGCGCGCCAGCAGCGCACTGGCGCCGAAGGTTGGCGGCAGGATTTTATCTGGCCGGTCACCGGGCGCATTTCGGGCCGCTTCGGATCGCAGCGCATCTACCGCGGCGAGCCGGGGAGCTATCACTCGGGCCTCGATATCGCGGGTGGCGCGGGCACGACTTATGTCGCCCCGGCGGACGGCATAGTAACGCTGGTTGAGCGCGATTTCAGTCTCGAGGGCCAGCTGCTCATCATCGACCATGGACAGGGCCTCAACAGCGCGTTCCTGCATTCTTCGGAGCTGTTCGTGCGCGACGGTCAGGCGGTGAAGCAAGGCCAGCCGCTCGGACGCATCGGAGCCTCGGGCCGCGCCACCGGGCCGCATCTGCACTGGAGCATTAAGTGGAAAAATGCGCGGCTCGACCCGCTGCTCTTCCTGGGGCCGATGCCCTGAACCGAACTGCACCTTTCCGATGAGGGACGCTTTCTGACATGCGCCCCGTACGGCTCGCGCTCGCGCTGCTGGTTGCGGCAGCACTTGCGCCTGGCACCTTCGTGCACTCGCCGCCCAAACCGAAGGTGCGCAACCCCACGGTGGCCATCGCGCCCCTGACAATCGAGCAGGGCCGTTTCGGGCCGCTGGTGCTCGACGGGGGCTGGACCCTGCATGGTTTTCGCAACATGTTCGGCGGCTATTCCGCGCTTGTTTCTTTGCCAGACGACAGGCTCATCGCAGCCAGCGATACCGGCCGCCGTCTGATTTTCACCCGTCCGGACCGAAGAGGGCCCTCTCCGGATCTGCTTTGGTTGGGGACGGCAAGCGACACCGACAAGATCCTGGCGGACCTCGAATCGCTTACGCGTGATCCTGAAAGCGGGACCTTTTGGGGCGCATACGAGGGTACGAATTCCATTCGCCGGTTCGGACCGGAGCTGGATGTTCAGGGGACTGTCGAACCGGCACTAATTGCTAATTGGGGCGACAATACCGGTGCAGAGGCGTTCGTTCGTTTGAGCGACGGTCGCTTCCTGGCGATCGAGGAAGACCCGGAAAGCTGGGGTGACGAGATCCACCGAGCAGTGGTCTTCGAGGACGATCCGGTGGACGGGGCGAGCGGCGCGCCGCTCCGCGTGATCGTACCGGATGGATATAGCCCGGTCGATATGGCGGTACTCGACGAGAACCGTATTCTCATGCTGTTGAGGCGACTGGTTTTTGCGATCCCGCCCGCCTTCGATACGGCCTTCGCGATCCTCGACACGGACGAGATTGCCCCCGGAAACACCGTCGAACTACGACTTATTGCCGAAACCGGAGACGAAATTCCCAAGGAGAACTACGAAGGCCTGGCAGTGACCGAAGATGCCGAGAGCCGGAACGTCTGGATCATTTCCGACGATAATATGATGCGTTACCAACGCACCCTGCTGCTCCGCTTTCGCTGGGACGAACCGGAAAGGTTCCCACAACAAAAAGCGCGCAAGTGACCCCGCGCGCCCTTTCGTCTGCTCGTCAGGAGTAGCGCCGCAGCGCTCGACCTTAAGCGGCTTCGGCGTTCGCCTTCTTCAGCTCGCGCTTCACCTTGAGCGCGTTGGCCGAAAGCTTCTCGTCCTTGGTCTTCAGCAGCCAGTTGTCGAGGCCGCCATTGTGTTCGACCGAGCGCAGGCCCTGGGTCGAGACGCGGAACTTGAAGCTGCGATCGAGCTTCTCGCTCATCAGCGTGACGTTCTGCAGGTTCGGCAGGAAGACCTTCTTGGTCTTGTTGTTGGCGTGGCTCACATTGTGGCCGACCTGGCGACCCTTGCCGGTGAGTTCGCAAATGCGCGACATGATACGTCTCTCGTTCGATTCGAATGGTTGGGCGCGTTCCCTTGCCCGCGCGAGGCGGATGCGGGGTTCGTTTATCCCGGAAAGCGGCGCGCATAGCGGCGGGGGCGCGAATCGTCAAGCACGTTGCGCCGCCCCTGCGCGGGGGCTAGCGATGCCTGGATATGCCCGCCTGGACCCTCCCGCAACCCATGCAACGCGCGCTCGAACTGGCCGAAGCCAGCGCGGCGGCAGGCGAGGTGCCGATTGGGGCGGTGGTGACGCGCCATGGCGAGGTAATCGCAGAGGCGCACAACGCGCCGCGCCAGACGCACGACCCTACCGCCCACGCGGAAATCCTCGCCATCCGCCGCGCCGCAGAGGCACTGGGCGACGAACGCCTGACCGACTGCGAACTATGGGTCACGCTGGAACCCTGTGCCATGTGCGCCGGCGCCATCGTCCACGCGCGCATTGCCAAGCTGTATTATGCCGCGAGCGACCCCAAGGGCGGTGCCGTCGAGCACGGAGCGCGGGTTTTCGACCAGCCGCAATGTTTGCATAGGCCCGAGGTTTATTCGGGCATGGGCGAGGGGCGCGCGGCTGAAATGCTGCGAGACTTTTTCAGGAAGCGAAGATGAAGCTGACCTCGATCACTGCGGAGAGGCACTATTTTAATAAGAAGCCGAATGGCCCACCTTTTCGCCTACTCTTAGGTTTTTCGAACGGGGGGACTCTGCGCTTGCAGGTCGCCGGCGATGGCCAGAGGATGATCCTCGATAACGACCCGCTACCTGGCCCCATGAAGATGGACGAGTTCGGCAGGACAGAACTGTCCGACGTGACGCGGAATCTTTTCCCGAGGCTCTGTGAGCTTGTAATTGAGCGGATCGTTGAACTTGTTTGGCACCGAAAAACGGTAGGGATTTGCTTGGAATTCCAAACCTCCAGCCCATTCTACTTCTGGGTTGACGGCGACGAGTTGCGCTGGGGTGACCCCACAGCTTTGCGAGCCCATGACTGGCTCGACAATGTGCTCCCATCAGCCACGGAGAAGGCTGTTTTGGTGGAGTAGCTACAACCCCCGCCAGATCTTCGCCTGCGCCGCATCCCGCGCGCCGAACCGAACCCGGTCGCAGGCCTTCGGCATGAAGCGCTTGTCGTAGCAGAGCCGCAGTTCCTGCAGCCAGCCGCGGGCATTCAGCTTCACCCCCAATGCCTCGCGCGTCCAGCCGGGGTTTGCGTCGACGAACCGCGTGCGGATCGTGCCGGCGGTCAGATCGTCCTCGCGGCTGATGCGGTCGAAGTCCGGCCAGTAAAGGCCGTTCCACAATATGCGCGTGACCTTGAAATAGGTCGCCGGGCGGCGCGTCATGCAGCTGCCGTGCTTGGCCCATTGCCGCGTGAGCAGGCTGGCGGAGGGCGAGAGGCACATGTTCGGGCGCAAATCGCGCGCGGTCAGCAGCCGCTGCGATCCGCACCATTGCGGCCACGTGCGTCCGCTCTCCGGCCACAATCCATGCACTACCATGCCGAAGCGGCCAGCACGGTGCGAGCATTGCCGCGCATGGCGCGCCTGCCCCTCACGGCCCTTGCAGAACTCCGGGCTCCAGCTGACCGCTAGCGTGTAGCCTGTCACCGGCAGTCTGCGCGGCGGCGCATCCGGCGTGATTTCGGGCACGCTCAGCTTCGCGGGGAGGCGACACTGGTAAGCTTGGGCAAGCGCCGGGCTGGCGATACTGCCCAGCCAAAGCGCAGCAATTGCAGCGCGGGCGAGGCTAAACCTGATCGGAAACCTGCCCGTCATCCTTGCCGAACCATGCCCTAGCATCCGCCCTGAACAGGAAGGACACGGCGATGGCCGCGCTCGCCACGGCAGCGATGTCGGCGATGAGGCCGAGACCCATGGCAGTATTGGCGATGCGCATGCCAACCGAATAGGCCGCATAGGCGATCAGAACGGCCAGCACCCAACGGGCAGCGCCAAGGCGCGAGAGCACGATGGCGGCCCAGAAGATGAGTGCCAGCACGAGGAACATCGCCACCGAGGAGAACAGCAGGACTATGCCCATGCCGCGCGAATTAGCGCCGAATTCGTCGATGACAGCATCGGTATAAGTGGACATCTCCGACCAGCCCAGCGCAGTCGACACGAGGCTGAGCGCGACTGCGAGGAAATACCACCCCTCGAACCGGCTGATCGACCTTGGCTTCAATGTTCTCTCCCCACCCGTCCATCTGGGGAATGGCCGATTACTTGTTTAGCGTAAAGATGGCACAACACAGTGTCACACAAGCTGGAGGTGTCATTCGCTGGCGGCAGCGTCGCCTTCGAGCCAGGCGCGGGCATCCGCACGGAAGAGCAGGACGATGGCGACCACCTGCAGCAGCGTCACCACGAGGCCGAGCACTGCCGGCAAGCTGAATCCATCGCTGAAGCTGAAATTGCCGAAGAACAGACCGATCGCAACCATGGCGACCAGCAGCCACTTTGCGATGTTGCTGGCGCGGTGCGCGATGAAATACCACAGCGCCAGCGGTATCAGCAGGCTGGTTAGCACCACTCCCATGACGATCGGCCCGCCACCGATTTGCGCCAGCGCGGGGTCGGCCTCGACCTCTTCGACAAGCGTCGAATAGGCAAGCACGGCATTGATCAGGGCCAGCACGAGCGACGCCAGAAACAAGCGATCGAACAGGACTATGGATTGGGGGCGCACCCGGTCTCTCCCGCATAGTTTGCGTTACCGGACGGCAGATGCCGCGTATTCAGAGCGGCGTAAAGTCCAGTCCGATATCGGCAGCGGGCGCGCTCTGCGTCAGACGTCCGACGGAGACGTAATCGACACCCGTGGCGGCTTTAGCCTTGATCGTGTCGAGATTGATCCCGCCGCTCGCCTCGGTCGGCACGCGGCCTGCTACCAGCGCGACCGCTTCGCGCAGGGTCGGCGGTTCCATATTGTCGAGCAGCAGGCGGGTGGCACCGGCTTCGAGCGCGGGTTCGATCTGGTCGATGCGGTCGACTTCGCAGATGATGTCTTCCACGCCCGCCTCGACCGCGCGGCGGACCGCTTCGCCCACGCTGCCGGCGACGAGCACGTGATTGTCCTTGATCATCGCGGCATCCCACAGACCCATGCGGTGATTCGCGCCGCCACCCATGCGAACGGCGTATTTCTCCAGATGGCGCAGGCCGGGGATGGTCTTGCGCGTATCGAGTAGGGTGCACTCGGGATTGTCCATCACGGCGACATATTCGGCGACCATCGTCGCTATGCCGGACAGGTGCTGCACGGTGTTCAGCGCAGCCCGCTCGGCGGTAAGCATGGCGCGGGCATTGCCTTCCAGTCGCATGAGATCGGTGCCTGCGGATACGCTCGCACCGTCCTCGACGAGGATGTCGATCCGCATATCCGCATCGAGCGCGCGGAAGAACGCCTCGGCCACCGGTAGCCCGGCGACATGGATCGCATCGCGCGTGTCCATCACGCCCGCGAAGCGCGCTTCGGCGGGGATCACGCTCTCGCTTGTTACGTCCACCCCGCCGTCGGGCAGGGCCTCGCCCAAATCCTCGGCCAGCGTGTCGCGGACGAATTGATCGAGATCGAAGCCGGGGAGTTTGAACAACAGAATTGCTCCGTTCGTGCTGAGCCTGTCGAAGCACCGTTCTTACTTCTGGCGCAGGTATCGAAAAGAAGGGCGGCCCTTCGACAAGCTCAGGGCAAACGGACTCATCCAAGGTTTTTAGTGGACGAACCTAGCGACGACATCCCTGTAGGAGCGGCTCACCTTCACCTCCGCGCCGCTATCCAGCACAAGGAAGCATTCGCCGTTCGTATGCGGCTTCACCTGGCGCACCTGGTCGAGATTCACGATGGTGGAGCGGTGCACCCGCTGGAACTTGCGCGGGTCGAGGCGGCGCTCGAGATCCTTCATCGTCTCGCGCAGAATCAGCGAATTGTCGCCGGTGTAGATGCACATATAGTCGCCCGCGGCCTCGATATGCTCGATCGTGTCGGTCTCGACGCGGAAGATCTGGCCGCGATCCTTTACGTTGATCAGCTTCTCGTACCGACCGGCGGTCTCGGCATCTTCGCCGGACGCCAGCTCTTCGGCCGCTTCGGGCGCAACTTCGGAGAGGACGTTCTTGAGCCGCTCGACATCATCGGTGCTCTTCTTTTCGGCGAGGCGCTGGCGGACGCGTTCGATCGTATCGGCCAGCTTGTCTTCGTCCACCGGCTTCATCAGGTAATTGACCGCGTTCGCCTCGAAGGCACGGATCGCGTGTTCCTGGAAGGCGGTGACGAAAACGAACAGTGGCGGATCGATTTCCATGACTCCCTGAACGACGGAAAAGCCGTCGAACCCGGGCATCTGGATGTCGAGGAAGACGAGGTCGGGTTTCTGCGTCTTGATCGCGCGGATCGCCTCGCGTCCGTTCTGGCAGGTTTCGATGATCTCGACGTCCTCGAACGCTTCGAGGCGCAGTTGGAGACCCTGGATGGCGAGCTTTTCGTCGTCGACGAGGATGGTGCGAATAGTCATGTCGTTTGCGGTGCTTTCCGGGGAGGTTGCAGCGGTTCAACGGGTGAGGGGCCCGCGGGTTTCTGGGATGCTGCGGTTTGGGGGGCGGATTGTGGCGCTGCGGTTAACGCGGCCGGCTCCTCGTCCGATTCCAGGGGCAATTCGATGAGAACCGAGAAGCCCCCGCTTTCGGGCGAGCGAATTTCGAAGCGATGTTCCTCGCCATAGGCCTGGGCGAGGCGGTCGCGGATATTGGTGAGGCCGACGCCGGTCGAATCGCGGCGCGCGCGGCTGGGGCGTACGGCGGGGAGCCCGTCCTCGACGTTCTGCGCATTCATGCCCGGGCCGGTGTCCGAGACGGTCACACGCAGGCGCGGCCCGACGACTTGCGCCATCACGGCCACTTCTGCGCCTTCCTCCTGTGGGCTGACGGCATATTTGATCGCGTTCTCGACCAACGGCTGCAGCAGCATGGCAGGGAGAGTGGCCTTGGCGGCCTCCTCCTCGATGCGGAAATCGGTGCGGAGCCGCTCTTCGAAGCGCATGCGTTCGATATCGAGATAGAGCTTCAGCGTCTCCACCTCTTGCGCCACCGTCACCTTGCCGCCGGGCTGCGTGACCAGCGTATGGCGCAGGAAGCTGGACAGGCGCGTGAGCATCGCATTGGCCGTCTCGGTCTGCTTCAGCAGCACCAGCGTGCTGATCGAATTCAGCGTGTTGAACAGGAAATGCGGATTGAGCTGGTAACGCAGCATCGCGAGCTGCGCGCTCGTCGCCTGCGCTTCCAGCCGCTCCAGCCGGTCTGCCTGCTCCTCCACCTGGAGGAAGAAATTGATCGCGTAATAGAGCGCCGACCACGCGCCGAGCAGAGTGAGGTCGAAGAAAAAGATGCCGACGAAGAGGCTGGCGAAATTGCCCGTATTGGCGCCGCCTGCCACCTCCAGCACCCAGCTGTCGATGAAGGCATAGACGCCGGTCGCGCCGCCTAGCACGACAGCAGTCACGCCCCAGGTCACCAGTGGTTTCTGCTTGATGAGCTGGCTGTAGACGACAGCGAGGATCAGGCTGATCGAGAAGCCGGTGATAGTCGCGATCAGGATGATGACGAGCCGGTCGGCCGGCTGGCCATTGGCGAGCGCGGACATAGCGCGCAGCATCGTTGCCCCGCCCCAGCCGGCCAGCTGGAGGTTCCAGAACGCCTGGTTCTTGTTGGCGAAGAACGGCGTCGGACGGATGGGCAACACGGCCATTACCCTGCTCCCTAGCCCAATTGCGACGAACTGCGCCAGCCGCTACACTGCTCGCAACAGGCAAAGCGAGAGAGGCATGCGATGGGTATTCAGGAAAGCATAGGCCATTCGGTCGCGGAACGCGCGAAATTCCGCGAGATGAAGGAAGGCACCAAGGAAGACTGGGGCCTGATCGCAGGCGAATACCGCGCCTTTGCGAAGGGTTTGCCCGATCGCGTGCTCGAACATCTGAAGCTGCTGGACGGCGATTTCGGCGGCTTCCCGGTCTGCCGACTGGAGCATTCGCTGCAAACCGCGACTCGCGCGCATCGCGACGGGCGCGGCGAACAATATGTCGTGATGGCGCTGCTGCACGATATCGGTGACACTCTGGGCAGTTACAACCATCCCGAGGTTGCAGCCTCGATCATCAAGCCCTTCGTGACCGAGGAGATCCACTGGATCTGCCAGAACCACGGCGCCTTCCAAGGCTATTATTATTTCCACTTCCTCGGGATGGACCAGAACGCGCGCGACCAGTTCAAGGACAACCCGCATTACGAGGCGTGCCGCGAATTCTGCGAGAAATACGATCAAGCGGCGTTCGACCCGGATTACGAAAGCGAACCGCTGGAATACTTCGAACCGATGGTGCGCCGGGTAATGGAACGTCCGCTGGCCTCGTCCTATGCCAAAGCGCTTGACGAATAGTTTCTAGGCCTCGCCGTCGAGCGCGTCCTGCAGGCGCTCGGCGGGGACGAGCCCTTCGATAGCCTCGTCGCCGGCGATCCAGCTCGGCGTGCCGCTGAAGCCGAGAGTGCGGGCCAGGCCCATATTGCTAGCGAGCTCGGCAGTCGCCTCCTCCGAAGCCGCAAAGCGCTGCGCCGCTTCCATGTCGAGTTCTGCGATCCGTCCCGCCTGCGCGATGGTTGCCTCGCTCGGTGGGCCGAGTTCGAACATGGCGTGGTAGAACGCAGGATACTTGCCCTGTCGCGCGGCGGCGAGAGCCATGCGCGCCGCCTGCTCGCTGCCGTCGAAAATCGGCCATTCGCGTACTACGACTTTGAGCTCGGGATCGGCGGCGATCATCTCGTCGATCTGTGCGATGGACTGGCGGCAATAGGTGCAGCCGTAGTCGGTGAACTTGACCAGCACCTTCGACCCGTCGGGATTGCCCAAAACTGCACCGGGAAACGCCTCGCGCACGCTGTCATCCACTTGCGCCAGCCGATCGCTTGCCTGACCGCGCTGATAGGCCTCCGCCATCTCGGGCAAAATGTCGGGATTGGACACGAGGTATTCGCGCATCTGCCCGTTGCCGAGCCCGCTTGCCGACCAGATGGCGGCACCCAGGAAGCCGAAGACGAGCGCCAGCAGCGCGGTGACGAGGTTGCGTTTCATATCGCCTGCGACCCTAACGCCGTCCGTCGCAATTGCGACCCTTTTCCATTTCGCATTGTCGTTCCAGCAAGGCGCGGGCCTGCATGCCGATGTCCTGCGCGCGCAGCCAGTCGGGCGAACCATGGGGCAGCGCCGCCTCGGCAAATTGCGCGCTGCGCATGGCGAGGCCATATTGCCCGCTCATCACCTGTTGCTCCGCGCTGGCGAGGCGGGCGCGCGGCATGTCGCCACGTTCGGCATAGACCACGCCAAGCTGGTACCACGCGAAGGGATTGTAGCGGTCCCGCCCCACGGCAGCACGCAGCACCTTCTCGGCCTCTTCGTAATTCATCCGGTCCTCGGTCGCGATCAGCGCATGGCCCAGCATGCTGGCGATCAGCGGCTGCGAATTGGTGAGAGTCGTCGCGCGGCGAAGCGGATCGAGCGCTTCGGAAGGCCTGCCCGATTCGAGCAGCACCTGGCCTTTCAGCTCGAGAAAATACGGGTCATCCGGATCCTTCGCCAGCAGCGCATCCGCCGTTTCCAGCGCGCGGTCGACGCGCGCGTTTTTATGATAGGCATAGGCGCGGGCGTAGAGCGCGGGAATGGTGTTCGTCGTTTCGGGATAGTCGCGCAGCGTCTCGTTCGGCTTGGCGATATAGCCGGTGAGCTTGGCCTTCACCCGCTCGAACCTGGCCTGTTGCGCGGCATTGCGCGGCGCGTCCCAAGCCGTGTCTTTCTCATACACCTCGGTCAGCGTGCGGATGCGATCGCCGGAAAGCGGGTGGGTGCGGTAGAAACCCGCTTCGTCGGACTGGCTGTAGCCATAACGAAACTCGCGATTCAGAAGCTTGCCGAAAAAGGTCAGCGAACCGCGGCCGGAAATGCCCGCTTCGGAGAGGTATTCGGCTCCCGCAAGGTCGGCAGAGGCTTCCTGCGTACGGGTGAAGGCGAGGAACTTGCCCATCGCCGCCTGCTGGCCGAGCGCCATGATCCCCGCCGCAGCTTCTCCCGCGCCCGCCAGTGCCGCGCCGATGCCCGCCAGCACGGAAAGCAGCGAAATCTTCGAGGCCGTGCCGATACCTTCGCTGTAGCGAATGATGTGCCCACCGGTGATGTGGCCGAGTTCGTGCGCGATGACGCCCTGGACTTCTTCGGCGCTGTCGGCGGCCTCGATCAGGCCGCTATGAATATAGACTGCCTGCCCGCCCGCAACGAAGGCGTTGATGGAGGGATCATTGACCAGAATGATGTCGACATTCGCCGGCTCCAGCCCGGCGGCTTCGATCAGCGGTTCGGATATTTCGTCGAGGAACTGCTCGGTTTCCGCATCCCGCAGAATGCTTTGCGCGGCGACCGGCTGCGCGGCCAGCATGGCGGCGGCGAGAATGGCGAGCAGGCGGGCGAGAAAGCGCATAATGCCGTGCTAAGGCCTCGCGGCCTGAACCGGAACTGAAACGTCGGTGGTCCGGCGCAGGAATTGCGTCACGCGGTCGAACACTTGCGGGTCGCGACGCCACGGATTGGTGAGAGCGAGCAGCGGCGCGTTGTGCGAGGCATCGGACAGGTACAGTGTGTCGACTTGCGATCCAGCCTCGTCCAGACCGCGCGCCAGTGCCTGCGAATTGCGGATCTTTACGACCGTGTCGGCTTCGCCATGGACCAGCAGCATGGGAGGCGCGGCGGCGAGGGGCTGATTGACCGGCTGGCTTTCCGGCCCGGCCCCGACGCTATCGAACGCCGCCTTGCTGCGATCGGTGTCGAAGGGATAAAAGTCGTAAGGCCCGGAGAGACCCACCACGCCCCTGATCGCCCCACCCGACACTCCGGCATTGTCGAGCCATTGCTTATCCAGCGCGACCTGCACCGCATTATAGGCGCCGGCGGAATGACCCGACAGGACGATATGGTCGGGATCGCCGCCGAGTTGAGCGATATTGGCACGCGTCCATGCGATGACGGACGCCGTGTCCTGCAGCATCGCGGGATAGCGGCCCGCTTCGTTCATGCGATAGCCGCCGAGCACCACGACAAAGCCTTCCGGCGCGATGTTGCGCGCGATAAAGCCGTAATCGTCCGGGTCGCCATGCGCCCATGCACCGCCGTGATAGAAGATGAACACGGGGAGCGGGCCCGCCGCCGTTTCGTCGCGATAAACGCGCAGCTTCTGTTCGGGATTGTCACCATAGCGCGCAGTTTCGACCAGTTCGACATCGTTCGATGGGCCGGCGATCCGGTCGACCGTGTCGAGGACGGCAGGCCAGTTCGCTCGCACTGCTAACCACAGGCCGATCCCCAGCAGCACGAGTATGCCGACCAGCACCGCGAGTATCTTCAGCATGCGTTTCACTTCGCTTTCGGGTCCGTTTCCTCGATCGTATCGACGATCGCGCGCGTTTCTTGGTCGCCGAGCAGGCCGATCGAGGCGAGAAACTCGTGCCCTGTCTCATAACTGTCGCCCAGCCACAGCGGGATTTTGGCCGCTTCGATAGCGGCCTTGGCGGCAGTTTCCTCGGGGCTCATCGATTCGCCGACCTTGCGGATGAAGATTGCCCGGATGCGTCCGGGATTATCGACGGCGATGGCGCCGAATGCAGTCAGATCGCCCTGGCTGTCGTCGCCGATCATGGCGAATTTGAGATCGGGATAGGTCGCCAAGATGCCCTCGATAGCGGCGCGTTTATGCGCTCCGTGGCTGCCCGATCCGAAAGTGTCGCGATTGAGGCCCCAGTCGCGCAGCATGATGGGGCCCAGCGGCAGCCCGCGGCTTCGGATGTAGGTGACGAGGTAGCTGAAGAGGTTCCACGGGCTCGAGGAAACGTAGAAGAACGGCCGGTCGCTTGCTCTCAGATGCTCGCCCGCGTGACCCTGCCCTTCGGAAAGGGGCTCACCACCGCCGAGCGCGTTGTAGAAAACATCCGCACCCGGCACGAGAATGCGTTCTTCCGGCATTTGCAACAGCACCCGACGCCAGTTGCGCAGCACCGCGCGAAAATCGCCGGTAATGCCGGTTTCGATGATCGTATCGTCGATGTCGGAAATGACGCCGAGGCCTGTATTTCGCCCGACGGCAAGCACATGTCCGTCCACGCAATGTTCGCCCTCGCCATTGCTCCAGTGGAAGACCACCGTTTCCCACTCCGGCGTTTCGGCCAGCGGCCAGTCGCCGTCGAGCGGTATGTCGAAGCGCACGAAGCCTTCCTTGTCGGTCAGGCCCTGATGCCGCCGGCTCTCGCCGGAGGGACAGACGATCTCCAGCTGGACCGGCAGTTCGGGCACCTCGTGGCTGGCGAATTGCGCCAGCATGGTTTTCGCGGCGCGCCATTTGCTGCGCTTCTCGAAGGCGCCCACACGCGATCGCAGAGCGCGGCCCGTGATGAGAAGGCGGGTCTCGTTGCGATAGCCGAAATAGGGCTGGATACGAACCTGAGCGGTCGGGAGGAAGGGCATCGCCGCCGGAGCTAGCGAAGCGCGGGCCCCCTAAGCAACTGCAAACTTGGAAAGCGTAAGCGGCGTCAGGCGAGCAGCTTGCGTGCGGCGCGCTCCAGCGCCGGGATATCCTCCGGCAATTCGCCCAGCACCACCAGTTCGCCTTCCGGCGTGCGGCGAATCATCACCAGCGCGAATTCCGGGCCGTGCTCGTCGAGATCGGCCAGCGCCAGTTCGTCCAGCTTGCGCAGCTTGCGCGCCAGCGCGGGCTTGACCGCATTGTGATCGTCGACCTGCTTGCCCTGCTCTTCCTTGCGCGCCCGGCGTTCGGCCTGGACGACGCCCTTGAGCCCGCCCTCGGCTTCGTGGAGGAAGGTTGCCAGCGCGCCGCGCTCGACGTTGAGGCGATGGGCGTGCGACAGGACGGCGGCATATTCGGTAAGGCGCGTCTTGTCGTAATCCGCGCCGAAGACCAGCTTGACCACCGGCGTCATTGGCGCCCGGTCCTGAACGGTCAGGCCGTTGTCCGACAGCAGGTCTTCGAAGCCGTCGGGATCGTCCTGCGATTCGAGGCTGAAGTCGTATGCCAGAGCGACCGCGGCATAGAGCGCCTTGCGGCTGCGATCCTCGGTATTCTGTGCAGCCTGCGCCTGCTCGCGCGCGGCTGCGAGGCAATCGTAGAGGCCTTCCGGCGCATCTTCGGGATCGACCACGACGGCCGGCTGGTAGTCCGGTTCGCTTGGGACGGAGTCGGCTTCAGGCTCCGCCTCGACCGCCGTTTCCTGTTCGGGTTCCGGCACGATTTCGGCGACCGGTTCGGGTTCTGTTGTTTCTTCGGGCGCGAATTCCGGCTCTAGGTCTGCGACCGCCTCGTCAGCGCCATCCCAATCCGACCAATTGGAGGCGGCATCTGGCTCGGCTTCGTCTTCCACCGGCGGCGTATAGGCCTCGGGCATGGCAAAAGCCGTTTCGCGCTCTTCGCTTTCGTAGGCTTGGGGCATGGTCGGCGCGGCTTCGCTGGTCGATAGATCGACGGCTTTCTTCCTCCGCTCCCCGCGGCTGACGAGCGACATCAGGCTGCTCGAGGCTTCCTCGTCGTCGAGCGGATCGACCAGGTCGTCTACATCGTCGGCTTCGGGATCTTCGTCCCAATCGGGCAGGCCGTAGTCGGCCGCCGTCTTTATGCTGTCGAAATCGTCGAACCCGCCGTCATCGTCGACATAGTCGGTGTCGTCCTGGCCTGGATGCGCGCCGATCGGATTGCCGAGCGCGTCGATCCGGCTCGAGCCGATGTCCTGATCGCCCGGGGCGCTTGTTCCGAAGGCGGGCAGCGGCAGTGTGTCATCGCTTTCTTCCACGACCATCTCCGCGCTGCCGAGGTCGAGAATGTCGTCGCTCACGTCCTCGCTCTCAACAGCTTCTTCAGCACCATCGGCGGCTGTCAGGGTCTCGGCGGTTTCGAGCGTATCCGGCTCGGCGGCGCTGGCCGCTTCTTCCTCGTGTTCGCCCAGCGACTGGCCGATTTCGAGCAGCAGCTCGTCCGCCGTGGACTGGTCGGCCATCTCTTTCCAGTTGATGACGCCGTAGATGAAATCGATCGTCTCGTTGTCGCTCGAGTAGGGCAGCAGGATCCCGCGATAGAGCACGGTCGATCCGCGATCGTTGACGAATTCGGCCTCGAAGCCGATCGGCGCCTGGTTGGCGAGGATCTGCATGTAGTGGTCGGTGATGCGGCTGAGCACAGAGCGGCTTGGCACGTCAGACAAGCGGATGATCAGCTCGTCATGGCCGCATTCCTCGGCCAGGTCCGCGCCGACATATTGTACGGCCGGATCCTCGATCCCGTCCGTGAAGTCGAGCAGGACGGAATAGGGGCCGAAGTCGTCGAGCCGGTCGGGCTCGAGATCCTCGATGTCGGGGTAGTTGCGATCGCCGAGCAGGCTGGCCCAGTGATTGTAGGCGCGCACCTGCATGCGCCGCTCGTCCTGGCCGACGGGAGACGGCGGCGGCTGGATACCGGCATCGTCCTCGTCGACGTAGTCGTCGACCGGATCGTCCGATTCATGCGCGCCGAAATAGCCGCCTAGCCTGTCCATCGTTTCCTACGCCCCCGAAGAGTTGTGCTCGTTCACGGGGAGGTATGAAGGGTGCGTGGTAAACATATGGTTAAATACGTTTACCAACCTTTGCCGCGCGAGCGGCGTCGCACGGCTAAAGCATGTAGCGCATGCGGATGGTCAGTCTCTCGTTCGCGGCACCGACCGGGAACACCGCATCCTCGAAGCTGGGCGGTCCCATGCGGACCTTCGCATCGCGCGAGAAACCGAAGCCTTCTTTTGGCATCATGCCGAGCGCGCGATCGGCCTTGCCGTTGCCGTTCTCGTCATGCAGAAGCGCGATGGCATAGCGGCCCGGTTTCACGTCGGAGAAGGTGAAAGTGACGGTCCCCTCACGCGCATCGGCCGTGGTGGCATAGGCACCCGGGACGCCGCGGCATTTGGGGAACTTGGTCTCGTCCTTCGTCATGCAGGCTCGCACCACGCCCTCGGCATTGCGAAGGTCGGTGACGGTCACCGTGACCTTGGCCTGATCGATATGCGGCGATGTGCCGGCCAGCGCCAGTCCGAAGGGAAGCGCCAGCAGGGCGACGGCTCTGGTTTTGTGTGCCCGCATCATATGCGTGCGCTCAGGCCGCGGTCGGTTCCGCACAGCCGGTCCCAGAAGCGAAAGTAGAGGCCGTAGTTGCATTTGTATTCTTCGTGGTGACGCTGGTGATGGCTGGCGGTTATCAGCCACCCGCCTAACCGTGAATGAACCAGCCGGCGGGGAAACATCTCCCAGCCCATGTGATTGGTGACGCCCATCACCGTCATCACCAGCAGGACGACACCCAGCATGGCGACATGGATCGGGATCACGAAGACGAGCAGGGGGATGACGATCGCCCCGGTCAACGCTTCCCATGGATGGAAGCTCATCGCCGCCCAGGCCGTCGGCGGGCGGCTGGCATGGTGGACGGCATGAGCGATGCGGAACAGGCGCGGCTCGTGCATCCAGCGATGGATCCAGTAGAACCAGGTATCGTGCGCGAACAGGTAAAGCAGCGGAGCGAGGGCGAGATACCAGAGCGGATACTCGTTCCAGCCAGTGTAGATCTGCGTCCAGCCGCGCTCCTGCCAGCCCCACGCGACTATCCCTGCCGGAATCCCGTAAATCGCCGCCGAGGCAAGCGACCACCCGATCTCTCGCTTAATCTGCGGGCCGAGCTTGGCATGATAGCCCGGTTTCACGCGCCCGGTAATGGCCGCGAAGAGCCCGCTTGTGGCGGCATAGCGCGCAGCGACGATCAGCGTCATCGAAACGGCGGAAAGGATGATGGCGGTCCACATGGCTTAGTCGGACCATGCCCTAACCCGAAGCCGGTTAACAGGTCCTGTGTCAGTCCCCGCCGCCCCAGGGCGCGCAGTGTGGATCATAGGCAACGGTCGTGCGCCGCATGGCGGCACGCGCCAGCCGCTCGACCTCGACCTTGCGGCGCGCCGCGGCGAGCGGGCGGAGCGGCGCGGGGCGCAGAATCTCGCCGTCGTAGCCATCGGCCACGATGATGCCGCAGCAATCCGGCTGATAGTCCAGACCTTCCAGCGGTGCGCGATCGAGCCCCGGCGGCACGCCCCAATAAAAGCGGTCGCAATGGTCGAGATAGTCGGGCCATTTGCCGTCACCCAGCAGGTCGCCGCGCTGGACCTTGATCTCGACGATGATCACCTGGCCCTTGGGATCGATGCCCATCAGGTCCGCCCGCCGCCCGTTGCGCAGCGGCATCTCGGGAATGCACCAGATGTCGTTGCGCGCGAAAAGCCGCGCGATCCCGCGCGCCACGCTGGCGGCCGTATCTGTTTGGGCGAGAGCCGGTTCGGTCATCTCCTCCAATTGGAACAGAGCGCGAACGCAGTCAAGCGTCGCGACCGGTAATTCAATTTGCAGAGGCTATTCGACCGGGACCAAGCCCAGAATGGCCGTGCGCGCCATATGGAATTCGCGCCACAATGTGAGCGCGGCGGCAGTCGTATCTTGCCCGCCGGCCGTCAGCGACAGCAGCGCGCGCAGGCCCGGTTGCATGACGGCGGCCAGATCGTCGATTCCGCGGGCGACCATCTCGTACTGCCAACCGCCCTTTTCTGCCGCGCGAAGCGGAAGCGAAACGATGTCCTCGGTCAGTGTCTCGCGCCCCAGCTGCGCCAGCTTTCCGACCGCTGCGGCAGCTTCGTGCACCGCCTCCCAGCGGGCAGCGAGCTCCTCGACCTCGGGCACGGCGCGCGGACCCGGATCGGCCGGCGGCAGCATGGTGGCTTCACTCAGATCGAATTCGTGGGAGATCGCGCTCATGTTGCAAGAATTACGCCCCGCTCCTTGCCAAATGGCTAACGCGGCGCGCCGATCCCCGGGAATGCGATTTGTACTGGCGAGCCCCTGCCCGCTTTGCTAAGCGGCCCGCTCGCCGACGGGCTTACCGGCCCCGCAAGCACCCGTAGCTCAGCTGGATAGAGCGCTGCCCTCCGAAGGCAGAGGCCACAGGTTCGAATCCTGTCGGGTGCGCCACTTTTTCAATGACTTAGCATCATGCCCAGTGGCGAGTATGCAACTAGTATGAAAAAGGCAGGTAGCCCTCTCTTGGTTTGACAAGACAGCCGCAGCCTAAATTCGGGCTTCCAATTTCATGCGAGATTCAGTCGGAAAGCCTGAGCATCTTGCGCGTATCTTCACTCAACTCACTAGCGTTCGTGATGCAAATCTTGCGATCCGCATTGATCGCTCTGATGCCGCTGACCAGCTCGACCTTTAGATCTGCTGAGATGGCGCTAATGCCAGTTACAAACTCCACTTCAATGTTGGGAGCGTTGCTGCAGACACCTACCACTTCCCACTTTTCGTCGACAGTTATCGCGGAGATCCCGGACACAACCTCGACCTCTAAGTCGGCGCCAATCGCAGTAATTCCGCTCACCGCTTTAACCGCAAAATCGACCCTTTGCGCTGACGCCACGGTGGGCCAAGCCGTCGCTGTGGCGAGCAAGATGGTATAAACTAGGGTGCGAGTGGCCATATGACCCCCTCCGATAAATCTAACTTACAGTTTGCGGCTTGAAGCCCCGATAGATCCAGCGGATTGTCAGTCCAACTACGAGCATAAATAGCCCGGGAATGAGAGCGAAAAGCAATGCCTCGATAAAGACGTCGGTAGGCTCTCTCTCGCAGCTCACCGAGTAATATTGTCCAAAGCTCTCCATCCTCACGGTCGAGATTAGGCAACTGCTGGTAGAGCGCTCTTCATGCAGGGATTGCTCAAAGAGTGCGTCCCAGAACTCCTGGCCTTGAAGCGATTGGACGTACTCGTTCGGTTCTAATGTGGTGTAAATCCGAGAGCGGTCATCATAAGCAATGGCGAACATAGGGATGCCGAGAACAATCGATAGGACGATCCACAACCTTCTCCAACCACTCATCGGCTTACTCTTCTCTTTCCGCAGCCTCTTTGCCTCCTCGCGCCTCTGCTGCTCCTTCTGCACTCTCTCAGACTCCAGCTTCGCGCGCCTCTCTCTCGCTGCGGCTCGTTGTTCTGGGGATCGCATAAGCCATTCAAGAAAATCAGAGAGGCCGGTAGCTAAGCCAGCCAAGATACCGGGGCCGATGAAAAGCAACCACCAGACCCGATCAAGCTTGAACAGTTTGTGCGGCGCGCCATCCAATCGTATAAATTGCCAAAACGGCTCACCGGCGAAGTCGTGACCCCAGATCATCGGCCACAAACTCTTGGCCAAAGAAACTAGGCCGAGACTTACCGACAGCATACCTGCCAGAAAAATTGCCGAAACAGCTGCCCCGCCAAACGCGCGCAGCCTCCTTGATTGTGTCTCTTCGTGCAATTCTATCTCGCCCCCCAAAAGCGCGTATGGAATCGTAGCACCTCCCAAGAACGCCGCAATACAATTGAATAGCGCTTCTACAAGCGCGTTTCCACGCGACTAATGTCCTGAGATATAGAAATACCGTTATCTAGGCTACTTCCAAGACTACATCCATCGTATAAAATCGATGGGACCAACCTAAAGTTGCAGATGCTCTGTGACGGCATGCCCAGTGCTTTCTCTCAAGCGATAAATCGAACAATGGCGCGAATCCTCAAATTCAGGAAGAAACGGGCTGGTTTGGTTCGCCGCCATTTTCCCCAAGCCTATACCGAAACGAAGTCTCGCCGATCTCGGCAGAAGTGGCGATGGGGATACTCGCAGTCGATGATCGCGACCATGGGAGTCGCGCTTGGCGGCCTTGCTGGCCTTTATGCGTTCAGCGATACTCGTACGCTGACCACTGGGGGAGATCGCTTCTCCTGCTCGAATGTCCGAGTCATCGACGGCGATACTTTTGATTGCGGTGGGATACGCATCAGAATGCAGGGAATAGATGCCCCAGAGATGCCTGGCCATTGTCGCCCAGGTCGCAATTGCACTGCCGGCGATCCTTGGGCTAGCACGGCTAATCTTAGGCGATTGACCACCTCTGGCCCTGTTACCTGTCGCAAGACCGATATTGATCGATACGGGCGCACGGTTGCACGATGCTACGCGGCAGACGTTGATCTCTCCTGCGAGCAGGTCGAGGACGGGTTCGCCGTAAGGCGCTATTCCATGATCTGGTGCTAATCGCTGGAGCGTTTGATCTTTGGTAAGCAATTGGGTTCTAGGCAGTATCCGTGGCTGCCGAAGCAAAGCAGACCCTCAGTCAAGCGAAGGGGGGTGAGCCTGCCGGAATGTAGGCTATTTCGGCAGCCACACGACCTTTGGATTTGCTAATCTGAAGTGCCGATCCCGGCAGAGTTTCGTTTATAAGCAGAGAACGTCAGCGTAAGCGCTGACCTCGTTACGACGGCATCGAATCTATCGAAAGCTGCTCAATTAACTTTGCCATAACTGAGGCTTCTGCTGATCGGGCGCCATGCTTCCAGGCATTCTTATTGCCCTTCGGAGCGCCCGGATTTGTCCCGCCGTGCATTCGGCAACGCTTCTTGCCATTCACCGCAGGCGATTGGCACTCCGTGCCCTTCCGTGTTTGAGCTAAACAGCGAGGCGCGCTTGCCAGCCGCTTCGGTTGCATGGGATTGTTTGTTGGTTTCGGCATTTGCGCCCCTCCCGAAGGCGTTCTACTTTTTGAAGACCTTATCGTACAACGCTGGCAGATCGTGATGAGAGAGCAGTATCACATCGGTGGATGCAGCGAGTTCCTGCGCGCTTGGCGTAAATCTAGAATTGGAAATTACCGCGACCTTTTCCACGCGGTGATAAGAGCGGCCTGCGAACGCCTCTTGGACTGCCTTATTTCCGACAGGTCCGGAATAGAGCTTGCACTGCAAGCCGACGGTTCGGCCACTACGACTTGCGATCACATCTATTCCTTGGTCGCCGGACCCTGACGTGACGCTTGCACTCCACCCGAAGCTTTTGAGGGCTGACGCCACCCAGTGCTCGAATTCATGGCCATCTGTGGGGATAGAGGACACATCAAATCCGCTTTCGATATGGTGTTCTTGAAGCGAAGACAGTTCACAATCGATAATCGAAACAGCCTCATCTATCGGTACAAGGTGCTCGCTGATCCCTGTGCTGTCTAGGAACTCTAAGATGGCTCCATGGCGATTGTCGCTAACAACTGCGCCGTAATCATTTCTCACTACGGCTCTATGTAAATTTTTGGAAAGCGCACCGTGGTGCTCTCGTATTGAGGCGCGCAATCTTTCTCTCTCATTGGCTCGGTTGGTAAGAACTCTTTGCGCCCTGTCTTCATCGAACTGCGCCTTCCGCTCTTTTGCCAGTCGGTCTTTCTCTTTCTTCCACTTTGCCCAAATCCAAACCCCTACTATCAGGGGGCTCCCAAAAATAAGGCCTACGGCGAGCGCAAGTACAGAGATCGCGAGACCCGAAGGCGTGGCACCGTCGAGACTCAGCGCCACTATGATCAGTAATACCACTCCGATCAGCGATAGCGCTGCCATGTAGGCTAGGACTTTGAGAACATTCCTAGCCGTCAAATTTGCTACCCACATTCTCAGCCCCCCCAAAAAACAGTTCGATCGGCATTTCTGGCTAACCTGCATCCCGGCCTATCAATGAGGCCCCTTCGATGGCGGCCCCACTTGCAAAGGTCTTTCCGTCAAGAATTGCACGGCCTCCTTCGTCGTTAACATTGTAAAAATGCTCTGCAACCACGGCTTGCCCGCCTTCATTGACGTGCACGCGTCGCACAGTCTGCTCGCGCGGCTGGTGCAGTTTGGCCAATGCTTCCAGAGTGGTTCTACAATTCGTTTGCGCGCGGAGTGCTAAACGCCCGTATCGCTCGGACGCGTCCATGTATTCGCCCATATTGAGTGCGGCTCTGCGGGCTAGCTCCGCGAACATGCTGTCGAGAGCAATAGCTTGGGAAGCAAGGATGCGGCTGGCCATCGCTAATTCGCCTTCCGCAGCTTCATTTGCAACCAGTTGCACGTGCAAAGCATAGTCGCTGATCCCCGGCGCTTCGATCTTGTCTCCGATCATGCGTCCGGTAAAACCCGCCGCCGCCGCCGCATTCTTAAATGTGGGTTCGAGCAATTTGCGAGCGACCGCTTGCGCCCCGGTTTCATCGGCCGATTGCTCGACGTGGAGTGCGTTGTCGGGCTGCATCGGGTCGGTTGCCTTTGCTCTTGGTTTCCTTGCCACAACTCAATTCCTTTCTCACGATTGACCTACTTCACGGGACGGGCAGATGGCCTTTGCAGTTCGCGCCTAAGCGGCTAAGTCTTTGGCGAAGGGGATTTTGATGAGGATACGACTTACGTTAGCCGCC
Source organism: Qipengyuania sp. 902 (assembly GCF_051195295.1). Classification (NCBI taxonomy): domain Bacteria; kingdom Pseudomonadati; phylum Pseudomonadota; class Alphaproteobacteria; order Sphingomonadales; family Erythrobacteraceae; genus Qipengyuania; species Qipengyuania sp. 902. Next base: position 615,616 of record NZ_JBNJLJ010000001.1, on the reverse strand, counting down.
CTTGGCCTCGCGGTTGGGGGTTGCGTCTCGACAACCGACCCAATGCTCGAAGCGCCGACGCAAGTGGTCTATTCTGAGCGCAACCCTGATGACATCGATTACTGCCTCGCAAACGCCTATGCAGCAGTTCACCAAGTCACCCGACAAAAGCGCGAGGATGGATCGACACGTCTTGTCTTCCGCAACGCCGCGACTGGATGGGTTCGCTTTGCCGTGCGCATTTGGCCCAACGATCAAGGTAGCAGAGTAGAGTTCTGGAAAGGCCAAGACGGTATCAGTTGGGTTGAAGGCTGCCTTTAAAGTTCCGGATCTAAGCCTCATAAATCTGCATCCCCATCTGCGCGTCCGAAGGGGACAAAACTGGACGCCTCGTACCTCGCTTTTCGATTGATGTTTTGCGAGGCACTGCATCGCTTGCCGATCACAAGCCCGCCTGCCTCCAGCCGCTCCAGGCCCAGCTTTGACCCCGCCTCGCGATCTGCTCCTTTGCTCAGATAAGACAGCGCCGCCGTTACGTTCACGGCGTGCAGTTCCGGGTTTCCGTGCTCCAGTCCCAACCGTCCTCCAATGGGCTTGCTGTGGATCACGCGCGAACGATACGGCCTGCCGGTGATCTTATGCAGCCAGCGCCGTTGATGCGCCGTTAGTGTTGCCACGAGGTCCGCTGGTACGTGGCTAAGCATGTGGCAGTGCCCTCCCTTCTTTTCGCCATTCTCCATTACCCAGAGCCAAGCCGAGCGTCTGCCGTGTCGCGCCAGCAGTTTGCCTAGCAGGTCGGTAAATCGCCCCGTCGCTTTCACCATGCCCTCCAAGGGCACTCCAGCGGCCTCCCAGTGGATTGTAATCATCCGAGTAAACGGGAGGCCGATCTGGGCAGCATGGCGCTTTGCAGCCCTCAGATTGGCGATCTGGGCGGCTGTCAGTGCATGACTCTCACGGCTGGCACAGTTGCGCGCTCCGCCGCGTCCGCTGCCCTGAGGCAAATCGGCTGGCACACCTAGAGTTAGACTATCTAATGCAGGTAACGTGCCAGTTGCGCTGCAAGCCCGTTTTCTGCCGTCTTCTATCGGTGGCCGCACCCGTGAAACTTCACCGTTTCCGCGTTCCGGTGAAGTTTCAAAGGTGCCGCCATGGCTTTTAGAGAACCGCTTCTCAACCATGGCGGCGCACCTCATTTAGCTACCCAGACAATAGCGAGCTTGCCTGAGCTATTTGGCCTGCGCTGCCCGCTGTCGCGGATCAGCCCCTTCCGTTTCAATTCGCTCGTGCGCGGCTGGATCGAGTAACGGTCCTTCTTCAGCCTCTCGGCGAGTTCGTCGGCTGTAAGGCCGTACCTGCCAGCCTCACGAATAGCCTTCTCTGCCATGCGTTGTAGTGGCCCAAGCTTGGAGGCGAGAGCCTGAGCAGCCGCAATCGACGTTTCCACCCCGCGGTGGCCGGGAGCATCAGGATAGGTGCTCATAACTGATCTCCCTTCGTCAATGGGGGGAGATCGGCTCGCTCCAGCAGCTTGCCCAGCCAATCGGCCTGGGCCTCGCTTAGCGGAGTGGCATCGACCGCTAGTTGGCCGAGAAACTGCCCGGCCTTGCGCGTCAGGCGAACGTCCCCGTTAAGCAGCGCCAGCGCTGCTACTCGATGATTGGGAAAGCGACCGTCAGTCATTTGCCGCCTCCCCAAAGCAATGCAGTTCCACTTGGCGCGCAATCGCTGTGGGCAGACGATAGCGCGTTGCTATGAGTTGCCAGCGCCAGCCCGGAGCGGTAAGGGAATGTTGCGACCTGAGACCAATAGGATCGTGCGAGACCGGGGCGGTACCAGCGCCCCGGTTTTTTCGTGTCCGCTCCATCGCTCAACCCTCCACCTGATAGGTGGGAAGGTTTGCGAGATAGGCCTCTAGGTCTTTCGCCAGTATCAGTGTGCGCTTGCCCGCCTTGCGGGCTGGCAGCCCGTCGCGGAATGCTTGATAAATAGCGGTGCGGGACAGTCCGGATACTTTTACGGCCTCTGGAATACTTAATGCGAACGGAGTCATAACCGCTTCTCCTGCGTCATTACCTTGCCCGAGGTCCGTTGCCGGACCCGAACATTTCGGTTTGTAAGGGCGGTTTGGAAGGGGTATGAGGGTCGTGCGAATGACGTTCCAAGTTTTCGCACGGAGCCTCGCCCCTTGGGTGGGGCTTCGTCTTTAGGGGTCCATTGTTTCACCCCCCCTTCGCGCTCTGTATTCCTCCAAGAATTTTTGCCGCCTCTCTTCGTAGAGGCTCTTTGCTGACACGAGTCGGTCAGACCAAATTCTTGCGATTAGTTTCGAAACAGGGATGTAAAAAGCTGCATCGGGACCATCTCCGCTCTCTAGGACCCAGGCGTTAGTGTCCTCGAATTGGGCAGCACCGTTCTCATCTAGCCAAGCTATCCACCGAGATCCGTAGGTTCCAGTGTGGGTTAGGTGGGCGTGGTCAATTAAGATGCGCGCCCAACTAATCGCGCGGCCTTGCTGAGGGGAAAGCGAGCGGACAAATTCCGCAAGTTCAATCGAGGCTCCGTCCTGACTGTCGCTATTGATCCAGCCCCGAATGACGTCGGCTTCACTTTTGGCTAGTTCGTCGTTTTCTGGATCGCGCGCGGCATCGTAGATCTTGATCTCAGTACCTTTAGAAAAACGGTCTAGGCTGTTAGCCAAACGTGCTGCCGCTCCGAGGGCATCGGAATCAAACTCGCTTTCTCGAATAAGCTTAAGGCCTTCTTGGAGTGCGTCTGAGAAAACCCTCAAGACACCGATGTTCGCCCCGAGCGCTCGCATCGAGTTCATCACGGCAGCCACATGCAACTGCTCAAATTGAAACCGGCGATGAGCACGAGGTGCAGCTGGAAGCGGCTGGAGGATCCCCTGCTTAATCCAAAATGCCAGGACATCATCTGAAACACCAGTGCGGTCACGCACTTGCTGCCGCGAAAAGGTGTCGCGAATCGGGTAGTAATCTTTCTGGCCATCCAACATGGGTCCATTGAACCCAATTGCGCGCCCGGGGTCAATAGGTGCATCGAACCTAATTGCGGAAAACTGACTTTGCCGTCAGTTCTTGACCCCTGCTGCGGGAGATTGCCGCCCAGAAATTGTTTTTACTCCGACATAGAACGGATCGAGGAAGGAACTTACGCCCTTGTCCGCAATCAACTCCCCGATCGCGAGGCAGTCGAAATGAAAACCATTAACTTCGCGACTGCGGTCTAGGGTGGACTCAACAAACCCAGCAGACCAGCGCTTCTCCAGCTCATCGACGGTAATCGTGTTGGAATGACCAGTGCCCAAAATTCGTTCGGTTATGGTGCGTGGTCCTAAACTCTCAGAAGAAGAGGCTTCAACCAAACAGCTGTAATCATTCCGGAGAGCGAAAGCCCGATTGATGTCTAAAACATAGCCAGACCTGATACTTACTGCGCTTCTCTCATCGCTCCCGGTCTCAACGACTGCGCAAATATATAGCCCAATTTCCGATGGCCAGCATCGCGACATTCGGATGAAATGGTCGACCACTTCAACATTGTTCACCGAGCCATCGTTTTCTGCCAGCCAAACGGGGCCGGCGTCGGAAACTGGCCAATCAGCGTTTACTTTCGCCTCGACGGCCATTGGTAACAAAGCGAGGGAAATTGCAGCTAAAGTCGCAAACCATTGTTGAACCATAATTGCCCGCCCCAAATCGCATTTATAGAGATAACGTGGCTAATGCTACCAAAGCTGCCGCACTTGCAAGATGTCCGTAATGGCGCTCAATCATCTCGGCGCTCGTGCCGCTTATCTGCGCTATCGTTAGCAAGGGTAGCCCGGACCTGACGAGGTCGGTGATCGTACTGTGGCGCAGCGTATAGGCCGTCGCATCCTTCGGCAGGTCGGCAGACCTCACGGCTGCTGCAATCGGCTTTTTCCACGTTTCCTTGTCCCACGCCTTACCGTTGGGGCGCATGAATAGCGGAGCGGCTGGCAGTTTGTTTTCGGCCTGCTTGGCAAGAAGCTCCGCCGCTTCGGTCGGCAACTGGATACGGCGCGGCTTCCCGTTCTTGTCCTTCCCGATGGTCAACTCCGATGTGCGCTTGTCGAAGTCGCCAGCTGTAAGCCCTGCCAGAGCTCCTGGCCGCAACGGCAAGAGGCAAAGAGCACGAACGAAAGGCCTCGCTTCTGAGTCTGTCGCCCCAACCAGCTTCCTGCGCTGCTCTCGATCGAGATAGAGGGTGCGCCGTCCGTTCGCATTGGGAATGGCCTTCAAGGCCTCTTGCCAAGCCGCCTCGCTATTCGGAGTGCCCGGGGACATCACCTTCGTCAGTGCTGCCCTTACGGACGCCATATCGCGATTGATGGTGGAGGGCGCCCGAGGGCGAGTCCGTTTTTCCTTGCCCTTGTTTCTGCTGACCAGCGCGGGCTTGTCCTCCAAACGCTTGCGCCAATCGGCAAGATGACGGCGCCGCAGTTTCTCAAGCTTAACCTTGCCGATCGGATCGTCGTAAACATAGCGTTTGAAACGGGACTCGGCTTCTGGGCGGCCTTCAGCGTAGCTGCGGCAAGCGCCCGCGACCGTTTCCACCTTGGCCCGGATCTCCCCGCCCGCCTCTACCAGCTCCGCCAGCGCCTCCGCCTCCTTCTTTGCCGCAGCAAAACGTGCGTTTCCGGGCAACTCGCCAAAGTCGCCTAGAGATTTTGGCCGATAGCTTCGGGTGTCCTCATCATAGATCCGCGCAATCCAAGTTCCCGGCCCGCCGCGCTTGGAAGGGCGATAACCCAGAAAACAACCGGCCCTGAGGCGCTGCCAATGTGGCTCGCGCCGCACCTTCAGCTTTTCACGCTCTCCAACTTTGCTGAGATCCAATGCCACTGCGAGCTACCTTTTCCGCACGTATGAAATGAGTACGGAAAATAATGCCGGATAGAACGGGACCACACAAGACTGAGATGCGCCGTTTTTCAGTGCTTTCAGTGTTCTGCATTGTCCAGCTGCATCGCCTTTCTCTGCACTCCGAAGGCAGAGGTCACAGGTTCGAATCCTGTCGGGTGCGCCATATTTTCGGTCTGGCTGTCGCTTTGGTTCACACACCTCGGCGCAAGCATGAGCTCTATCGCAGTCTTTTACCTCTAGGAATTGGCCCGTCTTAACGGTTAAGGCTCTGGGCGACCATGGATCAAACCGTCTACCGTTTCGACCCGCTGGCGATGACCGCAGCAGCCGAGGGGCGCCCTGCCGCGCCGACCAGGAGCAGCGGCGCGTCTATTTCGCGCGAGCCGCGGATCGGGGTGATCTACAATCCGCGCAGCCATCGCAACAAGGGCCAGGACCTCGACTGTACCGAGCGGCCCGGCATTACCGTGGCCCAGCCCGACCGGCGCGAGGATATTGCCAGCGCGCTTGCCGATTTTGCGCAGCAGGGCATCGACTATCTCATCATCAATGGCGGCGACGGGACCGTGCGCGATGTGCTGACGATGGGGCAGGCCGTGTTCGGCGAAACGTGGCCTGCTCTCGCGATCCTGCCCAAGGGCAAGACCAATGCCCTAAATGTCGATCTGGGCGCGCCTGCCGGGTGGAACCTGCCCGATGCGATCGCCGCCTATGCGACCGGCCGCCGGATTGTGCGCCGACCGCTGTCCGTGAAGCGCGAGGGCGCGGGCGACACCCCGATGCTCGGCTTCATCTTCGGGTGCGGCGCTTTCACGCTCGGTGTCGAGGTCGGGCAGGATGCGCATGACCTCGGGTTCTTCAATTCGCTCGCCGTCGGGGCGACGGGGGCCTGGGGCGTGCTGCAGGCGCTGTTCGGCAGCGATACCAACCGGTGGCGGCGCGGCACGCCGACGAAGCTGACCTATCTGCCGTCCGGCGAGCCGATGCCGCGGTCGGAGCATGGCGATCCCGGGCGGCGCACGCTGGTCCTCGCAAGTACGCTCGAAAAATTGCCGCTCGATATCAAGTTATTCGCACCGGGCGGCGAGGGCATCAGGCTGGCCGTGCTCGATACGGCACGGCGGCGGATCATGGGAATGGCCCCGGCGATTCTTCTGGGATGGCGACCCGAATGGCTGGCGAAAGGCGGCTTCCATCAGCTGTCCGCGGAAAGCTTTGCGATCGAGGTGGGGGAGCCGGTCATCCTCGACGGGGAAAGCTTCCCGCCAGGTACCTATGTCGTCGGACAGGGGCCCGAGCTAACCTTCATCGCCCCGTGACCGATGCGCTGGACGAGCGGGTGCGTGAGAGCCTTGCGCGCGATGTCCGCGAGGAAGTGGCCGTCTATGCGAGGATGCTCGGCGAAGAGGCGGACGCGCTCGGCGTGCTCTTCTATGGCTCGAACCTGCGGACCGGTTCGCTGGAGGGCGTGCTCGACTTCTACGTTCTCCTGCCGGGGCCGCAGCGCGAGCGGATCTGGCCGCGCGTGAGCTATCGCGAGTGGGACTATCGGGGTGAGGTCCTGCGGGCCAAGATCGCCACCCTGTCATTTGAGCAGTTTACCAAGGCAGCGCGCGGACAATCGCGCGACACGACGATCTGGGCTCGATTCGTCCAGCCGAGTGCATTGATCTGGGCGCGCGACGACGATCGACGAAAAGAGATCGCGGAATCAGTCTCGCAAGCGGCGCAAACCGCGGCTCGGCTGGCCGCTGCGCTAGGCCCGGAAAGCGGAACGGCAGGAGATTTCTGGCGAGCGCTGTTCCAGGCGACCTATCGCGCGGAATTCCGCGTTGAGAAGCCTGGGCGCGAGGACTCGATCCTGTCGGTCAACCGGGCGCATTTCGACGGGCTGTTGCCGCTGGCGTGGGAGGCTCAGGGGATCAAATTCACGCATGATGGCGAGCGCCTGTCGCCCAACCTTATCGCGCGGAGGAAGGCCGAAATCCTGCGCTGGTGGCATGCTCGCGCGCGTGCGGGCAAGGCGCTCAACCTGCTGCGGCTGGCCAAGGCGACGACGACTTTCGACGGCGCGGCGGACTATGCCGCCTGGAAGCTGCACCGGCACACCGGCATCGCGCTCGAAGTCACGCCATTCCGCGCAAAGCATCCGCTGCTTGCGGCGCCGGGCGCGCTGGTCGAGCTCTGGCGCAAGCGCCGCGCTCAGCGATAGCGCATCCGGATGCTGATCGATTCGACGCCCGATCCGACAGTGAAGGCGGTCTTCTTGTAGCTCGGTTTGCCGAGGTTGAAGATATTGATGCTGGGGTTGTTCGACATCGCTCCGCCGTCGGAGAAGATGTCGGTCTCGCCATTGCCGTTGATGTCGTGGCGCACGGCGATGCCATAGGTGCCGGGCCGCGGCACGGGCATGCAGAAGGTCATCGTGCCGGCCCGCGCAGGCGCTTCCATGCGATTGATCCAGCGGCCCTTCTCGAGCCAGTCTCCCTTGGTCCCGCGATAGCTCTGCACGCGGATCGTACCGCTCGATTCCTTGATGCCGGTGATGGTCACGCGCACGGCGGGCCCTGCGCCAGCGGCGCATTTTGCCGGGTTCTCGGTAATTTTCTGGCGATATTGCGCGGCGGCAGGCGCGGAGAATGCTCCAGCGGCAAGGGCAGCGGTGGCGGCAAGGCCGGTAAGGGTCTTCAAGCGACGTGTCATAACAATCCCTGTTGTCGTCTCTCGCGCCCGGTCGCGGGCGGAACGGGTGCGCAATCCGCGCACCTTCGATATGCTCCGTTTGTAGCCGGACAGCTCTGAATTGCGGCTGAACTTTTCAAGGACGCGGTGTTCAGGAAGGCAGGAGACATCCGTTTTCAAGCGCGAACCTGCGCGATGCCATTTCTGCCAGCCCTCCACGGTGACCGATGACGAGCACGGTGCATTTGCCTTCGAGCCCCGCTACCGCTTGCGCGATCTTTTCTTCGCTGGCCGGATCGACTGCGCTGGTCGCCTCGTCGAGGATGAGCAGGTCTGGCTCACGCAGCAGCGCCCGGGCGAGGGCGATCCGCTGGCGTTCCCCGCCAGAGAGCGCCCGGCCTGCTTCGCCGATCCGGCAATCGAAGCCGCCCGGTAGGTCGAGAACGAAGTCTGCCGATGCGCGGCGTAGGGCTTCGCAAATCTGGTGCTCGTCCGCCTCCGGCTCGGCCCAGCGCAGATTGTCGCGCACGCTTCCGGAAAACAGCACTGCATCCTGTTGGACATAGGCCACGCGCGATCGCCAAGCCTGCCGCGCCCCTCGCTCGAGCGGCACGCCATCGATAAGGACCGCTCCCCGGTCGGGGGACACGAGACCTGCGGCCAGATCGGCCACAGTGCTTTTCCCGGCGCCTGAGGGTCCTGTCAAAGCGGCAATCTGTCCCCGCGGAATATTCAGCGACACATCCATCAGAGCAATCCGGCCATCGGAATGGACGAAACGGACGTTCTGCAATTCCACTGAGCGGCGAAGGCGAGGGGTGCCGACCGGCCCTGTCTGCAGGGGTTCGGCGTTTTTCTCCGCTTCTCCGATAAGGGCTAGTGATTGCTCCAGCGAAGGTGCGGCATGGTTCCAGCCCTGCGCTGCAGCCTGGATCGATTCGACCAGCGGTATCGCGCGGACGGCAAGAGCGACGAATGCGAGCAGGATCGCAGACGACGCCGAAAACCCCTCGATGGCGAACCAGACGGCGATGGCCAGAAGTACTGCAGCGCCGATCTGTATAGCACTCCGCGCCGCCATGGTGGTCAGGATATAGCGCCGCTCGACCTGGCGCATCGCTTCGAATTCAAGCACCGTCCCGTCGACTTCCCGCCGTCCACGCGCGTGCATTTTTGCCAAGCGAAGCGCGGCAAGCCCCTCTTCCAGCTTCCGGTATATCCCCTCGTATCGCTGGACCAGCGCTTCTCCGATCCGTCGGGCATCGCGCCGTAGCCAGCGCAACAAAGCGAGTGCTGCGATGCCCGCCAGCACCATCCCGAGCGAGAACATCGGAGAAAGCGTAAGGCCTGCAATGGCAAGCGCGACGAGTGTTACGCCTGCCCGAAGGAGGCTGGTGAGGTACTGTACTGCCTCGCCGACCCGGTCGATCGATGTCACGATCATCGCCCTGTTGCGGCTCTGGGCCTGGCCCGAGAGGAAGCGCCAGTCAGCCCCGAAGAGCGCCGCGAGCGCGCGGCGGCGCAACCCGTCGACGATCGAAACCGTTACGCGCTGGGCTAGCAAGGCGCGGGCGATCTCGGTGCCGGCCCGCACGGCCACCAGCACCACGTATATCGCCAGTAAAATTGCGAGGGGCACCTGCGTCAGCTCGAAGGGCAGTTGCGTGAAACGTGTTTCGCCGGACAAAAGGATTAGCAATGGCACCAGCAGGACGACGCCCAAGCCCTCGGTCGCCGCGCCAATGACCGCGAGCGCGCCGAGCACTACCAGGTCCTTGCGTCCGGCAAGTTCGACCAGCTCTTTCGCTGCCGAACTCATATGGAGTTGCTGCCACTGCTGCGTGCGATCATGCGCCCTGCGGCTATCGCGGCCGGCAAACCTGCCGAGCAGAATGCCTGATCGGACGGGGTCAGCTCGGCCTTGCCATCCAGCTCGCGCAGGCGCTCGGCCATGCCCATCGTATCGATCACCCGCGGTATCTCGGGATGCTCCGCCATCAGCTCCAGTTCCGCCAGAAGCTCGGGACGAGCGCGGAGAATCCTAGCGCGCGCATCTGCCGGACCGAATTCGGGCAGCTGCCGGAGCCGCTGTTCCTCCGGCATCGCTCCGCGCGCGAGCTCGCGCGCAAGATGACGGGTCTCGCCATCTTTCAAGAAGGCGGAGGCGGGTAGCGAGAGGCAGGCTTCGGTCAACGCCCGCGTTATCGTGGGGTCGCGATAGGGAAGGCCATGACGCGCTTCGAGCGCCTTGAGCGCATCGCTTCGGCCGAGATCGTCTTCTGCCGCCAGCAGTTCCGCCGTCTCGCGTGGATCGGGCGGCCTTGCTTTTGAGGTGAACTGGTGCCGCAGCCAGCGACTGTCATCCAGGCCGAGGCTCTGCCGCGCGCCCCGGGCGATGCCCAGATCGGCGAAATACCGCTCGGTCGCTTTTGCATCCCGTCTCGAAGGCATCATTGGGCGCAGGACAAGCGAGGCAAGCCGGCGCCATAATGGCCGTCGATCATTTTGCCGCAAGCGAAGCTCTTTCGCCAAACGCCGCCATTGCAGGGATCGGAACCAGTGGCGATACGCCCAGCTACCGCTTGCACTGATCGTCGAATTGCCCTCGTCCCCGCCAAGCATCACGGTGCAGCCTGCGGCGGCGGCGCGGGCCATGCACCGGTCGAGCTGATATACGAGCGCCATCTCGCGCGGCGCGCAGCGGGAGATGGCGAGCAAATCATCCAGCGGCGCGCGAAAATCGGTGCCTTCGGCCCGAACGATGTCCAGCTCGATGCTTCCCTCATGGAATTGGGTGAAGGCTTCTGCCGCTTGCGCTTCGTCGGTGACCCAGTCGCCGGGCGGCGCTGTGGCGGCACCTTTTTCCGGTGCATAGCACCAAGCTTTAAACGCGCGTTCGCCCGGCAAATCATCGGCAGATCGCAGCGCGCTGTCGGCTACCAGACCGGAATCGAGTCCACCGGACAGGGACAGCGCGACGGCAGCATGTCCGTCGATAGCCGAGGCAACCGAGCGATCGAGCAAGGTGCGAATTGCGCGCACATGATTACCATCGGGAGTGTCGGCGATGTTCGGCCCCGGATAGCGCCACACGTTTTCGGCTCGGCCTTGGTCCGGACGAACGAGGATCGCTTGGCCAAGCGGGACGCGATGCGTTTCAGTATACCACCCACGAGCGGAATAATCCTGGTCTCCAGCCAAAGCGGCGGCCTGAAGTCCGGTATCGAGCTGGCCCAGCGCACCATATCCCGGAATTTCCAGCGAGCGCAGCAGCGAAGCTGCCGCGACAAGCGAGTTGCACCGCCGCCAGTGGAGCGGGGGCGCTGCCAATGGACTGCGCGCCAGCCTCAGCGTCTCGCCATCCGTAGCGATGGCCGCGTAATGGCCGTCGCACATGGTATCGGCATTTTCGCCCCAGCTCTTCAGCGCGTGGCAATAGAGCAGCGCGACGGGCGTATCGGACGCAAGGCCCAGCTGTCGAAGCAAGTCGGCCCTATTGGACAGCCAGCCGTCGAATGCGACGGTAAGCCCGTCATGGCGCGCGATGGCAGATCGCCATGTTCCCGGCTCGCTCCAGCCGGCAAATGCACCATTTCCGCCGTGCATTTGATCGACCCGGCGCAGAGGCGAGCTTCCGAGAGTAATGGCAAGTCTGGCGGGATCGACGGATGACAGAGCCGAGAGGCAGGCCGCAATCATCTGTCGGGCCGGAGTATTCTATCGCTCAGGTTGGAATGCGATTCGCATTGATGCCGTTGACCAGAGTGCCACCCTTGGGTCCTGCGATTTCGCGGATCGTTCCCAGGCGCACAAGGTCGGGCGCTGCCCATTCGCGCTTGGCTGTCTTGATTGGGGCTTGCCGGTCTGTCATCGATATTCCTCTGCCAGCTCAATATCATGAATGGTTGGCGGATGAAAGGTTCGTATCGGCGACCAACGCCGCGTCCCTGAGCTGCGCGACGAAACGCGCTACGTCGCGTTGCAATTGCTTCTCTTCGACGGAGTAGCCGCGTGCGACTGTATCCGCGATTTCGTCCAGCGTTTGCTCCCCGTCGATCAGCCGCCAGATCTCGCGCGCAGTTCCCGACAGCGAGAACAGTTCGCCGCCGTCGAGATCGACCAGGAGGATTTCGTCGTCGATCTCGGTCTCGACATAATTGGCGGTGATCTTGCGCGGCTTGGTCATAAACCGACCCTAGGCGCATCGCGCGATGTGGAAAAGGCATGGTGGCTCGCTTGTTAACCGCCGTTTCGCGCGCGTAGGGCTGGCCGAGGCTCACACGCGACCAAGGCCCGCGCCCGCATGACCCAACCGTTGATCTCCCCTTCCATCCTCTCGGCCGATTTCGCGCGGCTGGGCGACGAGGTGCGCGCTATCGACGAAGCGGGGGCGGACTGGATCCATGTCGACGTGATGGACGGGCATTACGTGCCCAACATCACCATCGGCCCGGCGGTGGTGAAGGCGCTGCGCCCGCACACCGACAAGCCGTTCGACGTGCATTTGATGATCGCGCCGATCGATCCCTATCTCGAAGCTTTCGCCGAAGCCGGTGCGGACATCATCACCGTCCATCCCGAAGCCGGGCCGCATATCCACCGCACGCTGCAGGCGATCCGCGGGCTCGGCAAGAAGGCCGGCGTGGTGCTCAATCCGGGCACGCCCGCCAAGATGCTCGACTATCTCATCGATGAAGTCGACCTCGTGCTGGTGATGAGCGTCAATCCCGGGTTCGGCGGGCAAAGCTTCATCCATTCGCAGCTGCGCAAGGTGGAGGCGATCCGCAAGATGATCGACAGGACCGGGCGGGATATCCACCTCGAAGTCGATGGCGGCGTCAATGAAGAAACCGCGCGACTGTGCGTCGATGCGGGCGCGGATGTGCTGGTCGCCGGCTCGGCCACTTTCAAGGGCGGGCCTGGGCAATATGCCGCGAACATCGCCGCGCTGAAGGGCGACCAATGAGCGAAGGCGTCCACACGCTGCTGCGCGAGGACGACCGCACGCTCGACACCGCCGATGCGCTCGCCCTGCCGCTGGGCGATGCGGACGAACCACTGGTCACCGACGGCGAGGCTGTGGCGGCGGGCGACATGCCGCAGGAGCCCGGACGGGCGCTTGCTCTCTCGGATTTCAAGCCTCCGCAAGCCGGGCCGGTCGATGCCGCGCTGCGCTGGGCATACCGGCTGGGCGTGCCCGGCAGCTTGCTGGCGGCGCCGCTGCGCAAGCCCGCCGCGCCGCGGATGCTCGGCACGGTCATGTCGCCGCTGGAGGGCGACCGGGCCGCAGGCATGGCGCTGCGGGCGGGGCAGTTGCAGGTCCATGGGCTCAAGGCGCCGATCGACAAGGTCGATTTCGCCAGCTCCGCGCCGCTGACTCCGCCGTTCCTGCGCGTGGTCCACGGCTTCACCTGGTTGCGCGATCTCTCCGCCTGTGCCCCGCGCGAAGAATGCGCGCCGATTGCCGAGCGGGCCTTGCGCAAATGGCTCAAGGCCAATCCGGCACCGGGCAAGGGCGCGGCCTGGACCGTGGAGAATGCGGGCCTCCGCCTGCTCGGCTGGTTCGTCCACGCGCCGCTGATTCTGTCGGGCGATCCCGCTGCGCGAGCGCGGATGCTGGAGCAGATGGAAACGACTGCGCGCTGGCTCGATCGCAATGTCACGAGCGCCGGCGACCTGCTGGGCCAGGTCGCGGGCTGGTGCGCGATCACGGCAGCCGGACTGTTGCTGCCCGATGGCCGTCCGCGCCGGCTCTACAGCGAAGCTGGCCTGCTCCGCGCGCTCGGCGAACTGGTGAGCGACGATGGCGGGGTCCTCTCGCGCAGCCCCTTGGCACAGATGGAAGCGATCGCGCTGCTGGTCGACCTCAAGGCGTGTTACGATGCGGTCGATCGCGACCCTCCCGCCGCGCTGGAGACCATGATCGCGCTGCTGGTCCCGCCGCTGCTCACGCTGCGCATGGGCGACCGGGCGCTCGGCAGCTGGCAGGGTGCGGGCAAAACCTCTGCCGCCCGGCTCGATGCGCTGATCGAGGCGACCGGCGTGCGCGCCCGTCCGGCCAAAGATACGCGCCACTGGGGATACCAGCGCGTCGACGCCGGCAAGAGCGTGCTGGTGCTCGACGCCGCGCCGCCGCCGCGCCCGCGCCACGCCCGCCACGGTTGCGCCTCGACACTGGCCTTCGAATTCTCCGCGAAGCAACAGCGCATTATCGTCAACTGCGGCGGCGCGGAGCTGGCGGGCGGTCAGGTGCCGATCCGCATCGAGCAGGGGCTGCGCGGAACGGCCGCGCATTCGACGCTGGTGCTGGACGATGCCAATTCCACCGCCGTGCTGATCAAGGGCCAGATCGGCAAGGGCGTCGAGGAAGTCGATATCGCCCGCACCGTCGTGAAACAGCGCGGGCGCGACGCCACGCGGCTGGAGGCGGCGCATAATGGTTACGCCGCGCGCCACGGCCTGCTGCACCGGCGCATCCTGCTGCTCTCGGCAGATGGCGAGGAATTGCGCGGCGAGGACCTGCTCGAACCGTCGGGCAAGGAGGGCAAGCGGGGCAAGATCGCCTTCGCGATCCGCTTCCATCTCGGTTACGGGATCGAGGCTGGCCTATCGGAAGACAATCGCGGCGCGGGCCTCCCCCTGCCGGACGGCAGCTACTGGCAATTCCGGCTCGGCGGCGATAGCGGCGAAGCGAAAATGACGCTCGAAGACAGCCTGTGGGTCGATGGCCATGGCCGCCCGCGGGCGACGAAACAGCTGGTCGTCGAAGGACTGACGCCGCGCAGCGGGGGGCGTTTCCCCTGGCTGCTGAAACGCATGGGATGAATTCAATGGCGGATGTGGCAATCAAGCGGGCACTGCTCTCGGTGTCCGACAAGAGCGGTTTGGTAAAGCTCGGCAAGGCGCTGGCCGCCAAGGGCGTAGAGCTGGTCTCGACCGGCGGCACGGCGAAGGCGCTGCGCGAGGCAGGGCTGGAAGTGAAAGACGTTTCCGACCTCACCGGCTTTCCCGAGATGATGGACGGTCGGGTCAAGACGCTGCACCCGATGGTCCATGGCGGCCTCCTCGCCGTGCGCGACAATCCGGATCATGCCGCCGCGATGGAGGAGCATGAGATCGGCGCCATCGATCTGGTGGTGGTCAATCTCTACCCGTTCGAGGCGACCGTGGCGAAGGGTGCGGAACGCGACGAGATCATCGAGAATATCGATATCGGCGGTCCGAGCATGGTGCGCAGCGCCGCTAAGAACCACCAGTTCGTCACCATCGTCACCGATCCGGCGGATTACGATACGCTGCTGGGCGAGCTGGATGCGAACGGCGCGACCAGCCTCGATTTCCGGCGCAAATGTGCGGCCAAGGCGTTTGCCGCAACCGCTGCCTACGATAGCATGATCAGCCAGTGGTTCGCTTTCGCCGACCAGCAGCAGACTTTCCCCGATTTCCTGGCGGTCAACGGCAAGGCGCCGGTCGAGCTGCGTTATGGCGAGAACCCGCACCAGAAGGCAGCACTCTATACGCCCGTCGGACCTCATGCGCGCGGCATCGCGCAGGCCGAGCAGCTGCAGGGCAAGGAGCTCAGCTACAACAATTACAACGATGCCGATGCCGCGCTGGAACTGTGCGCCGAATTCAAGGGCGGCGATCCTGCAGTGGTCATCGTCAAGCACGCCAACCCTTGCGGCGTGGCGCAAGGCGCGACTTTGCTTGACGCGTGGAACGAAGCACTGGCGTGCGACAGCGTCTCGGCCTTCGGCGGCATCGTCGCCGTCAACGCCGAGCTCGACGGCGAAACGGCGGCGGCGATCTGCGAGATCTTCACCGAAGTCGTCATCGCTCCCTCGGTGACCGATGAGGCGCGCGTGGCTTTCGCCAAGAAGAAGAACCTGCGCCTGCTGGTCACCGGCGATTTGCCGGATCCGCGCCGCGGCGGGCTGAGCGTCAAGCCGATTACCGGCGGCCTTCTGGTCCAGACGCGCGACAATGGCGCGATCGGCGAGGCCGAGCTGAAGGTCGTGACCGAACGCGCACCGAGCGAGCAGGAACTGAAGGATTGCCTCTTCGCCTGGACCGTGGCGCGGCACGTGAAGTCGAATGCGATCGTCTATGCCAAGGATGGCGCCACTGCCGGGATCGGCGCGGGCCAGATGAACCGCCGCGATTCGTCGCGCATCGCCGCGCTCAAGGCCGCCGAAGCGGCTGAGAAATACGGTTGGGAGCAGAGCCGCGCTGTCGGGAGCGCGGTGGCATCGGATGCCTTCTTCCCCTTCGCCGACGGCTTGCTCGCTGCCGCCGAAGCGGGCGCGACAGCGATTATCCAGCCGGGCGGTTCGATCCGCGACGACGAGGTTATCGCCGCCGCCAACGAACGCGGCCTCGCCATGGTCTTCACCGGGATGCGCCACTTCCGCCATTGAGGGCCCATTCAGCTTGCGGGCTGATCGGCTGAATAGTTCACAACCATCGCATTAAGCATGTCGCAATTGCGGCAGGTGTAACCATGTGGGCAAGACTGACGAAAGACCCACCATGCAACTCTTCACCCCCGACCTCTATCGCAATTTCGGCATCGGTTTCGCTGCCGGAGCCCTTGCCATTGCCATCGCCGGTGGAGGCGAGATACTTGCCGCCGTCCCGCAGCTCGTGGCGTCGATCTTCTAATGAAGCTTCGCGCCACTCTCCTTGCGGCTGCGCTTTCCTTCGGCGCGAGCGCCTGCATGCAGCCCGCCATTGCCGCCGAAACGGTGGTGGAGGCGCCGCAGGCCAAGCGCATCGCCAAGGAAGGCAGCGGCCTCAAGACCGCGATCTTCGCCGGTGGGTGCTTCTGGGGCGTCGAAGGCGTGCTCAGCCACGTGAAGGGCGTGAAGAGCGCCGTTTCCGGCTACCACGGCGGTACCGAGCGGCAGGCCGATTACAAGCTCGTGTCCAGCGGCGTGACCGACCATGCCGAAGCGGTGAAGGTCGTCTACGACCCAAAGGTCATTCGCTACGACCAGCTGCTGCGCATCTTTTTCTCTGTCGTGACCGATCCGACCCAGCTCAACCGCCAAGGGCCGGATACCGGCGCGCATTATCGCAATGCCCTCGTCCCGCTTTCGGCGGAGCAGAACGCGGTTGCCAAGGCCTATCTCGGCCAGCTGAAGGCAGCGAAGCTGTGGGACAAGCCGATCGTCACGAAGATCGAGCGGGCGCAGGCCTTCTACGATGCCGAAACCTATCATCAGGATTTCATGCTGAAGAACCCGCGCCACGGCTATATCGTGAGCTGGGATGCGCCGAAGGTCCGCGCGCTGAAGGCGATGTATCCGGGCGTCTACAGCGCGAAGTTCCAGCCGAACTGACTTGATAGCTTTGTGAGGCGGGCTTACCTCTCGCCCCATGAGCGGCCATTCCCACAAAGAGCATGAAGGCGACGCGCTGATCGACGCTGCGCGCCACACCCTGACCGAACATGGCGAGCAATGGACCGGCATGCGCCAGTCCGTGTTCGAGGAACTCGCGAAGCACGACCGGCCCGCCAGCGCCTACGACATCGCCGACAATCTCTCCGCCTCGCGCGGGAAGCGGGTCGCGCCCAACAGCGTCTATCGCATCCTCGACTTGTTCGTGCGCAACAATCTCGCCAACCGGATCGAGAGCGCCAATGCCTATCTCGTCAATACCCATCCCGGGTGCCGGCACGATTGCATCTTCCTGATCTGCGACGATTGCGGGAAAGCCACCCATCTCGACGACGAGCGCGTGACGGGCACGCTGCGCGATGCGGGCAAGGCGGCGGGCTTTACCGACGTGCGACCGGTGGTCGAACTACGCGGGTTGTGCGACGATTGCGCGGCCTGACGCGGGCGGCGAAGCGGGTCATTCGCCTGTCAAACCGTTCATCGACAGGTCGGATGTGCGAGTGTAAGGCATTCGTATGAATACCCGTCCCAAGACGCCGCTGCTCGACACGGTCGACACTCCCGACGATCTCCGCAAGCTCAAGAAAGAGCAATTGCGCCAACTTTCCGACGAACTTCGGGAAGAAATGATCGATGCCGTGGGCACGACCGGCGGGCATCTCGGGTCGGGTCTCGGCGTGGTAGAACTGACCACCGCGATCCACTATGTTTTCGACACCCCGACCGACAAGCTTGTGTGGGACGTCGGCCACCAGTGCTACCCGCACAAGATCCTCACCGGGCGGCGCGATCGCATTCGCACCCTGCGCCAGGGTGGGGGCCTCAGCGGCTTCACCAAGCGCGCGGAGAGCGAATACGATCCCTTCGGCGCGGCGCACAGCTCCACCTCGATCAGCGCGGCGCTCGGCTTTGCCATGGCCAACAAGATGCAGAACCGCCCGGGCCGCGGCATCGCAGTGATCGGCGATGGCGCGATGAGTGCTGGCATGGCCTATGAGGCGATGAACAATGCCGAACAGGCGGGCAACCGCCTGGTGGTGATCCTCAACGACAACGACATGTCGATCGCTCCGCCGGTGGGCGGCCTGTCCGCCTATCTCGCGCGCATGGTGTCGAGCAGCGAATATCTCGGCCTGCGGTCCATGGCCTCCAAGATCGCCCGCAAGATGGGCCGCCGCGTTTGGGGCGGGCTCGAAAAGGCGGAAGAATACGCCCGCGGCATGGTGACCGGCGGGACCATGTTCGAAGAGCTCGGCTTCTATTATGTCGGCCCGATCGACGGGCACAATCTCGACCACCTCATCCCGGTGCTGGAAAACGTCCGCGACAGCGAGCAGGGCCCGGTGCTGATCCATGTCGTGACCACGAAGGGCAAGGGCTATGCTCCGGCCGAAAACAGTGCCGACAAATATCACGGCGTCGCCAAGTTCGATGTGGTTACCGGCGAGCAGAAGAAGTCCAGCGGCGGTCCGCCCGCCTACCAGAACGTCTTCGGCGAAACGCTGGCCAAGCTCGCTGACAAGGACCCGCGCATCTGCGCCATCACCGCTGCCATGCCGAGCGGGACGGGCGTCGACAAATTCGCGAAGGCGCATCCCGACAAGGCCTTCGATGTCGGTATTGCCGAACAGCATGGCGTGACCTTTGCGGCGGGCCTAGCAGCAGAAGGCATGCGCCCTTTTGCCGCGATCTATTCGACCTTCCTCCAGCGCGCCTACGACCAGGTGGTGCACGACGTGGCGATCCAGAACCTGCCCGTGCGCTTCGCAATCGACCGCGCCGGACTCGTCGGGGCCGACGGCTGCACGCATGCGGGCAGCTTCGACATCACCTATCTCGCCACTCTGCCCAATATGGTCGTGATGGCCGCCGCCGACGAGGCGGAGCTGGCCCACATGACCTACACTGCCGCCGAGTATGACGACGGCCCGATCGCCTTCCGCTATCCGCGCGGCAGCGGCACGGGCGTGGAAATTCCGGAGAAGCTCGAGAAGCTCGAAATCGGCAAGGGCCGGATCGTGCGCGAAGGCACTAAGGTCGCCATCCTGTCGCTCGGTGCGCGGCTGGAGGAGGCGAAGAAGGCCGCCGACCAGCTCGAAGCCAAGGGCCTTTCGACCACCGTCGCCGACCTGCGCTTCGCCAAACCCCTCGACACCGCGCTGATCGAGAAACTGATGCGCAGCCACGAGGTGGTGGTCACGGTCGAGGAAGGCGCCATCGGCGGCCTCGGCGCGCATGTGCTGACCTACGCCAGCGACAACGGGCTGACCGATGCGGGGCTGAAAGTGCGCACCATGCGCCTGCCCGACGTGTTCCAAGACCAGGACGATCCGGCGAAACAGTACGACGAGGCAGGTCTGAACGCGCCGCATATTGTCGACACGGTGCTGAATGCTCTCAGGCACAACAGTGCGGGCGTGGAAGAGGCGCGGGCTTGAACCGACCGATCCGCGTCATTGTGTGGATCCTCGTTTTTCTCGCTACAGCCTACCTTGCGATCCTGATCATCCTGTGGAGCCAACAGGGTCGGTTTCTCTACCCCGCACCACGCACGATCGGCCCGACGACGGGTGGGTTTGAGGAAATCAGCTATCGCACCGAAGACGGGCTGAGCCTCAGGGCGGGCTATCGCACCGCAGAGCCGGGGAAAACGACCCTCTTATATTTTCATGGCAATGGGGCCGATTGGGTATCGAGCGTGGTCGCGACCGATCGATTGGTGCCTGCCGGTTACGGCGTCCTTGCAGCGGAATATGGTGGCTATCGCGGCAATCCCGGCACGCCGAGCGAGGAAGGACTTTATCGGGACGGCAGGGCTGCGTTGGAATATCTATCCGCCCAGGGGGTTGATGGAGGCGAGATCGTGATCGTCGGAAATTCAATCGGTTCGGGGGTAGCGGTCCAGATGGCTGGCGAAACCGATCCTTTAGCGCTTGTCCTCATCTCGCCTTTTGCGAGCCTTTCCGAGTTGGTCGGTGCGAAATTTCGCTGGCTGCCGACCGGCCTGTTGCTTCGGGACAGATATGAGAATGCGACCAAACTGGCCAACATCCACAGCGACATTTTGATACTGCACGGCGATGCCGACAGCCTCATCCCGCATGCCCATGCAGAGCGGCTTGCCGCTGCTAATCCGCGCGCGCAGCTGAAGATTTTTCCGGGAGTCGGACACGACCTTGCTTGGCACGATGAAGCGGAGGAAGCCGTCCTGCGGTTCCTGCGCGAGCCGATTATTAGAGAGGGAAGCTCATGACCTTGCTCACCACCCACACCGCCGACCACGTCACCACGCTCACCCTCAATCGCCCCGACACGATGAATCCGCTCGGTGCATCGGGCGACGGGGATGCCTTTGCGGCGGCCTGCGATGCGATCAACGCCGACATGGACGTGCGCTGCGTGATACTCACCGGGGCGGGGCGGGCGTTCAGTGCGGGCGGCGACATCAAGGCGATGAAGGAGCGGACCGGGGCCTTCGGCGGGACCGCGCCGGAAATCTCCGATGGCTATCGCAACAACATCCATAAGGTGCTGCGCGCGCTCTACGGCCTGCGCGTGCCGCTGATCGCGGCGGTCAACGGGCCGGCGATCGGGCTGGGGTGCGACCTCGCCTGTCTGGCCGACATGCGCATCGCTTCAGACAAGGCGAAGTTCGGCGTCACCTTCCTCAAGCTCGGCATCATCCCGGGCGATGGCGGCACCTGGATCCTGCCACGGATCATCGGCGAGGCGCGTGCGGGGGAGCTCTTCTACACCGGCGACGTGATCGACGCCGCGACGGCGCAGGATTGGGGCCTCGTCAGCCGCGTGGTCGAAGGCGAGGCGCTGATGGACGAAGCCCGCATGCTCGCGAGCAAGGTCGCGGCCATGCCCCCGCATGCGCTCCGGCAGGCGAAGAATCTCATTCGGCAGGGGCGCTCGGTCAGCTACGACACCGCACTCGAAATGGCGGCGAATACACAGGCGCTGATGCACCTGACCGAGGATCACATGGAAGGCGTCGACGCGCTGATGGAGAAGCGGTCCCCCAAGTTCACCGGTAGCTGAGTCTTAGTCGTCCTACCGCTTCGCTACTTGAGGACATCTTCGTCGTCCTACCGCTTCGCTACTTGAGGACGGTCACACCCAGCGAAACACACCCGCCGGGATACCGCCCAGCGGCAGGTGCACCCACATCAGCACACCCCAGGCGAGCAGGGCTGCGAGCCAGCCTTTCCAGCCGAGCGCGCCAAGCTTCGACAAACGCGGGACGAAGCTCGTCTTGGCTTCCCATGCGAGCCACGCATCGCCCATCTGGCCGCGCTTCTTCGCGTCCTGAAGCTTGGCGCCGACCAGCGCGAGGACGAGGATCGCCCCTGCGACGATCAGCGTTCGCGTGCTCCACCACAGCATGATGTGCGACAAGGCCCAGAGCGCGAAGCCCCACATCATCGGATGGCGCGTCACGAGGAACGCTCCCGCCGGTCCCGCCCGCGCTGCCGCCTCCGCTCCCGGCATCGGCATTGCCGGATTGCGCGGCGTCATCGCGCCGAGGAAGAGCGCCAACGCTGGAAGGGTGAGAATGGTCGCGACGGCCCAGCCGACTTCGCCCGAGCCGCCCAAATCAGCCGGTGGGGCGTCCTTGAAGGCAAAATACATCCACACCATGCAGGCGATGGCCACGGCATTGTAGACCAGCATGAAGCCGGTTTCGCGCAACGCCGAGACGAGCGGCGCGCGCAGGGGATGCGATAGTGCGAAGTGTGTGCTGACGAAGGCCACCGATGCGGCGAGAAGCGAAACGAGAGCCTGATCCATCACCCACTCCTATGTTTACAGCGTCAACATAGATAGCAGACCTTAACCTTTTTGCAAGCGCCGCTTTGCGTCAGACGAATGGGGTCGGGTTCTTTCCTACAGTCCGGGCCACGGTGTACGGATATCGGCTGAGGCGCAAAACAATCGAAGCATGCCCCCCGGGGGCGAGACGGCTTTCAATGATCGCCCGGCTTGGGGAAAAGACAAAGAAAACAGGCCTTTGGATCGGCCGCCCCGGGGCGACACTGTGTCGCCTTTGTCGCCAACTTGTCGCCCGGCGTCAGGGGCTTTCGAAATCGATCAGCTGGACCTTGAACAGCAGCGTCGCACCGCCCGGGATCGGGCCCTTGCCCTCGACTCCGTAAGCCAGCGTGGCCGGGATCGCGACTTCGATCGTGTCGCCCACGCCCATCTTCGGGATGGCGGTTTGCCAGCCCTTGATCAGGCGGCCGAGCGGGAAGGTCGCCGGCTCGCCCCGATCGAAGCTCGAGTCGAAGGTCTCTCCGTCGATGAAGGTGCCTGCATAATGCACCGTCACCGTGTCCTCGACGGTCGGGCTGCGCTCGCTGCCTGCATAATCGATATAGCGCCAGCGCAGGCCACCCGGCTCGTAGCGCCAGCCGTCTTCGGCCTTCAGACCCGCGAGATAGCTCTGCTGCGCGTTCATCCAGGCGATGTCCTGCGAGCGGTCGGGCGGGCCGTCCTGCGCCGACAAGGTGTGGAAACCGACCGCCAGTGCCGCCGCGCCGAGAGCGAGGAAAGTCGTCCGCATATCTTTCGTCACCTTACCAGTCGTAGGCCTTGGGCAAGTCGCTCTCGTCGAGATCGCGATAGCGATCGCGCAGGCGGCTCTGGTGGTTCTCGAGGGGTTGTTCCACCCCGTCGATGAAGACGCGGGTCGGCATCGCGCCGACTTCCAAGGGGTCGCCGTCCCATATCACCACGTCGCCCGCGGCACCGGGCGCAAGCACGCCCGCACGACCGCCAAGCCCGCTGATCCGTGCCGGGACCGAGGTTATGGCGGCGAAGGCCTGCCCCCAGCTGAGCCCGTCGGCACCCGGAATGCGCGACAGGGCCACGAGGTTACCGGCATACTGGTTGAGATTACGCGGGTTCTCCATCGCGGCCGCATTGATCGCGACGGTGACGCCGGCCTTGACCATGCGGCCGATATTGCTCTGCGTCGCGGCAAGTTCCTCGAAGCCCTGCGGCAGATCGTCGAGCCCGTCGGCGATCACCGGCACCCCGGCTGCCGCGATGTCGCTTGCGACCAGCCAGCCCTCGCTCGCGCCGACCAGTACGAGGTCGAGGTTGGCGAATTCGCGCTTCAGGGCCAGCACGCTCCGGATATCGGAAGCGCGTTCGACCATCACATACAGTGGTTGCTCCCCGCGAACCACAGGCACCAGCGCTGCAGCATCGAAGCGGCTGAGGAGCACGTCGTCTCCGCGCTCGGTCCGGTTGTCGACCAGTCGCGGATCCAGGGGCACATCGTCACCCACGCCCTGTTCGGCGGGCCGCGCGCGGATACCGGGGATGCGCGCATCGCTGCCGAACTCGTTCGCCTCGCGCAGAGCGTTGCGCAGCAGGGCATGGGCCGATGCACGGCTGCCACCGGCGAGGCGCGCACCGCTTTCGCCGAGTGACACGGTCTGGAACGCTCGCGCGCGCGTCACCGCCTGCGGATCGCTGCCGAGGTCGATAATTGCGCCCTGTCCGCCGAAGATCGAACTGCTGGCCGACGTTACCGTGGCTGCGCGCGTGACGCCCGCCGCCCGGTGGACGGCGATATGCTGGGATGCCGGATTGACGATCGGCGCCGCATCCAGCGCAGCGCTGAAGGGCGAATCGCCCGCGCGGATATCGTTCGACTCGCTGACCGCGCCCACATCCCACAGGCCGAGATTGGTGACCGTAGCGACGAGGCCGGGCGTGACCCAGGTACCGGGTGCCGCCTCCATCAGCGGCATCGCCGTCTGCGGCATGCCAGCAGCAGGCCCGGCGTAGACCACGCGACCGTTCTCCACGACCACGGCGCCGTTCTCGATCGGGTCGGAGCCGTCCCCGGTGGCGACGGTCACGCCGGTCATGGCGATGTTCTGTGCGGCAGCGGGAAGGGCGGAGGCGCAGGCTAGCAGGCCGGCGGCAAAGGCGAGAGCGCGCTTCATTTCACATCTCCTTCGCCCGGCTGGCCAAGCTCGAAATCGCTCACCGGCCGACGCTTGCGGTCCAGCGCGTCATACATCAGCGCGCCGTCGATCCAGACTTTCTCGGGGCGCGAATAGACGCTCAGCGGATCGCCGTTCCACAGCACGACATCGGCCATCTTGCCGGGTTCGAGGCTGCCGGTCATGTCGTCGATCCCCATCGCCTTGGCGGCGTTGAGCGTGATCCAGCCGATCACGGTCTCATCGGCAATATCGATCCCGAGGCGGCGGCCAGCGGCCTGCGCCTTCGCGGCCTCCTGGTTGAGGCGTTGGATATCCTGCGCGCTGTCCGAATGGATCACTACGCAGGCCCCTTCGCGCTGGAGGAAGGCGGCATTCTCGAGGATGCCGTCGTAAGCTTCCATCTTGAAGCCGTACCAGTCGGCCCAGATCGCGCTGCACACGTCGTTTTCGCGCAGTAGGTCGCCGATCTTGTAGGCTTCGACAGCGTGGTGGAAGGCGCTGACCTTGTAGCCCATCTCCTTGGCCATATCCATGACCAGCGCCATCTCGTCGGCGCGGTAGCAATGGTTATGGACCAGGATTTCGCCGTCGAGCACGCCCTTCAGCGTTTCCTTGGCAAGGTCGCGCTTCTTGCCGTCATAGGCGCGCGCATCGAGCCAGGTCTGCCGGTTGACCGCGAAATTGCCCATGCGGGTGGACGGCATGCGACCGCGGTTGCCGTAAACGCGCTTGGGGTTCTCGCCGCAGGCCATTTTGAAGCCGTAGGGCGCGCCGGGGAACTTCATCCCCTGCACCGTGCGGGCAGGCACATTCTTGAGCGTTACCGAGCGGCCGCCCATGAGATTGGCCGAGCCGGGCAGGATCTGCAGCGCGGTAACCCCGCCATTGGCGAGCGCGCGGGTAAAGCCCGGATCCTGCGGCCAGACCGAATGCTCGGCCCAGACTTCGGGGGTCGTCGGGCTGGTCGCTTCGTTGCCGTCCGAATGCGCATCGACGCTCGGCGTGGGATAGTCGCCAAGGTGCGAATGGATGTCGATGATGCCGGGTGTCACGAACTTGCCGCTGCCGTCGAGAACATCGTAGCCCGACGTATCGAGTGAAGCATCGCCCACGCCGACCACCTCGCCATCGCGAAACAGCACGGTGCCATTGTCGATGCGGTTGCCCGCGCCGTCATAGACGGTCGCGCCGACCAGCGCGGTGGGCCGCCCGGGATAGCGTTCATAGGTGGAGGAGAAGGGCGCATTGCCGTCTTCACCGACAGGTGCGGTCCAGTCCTTGTCGGAAGCATCGTCGGCGCTTCCCGTGGTCGAACATCCGGCCATCGCGAGGGCGGCGGCGCAGGCGAATAAAGCGTAACGTTTCATGGGTCCCCCAAAGCAGTCGGGCCGGAGCATCGCTGCCCCGGCCCGCGCGGTCAATTGCCTTTCGTCGAGACGTATCCGCCGATCAGCGGTTCTCTTCGTGCTTGCCGGGCATCTGCGGATTGGTCGCGGGGTGCATGCCGGCTTCCTGCGCCTCGAGACCGGCACCGGCCTGGCCTTCGAGATCGTCGCCGACATTGTCGTCGCGCAGCGTGTCGAGATGCAGCAGCTTCTTGACCAGCGGGCTGAGCACCATGACGCCGACGCCGATGCCGACGGCCCACCAGCCGACGGTGCCGTAAACGTCGAGGACCAACTGCTTGCCGGCTTCCTCACCCACACCCTCGGCGCCGGTGGCCGCGGCGATCAGGCCGGCGGCGAAGTTGCCGGTGGCCGAGGCGAAGAACCACGTACCCATCACCAGCGAAGCGATATGCGCCGGGCTGAGGCGGTTCATGGCCGAAAGGCCAACCGGGCTGAGGCACAGTTCACCGGTGGTGTGCAGCAGGTAGATCAGGAAGATGAAGATCACCGGCGTCGGGACGTTCACGCCCACGCTTTCCGCGCCCCAGACGAGGACGAGGAAGCCGAGACCGACCTGCACGACGGCAAGGCCGAACTTCATCGGCGTGCTCGGCTCCATGCCCTTGCGCGCCAAGCCCTGCCACAGCATCGCGAAGATCGGCGCGAGCAGGACGATGTAGATCGCATTGACCGACTGGAAGATCGACGCGCTGACGCCTGCCGTATCGACGTGACGATCGGTGAACAGGTTGAGGCTGGAACCGGCCTGTTCGAACAGGGCCCAGAAGACCACCGAGACGATGATCAGGAACATGGCCGCGAAGATGCGGTCGCGCTCGTGGAAGGTCTTCACCATCGATTGCTGGATCAGGACCGCGATCAGGACCAGCAGCGAAGCGCCAGCCGTGTACTGGGCCGGTTCGCTCCCCTGCGAGGCCGCGATCAGGGAGACGATCAGGCCGACCGCGCTTGAAATGTAGATGAAGAACGGCACTGTCGGTGCCGCTTTCCACGACCCGTAGGCCATCTGGAAGGTCACGATCGAGAGGACATAGGCGACCAGCGCCCCGCCGAACCCGCCGAGCAGCACGCCGACGAGTTCCTGATACTGGATGGCCAGCCAGCAGAGCGCAACCATGCCGAGGCCCGCGCCGTAGATCAGGTATTCCTTGCCGCCTGCAATGCGTTCCGGATGCTGCGGTTCGCCCTTGCCGCGCAGCAGCGGCTTGCCGATCACGAAGAAGACGAGGCCGATGAGCATGCCGAAACCGGCGAGGCCGAAGCCGTACTCCCAACCCACCGTCTGGCCGAGGTAGCCGCAGATGATCGAGGCAGTCGCCGCGCCGACGTTAATGCCCATGTAGAAGATGGTGTAGGCAGGATCGCGGCGGATGTCAGTGCGCGAATAAAGCTGGCCGACGAGGACCGAGATGTTCGCCTTGAGGAAGCCCGAACCCACGATGATCAGCGCCAGCGCAAGCCAGAACACATTGAGCATCGGGTTATCCTGGCCGAGCGACCCGTCGCCTTCGAAGGCCATGAAGAAGTGGCCGAAGGTCAGCAGGACCGCGCCGAACAACACCGCCTTGCGCTGCCCGACATAGCGGTCCGCGAGATAGCCGCCGACGACCGGGGCGATGTACACCAGCGCGGTATAGGCGCCGTAAATGACCGAGGCTTCGGCATCGGAGAACAGCCAGTGCTGAACGAGGTAGAAGATCAGCAGGGCGCGCATGCCGTAATAGGAGAAGCGCTCCCACATTTCGGCCATGAACAGCAGGAAGAGGCCCTTGGGATGACCGATCACCTCTTCCTGCGGGCGGGTGACAAGCACCATCCCGCCGATGAGGAACGATACCAGCGCCACGACCGCGATGCGGAAGGCCCACATCTCGTACGCGGAACCGAATGTGAAGAAGGCGCCTTCGACCATGGTGTGCGATTATCCCTATTCATGCGGCAGACGCTCGAACGCGCGCCGCCTCCCCGAAGAAAGCGCGCACCCTAGCGGCTTGGGCGCGCATGTGAAGCCTTAGTTACAGTCGTGACCGCATTGCGCGCGGCTGAATGGCACACGTCGGGCAGTGGGCGGGAACCTTGTGCGCCGCGCTGTATTATGGCACTGTAGCAGTCTGTCTCGGGGAATCGCGATGCCAAACCAGAACAAGCCGGTCTATCTGAAGCTGCGCGACATGATTGCCGCGGCCATTATCGACGGGCGCTATGCCGAAGGCGAGATGCTTCCTTCGGTCCGGGCGCTGGCATCGGAGCAGGGCGCCAACCCGCTGACCGTGGCCAAGGCCTACCAGCAATTCCAGAACGACGGGCTGGTCGAGGTGCAGCGCGGGGTCGGCATGTATGTCGTGCGCGGCGCGGCGGATCGTCTAAGGCAGACCGAGCGACGCGCTTTTCTCGACGAGGAGTGGCCGGAAATCCGCGCCCGGATGAAACGCCTCGGCGTCGAACCGGCCAAGCTGCTTCAGGACGCCTGACTGGGCCGATAATCCACGGAAAATCCTAACTTGCGGGCAGGCGGGGCTTCTGCCACTATCGGCTCGTCTAGACGCGCAAGGGATCGCGCGTCGGGCGGGTCGCGAAAATCACACATCGTGCTGGCTGCCGAAAGGGGGCCGGTCGGGAGAACGCAGATGATCCGTTCCGAACTTCTGGCTGCCCTGGCGCAGGACAATCCCGACTTGCGTAGCGAGGAGGTCGAGCAGGTGCTCGACATTTTCTTCGAGGAAATCGCCCAGCGCCTGGCAGAGGGTGGCCGCGTCGAACTGCGCGGTTTCGGCGCTTTCTCCACGCGCGAACGCGAAGCCCGCAAGGGCCGCAATCCGCGGACCGGCGAATCGGTCGATGTGCCCGCGAAACGCGTGCCCTACTTCAAGCCGGGCAAAGACATGCGCCGCCGCCTCAACGAGGACTGACCTCGAGCGGCCCTCCCCTGTCATCGGCGATTGCGTCGCTCTTCTTAAAACCTTAACCCTCCCGCCGCGGCGGGTGTGGCGGAATGGTAGACGCCGGGGACTTAAAATCCCCTGAGCTTTGCTCGTGTGGGTTCGAGTCCCACCACCCGCACCACAATGATAACACTAATGATTTTGCAATCTTCCGGCTCGTGGGCGGTGGGCCTGACATTTGTCCCTGTGTAATCCTGGTGTAACCAGGTCAGAAAGACTGTCCTCGAGCACGTTGACTGAATCACTTACGTGTTCGTCGGCAAGCTGCGTGTAACGCAAGACCATTGCGAGCGTCTTATGCCCGCTGATCTTCTGGATCGTGGGGAGGTCTACACCTGCTTTCACAAGGTCGGTAATAGCGGTGTGTCGTAGGGTGTGCGGCGTGACCGATTGCGGATCGAGTCCGGCTCGTTCGACCGTTCTCGCAAATTGCTTGGCCATGGTGCTGCGGTGTGGGTGCTTCGCGTCTTTGCGAATAGTCGGGAACAGCCAGTCAACCGGTTCCCCTCGCGCAAGCCATTCATGTTGCAAACGTCGAGCAAGCGTTTGCGGCATGGGTTGTTCGCGCATTCCTGCTTTGGCCTGCGGAACATGTATCCGGCGTAAGTCAAATTCGATCTGTTCCCACCTAATTCGCAAGATCTCGCTGTGCCGCATACCAGTGCCCATCGCTATCGCGACAAATAGCCACGTGTGTGGGTCCTGA
This sequence comes from Qipengyuania sp. 902, assembly GCF_051195295.1. Classification (NCBI taxonomy): domain Bacteria; kingdom Pseudomonadati; phylum Pseudomonadota; class Alphaproteobacteria; order Sphingomonadales; family Erythrobacteraceae; genus Qipengyuania; species Qipengyuania sp. 902. The sequence goes on along the minus strand of NZ_JBNJLJ010000001.1, from coordinate 586,619 downwards.
TCACGAATGGCGGCTTCAAGAAGCCTATGTCTCTCTGACGAGGATAAAGTCTCAACCCGCTTCGGGACCTCTGCAAACTTATCGACCTTCGGCTTCACTCGCAGCCAGCCCCACTCGACTGCTCGATTGAGGAGGTGAGAAAGTGTAGATAGCTCACGATTGACTGTCGCTTTGGATATGCCGTTTAGCAGGCGCTTCTGAATGAAAGCACTGATGTCAGCATCAGTGATCTTGTCGAGACGTCCACTCTTGAAGTGGGGAATGAGTTGACGTCTTATGTGACTGGATTTGCGGGAGAAGTTCTTCCCGTGTTTCGGATGACCGTGGATAAGGGTCAAATATTCCTCGGCGAATTCCCTGAAGGTCCTGTGCCGCTTCCGCCCTTTCGGCAGGTCTAGCCTGCCAGCGCGTGCATCCGTCCGATATTTTTCAATGGCCCTTTCAGCTTGCTCGCGGGTTGTGCCATCGCTCTCCCGACCGATGACCCGATGGATACGCTCGCCATCGACCATGATGTTTACACTGTAGCGAAGATCGCCATTGCCTTGACGAGATGCAGTTATGCCATGCTCAGTTATCGCTTCGCCAGCCCGCAATTTGCGCACTGCCGGGCGTGAGAGGCGCTCGAAACGTAGGGACATAGATCAACCGTCTTCAGTCTCGCTGCTACCCGAGATGGTTGCGGCAATCGCTCTTCCACGCTCTCTGGCCGCACGAGAATGAGCCTCCGCTCTTCCTAGTTCGGCTTTCGCGACAGCAAGATCGGACTCTATGTCTGCCAGCTCAGACCACAAGATGTCAGCGAGAGCGCCATCCATCTGGGCTTCAGCGTCGGCGTCCTCAAACCGTGCCAGAGGGGTCTTTTCATACGGCCGGTCAGATATATCGATCTCGCTGGGGTCGTCACGCCTGCTAGGCCGGACAGCTCCAAGCTTCTTCAGCTCGGCGAGGATATTTGCGCGCTCTTTTCTGACCCTCGCCAATTCGATCTGAGCCGAGACGATCTCATCATAATTCTTTGCTTTCGGCGCTGACCGTTCAAAAGCCTCAAGCACAAGGTCGCGTGCCGCCCAAAACGTTTCGAGATCGTCGGTCCAAGACTTGCCTGTTGCTCGCTCAGCATGGGCCATCTGCGCATTGGCTTCAGCAAAAAGCTCCCTGTTGCGCCTTGTCCCATATACAATGTCGTCATCTAAGCTTCGGGCAAGTCGCTCGCCGATCTCACCGTTCATCGAGTTGCCTGACTCTTGCGCCGCGACCTGCAGTCGCTGGCGGAGGGTCTCTCTGAACCTGAGCTGCAACCCGACCATATCTTTGGGGGCGCGCTTCATTGTCCGTTTCTCTGTCATTCTAGCTCCTTTGTTCTGCCCTGCGATACGACAGGCCAGCGACCCGGTCAACAAATTAGTAGCACATATGCCACTAAGCTATTGCGTTCTTCAGCAATCGCATCTAGTGGCGCATCTGCTACTAAACAATATAAGGAGTGAACCATGATTACATGCACCCCCGATGGCAGAGTGACGAGGGCAGAGGCTGCTCGGTTTTTAGGCTTCACGGCCAAGACTTTGGCTGAGTGGCATCGGAAAGGCATAGGGCCGTCGTCCCTGCTGATAGGCGGCCGACGCTTCTATCGGTTAGAGGAGCTCCGCCTCTATGCGGCTGGAGAAAAGCAGGTTCGACCCAAGGCTGCCTGAGCGAGAAACACCGGCTCAGTCCGGCTTGGCCGGCGCAGCAAAAAAGTCCTCTGGCACGCCTCTCGAGACGACGCCTTCCACACCTTTAGGCCATCTGGCCTGACTGCACGCATATGGCATCTAGCAAGAAGCTGACCACCTATCGCAAGAACCAATTTGAGGGCCCGAGAAGGCGCCGACCGAAGGTGCGTGCGCTGAATCGGGAGATCAGGCGCCGGATCGCAAGCGAACACCAGTTGGTTCAAGATATAGTTCGCGATGCCGAAACGCGGGCTGCTCTCCTTGCAGGGCACGAACGGACTGTCTCGCCGCTGCGAGTATGGACAAATTTCGACCACTCTTCATGTGATCTGACCTCGCTGAGCCCCACCGACCTTCCTCAGTGGAGAGACGTAGGCGAATACCTGAAACTACACTTGCTGGCACAGTTAGGCATCTGGACTGGGGGATATGCCTTCACGGTGAAAATACGGCCCGATCTCGAGGCCAAATGGAAGCGTGAAGGCATAGCACCCATGGACCGAATCAAACGAAACATAGCTGAGCGACTAGCCGCTGAAGGTCTCAGCGATCTGGAATACTGCTACGTCGTCGAGACCCGCTCGAAATCGGGCAAGTCGCGGTCTCAGCTACACCTTCATGGTGTCTTCATCGCAGAAGACGTCAGAGTGGCCACAAAATTCAAGGTCGTTATGGAGCGTGCGCTGGCACTCCATCCAAAAGGCCGTGCGGCAGCAGGAGTAAAGCCGAAGGCAGGCCCCGCTATCAACATTCAGCCATTGTATGAGAAGATCGACGGCAGCAGATATGGGAGAGGCAGGTGGGCAGGCTACGCAGCTAAAAACGTTCATAAGCCAGACACGCGGTTCACAAGGCGCTTCTTCATGTCGCGAGCAGCTACCAGACTCGTTCGTGAATTTTGGGCATTGATCCTGGAAGAGCCGCTACCTCAGGTGGACTTGTAACTGTTCCCCAATAGCTTACGGTTTGCACGAGGGAGAAACCAATGCAGGAACAGAATACTCAGCAACCACAGGAACAGAGCCGCGGCATGCAGACCATTTGGATCTGCCTCGCAATCTTCACAGTGGGCTTCATTGGCATCGGTATCGCCTTGCAGGATGAAGAGAATTGCAAGGGCTTCATGGGCTCGGAGGACAGAGAATGCGTGATTGAGCGGGGTATGCGCGCGGCAGATCGCCTCATGAGCCTGCCAGTCAGATAACCCAAGTCGCGGTGGTCATTAGCCACCCGACATCCAAAGTGATCGCGTGCACTGTTCGACCTCAACAACAAACGAGGTAGAACCATGAAGCTATATCGCGCCCACCAGTTATGTCTCGAACCTGTCATCATGATTGCTGAGAACGAGACTGAGGCGATCGCCAAGTTCCACTGGGCCATACTGAAAGGATTCGGCTACTGGCCGAGCGTGAGCTTCGCGGTCGATATACCCGACCCTCGCGACCTTCCTCTCGGTGATGAGCTAGTCAACATGATGGAAGAAGATATGCCTGGCTTCGCCGCCATGACGACCGATGGTTGGGAATACGTGCCCTTCACTTGATCCTGACTGCGGGGCTTCCGTGTCTTGATTGGACTCGGAAGCCCTAGAGGGATCGAGATGCTCCCACTCGGATGGAGCCGAAAAGCCGCGTTTTAGGAGCGCTGCCCTTGCAACATCATCTGCGAAACCTTGCAACGTGGAGATCCACGACAAACCGAATGTTGGGAGGCTTATTGCCACAGCAAGGGCCGGCACCGTCAATTGACGTTATGGTCCTCAACCCGCGAACTAAAGCGGCTGAGTTTTTCTGGCTACCTCGGCGTCCGGCTGGTTGGCCATCAAAGCGTTGATCCAAGCGAGCGCAAGGTCGCGGCTAAGATAGCTGCCCCACGCGGCTAGTTCATGACGTTCGACGATTGGAAAGGTCGAATAGATGTAGCGAATGTCATCGCGGCTCTGCGCGGCGTTTGTGGGGTCGTAGATACCGTAGAGGATGAAGTAGAGCGCATCGAGCTTGGCGCGCAGCTGCAGGCGGCGCTCCTCGTCCCACAGGAATGGTGGCAGCACGTCGCCAGCATCATCGACATGCCCCATGTCGCGGGCGAAGGCCGCCATATCATGGGCGGTGTAAGTCAACTCCAGCACAGCTTCGCGCACGATCTCGGCAGCCGACTTGGGGCCGAATGAGCGATTGTAGGCGGCTGGCGGGATTACTGGGAGTTGCTCGACGATATACCAGTTTAGATGCTGACCCTGGACCTTCTGTCGCGCGATGTAGTCAAGCGCGAGGGCGTTCAGGTTACCAAGCAAAAGCGCTCGGTCCTTCGCGGGATCAGCCGCCTCATCTTCGAGCAGCAGAAGCGGGAATGTATTTCCGGCAGCGCCGGTTGGGATCATGGACGCGATCATCGTGCGCACGTTCGTAGGGGCCGTTACGTCCTTAAAGCCCAGCGCATATTCCGATCGAACCAAGTCGTTCTTCGGCTGCACCCAGTATTGCGGGTCGGCGAGCCAGTCGGGGTCATGCAGTTCATGAATTTCGGCAGCGAGGGGCTGAGCTGGCCTATTCACGTTTTGCGGGTTTACGATAATACTCGCCGCACGGTGGTTGAAAGCTTGCACCATCTTGCCCTCGTAAAGGGGCACCCACTCACCGTCGGCAGATTCATAGCGATTACCTCCTAGTGGCCATGCTCCGACCTCGTCCTCAAGTTCACCTCTAGTCCGAAAAAGGTGGCTGTCGGATGTCATGTTGATCGTTTGCGAATAACCGATCGACCATGGCTGATCGGCGGGATCAGTCACATCCTGGTGAAGCACCGGACAGCGCGCATAGACTCCGGTAGTGATCTTCATGTCTCGGCGCGTGCGGAAGACAGGAGCGGTTCCAGTATTAGGATTTACTCGCGAGAAATCGTCGGGACTTACCGGAAAAGCGTTGTCGGGATTTTCCCTCTCGCGCACGGCTTGAAGGAAAAAACCGCAAACTGTCCCATCAAACTCGCGCTTGGGGCTGGCGGTCATCGCCGCGAATTTGAAGCGGCTGTCTACATCGGGAAAGAATGGCTCGTAGCCATATCGCGTTCGGCGGTTCTCGAAGTCGTAGAGCGACTTGATGTGACCATGGGTCGAGAGTCGCCTGAAGAATTTCGCCGAGGACAGGTCGGCCGCGATGCCGCTGGGAGTCAGGAGGCCGACCATCCCCTGTGGATGCACTAACGAGTGTGAGCGCTCGACGAAAAGCTTGTAAATGTTCAGCTTGCCCTTGTTCAGGGTGGAGTAGATCGACTTTCCCTTCGCTACCTTCGTCGCCATCGCCATGCGTTTCGTAGCGCGCGCATATTGTTTAGCTAGTGGCGTGTCGGATGATCGCAACTGCCTGATGGCTGCCTTTCGTTTCGCGCCGCTCGGGGCAAGTGCAATCGAAGCATCGCGCGCCTCGAACCAAGGCACCTCTTCGAACTCGAAGCGATCCCATGGCGGGTTGCCGATGACCGCATCGAAACCACCCTCGCGCCCGGCGCTGGCCCAGTTCTGCCAAACGCCGGGGAAAGCGATCTGCCAGTTGAGGAAACGCTCTTCGTCGATCAGCTGGCGGGCGCGGCTGACGATGTCCTTGATGCAATCGACGAGCTCGCTCGGCTCATATTCCTGCGCCTTTACCCGATCCTTGCTGCCGGACGCCTGAAACTGGGTAGATCTCGCAAACGGCTCTTCGCGCCCACGCATGATGGCGATCGTATCACCGAACTGACCGGCCAGCAGAGCGCGCACGGCGGTCTTCTCGCGCTTGTCGCTGATGTCGAGCCAGTCAAGGGCATGGATGAACTTTACGAATCCGTCGAGCTCCCCAATCTGCGCTTCGACGCCGTTCCACATCTCGGCGCTCTGCGTGGCCTCGGCGATCTCAGCGTCGGTCAGCGCCTCGATCGTCTGCATGACCCGCGCTTGGGTCTGCGCGCGCTGCAAAGGTTCGTGGAGAAACAGCGCCGCTCCTTCGCCCCCCTTGTCCATGGCATCGCGAACCCACATTCCGAACAGGCTGTCTCCACAATGAAGGTGGTGGTCGATGAACGACAGCGGCGCGCCCACGGTGAAAGTGTGCAGCCACAGCGCGACCTTGGCCAATTCGACCGCCATGGGGTTCTTGTCCACGCCATGCACGCAGCGCTTCAATATCATGCGCTTGACCAGCTGGGGATCGTCCAGCTGTTCCTCGGCGATCGCCCAATCATGCTCCTGCGCGTTGTGCCAGATAGTAGAACGGATGCCCTCGATCTCCCGTGCGATGGGGCTCTGATAATCCTCGACCCCTGCTTCGGCAGCGATTTCGACTGCCCGCGCCATGGCTTCAAGCGCCTGGTTGGTCATGCGGTCTACCAGACTGACGAGGAAGTGCCCTGACCCCATGGCTGGATCGCAGACACGCAATCGGGTGATCGCCTTGGCCGGATCAGCCCCTTCGAGCACCCGCAGCATGGATGCTACACTGTCATTTTTGCCAAGCGAGGCAATTGCGCTTCCGAACGCGGCATAGGCATCGTCGATAAGAGGGGCGAGGGTCTCGTCAATGATGAGCAGGACCAGTTCGTCTGGTGTGTAGTAACTGCCGCTTTCCTTGCGGGCGAAGATGTTCGGCAGCACCTCGAACTCGCCATCGACGCGCTTCATCTCGAACTCCAGCAGCCGCTCGTAGATGGAGCCAAGCTGCTGCACCGAAAGGTCGCGGTAATTGATGTAGCGGCGCAGGCCATCGCGCTGCTCGTAGGAGAGGATGTCGAGCGCTTCGGCCATCACGCTGTCAGGCAGGCGGATGTCATTCAACAGCGGCGTCTGCACGGTGCTGAACAAGCCCCCGTTGTAAGGTGGCAGACCGACAGAGGGGTCTCCCTTGTCGATCATGATCGCGAGGCTGGAGAAGCGGTCCCAAATAGGGGTGGCCACACTGGAGAAGGTATCACCGGCATCCATGCGCTCGCCCACATCCTTGCGCGCTTCACGCAAGGCGTAATCGTCGTAGCGCTTGTCCTTTACCGGCAGCAGGCCGCGATCTTCGGCGTAAAGGATGAAGAGCAAACGATAGAGCAGGATCAGCGTGGCGTTCCTGATCTCGTCGAGGTCGGTATCGGCTGGTGCCCTGTCGGCGATGGCCTTGCCCAGCGAGGGATAGAGTTTGTCGAATACCAGGTCGGACAGGCTCTTGGCGACACGCTCTTCATAAAAGGCCGCCTCGCGCCGAGCACGGTCATGGAAGCTGGGGGCGTCCTTCGCAGTCCGCTCGAACGCGGTGCGGGAGAACATCGCAGCGAAAACGCGCAGCCAATGCTCCCGTTCTTTATCCGTCACCGCCGCATCGAAGACATCGGCCTCCAACCCCATGATGCGGGCGACGTCGATCTCAAGATAGTCATCGATGGTGGAGCGGGCGCCGGAGTAGTAAAGGCGCCAGCGCGCCCCGTTGGTCAGGATACCCCAGCGCAGGTCGCCATTGGTCAGGTCATCGATGCGACGCAGGTAGCGCAGCAGTTGTGTCGATGGGGTCTCACGCTCCTGCCCCGAGCGCCCCTCTGCCCGATCTAGCGCGCGTCCCCACCGCTTGCTTTCGACGATCGCTGCGCCGAAGCCGTAGCGCTTCCATTCCTCGGCGTATTCGTTGGCGCTGGCCTTTGTGTCCTCGTCGATGAACAGCAATCCATCGGGAACATTGTCGCGGCCGCTGGACGACAGGTTCTGCTGGGTGAGCCACGAAGACCAGCCCAGAGCTTCGAGAACGGGCCATACGAGGTCACTCTCGGTCGTCGCCTCATTGGGACGCGTCGAGTGTGGAAAAGCGCCCAGAAGCGTTTCTAGACGCTCGCGCAATGCAGCGGCATCGATCTCTTCATAGGCAGCGCTGCGCTTAATGCCCTCGATGAGGTAATCTTGTGAGAAAAGCGAACCAGCAGTGAAAAGTGCGGCGTCGGTCATAGCCTGGGCATAGAATAGGCTGTCGATATGAACCAATATCGATGGCCTGTTCCTGCAACCTTATCACCAGTCGAACTCGCAAGCCCACCGATCGGGATCAACAGGTTCTCTGGTCGAAGGTCGATTCGAATCAGTCGCTTACGCCGCCCTGCTTGACTCTGCCCTAACCAACTGATTCAAAGAGGTGAATCTTGGGGGTCGACATGACTATTTGCGTGGCGGTTAAGGTGCATGATTGTCTAGTGTTTGCTGCCGATAGCGCTCTCTCTCTCGACTCTGGGGGGGACACTCTCAATGTCTATGGTCACGGAAACAAGGTTTTCAACTTAGTCAAAGGGCTTCCTGTTTGCGCCATGTTTTGCGGCATGGGCAATATTGGGAAGGCGTCGATCTCGTCGATCGCCAAAGACCTTCGACGCGAATTGAGCGCTGAAGACGGAGGAATAGACCGAGAGGCCTACACGATTGAGGAGATCGCGCAGCGCGCCAAAGAGATGTTGTTTGATCGGCACTACGGTGAACTCGAGACCCCTCCTGCAAACCCCCACAGCTTGGAGTTCTTTGTGGGTGGCTACGGGGCAGGATCAGACATCGCCGAAGTGTGGAAGATCGTCATCCTGAATGGGGACTGCGCGGGGCCTGTTCTACAGATGGGCGGGACAGATGCCTTTGTTCTGTGGGCTGGGCAGCCCGAGGCCCTTAATCGACTGATTTTGGGTTATAGCCAGTTCATGCCATCTGCATTACTTAGGGCCGGTGTCGAGCCGGATAAGCTCGCGGAGCTCATCGACTCTGTTCGAGCAGAGACCATTACTCCGCTGGCAGAGAGCCCAATGCCCACCGGAGACGCGATTGCATTGGCCTACTTCTTGGTCGACGTCACAAAAAATTACGTGCACTTTCTGCGCGGCGCCGACACGGTCGGCGGAGAGACGGATCTCGCAACCGTAACCCGTCATGAAGGATTCAGGTGGATAAGCCGAAAGCACTTCTATCCACGAGAGCTGAACTTGGAGACAGATCATGCCTGAAGCATTGAAGCCGCAATACGCCGCGAGTGTGCCAGACCAAGCTCCGTCTGATCTTCCTATGCGTCCATACAGCTTTCAGCGAGACGATCTGGAAATCGATCTCGCGACTGAGCGCAATGGAACCATGGAACTGGCCACCGAGATTCTCAGGAAGGCCAATCTCCTCGGATCATCTGCTGCGTCTCAGGGGACCAAGTAGCGCCAGGCTTGTGTAATTTTCGTGTAAGCCGGCGCGGAACTCTACAGCCGTAGAGGGGATGACCGGGAACGACAAAAAGCCGCTTTATCAATATCCTTCCGAGGCTTAGGGCAATCGCGGTAATTCGCGGTATCCCACTCCGTTAGACTTAAAATCCCCTGAGCTTTGCTCGTGCGGGTTCGAGTCCCGCCACCCGCACCATCGGCGTCCGCTTGGCCTTGGACCGCCTTATCCCCGTGTTAACCCGTAGAAGCCTATTTCCCATGATTGAACGCCGTTCGGGATAGAGGATTTCGAACGGACAGTTGTGAGCCGTGAGCGATTTGGGGTTGGGCGAACATGGATTTCACGGCGGGGCATCTTGCTGCCGATACGAACACCGACAACGGAACCGAGAAGCGTACTGCGGAACGCTACACCTCGCTGATCCGTGCGGCGAAGCTGGTTTGCGGACAAGGCGAATTCGTCTGCGTCATTCGCGACGTATCGGCGACCGGGGTCAGTATTCGCACGTTCCACGCGCAGCCGACCGACGCTGCGATCGCCCTGGAACTACAGAACGGCGAGAGCTACGAGCTGACCAAGGTTCGTTCGCGCGACTTCGATGCCAGCTATAAATTCGTGGAAAGGGTCGATGTCGATCGCCTTATCCAGGAAAACTGGAGCTTTCCCAAGCGCCAGCTGCGGCTCAACATCATGATGCCGGTCACCGCCTCGACCCTGACGCAGAAATCGAATGCCTTCATCACCAACATCTCGCAGCAAGGCGCGCGGCTCGAATGCGACAATGTCTTCGCAGTCGACCAGAGCCTGCGGATCACAAACGAATTCCTGAAGGAGACGCGCTGCAAGGTGCGCTGGCGGCGCGATGCGAATTATGGTCTCGCCTTCGAGAACTTCCTCTCGCTGCGCGAATTCGGCCTGCTCGCCGCGCGGGTGCAGTGCCCGATCCTGCTCAGGAACTGAGTCGGTAGGTCTGGCCCGATCAAGCGGAACGGAAGTCCATCGCGACGCCGTTGATGCAGTGCCGCTTGCCGGTCGGCTTGGGACCGTCGTTGAAGATGTGTCCCAAATGCCCGCCGCAGTCGGCGCAGTGCACTTCGGTGCGCGGATAGCCGATCTTGTAATCGGTGCTGGTGCCAACCGCGCCCTTGTCGATCGGGGCCCAGAAGCTCGGCCAGCCGGTCCCCGACTCGAACTTGGTTCTCGATGAATAGAGCCGGTTGCCACATCCAGCGCAGGTGAAGGTACCGGCACGCTTCTCCTCATTGAGCGGCGAGGAATAGGGCCTCTCGGTCGAGGCATTGCGCAGCACGGCGAACTCGCTCTTGGTCAGCTTCTTGCGCCACTCCGCCTCGCTGAGATTGACCGGGAAGGTCTTCGCCTCGGCCCGGCCAGACCCGCATGCGGCGAGCGCAGCGAAGCTGGCAGAGGCACCGATCCAGCCTAGGAAACCGCGGCGAGTGGGTACGGTCTTGGTCATCGTGTCTCTATTCATGATCCGGAGACGCTAGCGCCCCGCATCTGAACTACGCTTGAAAGCTGCCCAAGGTTACAGGCGCGGACCTCGGACTTAGAACTCGGTGATCTCGACTTCGAGCTTGCGGAATCCGTGCACGAAGTTCGCTCGCACGCGCTCGATGTCGCCCGCGACATGCACGCGGATGCGGCGCTTGTGCATTTCCTCCAGCAGGATACGCAGCTGCAGCTCGGCCAGCCGCGCTCCGACGCAGCGGTGGATGCCGTAGCCGAAGGCGATGTGCCGCCGTGCATTCTCGCGCGTAAGGTCCAGCTTGTCGGGGTTCTCGAACACCTCTTCGTCGCGATTGGCGCTGAGATACCAGAGTACGACCTTGTCGCCCTTCTTGATCGTCTGACCGAACACTTCGGTGTCCTCGGTGCAGGTGCGGCGCATATGCGCCAGCGGGGTCTGCATGCGGAGCATTTCCTGTACCGCATTGGGGATCACATCGGGGTTCTGTTCGAACAGCTTGCGCTGGTCGGGATTCTTGTCGAGCTGGTAGACGAAACCGCTCATCGAATTGCGGGTCGTGTCGTTGCCGCCGACGATCAGCAGGACGAGATTGCCCATGAATTCCTCGGGGCTCATCTGGTTCATTGCAGGCGAGTGGATCATCATCGAGATAAGATCGTCGCCCGGTTCCTTGTCATGCGTGCGCTCGACCCACAGCGACTGGAAGTACGCGCCCATTTCGCGTAGAAACCCCCAGCGCATTTCGTCGAGTTCGCGGACCGAGGCAAGCTCGGTGTCACCCGACCAGTCCGACCAGAAGGTCAGCAGGCGGCGGTCCCCCCAAGGGAAACCGAAGAGGATGGCAAGCATGCCGGTGGTGAGCTCGATCGAGACCTTGTCGACCCAGTCGAACACCTCGCCGCGCGGCAGGCTATCGAGCAATTCGCCGGTGCGCTGGCGGATCTCGGGTTCCATCTCCGACATGCCGCTCGGCGTGAATTTCGGGGCAACGGTCCGGCGCTGGCCGGTGTGCTGGGGCCGGTCCATGGCGATGAACATCGGCAGTTCCCGGCGCCCCTCAATACCGGACGCCGCCAGCTCTTCTTCCGTCAAGCGGTTGAGGATGGTAATCCCGCCATGCTCCCAGCTCGAGGAAAATACATCCGGCAGGGCCTCGATATGCTGGATCGCCTTATGGCCGACCACCGCCCAGTACGGGCCGAAGGGGCTTTCGGGAATGTAATGCAGTGGCCCCGCCTCGCGCATTTCGCGAAAGATCGGGTGCCAGGTGTTTTCGGCATAGATGTCGCTGCGGCTGACATCCCATTTGTGCGGATGCTGGAGGCGCTGCTCCGGATGGTCTTTGAAATGCTTCTTCAGCGCATCGTAGGCAGTCGGCTCGGAGCGGACTTCGGGGCGGGTGACAGCGGCAGTAGCCATGGTTCTCTCCTCGTCGGAGCGACTCTGCCATGCGGTCGCTCTCTTCGTTGCGCATCCTGCCCTAACTGACATTGGTGTCAACAGTGCGTTGCGAATCGGAACCTATTTATTGCAGAAATCGGCGTCGCGCTTGTCGGGATGCGACAGTCAGGCGGTTTTTGTCCCGCCGACATGCCCTTTCACCGCGCGCCCCGCCTTGCCGGATTTCATCACCCGGCGCTTGAACAGCAGCGCACCGAAGCTGACGAACAGCACGACGCACAGTGCCTGCCACACCAGCGCCAGCGCATGCGGCCACAGTGCGTCGGACTGCGCGGCGCGGGCGAGCATGGCGAAGGGCGAGGACAGCGGGAAAATCGCCGCGGTCAGTTCCAGCGGAGAGCCGGGCGTGGTGATCGCGGCAGCGGCCAGGAAGAACACCAGCAGCTGCATCATGGTGACCGGCATGGATAGCGTCTGCACCTCGCGCACGGTCGCCGCCATCCCGCCGATCGTCAGGAACAGTGCACCGAGCAGCAGGTAACCCATCGCGAAATAGGCGATGCCGAGCGCAATGAAAGCCGGCCATCCGAGCGCAGGCTCGGGCAATTGCGGCAGCTGGTTGCCGAGCAGCAGGGCGGCAACTCCGCCGAAGCTCGCCCAGACCGCGATGCCGACGAAACTCACGCCGAGCATGGCGAAGAGCTTGCCGAGGAACACGGCGTCCATCGGGATGGCCGCGGCGAGGACTTCGATGACCTTGTTGGCCTTTTCCTCGACCAGGTTGGACAGGACCATCCCGGCCAGCAACATCATGAGGAGAAACAGGATCAGCTGGCCCGCCTGCGCAGTCCGGATCCGTTCGCTGCGCGAAGTAGCGGCACTTGAGGCCACCGGCTCCGTCGCGATGTCCGGAAAACTGCTGGGCGAACTGCCGTTGGCCGTCGCCGCCAGCAGGGCGACGGGGCCGCGCCAGCGTTCGATCTGGTCTTCGGGCGCCACGACCACAGGGGCGTCCAGCGTTCCCGTCACGACCGCAGCGAAATTCGTACCTTTGCGCTTCAATATGTCTGCGGGAGGCTCGCCGCTCGCATCGGGCACCAGCCGCGGCAGATAGCCGATCTGGTCGGAAAGCGCGTCCGAGGCTGTCTGGAGCGCCGCCGTGTCGGCCTCGCTCATCGCGACTGCCACGAGGTTGGCCGCCACGTCGCGCTGTACCTGGCCGCCGATGCCGCCTGCCAGCGCACCGATGACCAGCGGGAACAACGGGCCGAGCAGGAAGAAGAAGAACGCCCGGCTGAACAGGATCGCGCGGAAATCGCGCCGGGCGACGACGCGGGCGGCTTCGAACAGCGAGAGGCGGGTGGTTTCGCTCATCGGCCAGTCTCCAGCGCGTTGTCTTCTGCCAACGCACGGGCCGCGGCCTCTCCGGCGATTTCGACGAAAGCGTCGTGCAGCCCGGCACGCTCGATCGAGAGCGAGAGAATGCCCGCGCCGCCGTCGATCAGGCGCTTGAGCAGCGTCTCGATCCCGCTGTCGGGGACCGGGAAGTACCAGAAGTGATTGCCGCCTGCTTTCGCGTCGTGGCGCGCATCGCCCGGCAGGGCGGAGCGCCAGTCGCCGGTGTCGACCTTCGTTTCGAGCCGCACCTGCGCCGGGATCCGGTCGCGCGCTGCGTCGACCGATCCGGCATAGGGCACCCTGCCGCCCGCAATGATCGCGACCTCGTCGCAGAGGCGTTCGGCATGGTGGATGACGTGAGTCGAAAAAATCACCGTGGTCCCGCTCTGCGCCAGTTCGCGGATCATCGCTTCTAGCTTGCCCTGGTTGATCGCATCGAGCCCGCTGAACGGTTCGTCGAACACCACCAGCTTCGGGCGGTGCACCAGCGTGCCGAGCAATTGCACGGTCTGCGCCATGCCCTTGGAAAGCTGACGGATCTGGCGGTCCACCGCATGGCCGAGCCCGTGCCGTTCGAGCAGGTCCCGCCCGCGCGCCTTGCCTTCGTCCAGCGGCAGCCCGCGCAAGGCGCCGAGGAAGGCAATGGCCTCGTCGCATTTCATCGCTGGATAGAGGCCGCGCTCTTCCGGCAGATAGCCGATCAGCTTGGCGACTTCGTGCGGGCGGTCGTGGCCGAACACACGGCGCACGCCCACGTCCGGGTCGATGATACCCAGCAGCATGCGCAGCGTGGTCGTCTTGCCCGCGCCGTTCGGACCGAGGATGCCGTAGATCGCACCTTCGGGTACGGAGATGTCCACCCCGCCCACCGCCAGCGTGTCGTCGAAGCGCTTGACGAGGCCGCGCGCCTCGATGGCGAGTTTCGCCGCGGGGTCTGCAGGGGGTCGCGTCATGAAGCCGGTCTCGGTAAGCATCGTGTCAGTCTAGTCCTCGCAAGTGAACGGAGCATAGGTGACCGGGGTTAATTCGCAGTTGCAGGCGGACTTGCGCGAGGAAGCGGCGCGGCTGGGCTTCGTCGCCTGCGGCTTTACCTCGGCCGCGCCCGACCGTGCGCGCGCCGAGCGGCTGGAGGATTTCCTGGGCGAAGGCCGCCATGGCTCGATGGAATGGATGGAGGCGCGAAAAACCCAGCGCGCATCGCCGCAGGGGCTCTGGCCCGAGGCGCGGAGCGTCATTGCGCTCGGCATGAGCTACGCGCCCGACGGCGACCCGCTGGCGCTGGAAAGCGAGCCGGAAAAGGCGCGGATTTCGGTCTATGCGCAGGGCCGCGACTATCACGATGTGGTCAAGAAGGCGCTGAAAGCACTTGCCCGCTGGCTGATCGCGCGGGAGCCGGAAAGCGAGCTCAAGGTCTTCGTCGACACCGCGCCAGTGATGGAAAAGCCCTTGGGCGAGGCGGCGGGGATCGGCTGGCAGGGCAAGCACACCAATCTGGTCAGCCGCGAGCACGGCAGCTGGCTGTTCCTCGGCGCGATCTATTCGACGCTGCAATTTGAGCCCGACGAGCCGCATGCCGACCGCTGCGGCAATTGCCGCGCCTGCCAGGATGCATGCCCGACCGATGCTTTTCCGAGCCCTTACCGGCTCGACGCGCGGCGCTGCATTTCCTACCTCACCATCGAGCACAGGGGGCCGATCCCGGAGGAATTTCGCGCAGCTCTCGGCAACCGTATCTACGGCTGCGACGACTGCCTCGCCGTGTGTCCGTGGAACAAGTTCGCCGATGCCGCGCACCGCCATCTCAAGCTCGCCCCGCGGGAGGAGCTGATCGCGCCGGATCTCGCGCGCTTCCTGCAATTCGACGACGCCGGCTTCCGCCAATTCTTTTCCGGATCGCCGATCAAGCGGATCGGGCGGGATCGCTTCGTGCGCAACTGCCTTTATGCGGCGGGCAATAGCGGACAGGAGGCGCTCGTGCCGATGGTGCAAGCTCTGGCCGAGGATCCCGACCTGGCGGTGGCCGACGCCGCGCGCTGGGCGCTGGTCAGCTTGACGCCATCTCCTTGAGCTGCGTCTCGCTATCGGCGAGCAGCTCCGGATCGATCTGCGCGCGGTCGACCACCAGCTTGCGACCCTGCACGTAATCCTTAACCGAATTCACGCAGTCGAGCGCAATTACCCGGCCCTCTTTCAGATAGACCACGCTAAATTTCGATGCTGTTGGATCGCCGCGCAGTACGGTGCTGTCGTAACCGTTGGAGATGCCGACGGTCTGGAGCTTCAAATCGTACTGGTTGGACCAGAACCACGGCACCGCGTTGTAGTCCTGCTTGTCACCCATGATCGCCTTGGCGGCGCAGCTCGCCATGTCGTTGGCATTCTGCACCGATTCCAGCCGCAGCACGGCATTGTCGGCGAAGGGATTGGCGTGGCTCGCGCAGTCGCCGATCCCATAAATGTCGTCGAGCGTCGTGCGGCAAAAGCTGTCGACATCCACCCCGTTGCTGCCAGCCGCTCCGGCAGCGATCAGCGGACCGACGGAGGGAACGATGCCGATGCCGACAAGCACCACGTCGCAGGCGATCCGTTCGCCATCGGCTGTGACGACTTCACCGGCCTTGCCGTCCTGCACCTCGATCCGCTCGACCGCAGTGTCCAGCCGCAGGTCGACGCCTTGAGCGCGGTGATACTCGGCATAGAAATCCGATAGTTCCGGACCCGCGACGCGCGCCAATACGCGGTCGAGCATCTCCAGCACGGTGACTTCGCAGCCTAGCTTTCGCAGGACGGCAGCGGCTTCCAGCCCAATATAGCCTGCACCGACGATGACTGCGCGCCGCGCCCCGCCGTCGATCTCGGCCTTCAGCGCATCGACATCGCGCCGCGTGCGGACATAGTGGATGCCCTCCGCATCGCAGCCGGGGCAAGACAGGCGCCGCGCGTCGCCGCCACCGGCCCAGATCAGCTTGCGATAGGTAACCGCGCTGTCGTCCGACAGTGAAAGCTCGTGCCGCACGGGGTCGATTTCGTTGACGTTGCAGCCCAGCCGCAGGTCGATATTCTTGTCGGCCCAGAATTTCTCGGGCCGGATCATGATCCGCTCGAACGGCTTGTCGCCGGCGAGATATTCCTTCGACAGCGGCGGGCGCTCGTAGGGTGGATTGCGGTCGCGGCTGACCATGAGGATGCTGTCCTCATGGCCGTTCTGGCGCAAGGCGATCGCGGCCTGGGCACCGCCGTGCCCCGAACCCACTATGACGACGTCGTAATGCTCCATCGGCGCTGTGGCTGGCGGGAAAACGCCTGCCGGTCAAGCGTAGCGGCGCCGGGGCCGCTACCGCCCCAGAAGGTTGCGCGCCATGCTGGCCACTTGCGCGAGCATGGCCGGGGCGACCGGCGACTGGGCCTGCGCGCGGGCGATCATCGTGCGGAAACCGCGCACCGCCACATCCTGTTCGTCGGCCCATTTCTCCACCGTGCCGGGCATGTCCTTCTTGGCATCCTTGCGGCGCGAAAGACGGCGCAGCAGTTCCAGCCGCATCTGCTGGAAATCGCGGGCGAGGCCCGAGACAAGCAGGCGCTCCCAGACATCCGACGGGCTCATCATCGCAGCGGTGGACTGCGCCCAGTCTAGGCCCAGACGGCGCCCGATTTCGGTGAAGCCGAGCGTCAGCCCCTTCGGCTCGATACCCGTGTCGCTGGCCAACTGGGCGAGACCGACCGACCCGTCGAGGTCGTAGAGATGGCTCACCCTGGCGGCGAATTTCTCCGGCGCTCCCGCTTCGGTCAGTTGCGCCTCGAGACGCGCGGATTGCTGGCGCGATTCGGCCGAGAGGAGCTGGTCGGTCGCTTCTGCAAGCACGCGAACGCCCTTGCCCAGTTCGGCAACGAGTGCGCTCGGATCGACCTTGCCCGATGCGCTGCGCAGCACGTCCGACATCAGATTGCCGACCGCTGCGGCCAGCCGGTCGAACAGCGTCAGGCGCGCCTGTTCCGACATGTCGGCCACATCGATTTGCGCCCACAATTCTTCGAGGCCGAACAACTCCTCGCACGCCACGAAAGCCGCGGCGACCTGCGACAGTTCGACGCCCTCTTCCTCGGCCAGTTCGAAGGGATGGATCGTGCCCAGCCGATTGACGATCTGGTTCGCGAGCTTGGTCGCGATGATCTCGCGGCGCAGCCGGTGGCCCGAGATCTGCGCCTTGAACTTCTTTCGCATCGGCTCGGGAAACGCTTCGAACAGCGTGCTTTCGAGCAGCTTGTCGTCGGGCAGGTCGCTATCCTCGATAGCGGCCTGTAGCACCAGCTTGGTGGAGGAAAGCAGCACGGCGAGCTCCGGACGGGTCAGCCCCTGCCCATCGGCTGCGCGGCGAAGGAGCGTCTGGTCGTCGGCCAGCCCTTCGGTTCGCCGGTCGAGATTGCCGCCGGCTTCCAGCGTTTCGATGATGTGACGCTGCGATGCCATGGCGCGGTCGCCGCCGATCTCGGCAATGGAAAGCGCAAGCGCCTGGAGGCGATTGTCTTCCAGCACGAGGTCGGCGACCTCTTCGGTCATCGATTCGAGCAGTTCGACGCGCTTGGGTTCCGACAATTTGCCTGCCCGCTTGGCTGCGGCGAGCGCGATCTTGATGTTGACCTCGTTGTCCGAGCAATCGACTCCGGCGGAATTGTCGATGAAGTCGGTATTGCTGCGCCCGCCGATGTGGGCGAATTCGATCCGGCCCGCCTGCGTGATGCCCAGGTTCGCGCCTTCGCCGATCACCTTGGCGCGCAGTTCGCGCCCGTCGACGCGCAGCGCATCGTTCGCCGGGTCGCCGACCTGCACGTTATTCTCATGCGCGGCCTTGACGTAGGTGCCGATGCCGCCGAACCAGATCAGGTCGACCGGCGCTTTCAGGATCGCGCTTATCAAAGCATCGGGCTCGATCTCGTCCTGTTCGATGTCGAGCTTGGCCTGCATCGTCTTCGACAACTTGATGGTCTTCGAGTCGCGCGGGAACACCCCGCCGCCGCGGGAGATCAGGTCGCTGTCGTAATCCTCCCAGCTGGACCGCGGCAGGTCGAACAGGCGCTTTCGCTCCTTCCAGCTTTTCGCCGGATCGGGATCGGGGTCGAGGAAGATGTGCCGGTGGTCGAAGGCAGCCACCAGCTTGATCGCCTTGGACAGCAGCATCCCGTTGCCGAAAACGTCGCCCGACATGTCGCCGCAGCCGACGACTTCGATGGGCTCGCTCTGCACGTCGACACCCATTTCGAGGAAATGCCGCTGGACCGATACCCAGGCGCCGCGGGCAGTGATGCCCATGGCCTTGTGGTCGTAACCCTTGGAGCCGCCGCTGGCGAAGGCATCGTCGAGCCAGAAATCCCGACTTTCGGCAATCGCATTCGCCACGTCGGAGAAGGTGGCCGTGCCCTTGTCGGCGGCCACCACGAAATACGGATCCTCGCCATCGGTGATGACGACGTCCTCGGGATGCACGACTGTGTCGTTGACGATATTGTCGGTGACCGACAGCAGCGTGCGGATGAAAATCTCGTAGCTGGCGCGCCCTTCCAGCGCCCAGCCCTCGCGGTCGATCGCGGGGTTCGGAAGCTGCTTGGGATAGAAGCCGCCCTTCGCGCCGGTCGGCACGATCACCGCGTTCTTCACGCGCTGTGCCTTCATCAGGCCGAGGATTTCGGTGCGGAAGTCGTCGCGCCGGTCGGACCAGCGCAGGCCACCACGCGCCACCGGGCCGGCGCGCAAATGGATTCCCTCGATACGGCGCGAATAGACGAAGATCTCGCGATAGGGGATCGGCTTGGGCAGGCCCGGCACGCGGGCGCTGTCGATCTTGAACCCGAGCGCTTCGCCTGCCGCCGGAGCAAAGGCATTGGTGCGCAGGATCGCATCAATCAGCGAATTGTAGAGCCGCAGCAGGCGGTCATCGTTGATCGCCTTGACCTTCGAGAGGCCGCGCTTGATTGCGGCGCGCGCATCCTCGATCGCCTGTTCGCGGCCGCTGCCGAACTCGGGGTCGTGCCGTGCTGTGAACAGCGCGACGAGGGCGCGTGTCACATCGGGCGCGGCGGCCAGCGCGTCAACCACGGTGTAGATGGTGAAGCCCATGCCGACCTGCCGCAGATAGCGGTAGAAAGCGCGCAGCCAGTTGGCCTCGCGCGCCGACAATCCGGCCTCGGGAACGAGCCGGTTGAAGACGTCGTTTTCCGCCTCGCCGTTGAGCACAGCGGCGATGGCTTCCTCGATCGCATCGGCACGCTCGACCAGCGCGGCCGGGTCGCCGCCCGGCTTCAGCTCCAGCCGGAAGTCGTGGATCGTACCAAGCCGTCCGTCGTCGAGTACGGTCGGCATTTCCGACTGCACGTGAAACCCGAAATTCTCCAGCGCGGGTACGCCCTCGGACAGCGGCAGGCTGCCTTCGGACTGATAGAGCTTCAGACGCAGGCAGGTCTCGGCCTCGCGCTCGCACTGATACATGCGCGCACCGCGGGCGATCTCTTCGCTTTCGGCGCTGGCGCCGAGCCGGTGGAGTCGTACGATATCGAGCGCAGCCTCCTGCGGCCCGAAACGGCCCCGGAAGGCAGTCGGGAAACTTTCGGCAAAACGCATGGCAAGCGCGGCGGCCCGCGGCGGCTCCTCGGTCTGGCCGAGCTCCGCCTCGACCGCTTCGCTCCAGCCGCGCAGCAGTGTTTGCAGGCGTTCTTCCAGAGCCACCTCGTCGGGGGCACCCGAGCCGTCGCGGATGTCGAGGACGAAGCGTAGCGTCGCGACATTGCCACCCTCGACTTCGAGGCTCCAGTCGAGCAGGCGTGCAGCGGCGGTATCTTCGAGCAGCGCCTGTATCTCCAGCCGCACCTGCGTGGCCAGCATGTCGCGCGGCAGCCAGACGAAGGCGAAGAGGTGGCGCGCCAGCGGCGCCTCCACCAGCGCCAGGCGCGGGCGGGGGCGGTCGACCAGGCTCATCATGGTCGTCGCGACGCGGTCGACGTCCTCTTCCTGGAAGCCGATCATCAGATCGTGCGGCAGCGTGGTCAGCGCATGGACCAGCGCCTTGCCCGCGTGGCCGCCCTCGTCGAAGCCATAGCGATCGTAGAGCCGTTGGAGTTGTTCGCGCAGGCGCGGGACGGCGCGCGGCGGCGCGGCCAGCGCGGCGCTGGTCCATACCCCTGCGTGGAGCGAAAGCGCGACCAGCTTGCCGCCTTCGCGCAACGGCACGATCAGCACGTCGAGCGGAACCCGCCGGTGGACCCGGCTCAAGTGATTGGCCTTGATGACCAGCGGCACGCGGGTGTTCTTTGAATCGTCGAACCAGGCGAAGGCGCGGTCGAAAGACGCCTCGGCGAGCAATTGCTCGGTGCTGGTGCGGCAGATGCCCAGCGGATCGTCCTGCGTGCCGTCGCGGTGCCGGGTCACATGGCCGAGCTGCGTCAGCATGCCCGAATTGAGCCATTCGAGCAGCGCCGCGCCCTCTTCATCGACATCGGCGATGCGGTTGGCATCGGCGGCCATGGCGTCTTGCAATTTCGGCCAGTCTTTGACCGCGGCGCGAACGTCTTGCAGCGTTTCGACGATGCTGTCCTCGAGCTGGCGGCGCGTTTTAGCATCGACGCGCGCGGTTTCGAGATAGATCATCGATTCCCAATAGGCATCCTCTGGATCGCCCTCGGGGATGGCTTTGAGCACGCAATCCTTCTTGCGCTCCACCGGGACAACCGGATGGACGAGATGGTCGATCGAGAGGCCGAGCGCGGCAATCGCCGCTGCCAGCGAATCGACGAGGAACGGCATGTCGTCATTGACGATGGCGATGCGCGTAAAGCGGCGGTCTTCGGTCGCGCTTTCGACATGGATGGCAGGCTCGCCGAATTCGCGCTGATAGGCCGTTTCGCCGAGGAAACGCGCGGCCTCGTCCATCTTCGCATCAGTTATCGGCGTGTCGCCGCGCAGCAGCGACTGGCGCATGCGCTCCACCAGCTCGGCGTGCAGTTTCTTGGACAATGTGCCGGATTTGGCTTTGGCGGCGCTCTTCGAACCCATGGGGACCTCTCGCAGGATCGCGTAGTATCGTTACTTCGCCGCGCAATTTTCGACTCATGCGGCGAAGATGTCAGAGGCCGCGCCTAGGCCCCTTGTCGGCGCGTCGCAAGGTGGCACATGCGCATACGTGCATTCCTATGCAAAACGGCGGGTTACGCTACGGCGCGTCAGGGCTGGAGCGCGTCCATCGCGAGTTCGAGCGAGCGGATGCGCGCCGCAGCGTCATAGGTGCTGCCGCCGAAAACAATCTCGTCCGCACCGGTGCGGACGACGAAGCTCTCGACCGTTTCGCGGGCCGTTGCGGGCGTGCCGATCGCGCTCGCCTGGCCGATATGTGCGAGCATGGCCTGCGCCTGTGCGGGCAGGCTATCGCGGAAATTCTTGACCGGCGGGGGAAGCTTGCCCGGTCGCCCGGTGCGCAGTGCGACGAAGGCCTGCAATTGCGAGCTGGCAAGGTATTCCGCTTCGTCTTCGCTGTCGGCGACGAACAGGTTCATTGCCGCCATCACATGCGGCTTTTCGCAAGCCTCCGATGGCTGGAAGTCGCGGCGATAGAGCTCCAGCGCGGCATCGAGGTGATCGGGCGCGAAATGGCTGGCGAAGGCGTAGGGCAGGCCGAGTTTCGCGGCGAGCTGCGCGCCGAACAGGCTCGATCCGAGCATCCAGAATTCTGGCTCGGCCCCGCGTCCCGGCGTGGGGTGGATCGCCCCTTCGCCCTTCATGAGCGCCATCAACTCGACCACGTCCTGCGGGAACATTTCGGCGGCGCGGTGCAGATCCTTGCGCAGCGCGCGCTGCAATTCCGGCCCCGCTCCCGGAGCGCGGCCGAGGCCGAGGTCGATGCGGCCGGGGAACAGCGCGTCGAGCGTGCCGAATTGCTCGGCGATCTGGAACGGCGTGTGGTTCGGCAGCATGATGCCGCCCGATCCGATGCGGATGGTGCTGGTGGCATTGCCGATATGCGCGAGCACGACCGAGGTCGCACCGCCGGCGATACCTTCCATCGCGTGATGCTCGGCAACCCAGAAGCGCTTGCAGCCCGCGGCCTCGGCAGCCTTCGCAAGGTCGGTCGCGGCGGTCAGAGCATCGCCGACGCTGCCGCCTTCGCGAACGGGGACGAGGTCGAGGACGGAAAATTGGGTCATTGGACAAGTTGCTCCAGATAAGCGCGGGCGCGGTCGGCTTCTGTGCTGTCGGGTGCGACCAGCAGGACCGATTCGAAGCTGCGCCGTGCATCGTCGTCGCGGCCGGACAGGGCGGCAATCACGCCGGCCTCCAGCCCGATCGCGGGATCGCGCGGATCGATTTCGGCAGCGCGCTCGATCTGTTGCTGCGCCTCGCCCAGCCGATCGAGGCGGCGGGAGAGCGTGGCCGATAGCAACCATGCGCGCGCATTGCCCGGGTCCTCTGCGCGGGCCGAGGCGAGCGCCTCTGCCGCATCCTCCTGCCGACCCGCCGCTACCAGCGCGCGGGCGCGATCGACATGGAGGCTCGCGGCGAGAGCGCCGTCGCCCGCTGCCGTCGCATGGGTGATGGCCTGCGCGAACAGCGGCTCGGCAGTGGCAGGCTTATCGTCCGCCAGCGCGGCATTGCCGGCCATTGCCGCCAGCCGGGCGCGGTAGGCGGGCAGGGTATCCGGCGCTTCGGAACTGGCAGTCTCGAAGATCGTGCGCGCTTCGTCGTATCGCTCCAGCCTCACGAGCCCGAGCCCGAGACAATGGGCCGACTGGGCCAGTTCGAGATCGCTTTCCACCTGCACGCGCCAGGCTTGTGCGAAATCGAGCGCCTCTTCCGGCTCGCTGGCCGTCAGCGCCAGGCACCGCGAGAGATATTCGCTGCGCGGGGACGGCGTCGTCTCGATAACCTCGGCAGTCTCGCGCGGCGGACGATTCGCCAGTTCGTCGGGGACATCGGGGATCGCGCCGACGGATGGATTGGGGCCGACCTGCATGATCAGCAGGGCAAGGGCGGACATGAACACTCAGACGTCTCCGGAAAGCGATTCGACCGTGCGCAGCAGCAGGGCGATATCCTGCTCGCGCGACAGCCGGTGATCGCCGTCCTTAACCAGCAGCAACTGTACCGCGTCCGAACGCAGCACTTCAGCCAGCTTCATGCTGATCTGCCACGGCACGTCGGCATCGCGCTGTCCGTGGAGCAGGCGCACCGGCGCATCGATCGCGATTTCGCTGTCGAGCAATCGCCGCTGCTGCCCGTCGGCGAAGAAGCCGGGGTGCATCGGCGTGGGCTCGGGGCAATAGGAATTGGGATCGTAGACCGTCTCGCCTGCGCGTAATTTCGCCTTGTCTTCGTCGGAGCGACCCCATTCGGTGAAGTCGGGCGCGGAGGCGATGCCCGCCAGTCCGGCCAGTCGCTCGCCCAGTGCGATGCCGACCAGAAGCATCAGCCAGCCGCCCATGGATGATCCGATGACGATCACTTGCCCTTCGACCTGCGCCTCGATCAGCGCCAGCACTTCTTCTGCCCAGCGCGACAGCGTGCCGTCGGCGAAATCGCCCCCGCTCGACCCGCAGCCCGAATAGTCGAGCAACAGGCAGCCCTGCCCGCGCGCCTTGGCCCGGTCGAACAGCGCCGTCGCCTTGCCGCCATCCATGTCGGACATGTAGCCGGGCAGGAAGACGAGCGTCGGACCCGCGCCCGGCGTGTGGCGGAAGGCAATGCGCCGACCGTCGGGCATGGTGTGGAATTGCGTGTCGCTCATGGCGTCACGATGTCGAACCTCGGGCGGTCGAATGCAACCCCGGCTCCGTGCGAAGCGTCAGAAGAAGTCGAACTCCTCGACGTCGGGGTCGTCCTCGCACATCGACTGGAGCGCAACGAATTCCCGTTCGGAGAGGACCGGCGGATAGTCCGCGCCTTCCTTCGCCGCGTTCCTGTAGGCTCGCGCGCGTTCGCCCGCAGCGGGGTGGCTCGCCAGCCAGCCCGTCATTGCATTGCTCTCGCCATCGTCGCCATATTCCTCGGCCATGCGCTCGAAGAAACCCGCCGCTCCCAGCGGCGAGACATCGCTTTCGGCGAGGCGCGCGCGGGCATAATCGTCCGCCTCGCGCTCGGCATCGCGCGAATAGCCCATGGAAGCGACGCCGAAGACCGTGTCGCCGACGCCCGAATTCGCGCCCGCCAGCAGCACCGACATGCCGAACTGGCGCAGCAGCGCGGTCATCACATGCCGCTCGCGCACATGGCCGACCTCGTGAGCGAGCACACCGGCGAGCTCTTCCGGGCTTTCGGCCTGCTGGATAAGACCATCGAACAGCAGCACCTGCCCGCCGGGCAGCGCCACCGCATTGACCATGTCGATATTGGCAACGCCCGCATTCACCTGCGTCGTCGCCGGATCGACCTCGTCGAGCAGCTTAGCAAGGGCTGCGTCGCCTTCGGGCGTGCTACATAACCTTCCGCCGAAATCGCCGATCATCGCCTGGCCCAGATTGCGCTCCCAGCTTTCGGGCACGCGCGGGCCGAGCCATTCGGGCGCGGTCATGAAAAGCGCCACGGCAACCGCGCTCGCCGCGGCAAAAATCACCGCCGCCTTGCCGAGGCCCAGCCGGTCGATCCACGCGCCGTATTCGCTTTTCTCAGGCAAATGCCGCGCCAGCCCCGGCGGCATGTCGGCGGGCAGGGTCAGGCGGAAGTCGGTCTCGCTTTCGCGGCGATAAAAGACATGCTCCCCCCGCGTCTCGCCGAAGCGGAGGTCGTCGAGCGGCACGGCAAGCTGGCTGGTCGGCGCATCGAGCAGCAATTGCCCGCCGCCGTCCCAGCGCGCATGGCCCTCGTGCCGGACGGCCGAATGCCCGTCATACCAGCTGGCCGCGACCTGGAAGCTGTCGTCCATCGGCTCAGATCGCGCCCATGTCGAAGGCGTCGAGCAGGCCCTCGCCATGGCGTGCCGTCCTGGTGGTCGACTGAGTCAGTTCGTCGAGCAGGATTTCGCCGCTCGCCTCCAGGTGAGTGATGAAGAACTTCCAGTGCCGATAGGACAGGAAGATGAGGCCGATCCCGAGCGTGAAGACCACCAGCAGCGCATCGCCGACCAGCAGCTTGACCCACTCCAGCGTCGAAGCCTCGAAGCTGAAATCGAGATCCTTCCACCGCGTCGCGCCGACCACCTCGCGATAGAACTTGGCATAGAAAGCCACCGCAATCAGGCCGAGGCCGAGATAGAAAAACAGGATGAGGCCGATGATGCCGAAGGCGCCGCCCAGAGCCATGCCGTCCTCGCCGCCGATACCGTAGCCCGCAAGCATGCCCATGGCGGCCATGAACAATCCGCCGATGAAAAGAATGAACGGGGCGAGGTAGAATAGCAGGAAGCGGGCAAACACGCCGCCCGCTTCGGCACTGGCTTCGAAGCGATAGGGGCCGAAGCTCATCTTGTTCCAGCGCTCGTTCCACAAGCTGGTCATCGACCACGGAATCAGCAGGCCGAGCGGGAGCCAGCCGACGATCGTCTTCCACATATAGGACAGGCCGAACACGAAACCGGGATCGTCGCTCCCCCCGCGGATGCCTCGCCAGCGCGTGCGCGAGAGGCGATAACGCAGCGCGCGAAAGCGCGCGACGCCCATCAGGTAGAAGATCGCGACGAATGCCAGCACGCCCAGGGCCGCGCCGATCTCTTCGTAACCGCGCGCGATCAGCGCCTGCGCGCCGAAGGAGATGATGAAATAGGGCAGGCCGAAGAGGACCAGCACGATCATGAAGCCGAAGAACAGTTCCTTGCCCGTGCCTGCCCATTCGAGATGCTCGTCCACGAAGCGGCTGCGCGACCACAGATATTGCCGCTCGCGCGTAGTGGCCCAGAAGCGGTAGGTGCCGAGCGTGACGATGGTGAGCAGCAGATTGGTGAAGGCGATCGGCGCGAATTCGCGCCAAGTGCCTTCGAACACGAAAGCGCTTTCGCCGCCCTCGCCATCGTATTTCCCGTGCATGATGCAGTAAAACCCCTTCGATCCCGTCGCTGGATGCTCGGGGATCAAGGGGGCTGTGTCAATCAGAGCGAGCGACTATTCGTCGCGCTGGAAGATCTCCTCGATCGCCAGTTCGAAGACTTCGGCAATCCGGAAAGCCAGCGGAAGCGATGGGTCGTAACGCCCCGTCTCGATGGCGTTCACGCTCTGGCGGCTCACCTTCAGCAGGTCGGCAAGCTGCTGCTGGCTCCAGTCGCGTTCGGCGCGCAGCACCTTGAGGCGGTTCTTCATAGCGCGCCCCAGGTTCCGTAGCTGATGCGATTGGCAATCGCTCCGACGAACTGGCCGAAAAACCATGCGACCGCCCACCAATAGGCGTCGAGGTGGATGACGACGCCGGTCGATTCGAGGAAACCCCACAGCGTGGCGACGGCGAGTGCGAAGCCGGTGGCGATCAGGGCCTGGCGGACGATCAGCATGCGCAGGAATTCGTCCTTCTCCTCCACGATCAGGCGGCCGATGGCCCAGAACACGCCGATGATGGCGAAAGCGGGCAGGAGGGCCAGCGCGACGCGGGCGGCCGTCGACGGATCGCTATCGCTCAGTAACGATACCTGCAGCGCGATGGCGACCAGATAGGCGCTGCTGAATACCATGACCCGCTTGATGTAGCGTTGCTGCGCCTCGCCCTTGGCGCTGCACGGCCCGCGATTGTCTGCGGCCCGGTTGGCCGCGCGCATCGTCTGGAAGAACAGCGCTGCCGGAACGATCAGGAGGATCATGGCGGTGGCCGAATTGATCGCGTCACTCAGCGCCAGCCCCATGACCGCGCCGAAGCTGGCGAAGGTCAGCCCGGCCCAGAGCGGCACCGAACTGCGGAGCGCACTTTCGCTTCTATTGGTCACGAAAAGACGCCCTTGAGCGACGCGCAGCATTTGCCCGGCCGGATCGTCGCGATCGCCAGCGCCGGGAAGACGATCAGCAGCGTCTCACCCGCCGCGACGTCGATCATGCCTTGGGACACGCCGAGCGCGGTAAGCAACGTGGCAATGGCAAAGCCACTGGTAAGAATTGTGCGATTCATTGGTAAAGCTCCCTTGCTATGATGTAAAGCGTATTTGTCATACGGCGTTCATCATGTCAAGTAAACTCGACATTGTATACTTGACAAAGCAACGCAGATTGCTAGGGTGTGGGCATGGAAAACATCTACGCCCCTCGCTTTCAAAACGAAGACGCAGCCCGAGAGCATCTTGAGGCCCTTCACTGGCCGCACGGCCCCGTGTGCCCGCATTGCGAAAGCGCGGATGCAAAGCGGCTTCCCGCGCAGCGTGGGCGTAAGACAAAAGCCCATCCCGAAGGCGCGCTCCGCAAGGGCGTTGTCCAGTGCAACGCCTGCCGCAAGCAATACACCGTCACGGTCGGCACCGTATTCGAGCGCAGCAAGGTTCCGCTTCATAAGTGGCTGCTGGCAACACACCTGATCGTGTCGAGCAAGAAGGGCATTAGCGCCCATCAGCTTCACCGCACGCTAGGTGTTACCTACAAGACCGCTTGGTTCATGGCGCACCGCATCCGCGAAGCCATGACCGACACCAGCGACACGCCCATGGGCGGCGAAGGCGCGGACGTGGAGGTTGATGAAACTTACTACGGCAAGAACCAGCTTGTCCGCACGCCTAGCCGCATGCCGCTCCGCAACATGAACCGCATCGTCTCGCTTGTGGACCGCAAGACGGGCCGCGCTACCAGCATCGTCTTTACCGACACGTTCAATGCCGAGAACGTCGCAAAGCTTCTCTATACCCGCGTAGATCGCAAAAGCCGCCTGCTGACCGACGAAGCGCAAGCCTACAAGAAACCCGGCACGCAGTTCGCCAAGCACGTTCATGTGGCCCACGGTCGCGGCGAATACGTGAAGCGCGACGACTCGACCGCCCGCACGAACACCATCGAAGGCTTTTTCGGCATCTTTAAGCGCGGAATGCGCGGGATCTACCAGCACTGTGGCCAGCAGCACCTTGCCCGCTACCTTGCCGAATTCGACTTCCGCTATTCCAATCGTTCGGGACTTGGCATCAATGACGCGGAGCGCGCTGACATCGCTCTCAGAGGTATCAGCGGCAAGCGCCTGACCTATCGGCGGACTAACGAAGCGCGTTATGCCTAAGCAAAAGGCGCTTCATTTCCTGCGCTGGAAGAAACGCCGAAGTGGAAAACCTTAACGCGGGACCCTGATTCATTTTCGACTCGGACTAAATGAACAAAGCCCCGCCGGTCATGGGGACCGAGCGGGGCTTCCAACTGAGGGCATCGTGGGCCCACAGCCGAGTTCTAGAAACCGTCCTATGAGTCATGGGGCGGAGCCGGTCAAGCCTGCGATGTTCTCTTATTCAGAGGACCATTGAAATGGCTTCCAAACTTACTGACGACACCATCCGCAAGGTCTGGGAAATGCTCCGCAAGGGAGATCACCAGCACGATATTGCGGCACGCTTCGGCCTCAATCAGGGTCGCGTATCGGAGATCAACACCGGCAAGCGCGGTGGACATATCACCGGCTTGAGCGCGGCCTAGACTTGGGCGGGGTCGGCTTTCGAGTCGGCCCCGCTTTCTCTGTCGGCCCGCCGCCGTTTACCCAAAGGCGTGGTCGGTTCGTTTTTCTTCGGCGGGGTCGCAAGCATGCGCTTGAGAACCTCGTCTTCTTTGCAATCGGTGTCGTCCATGCCTCAAAGACCTTTCGAAGAGCGTTTTGAGCGCCCAGAATACATTTCAATTGCCATCATGGGCGAATTATCTCCCACACCGATAAATCTTGAAAGCATATTATGGGAGGAAGATTTACAGCCTGGGGACGCTAAAAGAAAAAATGCTCTTTATCTACCCAAGTGCCCTGTCTCGGAGAGAGATGAGGCGCTCGGACTTTATCTAGCAGAATGGAGCAAGGTCGAGCGCCGCATAAAGTCATTGATAGCGATCGTCATGCGCCAGTCGCTTGAGCAAACAACTGCCATAACCTCGCTCGGACTTAACATAAAACAAACACGCATCTGATCCTGTCTCAAGCTCCGATTTTCGTACAGGCCAAGGATATTTCACAACTGTCCAATTGGTTAGACTCCTTGAAAAAGGCCAATACTGCAAGAAACCGGATTGTACACGCCGATTGGATTTGCGAGCTAATGCTAAAAAGTGGCGAAAATGACGGCGCGGAAGTGGTCAATTGGCGATGGGTCAGGCAATACACCCCTGAAAGCCTAGCGGAGAGAGAATCTCTGAAAAATCGGGAAAAGTTGGCGATTAAAAAATATCATCGGACAGTTCCTCAGATCAAACAATGCGCGAGAGAAGCTCGCGACTTGTGCGCAAGAGGTGCCGATCTGACCATTATGCGATTTCTTGAAGAGCCGCCTGTAGAATAGCGCACACCAATTTTTCAAGCTGCGGCACGCTGAAGTCAGAACCACAACCAATATATGGATCGGCGGCGAGCAAGCCCGCCTCAATCATAGCTTCGGTAATTTCGATTGTCGGCCTGTCGCCGCTGTCATGTGTCATATCACTCTGCTTTGTCAAGTATACAATGTCGAGTAAACTTTCCAAAATGGAGCGCAGCCTTTCCAACAGTGTGGAAACGCTTGTCATGCAGGGGTCATCCGGCACAGGCAGCAGTACGAGTGAGGAGAAACAAATGATTGCCACCGAACCGCCTGTTGCCGCGAAGCTTCCGTCGCTCGATCGCCGGAGCCTGATCAAAGGCGGGGTGCTCGGCGCAGGCCTCGCCGGGATGCCGCTGGCCGCGCAAGCTCCGGGGCGCGGGTTCACGCATGGGGTGGCGAGCGGCGAGCCTGCGGCGAACGGCGTGCTGCTGTGGACACGGTTCGTCGCCGGGCAGGATACGCGGCTGACCTATGAGCTGTCGGAGAGCGCCGACTTCGCCACTATCGCTGCGGGCGGCACGGTCACGGCCAGCGCGGATAACGACTGGTGCTGCAAGGCGACCGCAAGCGGCCTTGCCCCGGCGCGCTTCTATTACTTCCGCTTCGTCGCGCCCGACGGTTCGATGTCCGATGTCGGCCGCACGAAGACGCTGCCCGAGGGGCCCACCGAGCGGTTCCGCATGGCGGTGTTCTCCTGCTCCAACATCGGCTTCGGCTGGTTCAACGCCTATGCCCATGCCGCCGAGGCGAACGCCTTCGACTGCACGCTGCATCTGGGCGATTATTTCTACGAATACGGCCCCGGCACCTATCCCTCGAATGACGAGGCCTTGTCCGGCCGCACGCTGTTCCCGGCCAAGGAGATCGTGAGCCTCGACGAGTACCGGCGCCGCTATGCGCTCTATCGCAGCGACCCGGATCTGCGTCGCCTCCACCAGATGTATCCGATGATCAGCGGTTGGGACGATCACGAGAGCGCGAACGATTCGTGGGAAGGCGGGGCGCAGAACCACCAGCCCGACAGCGAGGGCGAATGGTCGGTCCGTAAGGCAGCGGCGATCAAGGCCTATCGCGAATGGATGCCCGTCTCGGACGAGCCGTGGGCGGCTTACGAGATCGGCGATCTCGCTACGCTGTTCCGGCTCGAAACGCGGCTGACCGCGCGGGCAGAACAGTTCTCCTATGGTGATATCCTAACCGGCCAGACCTCCGCCGACGAGGCCTTGGCCGCGCTGACGGCGTTCCGCGAGGGCGACTATCGCGATGCCTCGCGCGAATTGCTCGGGGCGCGGCAGCAGGCGTGGCTGGCCGACGGTATGCGGCGCTCTGCCGGGGCGGGCAAACCGTGGCAGGTACTGGTGCAGCAGGTCCTGATGGGCAACCTCTCCACCGCGCCGGGGCTAACCGAGGGTTTGCCCGGCGATCTGCCGGACTTCATTCGCCAGCGGATCCTGGCAGGAGCGATGGCAGGGCGGGCGGAACTGCCGCTGAACATGGATGCGTGGGACGGCTATCCGGCCGCGCGCGAAAGGCTGCTGAAAGCCGCGCTCGATGCGAATGCGAACCTGATCAGTCTTGCCGGCGACACGCATAATGCCTGGGCTTTCGATCTCGACCACGCCGGTCAGTCGGTCGGCGTCGAGTTCGGGGTGCAGGGCGTTACTTCGCCGGGGCTCGAAAGCTATCTGTCGTTCATTCCGAAGGACCGGCTGGAGCGCGCGATCGTCGACCACAATCCGCAGCTTCAATGGATGGATTCGGCGCGCCGCGGCTATATGTCGGTGGAGCTCACGCCCGGCAGCGCGTCGAGCGAGTTCCGCTTCCTCTCCAGCGTGCGCGAGAAAGGTGCGGGCGTCTCGGCAACCCACCGCATCACCACGCTGGCAAGCAGTCGCAAGCTGCAAGCGACTTGAGAAGCGCAGGCATCCGCGCTATCTGTCCGGCCATGACGCAGCTGCGCTTCACCACCACGACTACCACCACCCCGGGTCTCCGGGGGCGGATGGTCGCGGCCTGAGCGCAACCACCGCCGCCCGGTTTCGGGTGG
Organism: Qipengyuania sp. 902; assembly: GCF_051195295.1. Classification (NCBI taxonomy): domain Bacteria; kingdom Pseudomonadati; phylum Pseudomonadota; class Alphaproteobacteria; order Sphingomonadales; family Erythrobacteraceae; genus Qipengyuania; species Qipengyuania sp. 902. Next base: position 554,965 of record NZ_JBNJLJ010000001.1, on the reverse strand, counting down.
CGCGGCGTTCCTCTCGAAATCGGTTCTTCTTTGGGACGGCGCCAGCCCTCACCCCCTCCCGGCCCCTCGATAGAATAATCCGTGGGTGGCCGGGAGGGGGTGAGGGCCGGAACCGCCTCAAAACAAAAACGCCGCTTCAATGGCGCGCGCGCCTGTGTCATGGCGCGCCAAACGACGGACGAGATACGATGACGGAACTGCTCAAGATCAGCCTGCCCGACGGTTCGGTGCGCGAGATGGAACCCGGCAGCACGCCCGGCGATGTCGCCGCTGCGATCGGCCCCGGCCTTGCCAAGGCCGCCATCGCCGCGCGCGTGGACGGCGAACTGCGCGACATCAACCGCCCGTTCGAGGGCGATGCCGAGCTCGCATTGGTCACGAACCGCGACGAGGAAGATGCGCTCGAACTGGCGCGGCACGATTTCGCCCATGTTCTCGCCGAAGCGGTCCAATCGCTCTATCCCGGCACGCAGATCACCTTCGGCCCGGCGACGGACGACGGCTTCTATTATGATGTGAAGGCACCCGCCGACCGCGAGCCGTTCAGCATGGACGATCTCCCCGATATCGAGGAGGAAATGCGCCGCATCATCAAGGCCGACAAGCCGCTGCGCCGCGAAGTCTGGAGCCGCCAGCAGCTGATAGACAAGTGGGAAGCCGAAGGCGAGGTCTTCAAGGCCGAGTGGGCGAAGGAACTGCCCGAGAACGAGGAGCTGACGGTCTACTGGTCGGGTGAGGACTGGCTCGACATGTGCCGCGGCCCGCACCTCGCCAGCACGGGCAAGCTCGATCCGCAGGCCTTCAAGCTCACGCGCGTTGCCGGGGCCTACTGGCGCGGCGACCAGAACAATCCGCAGCTCACGCGCATCTACGGCACCGGCTGGCTCAACAAGAAACAGCTCAACGCGCATCTCACGCGGTTGGAGGAGGCCGCCAAGCGCGACCACCGCAAGCTGGGCCGCGAGATGGATCTGTTCCACTTGCAGGAAGAGGCGCACGGCAGCGTCTTCTGGCATCCCAAGGGCTATCGCATCTGGCGCGAGCTGGAGGCCTATATGCGCCGCAAGATGGACAAGGCCGGCTACCGCGAGATCAAGACGCCGCAGCTGATGGACGTGCGCCAATGGGAGCAGTCCGGCCACTGGGGCAAATATGCCGAGAACATGTTCGCCGTGCCCGACATGGTGCCGGAGGTTGAGGAGTTGGGCGATGGTCCAGCCAACCCCAGCGTCGCCACCGATGCGGACTGGATGGCGATCAAGCCGATGAACTGCCCGGCCCACGTGCTGGTCTTCAAGCAGGGCATCACCTCCTATCGCGACCTGCCGATCCGGCTGGGCGAGATGGGCTGCTGCCATCGCAACGAACCGCATGGCGCGCTCCACGGGCTGATGCGCGTGCGCCAGTTCACGCAGGACGATGCGCATATTTTCTGCACGGAAGATCAGGTGGTCGAGGAGGTGAAGGCCTTCATCGAACTGGCCGACCAAGTCTATCGCGACTTCGGCTTCACCTACGACGTCAAGCTCGCGCTGCGCCCCGAAAAGCGATTCGGTTCGGACGAGGACTGGGACAAGGCGGAGCAGGAATTGCGCGATGCCGTCGCGGTCAGCGACATGCAGGGCGAAGGCGACGGCAAGCTGGAAGAACTTCCCGGCGAAGGCGCCTTCTATGCGCCCAAGCTCGAATGGCACCTTACCGATGCGATCGGCCGCACCTGGCAGGTCGGCACGATCCAGGGCGACCGCGTGCTGCCCGATCGCCTCGATGCGAGCTATGTCGGCGAGGATGGCGAGAAGCACCGCCCGGTCATGCTCCATCGCGCGATCTTCGGGAGCTACGAGCGCTTCATCGGCATCCTCATTGAGCATTTTGCAGGACGTCTTCCGGTCTGGCTCGCGCCGGTGCAGGCGGTGGTGGCGACCATTGTCTCCGACGCCGACGACTATGCGAAGGAAGCGGTCGCCAAGCTGGAAGCAGCGGGCATCCGCGTCGAGAGCGACCTTCGCAACGAGAAGATCAACTACAAGGTGCGCGAACACAGCCACGCCAAGGTCCCCCACTTGCTGGTGGTTGGCAATCGCGAAGCCGAGGAAGGCACCGTCGCCATTCGCACGTTGGGCGAGAAGGAGCAGCGCGTGATGAGCCTCGACGAAGCAATCGCCATGCTGAAGGCCGAAGCGACCCCGCCCGACCTGCGCGAGGGCTAGGTCGCACATGGACCTGCTTGCGGGCTACGGCACGGCGACAGTCGTCGCCGCGCTGGTTGCCGCGTTCGGCTCGGCCTTCGTGCGCGGGCTGACCGGGTTCGGCATGGCGATCCTGCTCGTGCCGATCCTCGCGCTGGCGCTGACGCCGGTGGATGCCGTGCTGCTGACGAACTTCCTGTCGGTCTTCATCGGCCTGTCGGAAATCCGTCGCCAGCTGCGCGATGCAGAGCGCTCCGCCTGGGCGATCATCGGGCTTGTCATTGTGACGACGCCGGTCGGGCTGTTCCTGCTTGGCGCGACCACGCCGGATATCGCCCGCGTGGTTATCGCCTTCATCGCTCTGTCGGCCTTCGTCGCCATCCTCCTGCCGCGGCGCGGCGCGCTGGAGCATCATCCGGCGACCACGGGCGGGGTCGGCATATTGAGCGGACTAATGACCGGATATGCCGGCATGCCCGGCCCGCCGGTCGTGCCCTATTACGTGGGGCGCGACATTCCGCGCGCGGTGGCCAAGGCCTCCATGCTGCTGATCTTCACTTGCGCATCGTCTGCCGGGCTGGTGAGCGGCGCGGCGCTAGGCATGCTCGACTGGGCGCTCGCGCTGCTGGCGGCGCTGCTGTTCCCCGCCGTGCTCGCGGGCAACTGGCTGGGCAACAGGGTGTCGGGCCGGATCGAGGATCGCACTTGGCGCATCTGCGTGGGCGCGGTGCTGGGCGGCGCGGCGCTCGCCGCGCTATGGAGGGCGTTCGGCTGAGTTAGCGTGTCAGAAAGGCAGGACCGGCCCGGCGAGGGCCAGTGCGAGGCCGCATCCGCTCACGATCAGCGCGCGCGCGAGTTCGGTCGCCGAGATCGGGGCGACATGCGTGCGGGCGAGAGCGATAGCCTTGGCCATGCCGCCATTGTCGCGGCCAAATCCTAACGAAGCGTTAAAGGATGGCTCTCGCCGCGGGCATTTGCTGGCTGGCGCAATGGAAACCGCCCCCGCCGGCAAGCACGGCATCGGCCTTCAGGCCGACAGTCGCGCGGTCGGGGAAGAGCTCGGCAATGGCCGCCACCCCGTCCTCGTCATGCGGGCTGCCGAAGGTCGGCACGACGACCAGATGGCTGGTGATCGCAAAATTGGCGTAGCTGGCGGGCTCTACATGATCGCCGCCGGTGACGAGGCCGGGCGAGGGGATCTCGGCAACGGCAACCCCGGCGTCCTGTGCGCGCCGCTTGGCGTCGGCATAGACTGCGGCATTAGGATCGTCTCTGCCGGTCGCGCGCGGCAGGCACAGCGTATTGCGCCCGACGAAACGCGCGAGATTGTCGACGTGCCCGTCGGTATGGTCGTTGATCAGCCCGTCGCCGAGCCAGAGCACGCGTTCGAAACCGAGATCGCGCTGCAGCCGGGTCTCGATATCCTCGCGCGACAGCTGCGGATTGCGATTGGGGTTGAGCAGGCATTGCTCGGTCGTGACGACGAGGCCCGCACCATCGCCATCGATCGCCCCGCCCTCCAGGATCCAGTCCGACACTTCGAGCGGCAGGCCCGCATCCTCCGCCAGTTCCGCACCGACGGTCTGGTCGCCCTCCATCAGGAACTTGCCGCCCCAGCCGTTGAAGTCGAAGCGCCTCGCCAAGCGCTTGCCCTCGCGGTCGGCCAGCACGAGCGGCCCGGTATCGCGCAGCCAGACATCGCCATAGGTGCGGCGCTCGAGCTTGACCGATCCGGTGACCAATTGCCGCGCCCGCGCCTCGTTCGTCCCGTCGCGGACCAGCAGGCGAACCTCTTGCCCGCTTTCGGCTACTGCATTGGCGAATGAGGCCATCTGCTCCTGCGCGCGGGGCAGGACTTCGGGCCATTCGTCGGCATCGTGCGGAAAGCCGATCCACAGCCAGTCCTGCGGCGCCCATTCGGGCGGCATGGTGAAGGGCATGGATCGGCTCTTTCGCTTAGCGGGCGCTTACGACCCGCAAGGCCCGTCCGCGCAATCGGCGTCGCGCGTGGCCTTGAACTCGTCGCCCGGATTCCAGTTCGGCCAGCTGTCGCTTTCCGCCAACATCCGCCCGATGCGATAGAACAGTTCGAGGTCGCTCATCACGCCGGACCAGTCCCAGGTCGGGTTATATTCGTCCTTCGGCCCGTGATAGCGGTTCTCGGTATAGTCGCGTGCCACCTCGGCCCCGGCGATCGTGCCTCCTGCCACCAGGTCCTCGCCGCCGTCGATATACAGCATCGGCACGCCCCGCTTGGCAAAGGCGAAATGGTCGGAGCGGTAGTAATAGCCCGCTTCCGGCTTCGGATTGGGCGTCGCCACCCGGCCTTCGGACTCCAGCGCCGCGTTCATGAACAGGTCGAGTTCCGATTTGCCCGGCCCGACCACGGTCACGTCCCTGGCGGGCCCGGCCACCTGGAAGGCGTCCATGTTGATGCCGCCGACCGTCTGGTCGAGCGGGAAGACCGGATTGGCGGCGTAATAATCCGCGCCCAGCAGGCCCGATTCCTCGGCCGTCACGGCGAGGAACACAAGGCTGCGGTCTGCCGCGCCTGCCTTTGCATGCGCTTCGGCCAGTGCGACCAGTGCGGCCGTGCCGGTCGCATTGTCAACCGCGCCATTGCAGATGTCGTCGCCATCGGGCGCAGGCTTGCAGCGGCCGAGGTGGTCCCAATGCGCGGTGTGCATGACATATTCGTCCGGCCGCTCACTGCCCGGCAGCATGCCAATCACGTTACGCGACTGGAAAGTGCGGATATCGTTTTCGAAGCTGGTCGAGGCGGTCAGGCCGAGCGGCACTGCCTGGAAGCCTTTCTGCTTGGCCGCGGCGGAGAGCTGCGCGAGGTTCTGGCCCGCCGCCTGCATGATCCGTTCGGCGACGCTCTTCTGCACCCAGCCGTTCATCTTGGTCATCATCGGCGCATTCGCACCGCGCGCGGCATAGGCCTGCGGACCGCTCCAGCTGCTTTCGACGACGTTCCAGCCATAGGAGGCCGGCGCCGTATCGTGGATGATGATCGCCCCCGCCGCGCCCTGGCGGCCGGCCTCTTCGTATTTATAGGTCCAGCGCCCGTAATAGGTCATGGCCTTGCCGCCGAACGGCCCTTCGAGCGTCTGCGCGCCGAAATCGGGATCGTTGACGAGGATGACCGCCGTCTTGCCGCGCATGTCGAGCCCGGCATAGTCGTTCCAGCCCTTTTCGGGCGCATTGATGCCGTAGCCGACGAAGACCAGCTCGCTGTTCTCGAGCGAGGTCGCCGCGTCCTCGCGATAGGAAACGCCGACCCAGTCGTCGCCGAAGTCGAGGCTCATCGGCTCGCCGTTGCCGCCCACGATGGTGAGGGGGGCGAAGTCCTTGCCGGTGATTTCCACCAGCGGCACGTTCTGCACCCAGCTGCCGTTATTGCCCGGGGTCAGGCCGGCGCGCGCGAACTGCTCGATCAGATAGGCGACGGTCTTTTCCTCGCCCGCCGTGCCGGGCGCGCGACCTTCGAACTCGTCGGAAGAAAGCCGCTCGGTCACGGTCTTCATCGTCTGCTCGGACAATGTGCCTTCGGCGACCTCCGGTACGTCGATGCCGGTCGGGGCGGCGCTCATGTCGCCAGCCGGTTCCATGGTCGTGCAGGCGGACAGCAACAGCGCTGTCGTGGCGGCAAGGGTCAGGCGTTTCATCGGTGCGAACCTCTCTCTCGTGTCCCGTTCTCGGCCGCGCTTCTTGCAGCATGACGGCGCGAGGGCAAGCTTGCGCGTTAAGCGCGACGGCGGCAGGGAAGCAGCGATGGCTGCCGACTGGACCTCCGCCCTCGAACGGGCGCGCGCTCATGCGCCGTTTCTGGCGCGCGCGCTGGAGAAGCGCGAGGACCTGGCAGCGATGCTGGAGCAGGGGCGCGGCGAGGATGCGCTGCTGGCGGCGAAGAGGACGCGCGAAAGTGACGTCGCGGCGGCGCTGCGTAGCGAACGCCTCGGCCTCGCGCTGGTGCTGGCGATGGGCGATCTCGCCAGTGCGTTCGACCTCGACAAGGTGATGCGCGAGCTGTCGACCTTCGCCGACCGGGCGCTGCATGCCGCCATCGGCGCAGCGATAACTCGACGGGTGGAGGATGCCCGCAACGAAGGCATGATCGGCCTCGCGCTGGGCAAGCATGGCGCGGGCGAACTCAACTATTCCTCCGATATCGATCCGATCCTGCTGTTCGATCCCGAAACCCTGCCCCGCCGCGAGCGCGACGAGCCGGGGGAGGCGGCGCAGCGCTATGCCCGGGAAGTCGTTCGCCTGCTCTCCGAAGTGACGCCACTGGGCTATGTCTTCCGCGTGGACCTGCGCCTGCGACCCCAGTCCGAAGTCAGCCCGCTGGCATTGCCGCTCAATGCCGCCACGGCGCATTACGAGAGCTCCGCGCTGGCGTGGGAGCGGGCGGCTTTCATTCGTGCGCGCGCCTGCGCTGGAGATATTGCGGCGGGCGAGGCCTTCCTCGACCATATCCGCCCCTTCGTGTGGCGGCGCAGCCTCGATTTCGGGGCGATCGACGAGATCCGCCGCCTGACGCGCCGCATCCGGGAGCAGCAGAGCGGGCCGCGACAACCCGGGCCGGGCTACAATCTCAAGCTGGGTCGGGGTGGCATCCGCGAGATCGAGTTCTTCGCCCAGACCCACCAGCTGATCCATGGCGGGCGCGATCCCTCCCTGCGAAGGCGAGGAACGCGCGCGGCGCTCGACGCGCTGGCGGCAAGCCGGCGCATAGCGGAAGAAGACGCGCGGGTGCTGGGCGAGAGCTACGATACGCTGCGCACGATAGAGCACCGATTGCAGATGGTGCGGGACCAGCAGACGCACTCGCTCCCCTCCGACGAGGCGCTCGACAATGTCGCGCGGCTCCACGGCCTGGATGACGGCGCGGCGCTGGTCGCGCTCCTGGATGACGTCACGGCGCCGGTGGGCGAGCGGTTCGATGCGTTGCTCGACGAAGGTCGCGTGTCGGTGCCGGGGCATGCGTTGCACGTGGCGGGCACCGACGCCGCGGCAGCTCCGGTCCCGCAGGAGATCGTCGCGCGCGTCGCCGAGTGGAGCGATGGGCGCTATCCGCCCCTGCGCAGCCCGGCGGCGCTGGCGGCGTTCGATGCGATCCGGCCTGACCTGCTCCAGTCCGTCGCGGCGTCGGAGGATCCGGAGCGGACCCTTGCACGGTGGGAAACCCTGCTGGGCCGGCTGCCGAGCGCGATCAACCTGTTCCGCCTGCTCGAAGCACGCCCCGGACTGTTCGACCTGCTGGCGAAATGCCTCACCCTCGCCCCGCCGCTGGCCGACGAATTGTCGCGGCGGCCGGACTTGCTCGATGCGCTGATCGATCGAACCGCGCTCGACCTGCCCGGCGATGTGGCCGCATTGGTATCGGCGATGGCACAGCGCGAGCGGGGGGACGATTACGAGGACCGGCTCGACCGCATTCGCATCGTCACGGGCGAATCGCGGTTCGGGCTCGGCGTCCAACTGATCGAGGGCGCGCGCGATCCGATCGCCGTGGCCGAGGCACTCTCCCGAACGGCGGAAGCGGCCCTGCAGGTCGCGGTGGCAGCGGCGGAGGACGAATTCGCCGCCAAACATGGGCGGATCGAGGGCAGCGAACTCGTCATCGTCGGACTGGGCCGCCTGGGTGGTGGCCTGCTGACCCATGCCTCCGACCTCGACATCATCTACCTCTTCACCGGATCGCACGACGCCGAATCCGATGGCGGGCGACCGCTCGGTGCGACGCTCTATTTCAACCGCCTCGCCCAGAGAGTGACGGCCGCACTCAGCGTCCCGACAGCGCAGGGCGCGCTCTACGAAGTCGACACGCGCCTCAGGCCGCAGGGGGCGCAGGGGCCGCTTGCGGTCAGCGTCGACAGCTTCGAACGCTACCAGCGCGAGGATGCGTGGACCTGGGAGCATATGGCGCTGGAACGCGCGCGGGTGCTGGTGGGCAGTGAGGCGGCGCGCGATCAGGTGCAGTCCGTCGTGACGTCGATCCTCAATATGGAGCGGGACGCGGAGCAGCTGCGCAAGGACGTTCTCAAGATGCGCGGCGAAATGGCGCGGCATAAGGAAGCACGTGGGCCGCTCGACGCCAAGCTGTTGCGTGGCGGCCTGGTGGACATCGAGTTCCTCGTCCACTTCCTCCAGCTCAAGCACCGCAACGCGCTGACACCGCGTCTCGGCGACGCCATTGCCGCATTGGCCGCCGAGGACCTGCTGCCCGATACGATCGCTCCGGCGCATGACTTGATGACCCGCCTGCTCGTGGGTACGCGCCTGTTGGCACCGGACCTGACGCGCCCCAACGATGCTGCGGCGGCAATCCTTGCGCGCCAGAGCGGGTGCGAGGATTACGATTGCCTCACCGGTCGCTTCGCGCAGGCACGGCGTGACGTCGCGGCGGCGTGGGGCGAGATATTCGGCGAAATACTGGAGATGGACGAATGAGCACACCCCCCGGCGAAGGCGATCCAATGCCCGATATCGCGATGGAAACCCCCGATGGCGGCACGGTGCGCCCGTCCGACTTCACAGGGAAGAAGGCGGTGATCTTCTTCTACCCCAAGGACAACACCCCTGGCTGCACGACCGAGGCGAAGGATTTCACTGCGCTCAAGCCCGAGTTCGACAAGGCGGGCGTCGCCCTGCTCGGCGTCAGCAAGGATTCGCCCAAAAAGCACCAGAACTTCATCGCCAAGCACGATCTCACGGTCGATCTTGCGACCGATGCGGAAGAGGACGGGCTGTCCGATGCGCTCGGCGTGTGGGCCGAAAAGAAAATGTACGGCAAGACCTTCATGGGCATGGTCCGCTCGACCTATTTGCTGGGCGAGGACGGGTCGATCGCCCGCATCTGGCCGAAGGTTAAGGTTAAAGGCCATGCCGAAGAGGTGCTGAAGGCCGCGCGCTCCCTCTGATGGCCATGACGCTGACGTCCCCGCGCCAGACTGTAGCTGCCGCAATTTGTGCGGCGTTGCTGACAGCCGACCCGACGGCGAAGGTCTTCGCCGCGCGGCAGGTGGCGCGCGACTGGCGGCTGGACCGGCTCGATTTCGCCTTCGACGTCGCCATGCCCGACCGGCCTGCCTGGCCGGAAAATCTCGAACTCCTCCCGCCGCGCGAGATGCCCAAGCGCGGCAAGATGGGATCGCAGCGCAACCGCATCGCGCTGTGGCATTCGCTCGCGCATATCGAATTCGTTGCCATCGACCTTGCGCTCGATATGGCGGGCCGCTTCGGCGAATCTATGGGTGAGGGCTTCGTGTCCGACTTCCTCTCGGTCGCCGCGGACGAGGCGATGCATTTCGCGCTGCTCGCGCGAAAGCTGGAGTCGCTCGGCTCGGCGTATGGCGCGCTGCCGGTCCACGATGGCTTGTGGAGCGCAGCGCAGGACACGGCGCATGACGTGACCGCGCGGCTCGCGATCGTGCCGATGGTCCTCGAAGCGCGGGGCCTCGATGTAACGCCCGCGACGCTGGAGCGCGTGCGCGCGCAGGGTGACGAGAACGGCGCGAAAATCCTCCAGCGAATCCTTGACGACGAGATTCGCCACGTGGGCATCGGGTCAAGGCACTTCCACGAGCTGTGCGCCAAGCGCGACGAAAGCCCGCCCAAAACGTGGCAAAATCTTGTCCGAATTCACTTTTCGGGGGGTCTGAAGCCGCCATTCAACGACTCGGCGCGTTTGGCAGGCGGCCTACCGCTGGAGTTCTACGGGCCTATTGCCTCATTAACTTCTTCGCCGTTACCCAATACTCACGAGACGCCGGGGGGTTCCGGCAGTGACTGAAAAAAGCGATCGAACGTCAGGGACGGCGTGGACGATCGCAGGGAAAAGGCGCCCTGAGGCGTCGGACGGGTTTAGCAATGGCAAACAAGCGCACCACGCTTGCACTGGCGATCATGTCTGCAGGACTTACCATCGCCGCCGCACCGGCACATGCCGGCGAAACGAACACCGCCGCTGCAGTTGGCGCCATCGACATGTCGAAGGTTTCCGGCGTTACCGAGAAGGGTGACGACGCGCAGTTCCAGCAGCTGTTCGCCAAGTGGGAAGAACTGGATCGCCCCGCACCGGCGCAGGCGGTGGTTTCGGTGCCGAGCCGCATGCCGCTCGACGATACCCGCCTGACCAGCGATTACGGCATGCGCACCCATCCAGTGCTCGGCGGCCGTCGCTCGCACAATGGCGTCGATCTCGCCGCGCCGACCGGAACGCCGATCTACGCCACTGCCGACGGCTACGTCAGCAAGGCCGAGTGGTTCTCCAGCTACGGCAAGTATGTTTCGATCGAACATGGCGCAGACCTGCAGACGCGTTTCGCCCACATGTCGGACATCGCCGTTACTTCGGGGACGCGCGTCAAGAAGGGCCAGCTGATCGGTTACGTCGGTTCGACCGGCCGTTCGACCGGCCCGCACCTGCATTATGAAGTCCGCATCGCCGGCAAGCCGGTCAATCCGGTTCCCTACATGGTCGAATCGGAAGCGCAGCGCGCCTATGCCCTCGCCATGGGTGAAGGCGGCCAGGGCGGCGGCGACGAATAAGGCAAACGCCTTTCGGGATTGATGTAAAGGGGCTGCGGAGCGATCCGCGGCCCCTTTTCTCATGTGCCCCAATTTTCCTTGCTCATGTGTGCATGTCAGGTAGGTTTCATCCGGCAACCGGACGAGTCCCGCCGATAGATGCGGACCGGCCGAGAAGAGAGGAAGCCCATGCACCCGATCGTTCACGCGCAGGCGCGCCCCGACCATCCCGCCCTTATCATGGCCTCGAGCGGAGAGACCGTCACATACGGTGAGCTCGATGCCTATGCCAATCGCTTCGCCCAGCTGATGCGCGCGCGCGGATTGGGCCGCGGCGATCACGTCGCGATCTTGATGGAGAACAGCCCGCATTATCTCCAGATGGTCTGGGGGGCGCAGCGCAGCGGCATCATGATGGTGCCGATCTCCACCCGCCTGACCGCGCCGGAGATCTGCTACATCCTGCAGGACAGCGATACGAAGCTGCTGCTCACCTCGACCTATTTCGACGACGTGCTCGGCGACATCCGCGGCGAGTGCCCGGATATCCCCATGCTGATTGCTGGCGGCAAAGGCGACGAGAGACTGGAGGATGCGCTCGCAGCCCAGCCCGCAGAGCCGATCGCGGACCAGTTGCCCGGGCAGTACATGCTTTATTCCAGCGGCACGACCGGGCGGCCCAAGGGTGTGCGACCCGCGCCTCCGGCGGATGACGACATCCAGGCGGTGAACCCGCTCGTCGGCCTGGCAGTGATGGGGGCAGGCATGCCGGCCGATGGATCGATGGTCTATCTTTCGCCCGCGCCGCTCTATCACGCCGCCCCGCTCGGCTGGTGCACCACCGCGCATCGCCTCGGCGGCACGGTCGTGGTGATGGAGAAATTCGATCCCGAAAGCGCGCTAGCGACGATCGAGAAATACAAGGTGACCGACAGCCAGTGGGTGCCGACGCATTTCGTCCGCATGCTCAAGCTCGATCCATCGGTTCGCACGAAATACGATCTGTCGAGCCACCAGCGCGCGCTCCACGCGGCAGCACCTTGCCCGGTCCCGATCAAGCGCGAGATGATCGAATGGTGGGGACCGATCATCAACGAATATTACGCCGGGTCCGAAGGCATCGGCATGACGCTGATCAAGGCGGAAGACTGGCTCGACCATCCCGGCAGCGTCGGCAAGGCGATCCACGGCACACTGCATGTCTGCGACGAGAACGGCGAGGAAGTGCCTGCCGGACAGGACGGGCTGCTTTACTTCGAAAACGACCTCATCCCGACCTATCACAACGACCCGGAGAAGACGCGCGAGGCGATGCATCCTAAGGGCTGGATGACGCTGGGCGATATCGGCCACGTGGACGAGGATGGCTATCTCTACCTCACCGACCGCAAGAGCCACATGATCATCAGCGGCGGGGTGAATATCTATCCGCAGGAGATCGAAAACCTGCTCGTCACACATGACAAGGTGATGGACGCTGCCGTGATCGGCGCCCCCTGCCCCGATTTCGGCGAGAAGGTCGTCGCCGTGGTACAGCCGATGGATATGGGCGAGGCCGGCGACGAGCTCGAGACGGAGCTGCGCGATTTCCTCGCGCCCAGCCTCGCCAAGATCAAGATGCCCAAGCTGTTCGACTTCCGCCCCGACCTGCCGCGCGAGGCGAATGGCAAGCTCTACAAGCGCGAGCTGCGCGACGAGTACCAACGCAAGGCCGAAGAACAGACGGAGCAGGCGTGATGGCGACCAGGGACCGGCCCACGCTTGACCCCGCCACTGCCCGGACGGTCATCGATCCGGCCAGCTACGCCGCATGGGATCTGCTGCTCGATACGTTCGACCGCCTGCGCGAGGAAAATCCGGTCGCCTGGGTCGAATCGCAGAACGACCATGCCCATCCGCCTTTCTGGCTGGTCACCCGCTATGACGATGTGATGCGCATGTCGAAGGACAATGCGACCTTCCTCAACAACCCGCACACGGTGGTCTTCAGCCTGACCGAGGGGATCGAATTCGCCAAGGCGATGACCGGCGGCAGCGAACACCTCGTTGCCAGCCTCGTCACCTTCGACGGCGATACGCACCGTAAATATCGCAAGCTGACGCAGGACTGGTTCATGCCCAAGAACCTGCGCACTGTCGAAGACGAGATTCGCGGGATTGCGCAGGATGCAGTCGATCGGCTGATTGCGGCTGGGCCGGAAGCGGATTTCTGCAAGCTCGTCAGCGCGCCCTATCCGCTGCATGTCGTCATGCAGATCATGGGCGTGCCCGAGGAGGACGAGCCGCGCATGCTGATGCTGACCCAGCAGTTGTTCGGCGGACAGGACGACGATCTCAACCAGTCGGGCATCAAGGATTTGCCGCCCGAGGCCGTCACCCAGCTGGTGGCCGGAGCCGTCGCGGATTTCGAAGCCTATTTCGCCAAGCTGACGGCGGAACGGCGGGCTAATCCGACCGACGATGTGGCGAGCACGATCGCCAATGCAGTGATCGACGGGGAACCGCTCAACGATCGCGACATGATGGGCTATTACATCATCCTTGCCGCTGCCGGCCACGACACTACCAGCGCCAGCACGGCGGGCGCCATGCTCGCATTGGCGCAGGACCCCGAGCAATGGGCGCGGGTCAAGGCCGACCGGTCGCTGCTCGGCGGGATCGTCGAGGAAGCCATCCGCTGGACCACTCCGGTGCAGCATTTCATGCGCACGGCGGCGGAAGACACCGAAGTCGGCGGGCAGGCGATCGCCAAAGGCGACTGGCTGATGATGAACTATGTCGCCGCTAACCACGATCCCAGCGTGTTCGCCGATCCGCGCAAGTTCGATGCAGCGCGAAGCCCCAACCGCCACCTCGCCTTCGGGGCCGGCGCGCACCAGTGCCTCGGCCTGCATCTCGCCCGGCTGGAGATGCGCATCCTGTTCGAAACCCTGCTCGACCGGATCGACAGCATCGAACTGGCAGGCGAACCGGCACGGTCGAAATCGACTTTCGTCGGCGGTTTGAAGACGCTGCCGCTGCGCTTCACCGCCGCCTGAAGTCCCGACGCTCGCGGCGGGGTCGCGGTCCAAGTCGCGCCACAACTCGCGCCCAGTAATCGCGGCGAAAATCGTACGCGCGAATTCCGATTCTCCTCGCCAATTCGCGCGTTTTCTGCTAAGTGTTCCACATGGTTACAACAGTAGGACGACGCGCTTTCGGCCCGGTCGGAGACGGGTAGTCCTGCGCATTCGGAAGGGGGTCACATGACATTGCTCGAACCGCACAACCTGCCCTTTGCGGCGGCGTTGGTGGTGATGCTCGTCCTGGCCGTCGTCCAGCTGATCGGTGTCGCGGATTTGGGCGATGCGGATCTCGATGCGGGCGGCGATGCCGACGGCATGCCGGACGCCAGTATGTTCGACGGGCTGCTTACGCTGCTCGGCATCGGGCGCGTGCCGCTGACCATCTGGCTGGCGCTGTTCCTGTTGCTGTTCGCCGGCATCGGCCTGTCGATCCAGGAACTTGCGGAAAGCCTCACCGGCAGCCCGCTCTATAGCTGGCTGGCGGCCCTGTTCGCCGGGGTGGCAGCCGTACCCGTGACGGGCGTCTTCGCGCGGCCGCTGGGGCATGTGATGCCCAAGGATCACACGACGGCCGTCAGCACGGAAAGCCTCATCGGACGCCGGGCGACGATCACCGACGGTGTGGCGCGCGTTAACTCGCCCGCCCGCGCCAAGGTGAAGGACATCCATGGGCAGACCCATCACGTGATGGTGGAGCCGCACGAGGTATCGTCCGAAATCCACGCCGGTGACGAGGTGCTGCTCGTCCGCCGCGAGGGCAACCAGTTCTATGCGACCGCGCTCGCCGAGCGCCGCCTGTCGCCAACTCACAGTTCGTAAGAAGGAGGGGTAATGGAAAGTATCTTAGGTTTGTCGGTAGTATGGTTCGGCGGTCTCGTCGTCCTCGGACTCATCATTCTCACATTTTTCCTCAAGATGTACCGCCGGGCATCCAAAGAGACGGCATTCGTGCGGACAGGTGTCGGCGGCGAAAAGGTCGTGATGAACGGGGGAGCACTCGTCTTCCCAATCTTTCATGAGACCATGCCGGTGAACATGAACACGCTGGTGCTTTCGGTCATCCGCCGCGACGGCGAAGCGCTCATCACGCTCGACCGCCTGCGGATTGATGTGAAGGCGGAATTCTATGTCCGGGTGAAGCCCGATAGCGAGGCTATCGCCATGGCCGCGCAGACGCTCGGCCAGCGCACGATGCAGCCGGAAATGCTGAAGGACCTGGTCGAGGGCAAGTTCGTCGATGCGCTGCGCTCGGTCGCGGCGGGGATGACCATGAACGAGCTGCACGAACAGCGTGCCGACTTCGTCCAGAAGGTGCAGCAGGTTTCGTCCAACGATCTCGCCATGAACGGGCTGGAACTGGAGTCGGTCTCGCTGACCGGGCTCGACCAGACCAGCATCGAGCACTTCAACGCCAACAACGCCTTCGACGCCGAAGGTCTCACCAAGCTGACCGAGCAGATCGAGGCGCGCAAGAAACTGCGCAACGATATCGAGCAGGATACGCGCGTGCAGATGGAGGCCAAGAACCTCGAGGCCGATGCGCGCAGCTTCCAGATCAGCCGCGACACCGAATATGCGCGGCTGGAGCAGGAGCGCGAGGTCGAGGTCCGGCGTGCCGCGCAAAGCTCGGAAATCGCCCGCGAACAGGCCGAGCGGACCCGCGAGGCCGATGCTGCGCGGATCGAGGCGAAGAAGCAGGTCGACGCCCAGCAGATCGAGGCCGACCGGCTCGTCGAAGAGGCGCGGATCGACCAGCAGCGCGCGCTCGAGATCGCCCGGCAGGAGCAGCAGATCGCGGTCCAGAACAAGTCCCGCGAGGAAAGCCAGGCCAAGGCCGAAGCCGACGAGGCGCGTGCCAAGGCGGTCGCTGCCGAAGAACAGGTCGCAACCAGCCGCGAAACCGAAATCGCCGAGCGTCAGAAGCGCATCGAACTGATCGAAGCCTCCAAGCAGGCGGAACGCGATGCGATCAGCGTCCGCGTCGAGGCCGAGGCGGAGAAAGACGCCGCCACCAACCGCGCCGAAGCGCTGCGCCTCGAAGCGCAGGGCGAGGCCGAGGCCGAGAAGCTGCGGGCCGAAGCCGCCCGCGTGCGCTTCGAAGTTGAGGCTGCCGGTCAGCGGGCGATCAACGAGGCGGCGAACATCCTCTCCTCTGACCAGATCAGCCTGCAGACCAAGCTGGCGCTACTCAAGGTCATGCCCGACCTGGTGCGCGAGAGCGCCAAGCCAATGGAAGCGATCGAGAGCATCAAGATCGTGCAGGTCGACGGCCTCACCAACGGTGGCGGCAAGTCGTCCGGCGGTGCGGGCGGACCGGGCGGCGGCTCGGGCAACCTCGCGACCGACGCGGTCAGCGCAGCGCTGGCCTACCGCGCGCAGGCCCCGGTCCTCGACGGGCTGATGAAGGAGCTGGGGCTGGACGGCTCTTCGCTCGACGGGCTGGTGAAGGGTCCGGCGCAGGCCGAGGCTCCCAAGAAGACCCCGCGCCTCGCCGAAGTGCTCGACGACATTGCCGAGCAGGTGGAGGAAGTCGACACCAAGCCCGACACATCGGCCAAGCCAAAGAGCGAGCGCGACAAGCCGGACGCCTGAGCTACGGTAACATCAAATACGAAGGGGCGCTTCGGCGCCCCCTTTTGTTTGCATGCGCTCGAATTCGGGCTGTCCTACAGCCGAAGGCCAGTGCTAGCCGGCAAGTCAATCGCTGGCGCGACTTCGAAGGGGTGCCCCCCCGGGGGAGGGTCCCCAAAACCCTCGCGGCAAGTCCAAGTAAAAGTGCTTAAACTACAATGGTATAAGGCTGAGCGTCGTCGGGCGACAGGGTGTCGCCTTTGTCGCCCAAGTGTCGCCCTATTCGGCCAGCAACCGCTCGGCCATGGTGCGAATTTCGGCGCCCATGTCATCGCGCTCCAGCGCCAGCGCCAGCGTCGCTTCGACGAAGCCGGTCTTGCTGCCGCAGTCGAAGCGGCGGCCGGCAAAGGTCACGGCGTGGAAAGCCTGGTTGCCGATCATCCGGGCCATGGCATCGGTCAGTTGGATTTCTCCACCCGCGCCCTTTTCCTGGTCTTCCAGCACGCGCATCACTTCGGGCTGGAGGATGTAGCGGCCGGAGATGATCTTGTTGGACGGCGCATCCGCGACGGGCGGCTTCTCGACCAGGCCGGTAACCTCGGTGAGCGTGTCCGACTTGGTTTCGCCCGGTGCGATCACGCCATAGCTGGAAACCTCGTCCTGGGGCACTTCGAGCACCGAGATCAGATTGCCGCCGACTTCGTTGTAGGCGTCGACCATCTGTTTCATGCAGCCGGTCCCGCCGCCCTTCTGCGCGACCATCAGTTCATCGGGCAGAAGGATGGCGAAGGGCTCGTCGCCAACGATGGCACGGGCGCACCAGATCGCGTGGCCGAGACCCAGCGGCACCTGCTGGCGCACGGTGATGATATCGCCCGGCGTCGCGCGTGTCGGGTCGAGCACGGTCATGTCCTTGCCGCGCTCTTCCATGGTCGATTCAAGCTCGTAGGCGACGTCGAAATGTTCGACGATCGCGGTCTTGCCACGGCCGGTGACGAAAATGATCTGCTCGATCCCCGCCTCGCGCGCCTCGTCCACCGCATACTGGATCAGCGGGCGGTCGACGATGGGGAGAAGCTCCTTAGGGATGGCCTTGGTCGCGGGAAGGAAGCGAGTGCCCAGGCCGGCGACGGGAAACACCGCCTTCCTGATCGGTTTATGCTGCGAAGTTTCGTGGTGGGTCATGGGCGAGGGCGTAGGTCCGCTATCGAAGGGGGTCAATTGCCATAGGTTAAGCGCGCGGCCCCGCTGGACGCTTTTTGTAACAACGGTGTGACGCTTGCCAGCAGCGCGCGTGCGACTAAGGAGACGGCATGGACAAACTGATCGTACGCGGCGGCAATCGCCTTTCCGGGACCATTCCCATTTCGGGCGCGAAAAATGCCGCGCTCACGCTGATACCCTGTGCACTGCTGACCGAAGAGGCGGTGACCCTGCGCAACCTGCCGCGGCTGGCGGATATCGATGGCTTCCAGCATCTGATGACGCAATTCGGCGTCAGCCACACGATTCCCGGCAAGCGGCCGGAGGAATTCGGGCGGAACGTCACGCTGGAGGCCATGCGCATCACCAGCTCGGTCGCGCCTTACGATCTCGTGCGCAAGATGCGCGCCTCGATCCTCGTACTAGGCCCGCTGCTGGCGCGCACCGGCGAAGCGACGGTTTCGCTACCCGGCGGCTGCGCCATCGGCAACCGGCCGATCGACCTGCACCTGAAGGCGCTGGAAGCGTTCGGCGCGCAGATCGAACTGGCGCAAGGCTACGTGAAGGCCAGTGCACCCGATAGCGGCCTGCCGGGCGGTGATTTCGATTTCCCGGTGGTGTCGGTCGGTGCGACCGAGAATGCGGTGATGGCCGCGGTACTGTGCAATGGCACCAGCGTGCTGCGCAATGCCGCGCGCGAACCGGAAATCGTCGACCTGTGCAATCTGCTCACCGCCATGGGTGCGGAGATCGAGGGGGTGGGTACATCCGAACTGACGATCCACGGCGTGAAGAAGCTCCACGGGGCGACTTATCGCGTCATGCCCGACCGGATCGAAGCCGGGTCCTACGCCTGCGCCGCAGCGATCACGGGCGGCGAGGTGATGCTGCAAGGCGCGGATGCGGGCGACATGGGCTCGACGTTGCATGCCTTGCGTAACATCGGTGTCGAGGTCGAAACCGAGAAGGATGGCGTGAAAATCGCCGCCAACGGACCGCTCAAGGCCCACAATCTCACAACGGCGCCTTTCCCGGGCCTGGCAACCGACATGCAGGCGCAGCTGATGAGCCTGTTGTGCAAGGCCGAAGGTACCAGCATTCTCAAGGAAACGATCTTTGAGAATCGCTTCATGCATGTGCCCGAACTGGCCCGGATGGGCGCGGATATCGAAACCGAAGGACGCACCGCGATCGTGCGCGGTCCCTGCGAGCTGACCGGGGCGGAAGTCATGGCGACGGACTTGCGCGCTTCGATGAGCCTGGTGATCGCCGGGCTGGCAGCACAGGGTGAGACGACGGTCCGTCGCCTCTACCACCTCGACCGCGGTTACGAGCGGCTTGAGGAAAAACTCCAGCTGGTCGGCGCTGATATCGAACGTGTGGGCGACGACTGAGCACAACCTCAGGACCTTTCCCGCCGCGCGCTCGTTGTTTTGGGGTAACCCAATTCAAGGAGTCGTAATCATGTTGCTCAAGCTTCTCGCCCTCGGCGGCCTCGGCTATGCCGGATATCGCTATTACGAAAAGATTCGTGTCGATGAAAACGGCGTCGCATTTGCCGGCGGCGAACCGGAAGGCTCGTTTCGCAATGCCGGGTCAGCGTCGACCGCCTCGCACGACCGGATGAGTTCGACCGACGAAGCGCTCGACGAGACATATCCGGCAAGCGATGCCACCGCGAAGTACTGACGCGGCACGATCAGTTTCCGGCTAGTTGCCGGACGGAAGAGCGGCAGGAGCGATCCAGCCGCTTTTTTCGTGGGTGACCAGCCAGATCCGGATCGCACCGGCGAGGCCGGGTGGATTGTCGGCCTGAATACGCTCGGCGTCGATCTCCGCGACCAGCGCATTGATCGACTGCGCGCGGGCATACGCCGCCTTGCCAAGCATTTCCCAGAACAGCGGCTCGAGACTGATCGACGTACGATGCCCGGCGATGCGGACGGAGTATTTCTTCGGCGGATGGTAAGGGGGAATCATCGCGCTCCCCTTACAAACCACGAGCCCCCGCGCCCACGAAATTTTTGGCTAGGGTGGCCAGCGGTGGCACCCGGTTCGCAGGTTCGCGGCGCTTAATACATATGCTGCCCGCCGTTGATGCTCATCGTCGAGCCGGTGACGAATTCGGCATGCTCGGAGCACAGGAAGCTCACGCCGCGCGCGATCTCGCTCGCCTTGCCGAGGCGGCCGACGGGAATCTTGGCGACAATCTTCTCCAGCACCGGCTCGGGCACGGCGGCGACCATGTCCGTGTCGATATAGCCCGGAGCGATGGCGTTGACCGTAATGCCGAAGCGCGCGCCTTCCTGCGCCAGCGCCTTGGTGAAGCCGTGGATGCCGGACTTGGCGGCGGCATAATTGACCTGGCCGTATTGCCCTGCCTGCCCGTTGATCGAACCGATGTTCACAATGCGCCCCCAGCCGCGCTCCTTCATCCCGGGAAAGCAAGCCTTGGCCATATTAAAGCATCCGCCAAGGTTTGTACGCATGACTGCGTCCCAATCCTCGTAGCTCATCTTGAGGAGCGTGCCGTCGCGCGTGATGCCTGCATTGTTGACGACGATGTCGATCGGTCCGTGCTTTTCTTCGACGGTCTTGCACGCGGCTTGCACGGCCTCGTAATCGCCGACGTCGAACTTGACCGTCGGGATGCCGGTGTCGTCGGTGAACTTCTTCGCCGCATCGTCATTGCCGGCGTAGTTCGCGATGACGGTGTAGCCACGCTCGTCACGTAGCCGTTCGCAGATCGCGCGCCCGATTCCGCGCGTTCCTCCGGTTACGATAGCAACACGTCCCATATTTCGCTCTCCCAAGCTTTCCGTAGCGTTTGCAACGGTCTTGGCAGAGAATCGATAGCACGCAAAGCCATTCGGCGGCGCGAGGGCTCCGAACAATCGTATTCAATCTGTTGGGGAGGGCTAAAGCCCGATCAGAAGCGCAGCTGCGTCCCGACGTAGACGGCCTGGTCGTCCTCGACCCCGTCGGTCAGCGGCGAGAGGCGATTGCGATCCTGAGACAGGCGGACACCTGCGGTCACGTTGAGATTGCCCTTCACACGATACGAACCCTGCAGATCGACGCTCTGTTCACCGAGGCCTTCCAGGGTGCGGGGCGAGCGTCCGGCCTTGCTGTCGCTCTCGATCGCAAGGCGCGATCCGAATCGACTCGGCTTGCCGGAGGTTTCTTCCGCCGGGCGATAGGTCGACAGGTCGGGCATCGACAGATCACGTACGCCAGTTGGCAGCGTCGCAGTCTTCTCCGGCTGGGCGAAGCCCTGATAACCGCGGGCGATGCCCAGATTGTAGCGAGTCGGCGCGATTTCGAGCGCGCGCTCCCGGCCCTGCTCTGCACCGACGGAGGTGGGCGCGGTGCGGAAGGAAATCGCCCGTGCAGTCGCATCGTCGACCCGCACGGCCACGGTGACCGTGCGCTCGGCCTGGCGCTGGATCTTGGTGGCGGGAGTGAAGCGTAAGCCATCCTCGCCGATGATCGCGGCGACCTGGCGGGCCAGCTGCGGATCGATATTGGCGGGGGTGAAAGGCAGCGATACGATATCGGCCGCTTCGATCGCGCTATTACCTGTGCCGACCGCAAGGCCCGCGCCCGGAATGGCCAGTGCAAGCCCGGCAGCGGCCAACGCCACGGGGATCGCCCGCCTTGCGCTGATGCTGTTGACCTTGCGTCCCATTATCCGTTCACTCTTCCCTGTCGGCGGCCATCGGAAATATCGGAATTTACCGAACAGGGCCTTAATGTACCCTGACGCGACTCGTTCCGCAGCCGTTATCGTTTTGGCAATCTATGGACGCATTGCACGCATGGCCAGCTTTTCCACAGGGCCCGCCTTTCGATTGCGAGAAAGTGTTGCGCTTTGCCCACAAAGGCTTCGGCGGCCTGGAAATTCAGGACGCATTCACGGCTGCCCGTGGCAGAACGGTGCGGGCGGTTGGGAAAACTTGCCCGTGCCCTCTCAGGCTTTATAGAGCCGGAAAGAACATCGCCGTGGAAGAGCGGCTGGAAATGCTAAGGATGAACATGAGCGCCAATCTCCCCCCCCCTGCCACCCTCGCCATGGCGCTGGCCGCCAGTGCCACTCTTGCAGCCTGCGGTGGCGGCGAGCGGCCCGAGGCAGATCTGGCCGCCTCGCAGGTCACCACGATCGGGGTGAATTCCTACCTCTGGCGCGCCTCGCTCGAAGCCGTCAGCTTCGCCCCGCTGCTGCAGGCGGACAGCAATGGCGGCGTGATCGTGACCGACTGGTACGCCAACCCCAGCAATCCGGGCGAGCGCGTGAAGGTGACGATCACCATCCTCGACCAGGATCTGCGCGCCGATGCGCTGCGGGTCGCCGCCAGCCGCCAGGTCGCGCAGGGCGGTGGCTGGGTCGATGCACCGGTGCAGGCCGCGACCGTACAGAAGCTGGAAGACATCATCCTGACCAAGGCGCGCGAATTGCGCCGCCAGGCCGTCAGCTAAACCGCCTTTAAATCACGCGCAAAACGGGTAAGGCCGCTCGCATGAGCAGCGATACCCGTTTCGATCCCGCCAGTGCCGATGCGCGCTGGCAAAATGCGTGGGAGGAGGCGCAGACCTTCCGCGCCGACAGCGATTCTCCCAAGCCCAAGAGCTACGTGCTGGAGATGTTTCCCTATCCTTCGGGGCGCATCCATATCGGCCACGTGCGCAATTACACGATGGGCGACGTGCTGGCACGCTACAAGAAGGCGACCGGGCACGAGGTGCTGCACCCCATGGGATGGGACGCCTTCGGCATGCCGGCGGAAAACGCCGCGATGGAGAAGGGCGTGCATCCGGGCGGCTGGACCCGCGACAATATCGAGCACATGAAGGCGCAGCTGAAGCGCCTCGGCTTCGCGCTCGATTGGAGCCGCGAGCTGGCGACCTGCGAGCCCGACTATTACGGCCACGAGCAGGCGCTGTTCATCGACCTGTACGAAGCGGGCCTCGTCTATCGCAAGGAGAGCGAGGTCAACTGGGACCCGGTCGACATGACCGTGCTCGCCAACGAGCAGGTGATCGATGGTAAGGGCTGGCGCAGCGGCGCGGAAGTCGAGAAGCGCAAGCTCAACCAGTGGTTCCTCAAGATCACCGACTTCGCCGAGGAACTGCTGGAGGGCCTGGGGAGCCTCGAGAACTGGCCCGACAAGGTCCGGCTGATGCAGGAAAACTGGATCGGCAAGTCGAAGGGTCTCGAATTCAGCTTCGACCTGTCCAATGGCGAGAAGCTGCCGGTCTACACCACGCGCCCAGACACGATATTCGGCGCGAGCTTCGTCGCGGTCGCCGCCGACCATCCGGTGGCGCAAGCGATCGACAGCGAGGAAGCGCGTCAGTTCATCGCGCTGTGCAAGCGCGGCGGCACGACGGCTGCCGAACTCGAAACCGCGGAAAAGCTAGGCTTCGACACTGGCATCACCGCCAAGCACCCCTTCACCGGCGCGGATTTGCCGGTCTACATCGCGAACTTCGTGCTGATGGATTACGGCACCGGCGCCATCATGGCGGTGCCCGGCCATGACCAGCGCGACTTCGAATTCGCGACGAAATACGACCTCGCCATTCCGCGCGTCGTTGCCCCAAGCGTCGAAGAGGCTGGCAAGCGATTCGATGGCGAGGCGGAGGCGGGCGAGGGTGTGATCGTCAATTCGGATTTCCTCGACGGCATGAGCGTCGAGGACGCCAAGCGCGAGATCATCCGCCGCATCGAGGAGCAGGGCCGGGGACAGGGCAAGACCGTCTGGCGCCTGCGAGACTGGGGCGTCTCTCGCCAGCGGTATTGGGGGACGCCCATCCCCTTCATCCACTGCGATGCCTGCGGCGTGGTGCCCGCGCCCAAGGAAAGTTTGCCGATCACCTTGCCCGAGGATGTCGATTTCCAGACGCCCGGCAACCCGCTGCTGCGCCATGCGACGTGGAAGCATGTCGATTGCCCCAAGTGCGGCGGCAAGGCGGAGCGCGAGACCGACACGCTCGACACTTTCGTAGACTCAAGCTGGTATTTCCTGCGTTTCGCCAGCCAGCCCGACGACAGGCCCTTCGACGCTGAGGAAGTCGCGAAGTGGCTGCCGGTCGAGCAGTATATCGGCGGCATCGAACATGCGATTCTGCACCTGCTCTACGCCCGCTTCTGGACCCGCGCGCTGGCGCATATGGGGCGGATCGAGGTGAAGGAGCCATTCGGCTCGCTCTTCACACAGGGCATGGTCACGCACGAGACCTACAGCCGGAAAAAAGGCGGCAAGACCGTCTATTACGCGCCTGACGAAATCAGCCGCGAGGCCGATCGCGCGCTGCTGACTGCCGATGGCGGCGAGGTCGAGATCGGCCGCGTCATCAAGATGTCGAAGTCGAAGAAGAACGTCGTCGACCCCGACACGATCATCGACAGCTACGGCGCAGACGCAGTGCGCTGGTTCATGCTTTCCGACAGCCCGCCCGAACGCGACCTGCCGTGGTCGGAAGCAGGGATCGAGGGTTGCAGCCGCTTTGTACACCGGTTGTGGCGGCTGTTCGCGGCGCATGACGCTGGCGCGCAGGGCGAGGACAAGGCGCTCGACCGCAAGACGCACCAGACTGTGGCTGCCGTCGCGGACGACATTGAGGCGCTGGGGTTCAACAAGGCGGTTGCGCGCATCTATGAACTCACCGGCGCGGTCGAAAAGGCAGCGTCTTCGGCCAGTCGCTCCGCTGCAATCCGCACATTGGTCCAGCTGGTCGCGCCGATGATGCCGCACCTTGCCGAGGAAGCCTGGGCGGGCATAAGCATGGACGGTCTCGTCGCCGACGCGCCCTGGCCCGAAGTCGATCCGGCGCTGCTGGTCGAGGACGAAGTCACTATCGCGGTCCAGCACAAGGGCAAGCTGCGCGACACGCTCACCGCTCCGAAGGGCGCGGCGAAGGAGGATCTCGAAGCGATGGCGCTGGCATCTGAGAAGGTGCAGCGTTCGATCGACGGCGCCGAAATCCGCAAGATCATTGTCGTGCCCGACAGATTGGTGAATATCGTCACGTGATGCGCGCGCTTCTCGCCTCTTTCTCCGCCCTGCTGCTGACCGCTTGCGGCCTTTCGCCCATGTATGCGGGCGGCGGCGATGGCGCAGTGGCGCGCGGACTGGCCGCAGTCGATGTCGCGCCGATCGAGGGGCAGGCCGGTTGGCTGGTTCGCAACGCGCTGAACGACCGGCTAGGCGCGGCAGGCGCGGCCAGCCCGCAATATCGCCTCGACGTCCGGCTCGATGATCAGCTCGAAGGGCTCGCCATCCTGCGCGACGATACCGTCAGCCGCGAGCGGCGCACCTTGCGCGCGCGCTACCAGTTGATCGACCTTGCCAGCGGAGAGATCGTACTGGATGCGACCGCGGGCTCCGATGCCGGGATCGATGTCGTCTCCAGCGAATATGCCACCATTGCCGCCGAGCAGACCGCGCTCGAGAATCTGGCCGAGGATGTGGCGCAGCGGATCGTGACGCGCGTGGCGCTGACGCTGCGCGGGGACTCGTGAAGCTCACCAGCAAGGATTTCGCTGCCAAGGGCCGCAACGCTGCGCAGGACTGCGGCGTGTTCTTCTTCTGCGGCCAGGACGAAGCCGGGGCGAGCGCGGCCGCCAGCGATCTCGCCAGCTGGCTACCCGAACCGGGCGAGCGCGTGGAAATGAGCGGCGCCGACTTGCGCGGCGATCCCGCCCGGCTGGGCGATGAAGCACGCTCTACCTCGCTGTTCGGCGACAAGCGCCACATCTGGGTCAGGGCCAGCGGCGACGAGGCGCATGATGCTTTGAAAACGCTGCTCGAAACCGGCGACATGGGCGCGGGCGAAGCGTGCCCAGTCATTGTCGTCGCCACATCCGCCACCGACAAGTCGCGCTCCGCCAAGCTGCTCGAAAAGCGCAAGGATGCCGTCGTGGCGCTGTTCTACCCGCCCGACCTACGCTCGGTTTCGCAGAGCGTGCGCGCGATGGGCGATGCGGCGGGCGTGCGGCTCGGCGGCGATCTGGCGGAGCGCGTGGCACGCGGCGCCAATCTCGATGTGCGGCTGGCGCAAAGCGAAGTGACCAAGCTCGCCACCTATCTCGACGCCAGCCCGCAGAGCCCGAAACCCGCGACCGCCGAAGACCTCGACGCGGTCGGCGCGGTGAGCGAGGAGGACGGCTTCATGCCGCTCGTCAACGCGGTGATGGGCGGACAGAGCGCCAAGGTCGCACCGGAGATTGCGCGGATGAAGCAGCTCGGCCTTAACCCGGTCGGCGTGCTGCTGGCGTTCGAGCGGCGCGCGGCGCAACTGGCCCGGATCGCGGCGGCGCTGGGATCGCGCGGCTATGGCGATCTCGACAAGGGAGAGAAGGCGCGGCTGGGCATCTTCTGGAAGGAGGATCGCGAGATTGGCCAGCAGGTCTCGCGCTGGCGCGGCAAGGGGCGGCTCGACCGACTGACGCATGGCCTCACCAAGATGCATCGCGATTTGCTGACCAACAGCCAGGCTGCCGAGCTGTTGCTTGCGCAGGGCCTCACCAATATCGCCCAGCTGGCAGGTGCCGGGCGTCGTTAAGCGCGGAGCCAGTCGTCGAGCCGGGCGACCGCATCGTGTCGCATGCGATCGCCGGGTGTTGCGCGCTTGGCGAAGGTGTTGCGGACTTCGCCCCCGACCCAGCTGCCATACTCGGCCAAACTGTTGTAACGCTCGCGCCGAGCCAGAACGCGGCGAAGTTTCTCGCCCACGCCGATGTCCCTGCGGGTCAGCTTGGCTGTAGCGATGTCGCTCTCGCGAGCGTCAAGCGGTTTTCCGATCAAGGTCGGCACGTCGGATAGCATCTCCTCCGGCAATATGACGGGACATGCGAATGCCTCCGCCGTTCCGGACTGCGTCCACCGATCGGCGGCGTTGATGCAAAGCGCCGCATGGCGGGCCCACCCCTCGCGAGCGGCGCGATCCCACAGGGTGGGCAGGTCCAGCGCGTCGGCCTTCTCGGCCAGCGTGGCGAAATCCAGCAGCATCAGGGGTCCGCCGTCGAAGCGATGGAATGCGGCATGGACCGCCAGATGCATCACATTGTCTATTGGGGAGAGCACGAACAGGCCCGGCATGGCTGCGCTCTCGACACGCCGCTCGAGCAGGCCGATGGGATGCGACGGCATGCGCCCGTCGTCGTCCCACAGCCGCGTGTGGATTTCGACCACATGTCCCTCGCGCGAAGCAAGTGCGGGCAGGTGTTTGAAGCGTGCCGTCCATTCCTCCAGCGGCAGCGCCGTCTCCTCGCATTGCTCATAGCCGAGGGCGAGCAGTCGAGTACGGGCCTCCAGCGCACGGTCCTGCGGAACGAGAATGTCGAGATCGCGCAACGGCCGCATTCCGGGTTCGGGATAGGCCGTCCACGCTAGCCACGCCCCCTTCAGCGCGACCATCGGAATGTCCGCCTCAGCCAGATCTCGCGCGATGCGGGCAAGTTCTGCTCGTTTGGCAAGCGCGGCAAGTGTCGAGGTGCGGAAGCTTCCGGCCCATCCCCTGCGGATGCTGTTCGGGATTATCCGCTCCCCGCCGCGAAGCCGGTGAAGGGCCGGGCGGCAGCGATGGTCGTCTGCCAACCGGTCGAGCACTTTTCAGTCGTTCGCCGATAGCCCGCGCCAGTGCTCATCGTCGAGCGGTCGTCGGCCGACCAGCTCGGTCAGCCGCAAATCGATCGTCAGCCCCTCCATGGGCTGCGCCTCAGTTCTCGGGGACGGAGAAGGTCCCGGTCACGCGGCCACCCGAAGTGGTCGAGCTTTGTCCGGTGACCGAAGACGAGCGGCTCGCGCTGCCGTCCACGCTGGAGACGCCGCTCGCAAGGTCGATAACCAGTCGCCCGCCGTTCAGCGTGTCGCCGCCGCGATTGAGGCGGACGTTGCCGGCCATGGTGATGATCCGCCGGTTGAAGTCGTAGACCGCAGTGTCGCCGCGTGCCCGCTCGTTGCCGCGCTGCACATCGACGCCGCCGGTGGCCATGATCCGCTGGATCTGGAGGCTGCCCGCGTCCGAATAATTGACGATGGTGCGACCGGCGTTGAGCGCCAGTCCGGCCTGCGTGATGCGGACGCTACCCGACAGCACCACGCGGTTCTGCCGGTCCTGCAACTCGATCCGGTCGGCGGCGTAGGAAACGGGCGCGTTGGAATTGTGCCCCGCGATCGCCTGCGCCTGCAATTGCATCCCGCCGACGGCAGCAAGTGTGGCCAAAAAACCGGCGATGCCCCAGCGGGTCATGGTGGGAACGAGCTTGGTCATTTCGGGCATCCTCAATTCGGCATTCTCAGCTTTCCGGGCACCATGCGCAAGCGCGCATTGCCGGACAGGGAAATAGTGCGGGCTTCGAGATCCGCATCGAGGCGATTCCCGCTGAAGGTCCCTGCGGGAATGGCTCCCTCGACACCGCCTTCGCCGGTCACGGTCTTCTCCGCAAGGTTCACCGACACGCCGCGCGCCACCATGCGATAGCCATCGGCAGCCACCATCAGCAGCGGGCCGTTCACCGACACGATCTGATCGTCGAGTTCATATTGCCCGCCATTGGCAGAGACGCGCGCAGGCCCGTCGTTCAGCAGCAATCGGGCGACCAGATCGTTCATCCGCACGATGCCCTCCGCGCTCGACCGCTGCACCGCCTCGCCGGCGGTCAGCGAGAACGGACGTCCGTCATTGTCCTCGCCGCGATAGAGCGCATTATCGACCCGCAAGCGCTCATCGATCACTGCGACCTTGTCCCGGTCGAGCAGGAAACTGATCTCGCCACGCGGGCTGAGCGGCGTGATGACCATGAAGGCCGCGAGCACGCCCACTGCCATCGGAAGTGCCTTGGCCAGGAAACCCACGAGCTTGTCGTGCGACCCACCGGGCTCGGCCCAGTCCTGCCGCCGGCCCCGCAGCGCCTTCGCATCGTCCGTTTCGATCCTGCGCTGCCGGAACACCATGGCGAGGGCCTGCCCTTTCGCGCCTTACGCGTGGCTGAAGATGTCGTGATCCGCCCAGCCGGCGATATCGAGACGGGCGCGAGTGGGCAGGAAATCGAAACAGGCCTGCGCCATGTCCATTCGGCCTTCGCGTTCGAGCCGCCGATTCAATTCCTCGCGCATGCGATGGAGGAAGCGGACGTCGCTCGCCGCATATTCGCGCTGCGCCTCGTTGATGTCCGGACCGCCCCAGTCGGAGCTTTGCTGGACCTTGGACATGCTCTCGCCGAGCAGTTCGTCGACCAGGTTCTTGAGCCCGTGCCGGTCGGTATAGGTGCGCACCAGCTTGCTGGCGATCTTCGTGCAATAGCAGGGCGCAGCCATCACGCTGAGGTAATGCTCGATCGCCGCGAGGTCGAAGCGCGCGAAATGGTAGAGCTTGAGTCGGTTCTGGTCGCCCAGCACAGCCTTGAGATTGGGCGCATCGTAATTGCTCTCCGGCCCGAAGCGGACGAGATGCTCGTCGCCCTGGCCATCGCTGATCTGCACCAGGCACAACCGGTCGCGCTTGGTAATCAGCCCCATCGTTTCGGTATCGACAGCTACGGGGCCATCGGCGAGCACGCCTGCGGGGAGGTCTTCTTCGTGGAAATGCACTGCCATGGGCCGGAGCCTTAGGCCGATTGGGGATTGCTGGGAAGGGGTGCTGGTTCATCGGTGTGCCTGTCTCTATCCCTTTCGGTCGCGAGCGAAGTGACGGGGCGGAAACGTCCACGTCTCGCCGCTTCGCTCGATCCCGCAGGACGATGGCCTTGGCAGAAACCATACCCGATAGCTGGAAACCGGCGCTCGACCCGGTCCTCGATAGCGAGGAAGCGCGGCGGCTCGGCGGGTGGCTGCGCGCCGAAGAGGACGCCGGCAAGACGATCTACCCCCCACGCGGTTGTCGTCTCAGGGCGTTGGAACTTACTCCGCTCAATGCGGTCAAGGTCGTCATTCTCGGGCAGGACCCCTACCACGGTCCGGGGCAGGCGATGGGTCTGTGCTTCGCCGTGCCCGAAGGCGTGAAAATCCCACCGAGCCTCGTGAACATCTACAAGGAGCTGGGAAGCGATCTCGGCATTGTGCGGCCCACGCATGGCGATCTGTCGGTCTGGGCGCGGCAGGGGGTGCTGCTGCTCAACAACGCGCTGACGGTCGAGGCGGGGCGGGCGGGCAGCCATGCCGGGCGCGGGTGGGACGCCATCACCGATGCCTGCGTTGCAGCAGTCGCGGCGCGCCCGGAGCCGAGCGTTTTCATCCTCTGGGGCAGCCATGCGCAGGCCAAGGCCAAGCGCATTCCCGGATTGCGCGATGGGAGGCATCTCGTCATCGAAAGCCCGCACCCCAGCCCGCTATCTGCCCGTCGCGGCTTCTTCGGGTCGAAACCGTTCAGCCGGACGAATGCGTTTCTCGAAAGCCGAGATCGCGGCGCTATCGACTGGCGGCTGTAGTTTTCGGCAGGCCGTTCAGAAAATCGAATAACCCCCGTCGATTACCACCGAATCGCCGGTGTGGAACTTGCTGGCATCCGAGGCGAAATAGACGGCGATGCCGGCGAAATCCTCGCCTTCGCCCCAGCGGCGCATGGGGACGCGGCCGATGGCCTTTTCGTTGAATGCGTCCCAGTTTTGCAGGCGCTCGGTCATTTCGGTAGCGATCCAGCCGGGCAGTACCGCATTGGCGCGAATGCCGTGACGGGCGAGCTCCACCGCCGTGCCGCGCACCATCGCCAGCACCCCGGCCTTCGTCGCGGCATAGGCTTGGTTCTGCGGCGCGCCGTGAATGGCCGACACGCTGGAGGTGACCAGCAGCGAACCACCCTTCTCGCCGTTCTCCGAGCGCTCGACCATGTGTTTCGATGCTTCGCGGAAGGTCCAGAAAACGGCGTCGAGATTGACCGTAGTGACCTTGCGCCACTGTTCGGTGGTCTGCTCGGTGAGCGGGGCGCCGCCGCCGACGCCCGCATTGGCGATGCAGGTGTCGATCCGGCCGAGGCGCGACAGGCTTTCCGCCATGGCATCGACAACGGCCTGCTCGTCGGACACGTCGACCTCCAGCGCCTCGACGCGTGTGCCATGCGCCTTTAGCCGCTCAAGAGCGGAGGCGTTCTTGGACGCGTTGCGCCCCCAGATGGCGACATCGGCCCCGGCGGCGGCGAGCCCTTCGGCCATGCCCAGCCCGATGCCGCCGTTGCCGCCGGTCACCACGGCCATCTTGCCGGTGAGGTCAAAGGGTTGGAATGCCATCTGCGCGTCTCCTCTCGTGTCTCTCGCGCGCACTCAACGCGAGTGACGGGCCGATTGCAAGCTGCAACCTATCCGCTAGGCTGGGCCGCATGACCGATCTCATCCTCACCGAAATGGCCGACGGCATCGCGACCGTTACTCTCAACCGCCCCGAAGCGATGAATGCGCTGTCGAAGGCGCTGCGCCGCCGGCTCTACGAGGTGATGACCGCGCTCGACGCCGATGACGAAGTGCGCGCAGTGATCCTGACCGGAGCGGGAGAGCGCGCCTTTACGGCCGGCCTCGACCTCAAGGAACTCGGCAGTGAGGAAGGCGCGCTGGGCGCTGCCAATGCCGAGGGCGCGGACGAAAACCCGGTCAAGGCAATCGAAGTCTGCCGCAAGCCGGTGATCGGCGCGATCAATGGCGTGGCAATTACCGGCGGCTTC
This sequence comes from Qipengyuania sp. 902, assembly GCF_051195295.1. Classification (NCBI taxonomy): domain Bacteria; kingdom Pseudomonadati; phylum Pseudomonadota; class Alphaproteobacteria; order Sphingomonadales; family Erythrobacteraceae; genus Qipengyuania; species Qipengyuania sp. 902. The sequence goes on along the minus strand of NZ_JBNJLJ010000001.1, from coordinate 523,746 downwards.
GAGGTTGCGCTGGCCTGCGACGTGCTGATCGCCAGCACCAATGCGCGGTTTGCCGATACACATGCGCGAGTCGGGATCGTGCCGGGCTGGGGCCTGTCGCAAAAGCTCAGCCGCATGATCGGCATCAGCCGCGCGAAGGAATTAAGCTTCACCGGCAATTTCCTCGACGCGGAAACAGCCGAGCGCTGGGGGCTCGTCAATCGCGTGGTCGCGCCCGAAGAGCTGCTGGCGGAGGCACGCCGCATCGCCGCCGACATGGCGAGCATCGATCCGGCTTTCCTCGCACAATACAAGGCGTTGATCGACAAAGGCTATGCGGCGAGCTTCGGCGAGGGGCTGGCGATCGAGCACAAGCTGTCTTCCGCAAAGAACAGCGCGGTTAGCCCGGAGGAAGTCGAGGCGCGCCGGGCGGCGGTGCAGGCGCGGGGCCGCACGCAAGGCTGATGCGCCTGGCGCAACAGGCGGTGCCGGCTAAGCGTTTCGCCTGACTTGGGGAAAGGTGTAGGAGGTGGACATGGAACGGCAGCTCCCCGCCCGCCTGATCCGCCTCGCGCCGATTGTCCTCCCCCTGCTTGCCATAGCGCTGGCGCGCGCGATGACTTTTACGGACTGGGCAGCGGCCAATGCCGTACTCGCCGCGCTGCTGTTCGCGTGGATCGTCGCCGACAGCCTGCTGCTCGCAACCATCGCGAAGGCCGAAAACCGCAAACCCGGCCTGCGCGCGATGTTGGGCGCAGGCGCAGCGGCAAGCGTTATCGTGCTGGTCGGCGCCGCCGCGCCGGTGGGCGAAGCGATCTACGCCATGCCTCCGCTACTCGCTGCTGCCGCTCTGACACTGGCGCTGTTCGTGGCGTGGTGCGGCGCGCTGATCGTCCGTGCGTTGGCTGGCGGTGCCTCTGTCGAGGAGGCCGCCGCGCTCGTCCTGCCGCCCAAGCTCGTCCGCTTCATGAGCGCCGAGTCGCGCATCATGCGCCTCGCGCTTTGGGGCTGGCGACGCGGGCAGGACATTCCCGCGGGCACGCAAGGCTTCTCCTATCACCGCTTCCTGCTGCCGATGATCTATGTGTTCATCGCGCTGCAGGCGATCGAGCTGGCGGTGATGCATTTCCTGCTGATGATCTGGTTCGGCCTCGGCATTGCGGGCGGCTTGTGGATCGTCGGCCTGGCGCAAGGTTTCCGCATCCATCCGGTGCTGCTGGCCGAGCAGGGCCTGCGCGTCCGCAGCGGCGGGACGGTGGACCTGCTGGTGCCCTACGATGCGATCGCGGGCGTCATGCCCAGCTTCGGTGCTGAGCAGGTCAAGGCGGCAGACACGCTCAACCACGCGGTGCTGTCCTGGCCCAATGCGATGCTTGAGCTGGATCGCGAACTGACGGTGCGCCCGCTACTTGGAGCGGAGCAGCGAGTCCGCCGGATCGCCCTGCGGATCGATGAGAGCGCCGCATTTCTCGCCGCGCTGGCCGAGCGTGCACCCCAGCTACGCGGTTAGATTTGCCAGCACGAAATCGGCGCGCCCTGCGACGCCGACGAGTGGTAGCTCGACGGGCTCGTATCCGAGTGCCGGAAGCAGCGATGCCAGGTGGTCATATTCGGCGACCGCAGCTTCGAAATCGTGCCGCCGCGTCGAATCCTGCGCGTAGATTTCGGGCCAGGGCGGTGCGAGAAACACCCTGCTGCAATAAGGCCGATCCGAAGCGAGCGCCTCTGCAACCATCGGCCCTCTGTCCCGCTCCAGTCCGGCAAGCGCGTCGATCAGTCCGCGATCGTAGAACACCGGCCGTGTGGCCTCTGCGTGCCAGCCGAGATCGGCGCGGGCCATGTCCGCAGCGGCGTCAAGAAAGCCGCGCAGATCGCTCCATGGTGTGATGCCCGCCGCGATCAGGCGCCGCCCAGGTTCATGCACGACGGTGTGGCCGCAACGCTCCAGTTCATCGAGCAGCGTCGACTTGCCGCCGCCCGAACAGCCGGTAATCAGGATGTCGGCTACGCGCCTAGCGCGGCAGCTGGGTCTCGCCCATCAGCGCCTTGTCGACCGCATGAGCCGCCTGCCGGCCCTCGCGGATCGCCCACACGACCAGGCTCTGCCCGCGCCGCATGTCGCCGCAGGCGAACACGTTCGGCTCGCTGGTGAGGTACCACTCGGTGTCCGCCGCCACATTGCCGCGCCCGTCGAGATCGACGCCTGCCCGGTCGAGAAGGCCGCGCCGCTTGGGCCCGGTAAAGCCCATCGCCAGCAGGATGAGGTCGGCTTTGAGCGTGAACTCGCTGCCTTCGATTTCCTGCATCTTGCCGTCTTTCCACTCGACACGGACGCATTCGAGCCCGGCGACATCGCCGTTCTCTTCGACGACGCGCTTGGTCAGCACGGCCCAGTCGCGGTCGACGCCCTCTTCGTGGCTCGACGAGGTACGGAGCTTTACCGGCCAGTCGGGCCAGGTCAGCGCCTTGTCCTCGTGCTCGGGCGGCTTGGGCATGATTTCCAGCTGCGTGACGCTGGCCGCGCCTTGGCGGTTGCTGGTGCCGACGCAGTCGCTGCCGGTGTCGCCGCCGCCGATCACGATCACGTGCTTGCCGGTTGCCGTGAGCGAGCCACGCGGCGCGGCGCGCACTTCGTCGTCGCCGGCATTGCGCTTGTTCTGCTGGGTCAGGAATTCCATCGCGAGGCGAACGCCGTTTAGCTCGGAACCCGGAATGTCGAGCATGCGCGCTTCTTCCGCGCCGCCGGCGAGGACGACCGCGTCGAAATTCTCCTGCAACGCCTGGAAGCTGACTTCGACTCCCACCTCGCTGCTGGTGCGGAACTGGACGCCCTCGGCTTCCATCTGCACCGCGCGGCGGTTGATGAGGTGCTTCTCCATCTTGAAGTCGGGAATGCCGTAGCGAAGCAGCCCGCCGATGCGGTCGCTCTTTTCGAATACGGTGACGGCGTGGCCGGCGCGCGCCAGCTGTTGTGCGCAGGCGAGCCCGGCGGGGCCGCTGCCGATCACGGCGACCGATTTGCCGCTGCGCTTTTCCGGCAATTGCGGCTTGACCCACCCTTCCAGAAAGCCGCGATCGATGATCGCGCATTCGATCGACTTAATGGTTACCGGGCTGTCGATGAGGTTCAGCGTGCAAGCCGCCTCGCACGGAGCAGGGCAGACGCGGCCGGTGAACTCTGGGAAGTTGTTGGTCGAGTGCAGGACCTCGAGCGCGTTCCTCCAGTCGTCTTCATAGACGAGGTGGTTCCAGTCCGGGATGATGTTATTCACCGGACAGCCGTTGTGGCAGTAGGGAATGCCGCAATTCATGCAGCGCGCCGCCTGCTTGCGGAGCTGGTCTTCCGACAGCGGAACGACGAATTCCTTGTAATGGTTCAGGCGTTCTTCTGGATCGCGATAAGTGCGATCCTCGCGCTCGTATTCGAGAAAGCCGGTTTCCTTGCCCATTATTCCGCAGCCTCCATCGCTGCATTTTCGCGTTCGTCTTCGAGGGCCTTGAGCGCCTTGGCGTAGTCGCGTGGCATGACCTTGCGGAAATGCTTGAGCTCGCTAGCCCAGTTGTCGAGCAGCGCCTTCGCCTTGGCCGAACCGGTGTGCAGCTGGTGCCGCTCGACGAGGATCTTGAGCCGCGCGGCATCGTGATAGAGCGGGTCGCCCATGCCTGCATCGTCGACCGACCGGCCGCGCTGCTGCGGTTCGCCCCAGCTTTTCTCCGCGCCTTCGCCATCGCCGGGCGTCACATCGAGCAGATCGACCTGGGCATGGTTCAGGAGCTTTTCGAAATTGCCTTCGGGATCGTAGACATAGGCGATCCCGCCGCTCATGCCCGCGGCGAAGTTGCGGCCCGTGCTGCCGAGCACGCAGACCACCCCGCCGGTCATGTATTCGCAGCCGTGATCGCCGGTGCCTTCGACAACTGCGACCGCCCCCGAATTGCGCACGCCGAATCGCTCGCCTGCGACGCCTTCAAAATAGGCCTCGCCCGCGATGGCGCCGTAAAGGACGGTATTGCCGACGATGATGTTGTTGCCGGGCTTGCGCGGAGCTTCGTCCGGCTGGCGCACCACGATGCGGCCGCCCGACAGACCCTTGCCGACGTAATCGTTGGCATCGCCCGTCAAGCTCAGCGTGACGCCGTGAGCCAGCCATGCGCCGAAGCTTTGGCCCGCAACACCGGTGAAATCGATTTGGATCGTCTCGGGTGCCAAGCCGGCATGCCCATGCGCCTCGGCGATCCGGCCCGACAGCATCGCGCCGACGGTGCGGTTCACATTGCGGATGGTGCGCGTCAGCTGGACCGCCTGACCGCTTTCAATGGCGGGCTTGCAGGCTTCGATCAGCTCGACATCCATGGCTGCCGCGAGGCCATGGTCCTGAGTTTCGGTGTGATAGGGCTTGCGCCCATCCTCCAGCGGCACGGCATGGAGAATGCGCTTCAGGTCTACTCCATGCGCCTTCCAGTGCCGCTCCACCCGGCGCATGTCGATCCGCTCGACGCGGCCGATCATTTCCTCGACCGTGCGGAAGCCCATGGTCGCCATGATCTGGCGCAGCTCTTCCGCGACGAAGAAGAAGTAAGTGATGACGTGCTCGGGCGTACCGACGAAGCGCTTGCGCAGCACCGGGTCCTGCGTCGCGACGCCGACCGGGCAGGTGTTGAGGTGGCACTTGCGCATCATGATGCAGCCCGCCGCGATCAGCGGGGCAGTGGCGAAGCCGAACTCGTCCGCGCCCAGCAGCGCGCCGATGGCAACGTCGCGACCAGTGCGTAGCCCGCCGTCGACCTGCACCGCGATGCGGCTGCGCAGATCGTTGAGCAGCAGTGTCTGCTGCGTTTCGGCAAGGCCGATTTCCCAGGGGGACCCGGCATGCGTCAGGCTGGTCAGCGGGCTCGCGCCTGTACCGCCTTCATAGCCCGAGATGGTGATATGGTCCGCTTTGGACTTCGAAACGCCCGCCGCGACCGTGCCGACGCCGACCTCGGAAACCAGCTTTACCGAAATACGGCTCTTCGGTTGCACGTTCTTGAGGTCGTGGATCAGCTGCGCCAGATCCTCGATCGAGTAGATGTCGTGATGCGGCGGGGGCGAAATCAGGCCCACGCCCGGGGTCGAGTGCCGCACCTTGCCGATGCGCTTGTCGACCTTGTGACCGGGCAGCTGGCCACCTTCGCCGGGCTTGGCCCCCTGCGCCATCTTTATCTGGATATCGTCCGAATTGACGAGATATTCCGTGGTCACGCCGAAGCGGCCACTCGCCACCTGCTTGATCCGGCTGCGCATCGAATCGCCATTGTCGAGAGGGACGAAGCGCTCCGGCTCCTCGCCGCCTTCGCCGGTATTGGACCGCCCACCCAGACGGTTCATGGCAATGGCTAGCGTCGAATGTGCCTCGTGGCTGATCGAGCCGAAGCTCATCGCGCCCGTGCTGAAACGCTTCACGATCTCGACCGCCGGTTCGACCTCGTCGATGTCGAGCGGCTGCTCCGCCGGGGTCAGCTCCATCAGCCCGCGGATGGTCAGCAGGCGTTCGCTCTGCTCGTTTACCGAGCGGGCGAATTCCTCGTAATTCTTCGCATCCTTGCCGCGCACGGCGTGTTGCAGCTGCGCGACCGATTGCGGCGTCCAGGCATGCGCCTCGCCGCGGATGCGATACTGGTAGATGCCGCCGACATCGAGCATGCCCTTGTAGAGCGGGCTGTCGCCATAGGCCTGCGCATGGCGCATCACGGCTTCTTCCGCCACTTCCTTCAGGCCGATGCCCTCGATCGTGGTCGCAGTGCCGGTGAAATAGGTGTCGATGAAGTCGGAATTGAGTCCGACCGCGTCGAAAATCTGCGCGCCGCAATAGGACTGGTAGGTCGAGATGCCCATCTTGGACATGACCTTGAGAATGCCCTTGCCGATGGCTTTCACATAGTTCTTCGCGACATCACCCGGTTCGAGGTCGGGGAAGCGATCCGCGCGCAAATGCTCCAGCGTCTCGAAGGCGACGTAGGGGTTGATGCCTTCCGCGCCATAGCCTGCCAGCGCACAGAAATGGTGCACTTCGCGGGCCTCGCCGGTCTCGATGACGAGGCCGGTCTGCATCCGCAGGCCCTGGCGCACGAGCTGGTGGTGCACCGCTGCCGTGGCCAGCAGGGCGGGCATGGCGATCCGGTCCGGCCCCTGCCCCCGGTCGGACAGGATCAGGATATTGGCATCGCCGAGCACCGCCTCGGTCGCGGCCCAGCACATTTCCTTCAGCGCCATGGCGAGGCCGTCGGCCCCGGTGCTCGCATCCCAGGTGATGTCGATCGTGGCGGTGCGGAAAGCACCGTCGAGCGCGACTTCGACCGAGCGGATCTTGGCGAGATCCTCGTTCGTCAGGATCGGCTGGCTGACTTCGAGGCGTTTGTGCGTGCCGCCGTCGCGGCCCAGCAGGTTGGGGCGCGGACCGATCATTGAAAGCAGGCTCATCACCAGCTCTTCGCGGATCGGGTCGATCGGCGGGTTGGTCACCTGAGCGAAGTTCTGCTTGAAGTAATCGTAAAGCGGGCGGCTGCGGTCGGACAGCACGGCAATCGGCGTATCGGTACCCATCGACCCGATCGGGTCCTCGCTGCCACGCGCCATCGGTTCGAGGAAGCGGGAGATGTCTTCCTGCGTATAGCCGAACGCCTGCTGGCGCGTCAGCAGGTCGCTGGCCGAAAGGGAGCCTTCTGCCGCGGGAAAGTCTGACAGCTCGGCATCGATATGGTCGAGATCGGCGAGCTTGTACTGCGCCTTCTTCAGCCACGCCTCGTAGGGCTCCGCCGCGGCGAGGTGGGCTTTGACCTCCTCGTCCTCGACGATGCGGCCTTCCTCGAGGTCGATCAGCAGCATCTTGCCGGGCTGGAGGCGCCACTTTCGGGTAATGTCCTCGTCCTTGAACGGAAGCACGCCGCTTTCCGAGGCGAGGACGACGAGGTCATCCTTCGTCGTGCACCAGCGCGCCGGGCGCAGGCCGTTGCGGTCGAGGCAGGCACCGATCTGGCGACCGTCGGTGAAGCACACCGCCGCCGGGCCGTCCCATGGCTCCATCAGCGCGGCGTGATATTCGTAGAAAGCGCGGCGCGCCGGATCCATCAGCGTATTCTTCGCCCAGGCTTCCGGCATCAGCATCATCATCGAATGCGCGAGGCTGTAGCCGCCGGTGACCAGCAGTTCGAGCGCATTGTCGAGGCAGGCCGTGTCCGACTGGCCATGCGGGATCAGCGGCCACATCTTGTCGAGGTCCGCGCCCAGCAGGTCGCTTTCCATCGTGCGGCGGCGCGCTTCCATCCAGTTCACATTGCCGCGAACCGTGTTGATCTCGCCATTATGCGCCATGAAGCGATAGGGGTGCGCCAGCCGCCAGCTGGGGAAGGTGTTGGTGCTGAAGCGCTGGTGGACGAGGCCCAGTGCGGACACGCAATCGGAATCGCGCAGATCGTCGTAGAAACTGCCGACCTGGTTGGCGAGCAGCAGGCCCTTGTAGACGACGGTCCGGCTGGAGAAGCTCGGGATATAGGCAGTCGAAAGGGTCGGGATGCCGTGCTTCTGCTCCAGCGCTGCAAGCGGGTTCAGCGTCTGCTTGCGGATGACAACCAGCTTGCGCTCGAACGCGTCTTGGTCGGTGCAATTGATGCCGCGCGCGATCACGCACTGCCGGATGACCGGCATGGAATCGACCACCGCCTTGCCGAGCCCGTCCAGCGTGACAGGGACGTCGCGCCAGCCGATGACGCGCTGGCCTTCCTTCTCGGCGAATCGCTCCAGCTGGCGCTCGACGAATTCACGCGCTTCGTCGGCTTGCGGCAGGAAGCACATCGCCACGGCGTAATCGTCCGGCGCTGGGAGGTCGTAATCCCTCGCCTCCGCCCATTTGCGGAACAAGGGATCGGGGATTTGCAGCAGGATGCCCGCACCATCGCCGAGCAGGGGGTCCGCACCGACCGCGCCGCGATGGTCGAGATTGGCGAGGATTTCGAGCGCCTGGGTGACGATGCCGTGGCTTTTCGCGCCCTTGATATGCGCGACCATGCCGACGCCGCAGGCATCGTGTTCGTTGCGGGGATCGTAAAGACCACCATGATCGAGGGGCGGCTGACTGCCCATAAGCGAAGCGTCCTCCTCCGTGCCCGCCCGTCCGCTTCCTCAATGAAGCGAACCGGGGACAGGTTTCCAGGTGCCCTGTCGGCACCGCAAAATTGCGCGAAGCCTCGTCATGGCGGGGCGCTCGCCATTTTGCAACTGCGAAGAGAGTAGCATTATTTCACCTACGCGAAGATTTCCGCACGGATTGGCGCCATGGAACTGCTCAATCGGATTGAAAATTCGTGCCTGCGGCGGTCGCGGCGTGCGGCTCAGGGCCGCTTGCCGACCTGCGACAGACGCTCGAGCGCGCTTTTCAGACTGGCTTGCGTATCTTCTTCGTCCTCGCTCTCGGCCGATGCCGCAGGGGCGGTGCGGTCGGCTTCGCGGCGCAGGAAGGCGATCACAGGGTCGGCATCGGGAGCAATCGGTAATGCGTCCCCGTCCTCTGCCTTGCGCTGGGCGGCGAGGGCCCGTTCGAGCCGTTCGGTCAATTCGCTCAGCGACAGGTCGCCCGTCGCTTCGCTGCGCGGCGGGACGGGCTGGGTTTCCTGCTCGGCCGCCTCGAGCATATCGGCGGTAGTTACTGTCGGCTCTTCAAGCTCTTCCGAGCCGTGCCCGGACCCGACGTCGAACCACTCGTCCGCAGTGTCGGGTTCGGCATCTCGATCCTCATCGTCGGGTTCGAGTTGGCCGCACTCCGTGGCGGCTTCCACCTCTTCGAATTCGGCGTCGACCGGTTCGGCGGTGACGATGGCGTCGCGCTCGATATCGGCTTCGGTTTCGAGACCGTCTTCGGTCAAATAGTCGCGGGGATTGAACATCCGGCGAGAAGTTTCCTCAGGCAGCACCACTTCTGGCTCTTCGCCTGTATCATCGTCAGCCAGCCACACAGCGTCTTCGCTCGGTTCGCTGTCGCCATAGGCGCCGTCCCCGGGATCAACGGGCGGCTCGGCCAGTTCGGCATCGGCGCTTTCGTCGGAAAGCTTTTTCGCCTTTGCCCCCGAAACGCGCTTGGCGATCGCGACGCCGACTAGCAGGCCGAGGATGCCGGCCAGAACGCTCAGGACCAGCTTGGCCGCAAGGGCATTGCCGACCAGCGCTTCGATCCCCAGCCAGCTACGCAGGTTGGCGTGGACAGCGTCGGGCATGACGAACAGGCCACCGGCCAGCAGTACGGCGAAATAAAGCCCCACCACCCATGGAAAGGCGGGATGGCTGCTGATCGGCATTCTGGTCTCGGTGCCGCTCATCTTTCGTCGTCGTTCCTTCGCAAAAGTGCGTGCGAGCATTCCGGCTCGCCTACCTGGCTCTTGCGCTTAGCAGTTTTTGGTAAACGCCGAGATAACGATCCACGTTCCGCGCCCAGTCGTGGTTCTGGGCCACATGGCTGCGCGCTGCTTCGCGCATGGCAGGCCAGCCGGTTTTCGCCTCTACCAGCCCGGCGAGCGAATTGGCGAGTGCGCTGGGGTCGTCGGGCGGGAAGAGCATGCCCGTCTCACCATGAGCGATAAGCTCGCGATGGCCGCCGACATCGCTCGCCGCCACGATCCGGCCTTGCGCCATCGCCTCGAGCGGCTTGAGCGGGGTGACCAGTTCGGTCAGTCGCGAACGTTTGCGCGGATAGGCGAGGATATCGATCAGCGAATAATAGCGTTCGACCTCGCCATGCGGGACTCGGCCAGTGAAGACTATCGCATCTGCCGCCGGTGACGCCGCTGCCTGTGCCTGCAAAGCATCCTCCATCGGCCCGCCGCCGACCAGCAGCAGCTGGGCTTGCGGATGGTGCTCGCGCAGCATGGGGAGGGCGGCGATAAGGTCGTCGAGCCCTTCGTAGTCGTAAAAGCTGCCGACAAAGCCGATCACCGGTCCACTGCCGATGCCGATCTCGTCAGCGAGTGCGTCCTCGCGCGGGACCGGTTCGCCGAACAGCGTCAGGTCCACGCCATTGGGCGACAGGCCGATTTTCGCGCCGTCGTGCCCTCGGACGACGAGATCGTCGCGCAGGCCCTTGGCGATGGTGAAGACCGCGTCGGCCTCGCGCACCACGCGATCCTCCAGCCAGCGCGTCAGCCGGTATTTGAGCGATCCTTCGCGGCCCGTGCCATTGCCGACCGCAGCGTCCTCCCAGAACGCTCGTATTTCATAGACGAACGGGAGGCCAAGGTGCCTTGCCGCACGCAACCCCGCCATGCCGCAAAGGGCCGGCGAGTGGGCGTGAACGACATCCGGCTGCCACTCCGCAGCGAGCGTCTCGATCGCTTCTCGCAGCGCCTCGATCTCGCGCCATTCGCGAAGGCCGGGAGGGCCGGGCGGACGTCCGAAGGTGCGATGGAAGGTCAGGCCCTCCGCCTCCTCCATCGCCGGGCCCGCTGCCGTATGTCGCGGTCCGGTTATGCCGCGCACTTCCAGCCCCGCCGCTTTCTGCGCCTTCATGATCGCGCGGGTGCGGAAGGTGTAGCCGGAATGCAGCGGCAGCGAATGGTCGAGGATGTGAAGGACGCGTGTCATTTGTACAGGCTTGTGACACAACAGGCTTAAGAGCGCGTCAACCGTAAGCTGGTAGTGGCCGCGCAAAGGACGGACCGCAGCTTGATCGACTATATCGCCCTCGGATTGACGCATGCGCTGATCATGCTGGCGCTGCTCCACGTGCTGGTGCGGCCCGATCTCGACCACGAGGATCCGCTGGCGGACGAGCCGGAGACTGTCCCGCCGCCGCCGCCATCGCCGCGCGACAAGCGGCGGGCGCGGCTGGCCGGTAAGCGGGGCGGCAATGCTTGATATCGCGTTGTTCCTGACGGTGGCGATCATGCTGGCCATGGGGATCAGGCGGCCCTTCATCTGGGTGCTCGCCTATCTCTATATCGATATCCTCGCGCCGCAGAAGATGAGCTGGTCGCTACTCCAGTCGCTGCCGATTTCGCTGATCGCCTTCCTCCTCGCTTTTGCCGGGTGGATGATCGGCGATACCAAGGCGAACACGCAGTTCACTGTGCGCCAGGGCATCCTGCTGGCGCTGCTCGGGTGGTGTTTCATGACGCTGCAATGGGCCGATTTCCCGGATTCGGCGCAGGCGAAATGGGACTGGGTGTGGAAGGCGCTGGTGTTCGGCATCTTCCTGCCGGTGACGCTGATCACGCGGCTGCGGATCGAGGTGGCGACTCTGGTCATGGTGCTGACGGCAGGCGCGATCATCATCTCCGCCGGCATGAAGACCGTGCTTGGCGGCGGGGGCTATGGCGACCTCTACCTGTTCGTGAACGACAATTCGAACATGTACGAAAGCTCCACCCTGGCGACGGTGGCGATCGCGATCATCCCCATCATCCTGTGGCTGGCGAAGCATTCGACAATATATCCGCCCGACTGGCGCGTAAAGACCTTTGCCACCCTGCTGATCTTCGCCTGCCTGACGATCCCCGTGGGGACCGAAGCGCGCACTGGCCTCGTCTGCATCGCCGTGCTCGGTGTTCTCATGCTGCGCGATGTGAAGAAGCGCATGCTTTACCTCTCCGGCGCGGCGGTGCTCGGGCTTGCTGCGCTGCCGTTCCTCCCGGCGAGCTATTACGAGCGCATGTCGACTCTGGGCTCGGTCCAGCAGGACCAGTCGGCTTCCACCCGCATGCAGGTCTGGGGCTGGACGCTCGACTATGTTTCGGAGCGGCCTTTGGGTGGCGGCTTCGACGCCTATCGCGGCAACAGCTTTACTTACAACCTACCGGTGGTCGAGACCGACGGCACTACGACCTCGGTGGAGTACAAGGAGATCACCGACGGCGGGCGGGCCTATCACAGCTCGATCTTCGAGATGCTCGGCGAACAGGGCTGGCCGGGCCTCTTCCTGTGGCTGGCCTTGCACGCCATCGGCCTGTGGCAGATGGAAAAGATCCGCAAGCGCTGGCGCGAACGTAAGGCGGCGGGCGAGCAGTGGCAGGCACCGCTCGCCAGCGCATTGCAGTTCGCGCAGATCGTCTACCTAGTCGGCGCGACCTTCCAGGGGATAGCCTTCCAGCCTTTCGTCCTGATGCTGGTCGGCCTGCAGATCGGCCTGTGGACCTATTGCAAGAAGCGCGAGTCGGCGAAGGTCGAGCTCGCCCGCAAGGCCGCGCGCGACGCCCGCCGCGCGGCTGCCTCGGCCAATCCCGCGATGCCGTAAGGGCAGCATCGGCGCGGTTGCGCCGGTCCTGTCCATGCGCCATGAGTCGCGCCGCACGCGCGGCTGCGGAGTCGCGCAAACCCCAGGATTTCGCGAAGAGGAGACGCGTCTATGAGCCCGCAGGAACTGGCAGAGAAAGTCGGCGAGAATATCGGCACCAGCGAATGGGTCGAGATGAGCCAGGAGCGCATCAACCAGTTCGCCGATGCGACCGGCGATCACCAGTTCATCCATATCGACGAGGAAAAGGCCAAGATGACGCCGTTCGGCGGCACCATTGCGCATGGCTTCCTGACCCTGTCGATGATCCCCTATCTCGGCGCGAATTCGGACATGCCGAAGATCGACGGCGTGAAGATGGGCGTAAACTACGGCGGCAACAAGACGCGCTTCATCAGCCCCGTCCGCAGCGGCAAGCGCATCCGCGGCCACTGGAAGCTGGTCGAAATGATCGAGAAGCGCCCCGGCCAGTGGCAGCAGACCAGCGAGATCACGATGGAGATCGAAGGCGAGGACAAGCCCGCCCTGATCACCGAATGGATCACCCAGCTTTTTGTCTGATTTCCCCCTCCTCCCCAAGAGGCATCGGACCCCAATAGCAATTCAAGGAAATACCCATGCGTGACGCAGTCATCGTCTCCACCGCCCGCACCGCCATCGGCCGCGCCTACAAGGGCGGGTTCAACGACACCAAGGGCCCGACGCTCGGCTCCTACTCCCTGAAGCCCGCGATCGAGCGCGCCGGTATCGAAGCCGGCGAAGTCGACGATGTGCTGTGGGGCGCCGCGCTTCAGCAGGGCACGCAGGCCGGCAACCTCGCCCGCCAGGTCGCGCTGCGCGCCGGTTGCCCGATCGGCACCAGCGGCATGACCATCGACCGCCAGTGCTCTTCGGGCCTGATGAGCATTGCCACGGCGGCGAAGCAGATCATCACGGATCGCATGGACGTGGTTGCCGCCGGCGGCCAGGAAAGCATTTCGCTGGTCCAGACCAAGGAAATGCGCGTGATGCCCGATCCGGAGCTGATTGCGATGCACGGCGCCATCTACATGCCGATGTTGCAGACCGCGGAAACGGTCGCCCAGCGCTATGGCATTTCGCGCGACGCGCAGGACGAATACGCCCTCCAGAGCCAGCAGCGTACTGCCAAGGCGCAGGAAGAAGGCCGCTTCGACGACGAGATCGTGCCCGTCAGCACCACCCACAAGGTGCAGGACAAGGAAACCGGCGAGATTTCGGACGTCGACATCACCATCGCCAAGGACGAGGGCAATCGCCCCTCGACCACGCTGGAAGGCCTGCAGGGTCTGAAGCCGGTGATGGGTGAGGGCACCACGATCACGGCCGGCAACGCTTCGCAGCTGTCGGACGGCTCCTCGGCCAGCGTGCTGATGGAAGCTAAGGTCGCCGAACAGCGCGGCCTCGAACCGCTCGGTCTCTATGTCGGCATGGCAGTCGCCGGGACCGAGCCCGACGAGATGGGCATCGGACCGATCTTCGCAATCCCCAAGCTGCTCAAACGCTTCGACCTCAGCGTCGACGACATCGGCATCTGGGAACTGAACGAAGCCTTCGCGGTGCAGGTGCTCTACTGCCGCGACAAACTCGGCATCGATAACGACAAGCTGAACGTCAGTGGCGGTTCGATCTCGATCGGTCACCCCTACGGCATGACCGGCGCACGCTGCACCGGCCACGTGCTGCTCGAAGGCAAGCGTCGCGGTGCCAAGTATGGCGTCGTCACCATGTGCGTCGGCGGCGGCATGGGCGCAGCGGGTCTGTTCGAGATCTTCTGACGGCGCTCAGCGAGTTTTGAACTTAGGAGGGGAGCGGGCGACCGCTCCCCTTTTTCGTGAGGGCTGCCGCCTCAGCGCCGCGCGATGCGGCCCGAGCCGTTGCGTTCCTTGCGCAGGATGCGCTCCGCCGAACGGTAGCGGATTTCGCCCGAGCCGTTGAGCACGGCATCGAGTTCGCCCACGTCGCCCGCCTCGATCGTGCCGGAGCCGTTCAGTGTCGCGTCCAGCTTGCGCAGGGAGCCCATGCGGATTTCGCCCGAGCCTTCGATGTCGGCATCGACGTAGGACAGTCGCGCGGGGGCAAGGTCGATATCGCCGGAGCCACCGATCAGCGCGCGGACATCGCCCACTACGCCGCCCAGTTCGATATCGCCCGACCCGCCGATCGAAAGGTCGATCGCGCGGGCGTTCCACCCGTCGAACCGCACGTCGCCGCTGGCATTGATTGCGACCGCATCGAGGCTGGGCACGGTCAGTACGGCGCGGATACCGATCCGAGTGCGGAAGCTGCCGGCGGTGTCGAGCGACAACGTCCCGCCCCCGCTGCGCGCGCGGACCAAATCGATGAGATTGTCCTCGGCGGTAATCACCAGCGACCGGCTCGCGCCCTGGCGGATGACGACATCGACCGGTCCGTCGATCGCCAGTCGGTCGAAGCTGCCGATCGCGCGGTTCTCGGTCACGAGCTCACCCGAACCGGTGATCTGGGTGTCGCCGTAACCGTAAGTCGAGTCCTTCCAACCGCCGTTGTCACCCGCTGTCGCACCGCCGCAGGATGCCAACGCGACGAGAGCGCTGCAGGTCGCAGCCAAAATCGTGAATATCCTCATTTTCGATCTCCCATATGTTTACAGATGTAAACGTTAGGGCATCGAGGGAGCGGCAGTCAATTCGCGCATCGGCGCTCCGTCGGGCCACGAATGGCGTTGGACGAAGTGCGCCGTTCAGGCTTATGCTGCGCATCCATGGGCATCATGGAAATCATCGGCATCGCAGGAAGCGTCAGCCTGCTGGCCGGCTGGCGGCTCTATCTCTGTATCTTCGCCACTGGCCTCGCCATGCGGATGGACGTGGTGCCCCTGCCCGAGCATCTCGCCAGCCTCGATGTGCTCGCCAGCCCGTGGGTGATGAGCATCGCCGCGCTGGCTGCCGTGGCGGAGTTCTTCGCCGACAAGGTGATGTGGCTCGATTCGATTTGGGACGCGGTGCACACCTTCGTGCGACCGATCGGCGGCGCCCTTCTCGCGCTGGCCATCGTCGATCCGTCGGACCCGACAGTGCAGGTCGTCGCGTTCCTGCTCGGCGGCGGTGCCAGCTTTGCTGCGCACGCAGGCAAGGCCGGCGCCCGCGGCGTGGTCAATGCGAGCCCCGAACCGGTCAGCAATGTCGCCGTATCGACTGCCGAGGACGTGGCGACCGTCGGCCTGCTTTATCTCGCCTACGAATTCCCGCTGATTGCAGCGGGGATCGCGGTCGTGTTGCTCGGCCTGACGATCTGGCTGCTGGTGATTGCCCGGCGCATTATCGGCAAGTTGTTCGGGCGCGGCAAGGAACCACCGGTCGCCTAGGCCATCTAGCCATGCGCGGCGATGAATTCCTCGACCACCGGGGCGATTTTGGTGCGCCAGCGGCTGCCGTTGAAGATGCCGTAGTGGCCTGCGCCTTCCGCCATGAAGTAGCGTTTCTTCGATACGTCCAGGCCCGGCGTCAGCTCCAGCGCGGCGCGCGTCTGGCCTAACCCCGAGATGTCGTCGCGCTCGCCCTCGATCGCGAGGATCGCGGTGTCGGCGATATCGCCGAGATCGACGCGCTTGCCGCGATGAGCAAAGGTTCCGTTCGGCAAGGCATGGTCCTGGAAGACGACTTCGACGGTCTGGAGATAGAATTCCGCCGTCATGTCGGCGACGCTGCGATACTCGTCGTAGAAATCTTTGGTCGCCTGCGCGCTTTCCTCGTCGCCGGCAGTGAGGTGCTTGAACATCTCGTAATGGCTCATCAGGTGATTGCCGAGATTCATGCTCATGAAGCCGGCCAACTGCATAAAGCCGGGATAGACCCGCCGCCCCGCACCGCGATACTGCATCGGCACGGTAGCGATGACATTGTGGCGGAACCACTCGATCGGGCGATCCATGGCGAGGTCGTTGACCGTGGTGGGCGAACAGCGCGTGTCGATCGGGCCGCCCATCATGGTGAGGGTCTTGGGCGCGCAGGGGTGCTTGTCGCGGTTCATGATCGCAGTGGCGGCGAACACCGGCACCGACGGCTGGCAGACTGCCATCACATTAGCGCCTTCACCGATATGCTCGAGGAAGCCGATGACGTAATCGATGTAATCGTCGAGATCGAACTCGCCCTCGTGCAGCGGGACCGTCTTGGCATCGGCCCAGTCGGTCACGAAGACGCGGTAGTTCTGCAGCATCCGCTCCACCGTGCCGCGCAGCAGCGTAGCAAAATGGCCGCTCATCGGCGCGACCACCAGCAGGCGCGGCGCATCCTCGGGAAGGCTCTCTCGATAAAATTCCTTCAAGTCGCCGAACGGGCGATTGATGACGGTTGCCTCGATCACCGGATCGGCCTTGCCGTCCACTTCGACCGCCTCGATACCCCAGGCGGGCTTGCCGTAGGGTGCGGCGGCATGGGCAAAAACTTCCAGCGCGCTCGCAGCAGTCGAGCCCAGGCCCATATAGCCCATCGGGCCGACATAATTCATCGGGTTCGACGGGTTGGAGAGCATCTCCGCCCCGATCGAAGCCCAGGCGCTAGCGGAATTGAGCCAGCTGCGCTGGAGTTCGTAGGCGTGGTATAACATGTTCGTCCCCTGCTGGCCGGTGGTTCGTCTTTTACCGTGCCGCGACCTGAAAGTCGGGTATCCTGACGTCTGTGCGCCCATTGTGCAATGCACAAGGGAAGGAAATGTGCCGAATACCGCGTCCGCTGTGGATTTTCGCGTCCGCCGCGCTTAGGTGAGCCGCATGTACGGGCCGGCCAATACTGCACCGCGGAAAAAGCGGTTGTTCCAGCGCAAGGCGCGCGGGGACGAGGCGCAGCCGCGGTCGCTGAAGCCGCTGCGCATGGTCTGGCAGTCGGCGAAGCGATACCCCGGCCATGTCGCCCTGGCGATCCTCGCATTGTTCATCACCGCCGGCGCGACCCTGGCCATCCCGGCAGGGTTCAAGATGGTGATCGACCGCGGCTTTGCGGAGGGCGGCAATGCGGACGAAATGCGCTTCTGGTTCCAGTCGCTGCTCGGCATCGTCGGCGTGCTCGCGGTGGGCACGGCGATGCGGTTCTATTTCGTCAGCTGGCTGGGTGAGCGTGTCGTCGCCGACATTCGCCTGCGTGTGCAGCGCAACTTGCTGCGGCTCGCTCCGGGTTTCTATGAAGAGAATAGCCCCAAGGAAATTTCCAGCCGGATGACCAGCGACACGGCGCTGATCGAGACGGTGGTCGGCACCACGATTTCGGTGGCGCTGCGCAACACGCTGATGGCGATCGGCGGGACCGCCTATCTCTTCTGGCTCGTGCCGAGCCTCACGATGGGATTGTTCTTGGTAATCCCGGCAATCGTCGTCCCGATCACCTATTTCGGACGGCGCCTGCGCAAGGTCAGCCGCACCAGCCAGGACCGGGTGGCCGATATCGGCGCCATGGTGACCGAGGTGCTGTCCGCGATGAAAATCGTGCAGGGCTTCAACCAGGAAAGTCGCGAGCACGAGCGCTTCGAGGCCGCCGTCGAGCGGACCTTCATCGTCGCCAAGCGGCGCGTCATCATCCGCGCGATCATGACCGCAGTGGTCATTCTCTGCGTCTTCGGCGGTATCACGCTGCTGGTCTGGCGCGGCGCGGAGGCCGTGGGCGAGGGCACTATATCGGGCGGGACGATAGCCGCATTCGTGCTGACGGCGGGCCTCGTGGCAGGTGCCTTCGGCGCGCTGACCGAGGTTTATGGCGACCTGCTGCGCGGATCAGGGGCGGCCAGCCGCCTCGCCGAACTGCTCGAGGAGACGCCGACCATCACTCCGCCGGCCCGCCCGCAGACCCTGCCGGAGCCGCCACGCGGCAGCCTGTCGTTCCGCAATGTGACATTCCGCTACCCCACCCGGTTGGAGGCACCGGCACTGATCGACTTCAACCTCGAAGTCGAGCCGGGCGAAACGGTCGCCATCGTCGGCCCATCAGGGGCGGGCAAGTCGACCATTTTCCAGCTGGCCGAGCGCTTCTACGATCCGCAGGCCGGCTCCATCCGCCTCGATGGCGTGCCGCTGACCGGCGCGGATCCGGCGGAAATCCGCCGCCGCATGGCCTACGTCCCGCAGGAAGGCGTGCTGTTCAGCGCGAATGCCCGCGACAATTTGCGCTATGGCAATTGGGACGCGAGCGACGAGGCAATCTGGTCCGCCGCGCGGGCAGCCAATGCGGCGGAGTTTCTCGAGAAGCTGCCCAAGGGTCTCGATACTTACCTCGGCGAGAGCGGCACGCAGCTATCGGGCGGGCAGCGCCAGCGGCTGGCCATCGCTCGCGCACTTCTGCGCGATGCGCCGATCCTGCTGCTGGACGAAGCGACCAGTGCCCTCGATGCGGAAAGCGAACGGCTGGTCCAGGATGCGCTCGAGCACCTGATGGCGGAGCGCACCACGCTCGTTATCGCCCACCGCTTGTCGACCGTGCGGGCTGCGGATCGCATCGTGGTGATGGAGGACGGACGCATCGTCGAGCAGGGCACGCATGACCAGCTTTCGGCGAACGGCGGGCTTTATGCGCGGCTCGCGAAGTTGCAATTCGTGCTCGAAACTGCCTGATTCCTCGCTCAAAGCGTTGTTTGAGCCGATAAACTGCATCGCACGCGCGACGAAAGCTGTTAGTTAATGATTATCCGATTCCGGCCCCCCGGCCGGGTGACTGCGATTGGGAGACTGCACATAATGATCCGTACCATGCTTGCCGCCGGTGCGAGCGCTCTTGCGCTCGGCCTGGCGACCCCGGCCCTCGCCGACGACCATACCGAAGCCAACATGGCCGAGGAAACCAACGAACTGCCCACCATGAGCTTCGGCGAATGGGGCTTCGATCCGGCGACGCTTTCCCCGGATGTCGATCCGGGTGACGACTTCTTCGCCTATGCGAACCAGGAATGGCTCGACGCCAACCCCCTGCCTGCCGAATTCAGCAGTTTCGGCGCCTTCAACCTGTTGCGCGAAAAATCCACTAGCGACGTGAAAACGCTGGTGGACGAACTGAACGCCAAGGACCCGGCCTCGCTGACTGCGAATGAGAAGCGGATCGTGGCGGTCTACGATTCCTACCTTGATACGGATGCTATCGATGCCGCGGGCATGTCTGCCGCCCAGCCGTATCTGGAGCGTATCCAGGCGGCCGACAGCATTGACGCGCTGCTGACGCTGTGGGCGACTCCGGGATACCCTTCGCCTCTTGGAGGCGGCGTGAATGTCGATGCAAAGGAAACCGATCGCTACTCGGTCTATCTCAGCTCCGGCGGCCTCGGCCTGCCCGATCGCGATTATTATACCGACACCAGCGAGAAGGGCGAAAACATCAAGGCGAAGTACAAGGAGTACCTCACCTTCCTGATGGGCAAGGCCGGTTACGAGGATCCCGCTGCAGCCGCGATGGCGGTCTACGGCTTCGAGGACACGATCGCCCGCACGATTTCGAGCGACCGCGCGGCCAGCCGCAATGTCGACCTGTTCTACAATCCCTTCACCCCCGCCGAACTCGGCGAGCTTGCGGGCGATTTCCCGATCGAGACCATGATCGAGGCCTCGGGCTTCGGTGAGGCGGATCGCTTCGTCGTGACCAACCTGCGTCCGAGCGCGGAGCGGGCCGAGGAAATCGGCCTCGACGCCGAAGCCATGGCGAAGCTTGGCAAGGGCTTCACCGGCATGCTCGAACTGCTCGGAACGACCGACCTCGCCACGCTCAAGGCGTGGACGATCAAGGAATTCCTCGACAACAACGCCGCCATCCTCGGCTCCGACATCGATGAAGCCGACTTCGCGTTCTACGGTACGCTGCTGCGCGGCACGCCCGAACAGCGCCCGCGCTGGAAACGCGCCATCGGCGAGACGGAAAGCCAGTTCGGGGAACTGCTCGGCGCATCCTATGTCGAGCGATATTTCCCGCCCGCCAGTAAGGAAGCGATGGACGAGCTGGTCGCGAACCTGCGCATCGCACTCGCCGAATCGCTCGCCGAGATCGACTGGATGAGCGAAGCTTCGAAAGAGCAGGCCATGGCCAAGCTCGACAGCTTCGATCCGAAGATCGGCTATCGCGACAATCTCGAGACTTACGAAGGTCTCGATGTGAAGGCGGGCGATCCGCTGGGCAACCGGATGGCGGCGGCACACTGGGCGTGGCGCGACATGCTCGACAAGCTGGGCGGCCCGATCGACCGCACCGAATGGGGCATGCTGCCGCAGACGGTGAACGCCTATTACAACCCGCTGAAGAACGAGATCGTTTTTCCTGCCGGTATCCTGCAGCAGCCGTTCTTCGGTCCGAATGCGGACCCCGCGGTCAATTACGGTGCGATCGGCGGCGTCATCGGACACGAGATCGGCCACGGTTTCGACGACCAGGGATCGAAGTTCAGCGCTACCGGCGCGCTCGAGAACTGGTGGACGGACGAGGATCGCGCCAATTTCGACGGCCTGACCGATGCGCTGGTAGAGCAGTACAACGGCTTTTGCCCGCTCGACGATGGTGAAACCTGCGTCAACGGCCGCCTCACGCTGGGCGAGAACATCGGCGACCTCGGCGGTCTCTCGATGGCCTACCGCGCCTACAAGCTGGCGACCGAGGGCAAGGACGTGCCGGTGATCGACGGCCTGACCGGCGACCAGCGCTTCTTCCTCGCCTGGGCACAAGTCTGGCGTACGGCCCAGCGGGACGACGCACTGCGTCAGCAGCTGCGCACCGATCCGCACAGCCCGCCCTATTACCGTGTGAACGGCGTCGTGCGGAACTTCGACGAATGGTATGAAGCGTTCAACGTGACGCCGGAGGACGATCTCTACCTGCCGCCGGAAGAGCGCATCCGCATCTGGTAACAGCGCGGCTTGCCGCAAAAACATCGAACGGGCGGGGCGGGTCACTTGACTTGTCCCGCCCTTTCTTCATGCACCGGCGGCAATGAACACTACCATCACTGCCATTCTGCTCGGTATTCTCGAAGGTCTGACCGAATTTCTTCCGGTATCATCGACCGGGCACCTGATCCTCGCCCAAGGGTTTTTCGGCTACGATCCCGCTCAGTGGAGCCAGTTCAACGTCGTCATCCAGCTAGGTGCCATCCTCGCGGTTGTCGTTTCCTACTGGTCTCTATTCTGGCGAATGGGCACCGGTTTCCTCAGATGGGAAACCGAGTCGGTACGTTTCGTGCGAAATATCGTCCTAGGTTTCGTACCGGCGGCGATCATCGGTTTGCTCGCTAAGGATACCATCGATGTCATGCTCGGGAGCCCGGTGGTTGTTGTTGTGGCGCTGGTTCTGGGAGGCGTCGCCATTCTGGTCCTGGAAAAGGTTATCCCGCCAAGCGAAGACACCGGAGTTGCCGCACTGTCCTGGAGGGTCTGTTTGGCAATCGGCCTGGCCCAATGCCTCGCGATGATACCCGGCACCAGCCGATCCGCGTCGAGCATCCTGGGGGCGCTGGCGATGGGGGTGGGCAGGAAGACTGCAGCTGAGTTTTCATTCTTTCTTGCTGTCCCGACGATGCTCGGGGCGGCGACGGTAAAGATTTTCGATGATCCGGCTCTGTTGTCAGGCACCGCGGCCATCGGATGGGCGGAAATCGCGTTGGGCTTCACCGCCGCCTTCCTGACCGCTCTGGCAGTCATTCGGCTGTTCGTTGCTTACGTCGCAAAGCACGGCTTCGCTCCCTTTGCCTGGTATCGCATTGTGATCGGTAGCATCGGATTCTACTGGTTCGTCCTCGCGTAATCAGTCGCCGCCGTCGAATTTCGGACATAAAGTCTGGAACCAAACATGACAGCAAACCTTATGGGGCTGAATGTAGTAACGAAGGAATGCCTGACATGGGTCTCCTCATCCTGATTGTCGTGGGCGCCATCCTAGGATGGCTTGCGACAATCGTTCTCAGGATCGAAGACGGCCGCACCATTGCGATGAACGCAGGTGTCGGCGTCCTCGGATCACTGCTCGCCGGCCTTGTTGCCAGCGGCGGATCCGTGGTCGGCGCGGTCAGCGGCATCGCCCTGTTGTGGGCCGTTGTCGGAGCTGCCGTTGCAATCGGCATTTTCAATTTCGTGCGCCAGCGTGCCTATCAATAAGCGATAGACTGCAATCGTACCACGAAAGGAGCCGCCGCATGTTGCAGCGGCTCGCCAATACAAGGGGAATAAACATGAAGTTCAACAAGACCACGATCGTCGCGTCGGCCGCCGCTCTCAGCCTCGGCCTCGCAGCATGTGACGGCCCGACTGAAGAGGCCATGGAAGATAACGCAGAGATGCAGGAATCGGAACTCGACGCACAGGCTGAAGCCATGGAAGACGCCGGCGCTCCGGAAGCCGAAGTCGAAGCTATGGAAGACCAGGCTGATGCCGTGGAAGACCAGGGCGAAGAGATGGCCGACACCGTCGGTGAGGAGATGGACGGCAACGAGATGTAATCTCGTTTGCGAAGTCTTTGCGGCCAAGCTCCTGTAGTTTGGTCGAAGCAAGACGGCCCCGGAGCGATCCGGGGCCGTTTTCGTCTGGCAGATCGGCTATGCCCGAATGATCAGACCGCTTTTGCACCGCTCCCGCGTCCGCCGCGTAGCGTGTATTCCAGCGTGCCTTCGTTGACCACGTAATCGACGTCGATCAACGCCGTATTGGCATAGGTAAAGCCCGGGCCCAGGCTGCGATAGAGCTTGTCGAAATCGCGCTCCACCGTCTGGCGGTAGAGATCCTCGAAGCTCTCGATCACGAAATAGGTCGGCTGCAGATCGCTGATCACGTAATCGGTGCGCATCACGCGGTCGACGTTCAGCATTATGCGGTTGGGGCTCTGCGCCTCGGTCGCATAGACCACTTCCGTCGGCCCCGAGAGGATGCCTGCGCCATAGGCACGAATGTCGCCCGGCGCTTCCTGAAGCAGGCCGAACTCGACCGTGTACCAATATAGCGCGCCCAGCGCCTTCAGCCGGTTATAGCGCATCGCCTTCCACCCGGCGCGGCCGTATTCCTGCATGTAATCGGCATAGACCGGATCGGTCAGCATCGGCACATGGCCGAACACGTCGTGAAAAACGTCCGGCTCCTGGATGTAGTCGAAAGTCTCGCGCGTCCGAATGAAGTTGCCCGCGGGGAACCGGCGATTGGCGAGGTGCCAGAAGAACACGTGATCGGGGATCAGCATCGGCACGGGCACCACGCTCCACCCGGTGAGCTTGTCCAGCTCTTCGCTCAGCGTGCCGAATTCGGGCACACCGCCGCGCCCGAGATCTAGTTTTTCGGTGCCCTCCATGAAGGCCGTCGCCGCCCGGCCGGGCAGCACCTTCATCTGGCGCGCGAAAAGATCGTCCCAGATCGCATCGTCTTCGCTGTCGTATTCGGTCTGCTTCGGCTCCAGCCAGTCCTCGCCGACATGCTCGGGCCGTTTGAGCGGAGCGGTGAATACATCTGCCGGAAGGTCCGGCAGCCGGCTAAAGTCCTGTTCGGAACCTGCCTGTTCGTTATCTGTAAGTGTCGCCATATCGTTACCGGTGATACTGGGTTTGCGTCCTTTGTTCAAACGAAGCCGGAGATCGCCCGATGAAACGCAAGCAATACGAAGCCGCGCTCGATCCGATGGAGGAGGAACTCGTCGGCATGGCCCGTTGGGCGCGCACGACCGGGCAGCGGATCGTGGTGCTGTTCGAGGGCCGCGACACCGCAGGCAAGGGCGGCGCGATCAAGGCGGTGCGCGAACGGCTCAATCCGCGTCAGTGCCGCGTGGTGGCGCTTTCCAAGCCGACCGAGGCCGAACAGACGCAATGGTATTTTCAGCGCTATGTCCAGCACCTGCCCAGCGCGGGCGAGATCGTCCTGTTCGATCGCAGCTGGTACAATCGCGCCGGGGTGGAGCAGGTGATGGGCTATGCCTCGCAGGCCGAGGTCGACGCATTTCTGGAACAGGCGCCGGTGTTCGAGAAGATGCTGATCGATGACGGCATCCTGCTGTTCAAATACTGGCTGACCACCGATCAGGCACAGCAGGAAGAGCGGCTGCGCGAACGGTTGGAAGATCCGCTGAAGCGCTGGAAGCTGTCGCCGATCGATCTCGCCGCGCGCGCAAAATACGATGCCTATACGGCGGCGCGCGAGGCCATGCTGGCCGCGACGCATACCGAGCATGCGCCCTGGACCCTAGTGGATTTCAACGACCAGAAACGCGGCCGGCTGACGCTGGTGCGCGACCTGCTCGACCGTTTGCCCGACACGCATGTCGACCCGCCTGCGATCGATTTTCCCGAGCTGGGCCGCGATCCGTCCACGGAAAGCTATTCGGTGCTAAAGCCCATTGCGCCCTATCCGCTGGACTAGGCGAGGCTGGCTCGGGCCTTCAGGCACTCGCGCCCGTCGGCGGCAATCGCAGCGAGTTCGATGCCCGCTTCGCCCTGCCGCAGCGCCAGATGGAGCGGCTCGTCTGCAATCGCCGGGCTGATCGCGCGGAAACCGAAGCTGGCGAGGCGATTGTCGCCGAACTCGCGCGCCGCCAATTGCAGCAACAGGCTCGCCATCAGCGGCCCGTGCACCACCAACCCGCGATAGCGCTCCACATCACGCGCATAAGGCGCATCGTAATGGATGCGGTGGGTATTGAAGGTCAGCGCGGAATAGCGGAACAGCAGGCGGGGATCGGGCACCAGCATTAGATGCGCGTCCCAATTCGCCGGGTTGAATGAACCCCCTGTCGTAGGCGGGCTGAGCGGCGCGTCGCTTGCTGCCGCCTCGCGATAAACCAGCGTCTGTCGTTCGGTAACCGCCAGCGCTCCATCGGCGCTGGTGCGGTGATCGACATCGACGAAGACGAGCGTGCCGCTGCGCCCCGATTTCTCCTCGATCGACGCGATGCGGGACACGCGCTCGATCTGCGCGCCGATGGCGATGGGCGCATGGAACTGCATCTTGCTCGCCGCCCACATCCGGCGCGGGAGCGGTACCGGCGGAAAGAAACTGTCGGCACTGTCGCTGCGCTCGGGGTGACCATCCTCGCCCAAGGCTTCGGTCGGCGCATCCGGTGTGCAAAGACACAGATGGATCCCCTGCGGCATCGCACCGTCGTCGGGAGCCGGAAGATCAAAGGTGCCCGCCCAGCGCGCTGCAAGCGCCGGGTCGAGCCGGTCGTGCGAAACCTGCTCGCGCCCCAGCCAGTCGGACCAGTCCTGTGCGGCGGCGTCGCTCATCAGGCCGCCCGTTCGAAGATCGCAGCCATGCCTTGGCCGCCGCCGATGCACATGGTTTCGAGACCATAGCGGACTTCGCGGCGCTGCATCTCGTGCGCCATATCGGCGAGGATGCGGATGCCGGTCGCGCCGATAGGATGGCCGAGCGAAATGCCCGAGCCGTTTACGTTCACGATCTCGCGGCGACTGTCGTCTTCGGCAAAACCCCAGCCTTTCAGGACGGCAAGGGCCTGCGGCGCGAAGGCTTCGTTGAGTTCGATCAGGCCGATGTCGTCCCAGCCCATGCCGGTGCGCTCGAACAGCTTCTCGACCGCCGGGACCGGGCCGATGCCCATGCGACTGGGGTCGCAACCGGCCGCGCTCCAGCTGTTGAACCACAGGATCGGTTCGAGGCCGAGTTCCTCGATCTTGTCTTCCGCCACCACGAGGCAGGCTGCCGCGGCGTCGTTCTGCTGGCTGGCATTGCCTGCCGTCACGATGGCATCGGGATCGCGCTTCAGATCGATGGCGCGCAATTTGCCCAGCGTCTCCATGTCGGCATCGGCGCGGAAGCCTTCGTCCTTTGTGAAGACGACCGGATCGCCGCGGCGCTGCGGGATCTCGACGGGGACCAGCTGCTCGTCGAACTTGTCCTCCTCCCAGGCCTTGGCGGCGTTCTGGTGTGAACGGACGGCAAAGGCATCGGACGCCTCGCGCGAAATATCGTAATCCTTGGCGAGATTCTCGGCGGTCTCGATCATGCCGGTGATGACGCCAAAGCGCTCGATCGGCTGGCTCATCAGCCGCCCGCGCGTCAGCCGGTCCCACAACACCATGTCGCCCATGCGCGCGCCCATGCGGGCTTTGGTGGTATAGTGCTCGACATTGGACATGCTCTCGACGCCGCCCGCCAGCACGCAATCGGCGACGCCGGTCTGCACCATCATCGCCGCCGTCGCGACGGCCTGCAGGCCCGAGCCGCAGCGCCGGTCGAGCTGGAAGCCGGGCACTTCGATCGGATAGCCTGCCGCCAGCCAGCTCCAGCGCCCGATGGCCGGTGCCTCGCCGCTGCCGTATCCCTGGCTGAAGACGACATCGTCCACGCGCATCGGATCGACTCCGCTGCGCTCGACCAGCGCCTTGATGATGATTGCGCCCAGCTCCCCCGCCTCAAGCGGGGCGAGCGTGCCGAGGAACTTGCCCACCGGCGTGCGCAGCGGCTTGCAGATGGCGACGCGGCGGAGGGACTGGCTGGGTGACGTCATGGCATGATCCTGGTTTTGGAATAGTCGTGGTTATCGTCGCTCGGGGCGGCGACGCCGCTGTCCATCAGCTTGCCGATCGCTCCGGAGGACAGGCCGAGCGTGTCGGCCAGCACCTGTTCGGTGTGTTCGCCGAGATAGGGCGCACGTTGCGGCTCGCCACGCGGCTTGTCGGGGATGTTGGCGAAGCTGCGGGCGACCGGATAGTCGAAACCGCTCGGATTGTCCGGCGTGCGCCCGAACAGCGGATTGTCGCCCACCAGCTGCGGGTCCTGCGCCGCCTCGTAAGGCGTGCGATAGCGCTCGTAGGTCGTGCCCGCCGCCGCCATGCGCTTTTCGAGCTCGGCATATTCGTGCTGGCCGGCGACGGACTGGAACAGGCCGAGCAGCCGGTCGCGGTGCTGGAAGCGGGGCGTGTCGCCATCGGCGAAGCGCACGCCGAGCTCTGCCTCGAGCGCGGCGATCTCGTCTTCCAGCCCGAAGGCTTCGACGATGCCGTGCCATTGCTTGGCGGTGAGCGCTGCGACCATGAAACGCACGCCGTCGCGGGTGATCATGTCGCTGCCGAATGCGCCCCAGATGGCGTTGCCGAGCCGCTCCCGGTCGCCGCCGCGGAACAGCATTTCGGCTATCGTGCCGCTATTGGCGAGCGTGCCGATGGCGACGTCGCCCAGCGGCACGCGGATTTCGGCGCCTTCGCCGGTAGCGTCACGGTGGCGGAGCGCCGCGAGCAGGGTGAAGGCGCAATAGGCACCCGTGAGAAAGTCCCAGGCCGGCATCAGCTGGTTGACCGGGGGCGCGGTTTCCGGGTCCCAGTCGGCGGGGCCGGTCATCAGCGGATAGCCGCTGGCGGCATTGACGGTGAAATCCATCGCCTGGCGGCCGTCATGCCAGCCCATGATGCGGACGGAGATCATGTCCTCGCGCGCTTTTGCCATGGCGGCGTGGCTGAGGAAGCTCTTTTCCGGCAGGTTGGTGACGCATTGACCCACAGCGCTGGCGAGTTCGACGCACAGCTCCCGCCCTTCGCCGCTGCGCAAGTCCAGCGCGACCGATTTCTTCGCGCGGTTGAGGTTCTCCCACGCCAGCGAGCGGCCGTTGTCCGCCAGCATGAAGCGATCATAATCGAGCCCGCCGTCCTTGTGGTCGACGCGGATGACCTCGGCCCCGAACTGCCCGCAGTACAGGCCGACCGTCGGCGAGGCGACGAAGCTGGAGACTTCGATGACGGAGAGACCGGAGAGGAAGTCGTACATTTTAGTGGCGTGCGCTGACGACATCCGTCGTCAGCTTGCGGCTGTTCCATCCCGCTCCCCCACCCGGCCACCCATAAGATACCGTGCCGTGGGTGGCCGGGTGGGGGAGCGGGACGGAACAGCAAGGACCGGACGGATGTCCGGTCCGCTCGCAAAAAAGACTCGGGAGCAGGCTCAACATCAATTCACATCCCCTTCGCGAAATCCCGCATCATGTGCTTGGCGATCTGGAGCTGGAGGATCTGCGTCGTGCCCTCATAGATGCGGTAGATGCGCGCGTCGCGGAAGAAGCGCTCGGCATCGTATTCGGCGAGGTAGCCCGCGCCGCCATAAACCTGCACCACCCGGTCGACCACCCGGCCGCACATCTCGCTGGCGAAGACCTTGAAAGCGGCGGCGTGCTTCACCGTGTTCTCGCCCCGATCGACGCGCGCGGTCACATCCGCCATCATCGCTTCGGCGGCGTAGATCTCGGTCCAGCTTTCGGAGAGCATCTGCTGGATCAGCTGGAAATTCGCGATCGGCTCGCCGAAAGCCTTGCGTTCGTTTGCATAACGCACCGCGCTGTCGAGAGCGCGCCGGGCATAACCGGTGCTCGCCGCGCCGACCGAAATGCGCCCGTTGTCGAGGCTCATCATGGCGAAGCGGAAGCCTTGGCCAGTCTCCCCGCCAAGCAGGGCGTCGCCCGGCACATGAACATCGTCAAGCATGATGTCGGCGATATGGCTGCCGGCCTGGCCCATCTTCTTGTCCGGGCTGCCGACCGACACGCCGGGCGCATCCATCGGCACGATGAAGGCGCTGACGTGAGCGTTCTTGGGCTGCGCGTCCTTTTCGGTGCGCGCCATGATCAGGCCGACATCGGCGTAGGGCGCGTTGGTGATGTAGCGTTTGGTGCCGTTGAGGATCCAGCCGTTGCCGTCGGGATCGGGTTTGGCGAAGGTCGCCATGGCCGCGCTGTCGGACCCGCTGCCGGGCTCGGTAAGGCCGAAGCAGGCGATCGCGCCCTCGGCGATCTTCGGCCACCATTCGGCTTTCTGCGCATCCGTACCGCCGTTCTTGATCGCCGAATTGAACATGCCGACATTGATCGAGAAGATGCTGCGGAATGCCGGGGCGGCATAGGCCATGGTCTGCACGACCTTGGCATATTGCGTGACGTTGAGGCCTGCGCCGCCATAATCTTCCGGCACGGTCAGGCCGAACAGCCCCATGTCCTTCATCTCGTCGATGATTTGCGGTGGAAGCGCATCGTTTTCGATGACGTCTTTCTCTGCCGGGATCAGCCGTTCGCGCACATAGCGGTCGAGCTGTTCGAGGAACTGGTCGAAGGTGTCCGGGTCCATGCCAGGATTGTCGGCTGCTGCTACGGTCACTGGGTCGGGGTCTCCTGCGGTGTATCTGTCATGTCGGCTTCGCCCTCCTCGCCCAGTGCGTCGGGCGGCAGGCGGCGCTCGTCGATCATCGAGGCCGCATCGTCGAGCGCTTCGGCCTCGCTGGCCGATATTGCCCGCACGTCCTGCGGCTCGTCGCCAGAGCAAGCGATGAGGGCGGCGGTGCTGCAAAGCGCGAGGGCGAGTCGGATCATACCGCAGCTTTAGCTGCTCGGGGGCGACATGCGAAGAACGTTACGTAACTCCGGCCTGGCGGGGGTACGGCGTGCCACACCCCCGCGCCGAAAGCTCAATTTTCGAAGTCGTCTTCGCTCATCGCATCCATGGCGGCTTCGGCGGTGGCAGCGGCATTGTCGCCCGCTTCCTGCACCGATGCGGCTTCCGCTTCGGCGGCGGCACCATCGCCGGCGGTGGTGACGGGGTCGGCTTCCATGGCTGCCGGGTCTTCCACCGGCTCTTCATCGACGTCCTGCAGCGCCTCTTCGGCGGGGATTTCGACCGTGTCGGCTTCGGCTTCGGTCGATGCATCTTCGGAACTGCCGCAGGCGGCCAGGGCGAAAGTGGCGGTCGCAGCCAGGGCGATACGCAGGTTCATGGTGGTTTCTCCTCTAAGAAGCATTGGATGTCGCAGGGTGTTAAGCGCGACTCCCGCATATGGAGCAAGGGGAAAATGCCCGCGCGCCGGTTGCGCCTTAGGCCGCAGGCGGCAATCAGGGGATATGGTCGAAACCGCCATTCCCCTGCTCGACTCCGCGCGCGAGCGATTGAAAGCTGTTTTCGGCTTCGACGGTTTTCGCGGGCGACAGGCGGAAGTGGTCGAGCGCGTACTCTCCGGCCAGTCCACACTGGCCGTGATGCCGACCGGGGCGGGCAAATCGCTCACCTACCAGCTGCCCGCGATAATGCTGGACGGTACCTGCGTGGTCATCAGCCCGCTAATCGCGCTGATGCACGACCAGCTGCGCAGCGCGCGCGCCAACGGGATTCGCGCGGCCACGCTGACCAGCGCCGATGCCGACTGGCGCGAAACGCAGGATGCCTATCGCGCCGGTGAGCTCGACTTGCTTTATGTCGCGCCCGAACGGGCCAGCCAGCCAGCCTTTCGCGAGTTCCTGGGCGCCGCACCGCTCGCGCTGTTCGCCGTGGACGAGGCGCATTGCGTTTCCGAGTGGGGGCACGATTTCCGCCCGGACTATCGCATGCTGCGCGGAATGATGGATGCCTTTGCGGACGTTCCGCGCCTTGCGCTGACCGCGACTGCCGACAGCCAGACCCGCCGCGACGTAATGGCGCAGCTGGGCATTCCCGAAGACGGGCTCGTGCTGGCGGGTTTCGACCGGCCGAACATCCGCTACGCCATACGCCTTCGCGACAATCCGGTGCGCCAGCTCGCCACGCTGATGGCCGAGCAGCCGGGACCGGGCATCGTCTATGCGCCGACCCGCCGCAAGGTGGAGGATCTCGCCGAGAAGCTGGGCGCGGCAACGGGCAGGCCGGTGCTGCCGTACCACGCCGGGCTCGACCCGCAGACCCGCGCCGCCAACCAGGCCGCCTTCGTCGCGAGCGAGGACATGGTCATCGTCGCGACCGTCGCCTTCGGCATGGGGATCGACAAGCCCGACGTGCGCTTCGTTGCCCATGTCGGCGTGCCCAAGTCGATCGAAGGCTATTACCAGGAGACGGGCCGCGCCGGGCGGGACGGCGATCCGGCCCTCGCGACCATGTTCTGGGGCGCAGGCGATTTCGCCGCTGCGCGCCAGCGGCTGGCCGAGGTCGACGAGGCGCGGCGCGGGGCGGAGATCGCGCGGCTCAACGCGCTCGCCGGACTGGTCGAGACCGCCGAGTGCCGCCGCGCCGTCCTGCTGCGGCACTTCGGCGAGGACCCGCCGGCCGAATGCGGCAATTGCGACAACTGCCTCGAGAAACCCGGCGTCACCGATGTGACCGAGCTGGCGCGCAAGCTGCTCTCCGCAGTCTACCGCACGGGGCAGAGCTTCGGCATGGGGCATCTGCAAAAGGTCCTCACTGGCAGCGAGGACGAGCGGGTGCGCCAGCGCGGGCACGACCGGCTCAGCGTGTTCGGCATCGTGGAAGGCGAGGATGCGCGCCTGCTCCAGCCGGTGGCGCGGGCCTTGCAGGCGCGCGGCGATCTCGTCGCGACCGAGCATGGCGGGCTCGCACTCGGCGGATCGGCGCGCGCGATCCTGAAGGGGGAGAGCGAGGTCGAGATCGTCGTCCCGCCGAAACGCAGCAAGCGGCGGCGCAGCGACAGCACGCCCAACCCGGTCGGCGATCCGCTGTTCGATGCCCTGCGCGAACTGCGCCGCGAGCTGGCGATCGAGGGACAGGTCCCGCCCTATGTGATCTTCCACGACGCCACCTTGCGCGAAATGGCCGCGCAGCGTCCGGCTTCGCTCGCCGCGCTGGGCCAGCTGCCGGGTGTCGGGGCGAAGAAGCTCGGGGCCTATGGAGAGCAGTTCCTGCGCACCATCGCTCGCCATTGACGAGCCAATGCTGGCGATATAAAGATGATATCATAATTATATCGGAGGTGAATCGTCGTGACATTGGAACTCAGGGGAATGAAGACGAGCCGCGAGAATGCGGCGACGTCTTACAATGGCTATATAATGCTGATCGTGCTGGCGGCCTTGCTGGCCTTTGCGGCTATTGCGCTGCCGGGCATGGCGCCGCCGTCGGGTGCGGAGAAAGCGGCCAAGCTGATGTTCGTAGGCACGCTGGTGGTGACGGTGCTGGCGCTGTGCATCGTCGCGGCAGGCTTCTTCATGATCCAGCCCAACCAGGCGGCGGTAATCACGTTGTTCGGCGAATATCGCGGCAGCGAGCGGACCGAGGGACTGCGCTGGGTCTGGCCGTGGATGATGCGCAACAAGATTTCCGCCCGCGCGCACAATATCCATTCGGAGCGCGTGAAGATCAACGATCTGCGCGGCAACCCGATCGAAATCGCCTGCAACGTCGTTTGGCGCGTGCAGGATACGGCGCAGGCCAGCTTCGATGTCGACGACTACAAGGAATTTGTGAACATCCAGATAGAGGCGGGGCTACGTACCGTCGGTTCACGCCACCCCTATGACGATTTCGAGGACGAGGAAGTGACGCTGCGCGGCAGCGCCGATGTCGTAAATCAGGAGCTGCTCGAAGAACTGAACGACCGGCTGAAGGTCGGCGGCGTGGTGGTGGACGAGGCGGGCCTGACCCATCTCGCCTATGCCAGCGAAATCGCCAGCGCCATGCTCAAGCGCCAGCAGGCCGATGCGATCATCGCCGCACGCAAGAAGATCGTGCTCGGCGCGGTCGGCATGGTCGAGGATGCGCTGGTCAAGCTGAGCCAGGACAATATCGTCGACATGGACGACGAACGGCGCGCGACCATGGTGTCCAACCTGATGGTCGTCTTGTGCGGCGAGAAAGATGTCGCGCCGGTCGTGAACGCCGGCTCGCTCTACTAGGCGGCTTGGCAGAGCGCGTCCGATGGCGAAAAAGGCCTTTGCCCTGCGGCTCGACCCGGCGGTTCACGCCGCGGTCGAGCGACTGGCCGCGGACGAGTTGCGCAGCGCCAACGCCCAAATCGAAATGCTGCTGCGCGAAGCGCTCGACCGGCGCGGCATCGCGGTTGGCAAGACCAAGCCCGCCCGCCGGGGAAGGCCACCGAAGGATGACTGATCCGCCCATAAAGCATGATGACGCGTGGTTTTTGCCGAAGGCGTTCGGCTATGGGGCGGGCTGGCCGATCAAATGGCAGGGCTGGGCGCTGGTCATCGGTTATCTTGTCATAGTGGCAGCATGCGAGCGCTTGCTCGACTGGGACACGATCGTCGGTGCAGGAACCGCCTTCGCCATTATCGTCCCCGCGACCTCTGCCCTGATCCTCATCGCAAAGGCCAAAACCCGCGGAGAGTGGCGCTGGCGATGGGGCAGTACCGACTAACCCGGTCCGGCCTACGAAAAGCTTATCACCCCGTTAACCGTTGCGTGCTAGGCATATGGCATGACGACTCCGCACCCACCCGCTTCGGACCGCTCGCCTGGCTGGCTGCTGGCCGGTGTGGCGGGCTTCGCGCTTGCGGTGATCCCGCTCGCTGCCGTGATGGCGCAGGAACCGGCGCCCAGACCCTTCACGGTCCAGGAAACGGGCCAGGGCTTCGTGACCCTGCAACAGGCGGTCGATGCCATCGGGGACGGCGAGGGGGCCATCCGGATTGCGCCCGGCAACTGGCGGCAATGCGCCGTGCAGAGCGCGGGATACATTACCTACACCGGCGAAGTGCCGGGACAGTCGCTGCTCGGCGGAACGGCCTGCGAGGGCAAGGCGCTGCTCGTGCTGCGCGGACGCGGTGCGCGGGTCGAAGGGCTGGTGCTGGCCGACGTCAGCGTCGGCGATGGCAATGGCGCTGGCATCCGGCTGGAAAAAGGCCCGCTGCATGTCTCGCAGACCTGGTTTCGCGACAGCCAGCAGGGCATCCTCACCGTCAATGGTGTCGATAGCGAGATGGTGATCGACAAGTCGACCTTCACCCGGCTCGGCACTTGCGAACACTCGGCAGGCTGCGCGCATTCGATTTATGCCGGCGACTACGGCAGCGTCACGGTCACTCGCTCGCGTTTCGAACAGGGGCGCGGCGGCCATTACTACAAGTCGCGCGCCGGGCGGAACGTGGTGGTCGACAACAGCTTCGACGATTCCAAGGGCCGCGCCACCAATTACATGATCGACCTGCCCAATGGCGGCAGTGGCGAAATCCGCGACAACTGGTTCGTGCAGGGCGCGGACAAGGAAAACTGGTCCGCGCTGATCGCCGTGGGGGCCGAAGGCGCGCAATACAGCGCAGACGGGCTGGTGATCGAGGGCAACAATGCCCGCCTTGCGCCGGGTCTCGGTCGCAATCCCGCCTTCGTCGCCGATTGGACGGGCCACGATATCCTTATCCGTGGCAATACGCTGGGCACCGGCCTTAAACGCTACGAGCGCCGCTGAGCCCTCTCCACTGGCGAAACCTTGGGCGGCCCGATCCGTTGGGCCGGTGAAGGAGATTGTCGCATGGCAGGCGGATGGGCGCGCGATGGCGCGGTTCAGGATCAGATCGACGACACGGTCAGCGACGCGGTCAGCGCCGCCCGCTCGCGCATGCCGAAGGGCGAGAGCGCCGAATATTGCGACGAATGCGGGGAAGGCATCCCTGAAAAGCGCCGTGCGGCCCTGCCGGGCGTGCGCACTTGTGTGGAATGCCAGTCCCGCCGCGACGGCGCGCTGCGCCAATCGGGCATCAATCGCCGCGGCAGCAAGGATAGCCAGTTGCGCTGATCTGCGCGGCGCGCCAAGGCTTCCCCATGTCGTCCCCTTTCATTCTCCTCCAGCATGCCTTGCCGCATCATGCCGTATCGCGCCTTGCGGGCAAGTTCGCATCGAGCGAGACGCCGTGGCTGAAGGACCGGCTGATCCGCCGTTTCATAGCCACCTACGATATCGACATGTCGCAGGCTGCGCGCAGCATCGAGCAGTTCGCCAGCTTCAACGACTTCTTCACTCGCGAGCTGAAGCCAGGTGCGCGGCCGTTGGCCGATGCGTACGAGTTCGTCCTTTCGCCCGCCGATGGCGCGATCAGCCAGATCGGCACGATCGAGCGCGGCGAGATATTCCAGGCCAAGGGGCGCGCCTTCACGGCGAGCCAATTGCTGGGCGGCGATACCGCGGCGGCCGAACGCTTCGAAGGCGGCAGCTTCGCGACGATCTATCTCAGCCCGCGCGATTATCACCGCGTCCACATGCCCGCCGCCGGCGCGTTGCAATCGACCACCTATGTGCCGGGCGATCTGTTCAGCGTGAACCAGGTTACGGCGGAGAACGTCGATGGCCTGTTCGCGCGCAACGAGCGCTTGGCCTGCTTGTTCGACGGAGCGGTCGGGCGCTTTGCCAGCGTGATGGTCGGCGCGATGATCGTCGCCGGGATCGAGACCGTCTGGTCGGGCCGGGTCGAGGCGCATGCGCCGAAGCTGGTGCATGAGGACTTTGCATTGCGAGATGTGTCGCTGAAGGCGGGCGCGGAAATGGGCCGTTTCTTTCTCGGCTCGACCGTCGTGCTGCTGTTCGAACCGGGCCGTGTCGAATGGCTCGACGGTTTCGAGGCCGGAAGCACCGTCCGCATGGGCGAGGCGCTGGGGCGCAGAGTTCAGCCGAAGGCGGGCGCGTAGCTTACACTGCCGTTCGGCGCATCGCCCTCGAGGACGAGGCGCTGAAAATACTCGGCCGGCGGCCCAGGATATCGTAGCTCCGGATCATGCTCGAAGCCGAAGCGAGCATAGTATGCCGGATCGCCTAGCAGGACGATGCCGCGTGCGCCCATGGCGCGGATGTCGGCAATAGCGCGCTTTATCAGGCGAAAGCCAATCCCTTCGCCCCGGCATTCGGGCAGTACGCTGATCGGGCCGAGACCGTACCAGTCGCGGGAGCCGTCGGTGATGGTCACAGGCGAAAGAGCGACGTGGCCGACAAGACGCTCGGCGGTCTCGGCGACTAGCGACACGGCAAGGTCGCCATCGCGGCGCAGCGCATCGACGATTCCCGGCTCGGAGCCATCGGAGTGGGCCGCATCGCGAAAGGCGGCTTCAGTCAGGTCGTGGATCGACTCGACGTCGCTTGCCTGCTCGGGCCGGATGGTGATCGCGCTCATGGCAGCAGATGCCCCGCGCGGTCGCGCTTGGTGGCGAGATAGTGCGCATTATGCGGATTGTCGGGCAGGCTATGGGGGACGCGTTCGTTCACCGTCACTCCTTCGCGTTCCAGGGATTCGACCTTGGCCGGATTGTTGGTCATCAGCCGGATCGTGTCGACCCCCAGCAGGTCGAGCATTCGCGCGGCGGTCGGAAAATCGCGCGCTTCGTCGGGCAGACCGAGCCGTGTGTTCGCATCCACCGTGTCGAAGCCCTGATCCTGCAGGCGATAGGCCCGCAGCTTGTTAACGAGGCCGATGCCGCGCCCCTCCTGCCGCATGTAGAGCAGCACGCCCCATCCGCCGGCTTCTGCCTCCTTCGCCATCGCACGGAGCGCCGCATCGAGCTGCGGGCCGCAATCGCATTTCAGACTGCCGAGGATATCGCCGGTGAGGCATTCGGAATGCAGGCGGACCAGCGGCGGGCGGTTTGTACTGACGATGCCGATCACCAGCGCCACATGCTCGCGCGTGTCGTCGGGGCTGCGGAAGGCGACGATCTGCGCGTCTTCGGCGGCAGTGACCGGCAACCTGGCGCGAGTCGCGATCTGGAGGCGCGCGGCGTGGGCGAAGTGGGCGACGTCCTCAACCTCGAGCGAAACCGGCTCCGCCGCGCCTCGCGGATCGACGAGGAAGGCAGGCAGCACCCCAGCCATGCGCGCCAGTTCCAGTGCCGCGCGTGCTTGCTCTTCCCAAGCCAACGGCAGTGCCTTGAACGGCCCTTTGAGCGGTTGCTGCAAATCTAGCGCGGGGTCGGCCACCGCCAAGGCTGCGCCGAGATCGAACGTCTCGGCAGCGCGCATCAACACCGGCTGGCGCGGCACCGCGGCCTCGATCTGGTTCGCCAGCTTGAGCGTTGCGGCGCGGGTTGCCGATAGCAACATCGCTTCGCCGGTGACATCGCCGAACGCGGTTTCGACCGGTTGCAGCACCGGTGCCCCGGCAATCGCCAGCGGCCAACCGTGCCGCAGCGCATCGACCGCCTGCGCCGCGCGGCGGGAGGCGCTGGCTTCGCTCAGAGGGTGAACTCCGTCACCAGCGGCACATGATCCGATGGCTTTTCCCAATCGCGCGCATATTCGTGCACCGAATGGCCGGTCGCCTGTTTCGCCAGCTCGGGGCTCGCCCACATATGATCGAGCCGCCGCCCGCGATCGTTGGCCTTCCAGTCCTTCGCGCGATAGCTCCACCAGCTGTAATAGCGCTCGGGCGCCTTGATGTGCTCGCGCCCGATATCGGCCCATCCATGCGCGTCCATGAAGCGCTGTAGGCTGTCGACCTCGACGGGCGTATGGCTGACGACTTTGAGCAGCTGCTTGTGGTTCCAGACATCGCTTTCCAGCGGCGCGATGTTGAAATCTCCGACGATCAGCGTGGGGCGATCGACTGCATCGGCCCAGCGCGTCATGCGCTCGAGAAAATCGAGCTTCTGGCCGAACTTCACGTTCACCTCGCGGTCGGGCTCGTCTCCGCCGGCGGGGACATAGACGTTCTCGACGATCATGCCCTGATGGTCGGTAAGCTCCACACCGACGTGGCGCGCCTCGCCATTGTCCTGCCAGTCGTGGCGCGAGAATTCCTTCAGCGGCGTCTTCGCGACCGTCGCAACGCCGTGATAGCCCTTCTGCCCGTGAACGGCGAAATGCTCGTAGCCGAGCTCGCGGAACGCGTCATAGGGGAACTGGTGCTCCTGGCACTTGATCTCTTGCAGGCAGAGCACGTCGGGCGCCTGCTCCTTCAGGAAACGCTCGACGATGGGCATGCGGAGGCGGACGGAATTGATGTTCCAGGTAGCGACAGAAACCATGGGGGAGTCCTTATGGCGTCTATGCGGCCAAGGCTAGCGGGAGGTTGTTTGTAGGTGCGGAAAGCGCATCCGCGCTTTCCTTGGCTGTTCCGTCCCGCTCCCCCTCCCGACCACCCACGGGACTTTCCTGTTTGGGTGGTCGGGAGGGGGAGCGGGACGGAACAGCAAGCCTTCGACGGATGTCGAAGGCGCACTAAACAAGGACTCGGTACCGAAGCCATCAATGCCGATGGCTCCCCCCCCCCCCCCCATCAAACACAAAAAACCCCCGCGCCGGGGGCATTGGCACGGGGGTTTCTCTTTTAGCGTTCGTCACGCTTGGAACGAGGCGAACCAGGATGAGGGGGTCAACAGGGGGGAAACCCGCCTCTCGTCGTCTCGCAATTGGAAACTAGGCCTGCAGCGATTGCCCTTCAATGAACGGTGCGACGCGAAATGTCGTAATTATACAACGAGCCGCCGCCGAGCCGTTTATCCCGGGCGACGGGACGAACGGCGCGGATCCTTGAAGGTAAACGCGCTGTCGGCAACCGACACGCCATAACGCTGATTCCGCAAGCGCACGGTGGTCCGATGGTTCTGCGAATCGAGCGCGACCCAGTGGGTCAGCTGCAGTCCACCCGGGGCACTCGAGTCGCGCGCGAAGATCAGCGTGATCACTCCGAATTCGGGGCGCTTGGGATCGCGCACCTGGATGCTGACGACGTCGGGATGCCCCGAATCGATCAGCTTGCCGTATTTCTTCACATCGCGATTGGGATCGAGCAGCGCGCCTAGCGGCGAGTTGCTGATCGGCCAGCGCTGGACCTGGTTGACCTCGTAATCGACGAGATACATCGACTTGCCGTTGGACACGACCAGCATCGGCACGCCCTTGGCGTATTCGAAGCGGATCTTGCCCGGACGCTTCAGCGTCATCACGCCCGAAACCGCCTGCCCGTTGCGGTCGGTCTGGGTGAAATCGGCCTTCATCGTCGTAATGCCGCGCAGCGCGGTCACCGCTCGGTCGAGGTCGTCGGCGGCGGCTTCGACGGGCGCAGGGGCCAGGATGGCGGACGCAGGAAGCACCGCGGCAACCCCGAGGGCAAGCGCGGCGCGGATCGATTTAGTTTTGAAAGACAAGGTGCTCATGCTCCGTGTTCTAGGATCGGAGCATTGAACCATCACTGAACCCGCGCAGTTCCCACCATTCAGGAAAAGGGGGCCCGGAAGATTACTTGATCTTCGCTTCCTTGAACTCGACGTGCTTGCGCGCGACGGGGTCGTACTTGCGGAAGGTGAACTTCTCGGTGTGGTTCCGGGGGTTCTTCTTCGTCACGTAATAGAAACCCGTGTCGGCAGTCGAGACGAGCTTGATCTTGACGGTTG
Source organism: Qipengyuania sp. 902 (assembly GCF_051195295.1). Classification (NCBI taxonomy): domain Bacteria; kingdom Pseudomonadati; phylum Pseudomonadota; class Alphaproteobacteria; order Sphingomonadales; family Erythrobacteraceae; genus Qipengyuania; species Qipengyuania sp. 902. The sequence continues at coordinate 484,507 of NZ_JBNJLJ010000001.1, read as the reverse complement.
CGGGCTTCGCCATGGCGTGTTCCTAAAGATCCTGTGAGGCCGGTTGATGGCCGAAAAAATAAGGGCGGCGCGTCGAGCACCGCCGTCCGGCGCGCCCTTTGTGTGATTCACGGGGAAAAGTCAAGCGTCCCTACAGCTTCACGGGCCCGCGCTTCGCCTTCACCTCGGCTCGTGCCTTCTTGGCCTTCAGCCGCTTCACCTTGCCGACACGGTTCACGCGGCTCTTCTTGCGCTTCTTCGGCGGCGTCAGCGCCTCGTTCAGCAGCGCGACGAGGCGGTCGCGCGCAGCTTCGCGGTTCTGCTCCTGCGTGCGGTATTCATTGGCGGTAAGGACGATCTCGCCGCCCTTGGTCAGCTTGCTGCCGGTAATATCTTTCAGCCGTTCGAAGGCATCCGGCGGCATGCCGATCTGGAAGACATCCACGCGCAGTTGCACCGAGGTCGCGACCTTGTTGACGTTCTGGCCGCCCGGGCCGGAGGAGGCGATGAATTTCTCCTCCGCAATCTCGAGCGCCCGGTCGGCAATCTTACCCATCGGAATAGCCGAGCGCGGCGAAGTCGCGGGGCAGAGGTGCGCTGGCATCGATCGGCGGTTTGCCGTCGCGCGGTACGGTCAGTGCGGCGGCATGCAGCATGGTCCGCCGTGCGCCCTTGCCACTGCCATAGACCGGATCGCCGAGCAATGGGATGCCGAGACCGGTCAGCGCATGGACGCGGATCTGGTGGGTGCGCCCGGTTTCGGGGCGGAATTCGACCAGCGCGCGACCGTCCTTCACATCGAGCGTGCGCCAATGCGTGATGGAAGGTTTGCCCTTCTTCGCGGCGATCATCCGCCAGCCCTTCTCGGCACTGCTGATCTTGGCGAGTGACAGTTCGATCGTGCCTACCGCTTCCTCCGGCACTCCGTCGAGAATCCCGAGATAGCGCTTTTCCACCAGCCGCTCTTCGAAGGCCCTCGCGAAGCGTTTGAGCGCCTTCGGATTGCGCGCCAGCAGCAAACAGCCGCTCGTATCGGTGTCGAGCCGGTGGACCGGCATGGGCGGCCGCTGGAAGCCGAGCTTCAACTGCTCGTAGTGATCTTCGAGGCTGACGCCGCCCTTCCGCGGACGCTCGATCGGCAGCCCGCCGGGCTTGTCGATCACCAGCGCTTCGCCGTCTTCGAAGAGGATCGGAATGTCGGTCATGTCTTGAGCCTTGCTGCCAGCATCAGGCGCAGGCCGTTGCCGAGATGAAATCCGTTTTCGAGATCCTCGATCCGCAATTCCGCCTCGCGCGCTTCGCCGCTGGCGATCAGTGACTGGCGGAGCACGCCGGGCAGCAGGCCGAGCGAGGCGGGCGGGGTCAGCCACACGCCGGCATCCCCGCGCACGAAGATGTTGGTGATGCTGCCTTCGGTCAGCAGGCCGTCCTCGCGCACGAACAGCGCCTCCTGCGCGCCGCGCTGCCAGGCGACGTTACGCGCGTCGTCGTAGAAGGAGCGGTCGCTGGTCTTGTGGTGCAGGCGCCAGTCGCCCGGATCGACCGGCAGTGGCATCACGATCGCCTCGGCCGGGTCGGGCCACGCTTGCGGCATGTCGAGCGCCTCCAGCGCGATCGCGCCGCTACGCGAGGCGAGCAGGCGCACGCGGCTCGGTTTCTCGATCACGAAGCACAGCGCGTGCAGCTGGTTTCGTGCCTCGTGCCGGTCGAAGGCGAAGCCCAGCTCCGCCGCGCTCGCTTTCATCCGTTCGAGATGCGCCTCCAGCATGGGAATGCCATTGTCTGGCGTGAACCGCATGGTCTCGATCAGGTCGAACTGCGCGGCGCGGTGGTCGGGCGAGCTGGAGCGCGCGAAGGCACCCTTCAGCAGCGCCTCGCGCCATTCGGTGCGCGGTTCGCTATCGGCAACGATCGCGCCGCCCACGCCGAGCACGGCCTTGCCGCGCCAGTTCTCGATCTCGGTCAGGCGCAGCGTGCGGATCGCGACATTGAAGGCTGCATCACCGTCTGCGCCGATCCGGCCTATCGCCCCGCAATAGGGGCCGCGCGGCGCGACCTCCACCTCGTCGATCAGCTCCATCGCGCGGATCTTCGGCGCGCCGGTGATCGAGCCGCAGGGGAACAGGGCGCGCACGAGATCGACCGCGCCTTCGCCTTCCATAAGCTGCGCGCGCACCACGCTGACCATCTGGTGGACCGTAGGGTAGCTTTCGATGGCGAAGGGGTCGTCCACCCGGACGCTGCCCGGTTCGGCCACGCGGCTGAGATCGTTGCGCATCAGATCGACGATCATGAGGTTCTCGGCCTTGTCCTTGACCGATGTCGCCAGCTCCTCGGCCATTGCGCGGTCGGCCGCTGCCTCCGCCATCCGTGGGCGCGTGCCCTTCATCGGCTTCGCCTTCGCCTCGCGCCCCTTCAAGGACACGAACAGTTCCGGGCTGAGGCTGAGCAGCCAGTGCGAGCCATCGAACACCACGCCGCCATAGCCTGCCTGCGCAGCCGGACGCAGCGCGGCGTAGAGGCCCAACGGGTCTCCGGTGAAATTGCCCGCGAGCGGGAACGTGAGGTTCGCCTGGTAGATATCGCCTGCGCGGATCGCTTGCTGCAACGTCTCGAACGCTTGGGCATAGCCGCCGGGCGAGAGCTGCGGCTCGAGCGGCCCAACACTGCCGCCGCACTTGGCATGGCTGGTCAGCCACGCGGGAACGTCGGCAGCGGGAATGCGCGTCGGCGCGTCGAACAGGCCCAGCCACACCAGCGGTCCGGCCCCGCCACTGCGCGCTTCGGCCAGCTTCGCCAGTTTCGGCTCGAGCGCCAGCCCTGCCTCATAGGCGATATAGCCCGCCAACTCGCCGCCATCGCGCCGCGCGGCATCGGCCCGTGCCAGCACCTCTTCCACCTCGTCCGGTCGCCGCGCCACGAACACCTCGCGCGGGTTCTCGAACAACAGGGCATCGGCCGCACCGCTGGTGCGCGCATCGTCAAGCAGGATGAAGGGATGCCGGTCGGTCATCGTGTGACAGCCTTTACCCACTGGCGCCGCGCTGTCGAGGGATAGCTTGACCTCGCGCCGCGCCCTGCGCCACACCGCAGCCCGATCGGATTTCGGGAGCGGACGTTTCATGGGTGACATATTCCTCGGACTGGGCGGCAATGGCGAGAACCAGCATCTGCGCCTCGCGCAGGCCAATCGCCACGGCCTGATCGCCGGGGCGACCGGCACCGGCAAGACGGTGACGCTGCAGGGCCTCGCCGAGAGCTTTTCCGCCAATGGCGTCCCGGTATTCGTGGCCGATGTGAAGGGCGATCTGTCGGGCATCGCGATGGCGGGATCGCCGCAGTTCAAGCATGCCGAAAAGCTGGAGGGACGCGCGAAAGAACTGAGCATGGAAGACTATGCTTATGCCGACAATGCGGCGGTCTTTTGGGACCTCTATGGCGAGAAGGGCTTCCCGATCCGCACGACGATTTCGGAGATGGGCCCGCTTTTGCTCGCCCGCCTGCTCGACTTGAACGACACGCAGGAAGGCGTGCTCAATATCGTGTTCCGCTATGCGGACGAGAACAACCTCCTACTGCTCGACCTCGGCGACCTGCAGGCGATGCTCAGCTTCGCTTACGAGAATGCGAAGGATCTCTCGGGCACCTACGGAAACGTCTCCAAGGCCAGTGTCGGCGCGATCCAGCGCCAGCTACTGAGCTTCGAGAGTCAGGGCGCGGACATGTTCTTCGGAGAGCCGGCGCTGGAGATCGACGATTTCCTCGCCGTGGACGAGCAGGGGCGCGGGATGATCAACATCCTCGCCGCCGACAGACTGATGCGAAGCCCGAAGCTCTATGCGACCTTCCTGCTGTGGCTGCTCGCCGAACTGTTCGAGACGCTGCCCGAGGTAGGCGATCCCGAAAAGCCGAAGCTGGTGTTCTTCTTCGACGAGGCCCACCTGCTGTTCGACGACGCGCCGGAAGCGTTGGAGGACAAGGTGGAGCAGGTCGTCCGCCTGATCCGCTCCAAGGGCGTGGGCGTCTATTTCGTGACGCAGAACCCGATCGATATTCCGGAGAAGATCGCCGGCCAGCTCGGCAATCGCATCCAGCATGCGCTGCGCGCCTTCACCCCGCGCGACCAGCGGGCGATCAAGGCGGCGGCAGAGACCTTCCGGATCAATCTCGAGCTCGATGTCGAGCAGGCCATCACTGAATTGAAGGTGGGCGAGGCGCTGGTTTCGACGCTGGACGAGGATGGCGCACCATCGGTGGTCCAGCGCACGCTGATCAGGCCGCCACACTCGCGCCTCGGCCCGGTCACCGAGAAAGAGCGCAAGATCATCAACTCGGTGAGCGATCTCGACGGTAAGTACGACGAGCCGGTCGATCGCGAGAGCGCGGAGGAAGTGCTTGCCGCGAAGACTGCCGATGCCGCCGAGACGGCGAAGCAGGTCGCGAAAAAGGGGCGCGAAGAGGTCGCCAAGCAGGAGCGCAAGACTCCGTCGATGTGGAGCAAGGCGGGCAAGGCGGCGGCGCGGGCAGCGGCAGGCTCGCTCACCTCGGTCGCGGTGGCGACGGTACTCGGCAAGAAATCGAGCGCAGATCCGGTGCGCACCGGCCTCAACGCTTTCGTGCGCAATATCGTGGGCGGACTGATGCGGTAGGGGGTTCGGTTCGCGCCGGTATCGACCGTTCAAGCAGGAATACGCAATTCCGCGCGCAAGCCGCCTTGCGGGCGGTTCGCCAGCACCAGCCTGCCGCCATGCTGCTCGGCAATGGCCCGGGCGATGGTGAGGCCGAGGCCCGCGCCGCCGGTCGCGCGGTTGCGGCTTGCCTCGCCGCGGGTGAAGGGTTCGAGCATCTCGGCGATGCGGCCTTCCGGGATGCCGGGGCCGCTGTCTTCGATGGCGATGACGGCCTCGCCGCCATCGCGGGCCAGCGCGATTTCGGCCGAGCCACCATAGCGCAACGCGTTGGAGACGAGGTTGCGCACCGCGCGCTTCGCCCAGGTGAGATGCACGGGCGCAGCCACCCGCTCGCCTTCCAGCAGCACGACCGGTTCGCCCATGTCTTCGAATTCCTCCACCACCGATACCAGTAGCGCATAGAGATCAGTGCGTTCCGCAGGACGGTCCGCGCGACCGAGGCGGGCCAGCAGCAGAATTTCGTCGAGCGTGCGGGTAATGTCCTCGATGCTGTCCACCATGCGGGCACGGGCAGTGTCGTCCTCGACGCTCTCGACCCGCACGCGCAGCGCGGCGAGGGGTGTCTTGAGATCGTGCCCAATGGCGCCGAGCATCACGTCCTTCTCGTCCAGCATGGCGCCGATCCGCGCCTGCATGGCATTATGCGCCTCGATCAGATCGCGCACGTCGTCCGGCCCGGTCGGGTGCACCGGCGTTTCGGGATGGCCGATCCCGCCGAAGCGCCGGGTGCTGTCGGCCAGCGCGGCAAGCGGCCGCGTGATCCGCCGCAGCGCGAACCACAGCAGGCCGAACTGCATGATGAACAGGACCACCGTCTGGAAAACGAGCGTGCGCACGATCGAGCGGTCTCGCGGGGGGATCGGCAGGCGCGCGACCTGCCAGGTATCGCTGCCTTGCTGGCGCAGGCCGACGACGAGCATTTCCTGCGGCGCATCGCGCAGACGTGCGGCGACGCGGGGAAAGCGTTCGCGTGCGCTGGCGATCAGCGGGTCGGCCAGTGTCGCGCGGCGGGCGACAACGAGTTGCTCGATAGCGATGCCCTGCGCTTCGAGTACCTCGCGTAAGGCGGTTTCGCGATCGGATAGGCGGATATCGGCTGCGCTTAGCGGGCTCGTTTCGCTTTCCGAATAGCGCAGACGGCGTGGCAGGCGGGGGCCGCGAAATTCTCGCCGTTCGTCGCTGCCGAAACGCGGGCGAACCCCGTCGCGGCGGCCCTCTGCCCGGGCCTGTCCGGTAATCAGCTGGAAGGCGGCGGCATTGGCCAGCGCCAGTTCGCGGCGCTGTTCGGCGGCGCGATACAGCAGCGTGGTCGAGATCGCCTGCGCGACCAGCAGGGCGACCGCCATGGCCAGCATCACCTGGCCGAACAGGCTGCGGGGTAATAGCCTCGTCACCGGCTTTCGCGGCCCGTTCGGGTTACATCGGCAGAGAGGCGATAGCCGCCACCGCGTACGGTCTGGATCAGCTGCGGATTGCGACTGTCGGCCTCGATCTTGCGGCGCAGGCGGCTGACCTGGTTGTCGACCGCGCGGTCGAACAATTGCGCTTCGCGGCCTTGCACCATGTCGAGCAGCCGGTCGCGGTCGAGCACTTGGCAGGGATGGTCGCAAAAGGCGCGCAGCATGCGGAATTCGGCGGTCGAGATGGGCACGGTCGCGCCGTCCGGATCGACCAGCTTGCGCTTGAGTGGGTCGAGCGTCCAGCCATCGAAGCGGTAGACCAGCTGCTCGTCTTGCATGATCGGGGCGCGCTCGGATCGGCGCAGGACCGAACGGATGCGGGCGACCAGTTCGCGCGGTTCGAAGGGCTTGGTGACATAATCGTCCGCGCCGATCTCGAGGCCGACGATGCGGTCGGTCGCCTCGCCGCGCGCGGTCAGCAGGATGACCGGCAGGTCACGCGTCTCGACGAGATGGCGGCAGAGCGACAAGCCGTCCTCGCCCGGCATCATGATGTCGAGCAGGACGAGGTCGGGCGTTGCCTCACCGAGCGTGGTGCGGGCGGCGGCGGCGCTTTCTGCTTCGAGCACGGAAAACCCCTGGCCGGAGAGATATTCCGCCAGGGGTTCCCGCAGTCCCGGCTCGTCGTCGACGAGCAGGAGGGTGGTGGGCGCGGTGTCGGTCATGGTCTGTCCTCGCCGCGCCTACCGGGTAAGTCGGCAAGCGATCAAGCGCTTACTCTACAGCGCTTACTGGGCTTGGCGCGCCGCGCGGCGTTCCTGCCATTTCGCACGACGTTCGGCCTTGGCAGCCTCGCGTTCCTCGACCGTAACCTGGCCATTGCCGTCGGCATCGAGCCGGGCGAAGCGGGCGGCGACCTGCGCGTCGAACTCGGCCTTGCTGATGGCCTGGTCGCCATTGGTGTCCACCTGCGCCATGCGGTTCATGCCGCGTTTGCCGCGCTGACCGCGTTCGCCGCGGGCTTCGTGCATCGCCTGCATCTCGGCCATGGTCAGGCCGCCCGAATTGTCGATGTCGGCCGCAGCGAAGCGTTCCGCCATGCGTTCGGCGCGATTGCCGCCACGGCGGTTCATCCGCTCGCTGCGTTCCACGCCGCGCTCGGCCATGCGCTCGGCCCGCTCGGCGCGGCGAGCCTCATGGGCAGCCTGCATTTCGGCCTGTGTGACTTCGCCGTCATTGTCCGCGTCGATGCGGGCGAAGTGCTCGGCCATCTTGGCCTGGCGATCGGCGGTGTTCAGCACGCCATCGGAATTGCTGTCCATACGGGCGAAACGCTCTGCCGACTTGGCCTGCATTTCGGCAAGGGTGACGACCCCGTCGCCATTGACGTCGGCGCGTTCGCCCTTCTGGGCAAAAGCGACGCCGCCGGTGAGGGCGAGCGCGGCGGCGGAAAGGGAAAGGATGGTCTTGCGCATTGCAAATCTCCGTAAGGGTTCAAATCGGAGAGCTGCGACGGCGGGGGAGGGGGAGGGAGACCGGTTCGTCCGCCGCAGCTCGTGTGCCCTTTCTAGGCCCGCCATGTCGCAGCAATATCCCGGATTGCTGGGGAATTGTATCGGATTGTATCGGCCAGTCGACGTTGTTAATCCACGCGAAAGCGTTGCGTTGGCGGCGGTCAGCGCGGGCGGTGCTGCGTGCCTTCGCCGGCGGTGATGAAGATCGCCGTGGCGCTACCCTCCACATCTGCCGTGTGCCAGACGCCGGGTGCGTTGATCGCGTAGTCGCCCGCTTCCAGCGCGACCTCTTCCTGTCCCCCGTCGGGATATTCCTGCGTCAGCACCATCCGGCCCTCCGTGCAGATCACCACTTCGTCGCCGACGGGGTGCATCTCCCAGCTGTCCCAGTCTTCGGTAAAAGTATATTGGCTGACCAGCCGGCCTTCGCGCCCGTCCGCGCCATGGCGCTGGCCGTAGCCTTCGTACCACTCCATCCCGCCTTCGAAGGGCGGCTGCGGCACGGCCGTCGCGCCGAGGCCGAGATGCACGAAGCTCTCGGCCAGTCGGCGTGGCTCTTTGCTCATTCCGCCTTGTCCATCAGGAAGGCATTGAGCTTGTTGCCGTCCGGATCGCGGAAGTAAGCGGCGTAGAACACCATGCCGTTTGCGTCCGGCTCACCGCGCGGCCCCGGCTCGCCCTCGTCACTGCCGCCATTGGCCAGCGCGAGTTCGTGCAGGCGCTTGACCTGGTCGCGATCCTTGCATTCGAGCGCCACCATCACCCCGTTGCCGACGCTCGGCGCATTGCCGTCGTATGGCTTGGTCGCAGCGATCCCAGGCGCGCCATTCGCATCGCCCCACGCAATGAAGGTCGGGAATTCCATCATCCGCCCGACGCCCATTTCGGCGGCGATCGGGTCGTAGAATCTGGCCGAGCGTTCGAGGTCGTGGCTTCCCAGCGTAACGTAACCGATCATGGCATTTCTCCTCTGTCAGCGACTCGCGACCGCTTTCGATTCGTGGAGAACATTACAAGAACAGGCGAACCCCTACAAGGGCGCACACTGCTCCTTGAGCCAATCGCGGTCCTCTCCTTCCATCTGCGGGCCGAGGATCGCCTCGACCTGTTCGTGATAGCTGTTCCACCAGCCGATCTCGGCCTCGGTAAGCAGGGTCTTGTCTACCAGCGTCCGGTCGAGCGGGACGAAGGTCAGCGTCTCGAAGCCGAGATATTTGCCCTCGCTTGCGATCGGCGCTTCGACCACCAGCACGAGGTTCTCGATCCGGATGCCGTATTCGCCAGGTTTGTAATAGCCGGGCTCGTTGGAGAGGATCATGCCTTCGCTCAGCGGTGTTTCGGTGCCGGGGAAGGCGCCGCCCGGCTTGCTGATCCGCTGCGGCCCTTCGTGGACCGAGAGATAGCTGCCGACGCCGTGGCCGGTGCCGTGGCCGTAATCGACCCCGTTCTGCCACAGATGCATGCGGGCCAGCGCGTCGAGTGCGCCGCCGGTCGTCTGGTCGGGGAAATACTGCATCGCCAGCTGGATGTGGCCCTTCAACACGCGGGTGTTGCGCTCGATCATCTCCGCGCTCGGCTCGCCGGGGCCGATCCACACGGTGCGGGTGATGTCGGTCGTGCCGTCGTCATACTGGCCACCCGAGTCGACGAGGTAGATCGAGGATGGCGGGATCGGGATATTGCTATCCTCGTCCACCTTGTAGTGCGGCAGCGCGGCATGGCCGGCGGCGGCGCTGATCGTGTCGAAGCTCGCATCGCGCAGGATGCCGCAGTCCTCGCGAAATTCGCGCAGCTTGGCGGCGGCGGCAAGTTCGTCCACGCCGCCCTTGGGCGCCTCGATACCGAGCCAGCGCAGGAAGCGGCTGACCGCAACCCCGTCGCGCGCCTGTGCATCGCGATGGCCCTGCTGCTCGGCAGGCGTCTTGATCGCCTTGGGCATGATCGTGGGATCGCCGTCGCGCACGACCTTTGCCCCGCCTGCTTCCAGCGCGTGGAAGATGCCTGCCACCGCGTGGTTCGTATCGACGGCAACAGTCTTGCCCTTGAGGTCCGCCAGCGAAGCTTCGAACTGAGCGCGCGGGCGCACGGTCACGGCATTGCCGAGATGCTGCGCCAGCGCGGGCGTCACCTTTTCCGGCGCGATGAACAACTCCGCCGTGCCATCTGCATGGGCGAGTACGTAGGACAGCGCGACCGGCGTATTATCGACATCTTTGCCGCGCATGTTGAGCAGCCAGGCGACGGAATCGAGCGCAGTGACCACGGTGGCGTCATAGCCTTCGCGCTTCAGCCAGTCGGCGACCTCGGCGCGCTTATCCGCGCTGGAGCGGCCGGCGAGCTTTTCGTCATGCGGCGCGGCCTCGGCAACGGAGGGTTCGGGCTGGTCGTCCCAAATCGCGTCGATCGGATTGCCATCCACCGGCACCAGCTTCAGGCCCTTCTTGGCGAACAGCTTCTCCGCGCTTTCCGCCCATTCGATGCCGTGCAGCCAGGCGTCGTAGCCGATGGTCGCGCCTTCGGGCGCAGTCTCCGCGATCCATTTGGCGGGCGAGGTCGCAGGCACGTCCTCGTAATCGTAGAGCTTGCCGTCCACCTGCTCGCGCACCTGCACGGTGTAGCGGCCGTCGGTGAACATCGCCGCGCGGTCCTTCAGCACCACGGCGCTGCCTGCGCTGCCGCCGAACCCGGTCAGCCATTTGAGGCGCTGGGCATAGCTGCCGACATATTCGCTCATATGCTCGTCGGAGATCGGGATCACGAAGCCGTCGAGGCCGCGTTTGCCAAGTTCCTTGCGCAATCCGTCGAGGCGGGCTTCATATGTCTGCATGAGCATGGGCGGGGTCCTTTGCGTATCGTCGGGCCGGATCGTCGCACCGGCGCTTGCGGCGCGCCCCTACCCATCTTAGGTCGGGCGCGCAGGGTCATGCGCCCCACTTACGCCTCACCGGCACCCATTTCCACCCGTTGCGACGCCAAGGAGTTCTCCCATTTCGACCAGCCGCCCCGCCGAGCCGCCCAAGGCCGAGAAACGCGACTTTTCCTATTCGCATCACGGGATCACCATCGCCGATCCCTATGCCTGGCTGCGCGATCCCGGCTATCCGACGGTCGAGGACAAGGACGTGCTCGCGCATCTCGAAGCGGAGAATGCGTGGTTCGAAGCGCGGATGGAACCGCAGCAGGACCTGGTCGAAGAACTCTTCAAGGAGATGAAGGCGCGCATCAAGGAGGACGATTCGACCGTGCCCCAGCGCCGGGGCGACTTCCTATACTGGTCGGAATTCGAGGAGGGCGCGGAGTATCGCAAATACTACCGCAAGGCCGTAAGCGGTGGCGATGCGCATCTGATCCTCGACGAGAACGAACTGGCCGAAGGACACGAGTATTTCCGGCTGGGCACCTTCTCCGTCTCGCAGAACGGCAAGCTGCTCGCTTATTCGGTCGACACCAATGGGTCGGAGCGGTTCACTGCGCGGGTGAAGAACCTCGAGACCGGCGAGCATCTGCCCGACGAGATCCCCGGCACGCTGTCCGGCCTCGTCTGGGTGATGGGCGACACGGCGCTGGTCTATGGCCTCGCCGACGAGAACTGGCGGGTGCACGACGCCACGTTGCACATGCTGGGCACGCCGCTGTCGGACGATGTCGAACTCTATCGTGAGACGCTGGACGAGGGCTTTCGCGTCGGTGCGGGCCTCAGCGCACAGGAGGACTGGCTGGTCGTATCGACCGGCGACAATGAGACCAGCGAAGTGCGGCTGGTGCCGGCAAACGACCCGACGGCCCAGCCGATCCTCGTCAAGCCGCGCATGAAGGGCGTCGAATACGATGTCGACGTGCGCGACGGCACGCTGTGGGTCCACACCAATGACGACCACATCAATTTCCGCCTTGCCACGGCGCCGCTCGACATGCCCGATGCATGGGAAACGCTGATCGAGGGCTCGGACGAATTCTATCTCGACGGGTTCGAACTCTATCGCGATTTCTTCGTCACCGAAGGGCGCGTGAAGGGGCTCGACCAGATCCAGCTGCGGTCCTACGCGCAGCCCGATCTCGTCAAACCGATCGCCTTCGCCGAAGCGAGCTTCACCGCGGGGCTCACCAACAATCCCGAATACCATCAGGACAAGTTGCGCCTGTCGTACCAGAGCATGGTCACGCCGGATTCGGTGTTCGACTATCACGTCGAAAGCGGCGAGCTGGAACTGCTCAAGCAGCAGGAAATCCCTAGCGGCTACGATCCCGAAGCCTACACCACCGAACGCGTCGAGATCGAAGCGCGCGACGGGACGATGATCCCGGTCAGTGTGGTCATGCGCAAGGATCGCCCGGACGGGCCTGGCCCGCTGCATCTCTATGCCTACGGCGCCTACGGTTTCGCCGTGCCGCCGGGCTTCTCGACCACCCGCCTCAGCCTGGTCGATCGCGGCTTTGCCTATGCCATCGCGCATATCCGCGGCGGCGACGATCTGGGCCGCAAGTGGTATTTGCAGGGCAAGCTCAACGAGCGGCTCAACACCTTCACCGATTTCGTCGATGTCGCGAAGGGGCTGGCGGCCAAGGGGTTCACCGAAGAGGGCAGGATCAGCATCTCCGGCGGCTCGGCAGGCGGCGAGCTGATGGGCGTGGTCGCGAATACCGATCCGCAACTGTGGGGAGCGATCGTAGCGCATGTGCCCTTCGTCGATGTGCTCGCCACGATGCTCGACGAAAGCCTGCCGCTGACGCCGGGCGAATGGCCCGAATGGGGCAATCCGATCCTGTCGAAACAAGCCTTCGCCTATATCCTGAGCTATAGCCCGTACGACCAGGTGGTGGAGCAGGACTATCCGCCGATGCTGGTGACCGCCGGTCTCAACGATCCGCGCGTGACCTATTGGGAGCCGGCCAAATGGGTGGCCAAGCTGCGCGAGCTGAAAACCGACGACAACGAGCTGCTGCTCAAGACCAACATGGGCGCAGGCCATGGCGGCAAGTCGGGCCGCTTCGAAAGCATTCGCGAAGCGGCGGAAGAGGTCGCCTTCGTACTCTGGCAGCTGGACGTCGAGACGTGAGTGCCCCGACCTTCGACAAGACCTTCACCGCTCGGCCCGATCACATCGACGAGCTCGGCCATGTCAATAATGCCGTGTGGGTGCAGTGGATTCAGGACATGGCGACCGCGCATTGGGAGGCGGCTGCGCGGCCTGCCGATCGCGAGGCGTTCTTCTGGGTCGTGACGCGACACGAGATCGATTATCGCGGCAATATCGCGGAAGGTGACCGCGTGACCGGCACGACCTGGATCGAAGGTCCGGCGCGCGGTGCGCAATCGACCCGTCGCGTCGAGTTTCGCGATACCGAGGGCAAGATCATCGTCTCCGCGACGACGACCTGGGCGATGCTCGAACGAGCGACGCAGCGCCTCGCGCGCGTGCGCCCGGACGTGCTCGCGCCGTTTACCTAGCCGAGGATGTCGGCGACCGTCCGGTATTCGTAGCCCAGCTCGTTCGCCACGGCTTCATAGGTCACGGTGCCCTTGTGCACATTGAGCCCTTCGGCGAGGTGCGGATCGCGGCGCAGCGCTTCCTTCCAGCCGAGATCGGCGATGCGCAGCGCGTGCGGAAGGGTCACGTTGTTGAGCGCATAGGTGCTGGTGCGCGCGACCGCGCCGGGCATGTTGGCGACGCAATAGTGCACGATATCGTCGATGACATAGGTCGGATCGGCATGGGTGGTCGGCTTGCTGGTTTCGAAGCAGCCGCCCTGGTCGATCGCGACATCGACCAGCACTGCGCCCTTTTGCATGTCGCCCAGCATCTCGCGGGTGACCAGCTTGGGCGCCGCTGCGCCGGGGATTAGCACCGCACCGATGACGAGGTCCGCCTGGCAAACCGAATCGTGGAGGTTCGCGCGGTTGGAGAACCGGGTGGAGGCCCGCGCTTCGAAGAAGGTGCCGACCTTTTCCAGCACTTCGGGATCGCGGTCGAGGATGGTAACGTCCGCGCCGAGGCCGACCGCCATCTGCGCGGCATTGAAGCCGACCACGCCGCCGCCGATCACGACGACCTTGCCCGGCATCACGCCCGGCACGCCGCCCAGCAGCACGCCGCGGCCGCCATGCGCCTTCTCCAGCGCGCTGGCACCCGCCTGCACGCTCATGCGGCCGGCCACCTGGCTCATCGGCTTCAGCAGCGGCAGCTGGCCGCGCGGGCCGGTGACCGTTTCGTAGGCGATGGCCGTCACGCCGCTGGCGACGAGGTCCTTGGTCTGCTCCGGATCGGGCGCGAGGTGGAGATAGGTGTAGAGAATCTGGTCCTCGCGCAGCTTGGCGCGCTCCACCGCCTGCGGTTCCTTGACCTTCACCACCATTTCGCATTCGGCGAAGATCGGGTCCGGCCCGTCGACGATCTTCGCGCCTGCAGCGACATATTGCGCGTCGGTCGCGTCGATGCCGCAGCCGGCCTCGGTTTCGATCCACACCTCGTGGCCCCGCGCGGTCAGTTCGCGCGCGCTCTCCGGCGTCAGGCCGACGCGGTATTCGTGGTTCTTGATTTCCTTGGGGCTGCCGATGCGCATGGGGAGGACTCCGTTGTCTGCGCCGCCCGTTACATCTGCAACCATCTACGGGCAAGCCCGCCCTCGACGGAATGCGAACAGAGGCCGGCTAAGCGGGACGTACTACATCGGGTCGCTCAGGGGATGGTGTCGGACCCCGGCGCAGACCATGCAGTTACGATGCTGTTTCCCTCGCCGGAGATCCGCGTCTCAACGAAACGGGCATCGTCACCGAGGCCTGCCACCGCCGTATCGATCGCCTCTTCACCGCCGGTCAGCACGGCCCGCACGCCGGTGCGGCTGGCGGCCCAGCCGACCAGTGCGAGGCGCAGGGCGTTGTCGGCGTCGAGTCCGTCTTCGCCCACAGTAATGTCGGGCAACGGCAAGAGCGGCGGGCGCAGCTCTACCGACCAGCCGGGTGCCTGCGCGGCCAGCCGCCGCTCGAGTTCGCGATAGCCGGACAAGGTAAGCCCCTCCAGCGCATTGGCCTGTGCCACGGCGCGGCGGTTGTCACGGTCGACGAGGACGGCGGACCGCTCGACCCCGGCGACCAGCGCCAGCCGCTCGCCAAGCGCGGCAATCTGCCGTTCGGTCGCTTCCGCCTGCTCGCGGGCGCGGGCTTGCGCCAGGGCAGCCTGTTCCGCCGCGCCCGGATCGGTGCCGACGCGGAACTGGTCGATCCTGACCGAAACCTCTTCGTCCAGCGCCCGCGCCAGCGAGCGCCCGAGATAGGTGTTGGCATTGGCGCGGAATTCGGGCGTGAGGACGCTCGCCGTAATCAGTACGGGATCGGCGTCCCAGTCGATCTCCAGCGTATCGATGCGCGACTGCGGGTCGAAGGCATCCTCGATCGTATTGCGCACGATCCGCTGCCCGTTGCTCTCGTTCGCGATCTGCACCAGCGAAAAGCCCAGCGGTATGGCGAGCGCGATGAAGGTGATGAGGATGCCGACGCTTTCGAACATGCCCTGCCGGCTCGATCGCGTGGACTTGAAGCCATACAGCCGCGCCATGACGAAAGCGGACAGCGCGATGGTCAGCAGATTGGTGACGAACAGCATCAGCGCCCCGCCGAATACCGTCCAGTTCCAGGTCGCCAGGCCGAAGCCGACCACGGCGAGCGGCGGCATCAGGGCCGTGGCGATGGCAACGCCGACGATCGTCCCCTCGCGCCCGCGGATCATCGCATAGCTGCCCGCCAGGGCAGAGAAGAGCGCGACGAGCAGGTCGAACAGGCTCGGCCTTGTGCGCGAAGCGATCTCCTCGGTCACGGTCTGCAAGGGCGAGAGCCAGACGATCAGCGCGCAGAACAGTACGGCGACCAGCGTGCCCCAGAACAGCGCCTTGGCGCACAGGCGCAGCCAGGTGAACTTGCCTTCCGCCAGCGCGAAACCCGCGCCCAGGATCGGCCCCATCAGCGGAGACAGCAGCATGGCCCCGATTACCACCGCGGGCGAGGACAGCAGCAGGCCGAGGATCGCGATCCCCGCCGACATGCAGATCATGAAGATGTAACGCGGCGTCAGCGAGCTTTCGGCGGCGATCTTCTGCAAGACCTTGCCGTGCTCGACTCCGTCGGCCACATCGTTCCGCCACCAGCCCACGGTATAGCCCCACAGCGCATCGATCGGCGTGCGGTATTGCGACTGGGCGGATGTCACGGCGGCGCTTTGCGGCGCGGTCATGGCAATTCGTCTCCTACGTGCGGTGCCATCTAAGAAAAGCTTGCGCGACGATGTATAAGGACGAGGCGCGTATGTCGCGCTTCAATTTCGGACCGGCGGATCGACCGGCGCGAACCGAGAGCCGGTCGTCTAGTCGCTTCTTTCCGCGAGCATCGAGAGGCGGGCCATCGGAACGATATCCCCAAGCTCGAACGCCCCCTCGATCCGGCCTTCGAAAACGTCTCCCTCGCGCAGCCAGCGGTCCTCGATACTGGTCCAGTTCGGATTGGGGAACGCACCGTTGAATTGGACATTGCGGCGCACACCCGGACTGACGACTTCTACGCGGACGGTACGCCCGAAGAGCCCGTTCTTGACGACGCCAAGGATCCGAAAAGTGGGTGTGTCGGTCATGTCCAGCTCCTACTGGCGCAAAGGGGGAGATCGGCGCTTGCCGACCTCCCCCCGAAGTTGCGCAAATGCGGCGGCGGTCAGGCCAGGGTGACCAGCCGTTCCCCCAACGCTTTGGCAGTGTTATAAATCGGCCCCAGAGCGGTCATCAACCCCACGATCATCAAGCCGAGCG
Organism: Qipengyuania sp. 902; assembly: GCF_051195295.1. Lineage (NCBI taxonomy): Bacteria > Pseudomonadati > Pseudomonadota > Alphaproteobacteria > Sphingomonadales > Erythrobacteraceae > Qipengyuania > Qipengyuania sp. 902. The sequence continues at coordinate 468,133 of NZ_JBNJLJ010000001.1, read as the reverse complement.
CAATCGCCTCCATCACGAACTGGACCGGATGCTCGCGCATCTTGCTCCACAGTTCGGCGACATCGAGCGGCGAACCGGTCAATGCCCGGTCCAGCGGTATCACGCGGTTGGAAAATAGTATCATGATCTGCTCCCTGACCGAATGGATCTTACGATCCTTCTTGCGTGGTCTCTTCCGTGTCCGGCGTGGTGCGCGTGAGTTCGCGACCCAGCTCTTTCGCGCCTTCGTAAAGCGCGACATAGCCATCGCGAAGGGTCCACAGAAGCCGAACGGTGGTGAGCACACCCCCGTTGGTCGCATCGATTTCCTGGCCGTCGAGCGACTGGATGCCGGTGGCCGGTGTGTTTGCGGTGCTCATTGTTCAATCCTCTCGAAAATCGTGTGCGTCGGCGATCAACCGGCGTCCTGCTCGGCCTTGCGCTGTTCGTCTTCGGCAATGCCGGTGAAGATCCCATCGACGAGGCCGATGAGCGCGGTCGTTGCTGCGACCGCACCAAGCGCGGCCAGCGGGACGATGCCGCCATTGACGCTTTCGATTTCGTCGAAGGTGAGTTCGGCGCATTGGGCCGAACGGCTGAATTCGGAATGGTTTGACATGTACATAGTGCCCCTCTCAGGTTCGCATCGAGATTACGGACAAGCCTGTCCGCAAGCGAAACCTGCCGACCCAGAGGGGGTGCAGTCCATATGGCAACCGGTCTAGGTCGATGCGTCTAGATCGAAGCAACTATGCCGGCGCGCCGAAGGCGGCGCTGCGTGATCTGCCTCAGATCGGATTGCCGTCCTGGTCGCGGAAGATCTCGCGGCGGCCGACGTGGTTGGCCGGGCCGACCAGCCCTTCGCTTTCCATGCGTTCGATCCACTTGGCCGCGGTGTTGTAGCCCACGCCCATCTGGCGCTGGAGCCACGATCCGCTGGCCTTCTGGTTCTCGATCACGATCTGGCAGGCCTGGCGATACTTGCGCTCGTCCGGATCGTCGGACGCGGTGAACTCGTCCTCGAAACTGTAGCCGCCGTCTTCGGGCTCTTCGGTGACGGCATCGACATAATCGGGCTTGCCCTGTTCGCGCCAGTGATCGGCGACCTTCTCGACTTCCTCGTCGCTGACGAAGGGGCCGTGTACGCGCAACATCGCGCCGGTGTTGGGCTTGTAGAGCATATCCCCCTTGCCGAGCAGCTGCTCCGCGCCCTGTTCGCCCAAAATAGTGCGGCTGTCGATACGGCTGGTGACCTTGAAGCTGATGCGGGTCGGCAAATTGGCCTTGATGACGCCGGTGATGACGTCGACCGAGGGACGCTGCGTCGCCATGATCAGGTGGATGCCGGCGGCGCGACTCTTCTGGGAGAGGCGCTGGATCAGCACCTCGATTTCCTTGCCGACGGTGACCATCAAATCGGCCAGCTCGTCGACGATCAGCACGATCAACGGCAGCGGTTCGTAATCGAGCTGCTCTTCCTCGTAGATTTCCTCGCCGGTCTCGGGATCGAAGCCGGTCTGCACCCGGCGGCCGAGCGGCTTGCCCTTCTCGGCTGCCTTCTTCACTTTCTCGTTGAATCCGGCGATGTTGCGCGAGTTCACGCTCGACATCATGCGATAGCGCTTCTCCATCTCCTCCACCGCCCATTTCAGGGCGCGCACGCTCTTGTGCGGCTCGGTCACCACCGGGCTGAGGAGGTGGGGGATGTCGTCGTAGGTCTTGAGCTCTAGCACCTTCGGATCGATCAGGATCAGGCGGCATTCGTCGGGCGTGAAGCGATAAAGCAGCGACAGCAGGATGGCATTGAGGCCGACCGATTTACCGCTGCCGGTCGTGCCTGCGACGAGCAGGTGCGGCATGGCGGCAAGGTCGGCGACGATCGGCTCGCCCGCGATGTCCTTGCCCAGGATCATCGGCAGGCTGCCCGAATGATCGACGAAGGCCCCGCTGCTCGCCAGCTGCTTGTAGCTGACCATCTGGCGGTCCGCATTGGGCAGTTCGATGCCGATCACGGTCTTGCCCGGAATGGGCGAGACGCGGGCGCTGATGGCGCTCATGTTGCGCGCGATGTCTTCGGCGAGGCCGACCACGCGACTGGCCTTGATGCCGGGGGCGGGTTCCAGCTCGTACATGGTGACCACCGGCCCGGCGCGCACGGCGGTGATCTCGCCCTTCACGTTGAAATCGTCGAGCACGTTTTCGAGCAGGCGAGCATTACGCTCCAGCGCCATCTTGTCGAGCTTGGGCGCGGAATTTTCCGGCGGATCGTCGAGCAATTCCAGCGTCGGGAGCTGGTAATTGGCGAACATGTCGCGCTGCTTCGCCTTGGCCGGTTTCGGCTGGGCGGGCATGGGTGCGGGATCGGCGATTTCCGGCGCGCGGCGCGGTTCGCGAAACTCGACCGGATCGGCCTCGTCTTCTTCGTCGGCTACTGCGGGTTTGGCACGCTTCTGGCGCTTGGGAATCAGCGGCAGGTCCGCATCTGCGAGTGCCGGGCGGCGCTTGACGAAATCGGGCAGGGTCAGGAACTGCGCCCAGTCGATGGCGAAGACGCGCGTGACCAGTGCGATCCCGCCCGCCAGCGCGACGAGCGCCAGCGCCAGGACGATCCAGCCCGATGCTGCCTCGCCGAACCGAGCGGCGACCGCCTCGATCCCGAGACCGCCCAGCTGGCCGAAGAGGCCACCGAGCCCTGCAGGCAGGCTGCCTGTCGCGGGATCGAACAGCAGCGCGAGCACAGTGCCAAGCAGCACCATGGCCGCAAGCAGCATGGCGAAGGGGCCCCACCAACGGCCGGGCGTCTCCTGCTCGTCATCATCCTCCACGCCGGTCCACAAGCGGCGCGCGGAGATATACAGCAATGGCAGCAGCAGCGCGGCGGTGATGCCGAAGAAATTGAGCGCACGCTCGGCGGCCCAAGCTCCGGAGAGGCCCATCCAGTTGCCGATATCGGTGCGGTCGGCGGCGGTGGACGGGCTGGGATCGGTCTGCGTGTAGCTGGCCAACGACAGGGTCAGGAACAGCAGCAGCGCGAACAGCAACCCCGCCCCCGCCATATGCGTGGCGCGGCGGAAAGAGCGGCGGAATGCCGCCCGCCAGTCGGGTGCTGCGCCAGCGCGCGTGGCCATGTGTCTCGCCTCTGTGTCGTCGGGAGCTTTCAGTATGAATCCTCGGCGAGTCCGAGGTCAAGCGGAGTTCGTCGAGCGGGTGTATTTTCTGAGCAACACACCCGCCATTGCGGGGATGCCGATCTGGTCACGTAAGGCCGTCGATCGCGGCCCAGCGAGGCCAGTTCAATTCGCGCGCGCGCTCGGCATTCATTCCCCCTAGCGCGATCACCGGTACGGGCGAACGCTGAGCTAGCACGGAAAACCCCATCGCGCCCAGCGTCGCGCCGCCGGGATGCGACGCCGTCCGGAATACGGGCGAGAGAAATATGCCGTCAGCTTTCGCTTCGATGGCGGCTTCGATCTCCTCGCCATTATGCGCCGTTGCCAGACGCAGCCCATTCCGGAGGCGCTCCGGCGCACCATAGTGCCCATCGGCACCCCAGTCCTCGTCGCCCGACAGCACGACCACATGGCCGCATTTGCGCGCCACGGTCGAGAGCTCGTCGAACCGGCTCCGCCGTTCCGCCGGGTCGAGATGATAGTGCCGGAAGACGAAGCCCGACCACTTCGGTAGCGCGCGCAATGCTGCCTCCAGCCCGGCATCGTTGCGGGCGTCCGACAGCAGCCAGATCAGCGGGAGGGTCTGTCCATTCATGCGGCGTCCGCTATAGCGCATGGCCATGGAAAAGGCAGACACTCCGCTCCAGCAGGTTCAGGCCAATATCACACAGGCGTGCAAGATCGCGCGACGCGATCCGGGCGAGGTGACGCTGGTCGCGGTCAGCAAGACCCATCCGGCAGACGCGATCCAGCCGCTGCTGATCGAAGGCCAGCGCCATTTCGGCGAGAACCGCGTGCAGGAATCGCAGGCCAAATGGCCCGCGCTACGCGAGGAATATCCGGCGGTGCAGCTGCACCTCATCGGCCAGCTGCAATCCAACAAGGCGGACGATGCCGTGGCGCTGTTCGATGCGATCCATTCGCTCGACCGCCCGAGCCTCGTGAAGGCGCTGGGCAAGGCGATGGACAAGTTGGATCGCCGCGTGCCGTGTTTCGTGCAGGTCGATGTCGGAGAGGAAGAGCAGAAGGGCGGGTGCCCCATCGCGGAACTCCCCGCGCTGCTCGACCAGGCGCGCGAGGCGGATATCCCGATCGCCGGCCTGATGTGCATCCCGCCGTTCGACATCGAGCCGACCCCATTCTTCGCCCTGCTCGACAAGCTGGCGCGCGACCACGGACCAGCCGATGGTTCCTGGGGCCGCAGCATGGGCATGAGCGGGGATTACGAGACCGCCGTCAAGCTCGGCGCGACGCATGTGCGGGTGGGCACCGCGCTGTTCGGGGAGCGGGGCTGAGCCTGCCGCTTCAGGCGTTCTCCAGCCGATCCTGCGTCGCGTCGCTGGCGGCTTCGATCAGCCGGGCTTCGATGCGGTTCATCCGTTCGCCTTGCTCCAGCTTGTGGCCGGTGAGGTCGGTGATGTAGAACGTGTCCGCCGCCCGTTCGCCGTAGTTCGTGACATGGGCGGAATGCACCACAAGGCGGCTTTCGAACAGCACCCGCGCAAGGCGGTTGAGCAGCGCCGGACGGTCGCGGGCATTCACTTCGATCACGGTGAAGCGATTGGAGGCCTTGTTGTCGAACAGGACGCGCGGGGACACGTCGAAGGCGCGCGCGCGGCTGTGCGCCAGCGGGCGCTGGGCGAGGCGCGGGGCGAGATCGACGCGATTGGCAAGCGCATCCTCGATGCTGGTCTTCAGCCGCTCCAGCTGGCCTTCTTCCGCGAAGGCGCCGCCATGCGGGTCCTGCACCAGGAAATTGTCGAGCGCCCAGCCCTGCCGCGTGGTATGGATGCGCGCATCGATGATGTTGCCGCCAGCGAGGTGGATGCCGCCCGCGATGCGGTAGAACAGGCCCGGATGGTCGGCAGCGATGACCGTGACCAGCGTCGCGCCGCGCTCTTCGTAGAACTCGCAATGGATCGACAGGTCGTGCTTCTGTTCGCGCGCGGCGGCGTAATGCACCAGGTTGAGCGCGATGATATCGACCGGCTCGGCGATCCAGTAGGGGTCGGCCATCGCTCCGCCCACTGTTTCGGCCAGATCGGCCTTGTCGCCGAGCAATTCCGCGACCTCGGCCTTCTTCGCCGCGATCTTGCGTTCGCGCCCTTCGCGCATGTGGCCGAGACGCAGGCGCTCGCTCGCCGTGTCGTAAAGCTCGCCGAGAAGCTGGCCCTTCCAGCTGTTCCACGTACCCGGGCCGACCGCGCGGATGTCGACCGCGGTCAGGATCGCGAGATGGCGCAGCCGCTCCTGGCTCTGCACCTTGCCGACGAAATCCTCGATCGTCTTCGGGTCGGTAAGGTCGCGCTTCTGTGCCGTGTGGCTCATCAGCAGGTGGTGCAGCACCAGCCAGGCGACCAGCTCGGTCTCGCTGTCGGAGAGGCCGAAGCGCGGACACAGCTCGTGCGCTACCTCTGCCCCCAGCTCCGAGTGATCGCCGCCGCGGCCCTTGGCGATATCGTGCAGCAGCGCCGCCACGTATGCCACGCGGCGCGAAATGACCTTGTGAATCAGCCGCGTGGCGCGCGGGTGATCGTCGGCCAGTTCGCCCTTTTCGATCCTGTTGAGCAGGCCGATCGCGCGGATCGTATGCTCGTCCACCGTATAGTGGTGGTACATGTCGAACTGCATCTGCGCGTTGACCTTGCCGAAATCGGGCACGAATTTCCCGAACACGCCAGTCTCGTTCATCCAGCGCAGGACCATTTCGGGATCGTTGCGCCCGCACAGCAGGTCGAGGAAGAGGGCGTTCGCGCGCTCGTCATTGCGCACCGCCTTGTCGATCAGCCCGCTGTCGCGATCGGCCTGGCGCATCGTTTCGGGATGCACCTCGAGCTGCTGCTCTTCGGCGATCTGGAAAATTTCGATAAGGCGCACCGGATCCTTGCGGAACCAGTCGTCGGACGGCGCGGCGATCTTGCCGCCGAACACGCGGTAGCCTTTCACGGTCCGCGCCTTCTGCTTCCAGCCGGCGAAAAAGCCGGAGCGCGCGCTCTTGGCTTCGAACTGCTCGTCGATATGCGCGAGGAAGACGCCGGTGAGCGAGCCGACCCGCTTCGCGTGCAGGAAATAGAGCTGCATGAACCGCTCGACCGAGCTTTTGCCCGGTCGTTCGGCGAAATTCATCCGCTCGGCGATCTGGCGCTGCATGTCGAAGGTCAGCCGGTCCTCCGCCCGTCCGGTAAGCACATGCAGGTGGCAGCGCACGGCGAGGAGGAAGTTCTCCGCCCGGCGGAAGCTGCGATATTCGGCCTGCGTGAACAGCCCCACATCGACCAGCTCCGCCGCCGCGCGCACGCGATGGATGAACTTGCCGATCCAGTAGAGCGTATGGAGGTCGCGCAGCCCCCCCTTGCCGTCCTTCACATTGGGTTCGACGACATAGCGGCTGTCGCCCATGCGCTTGTGCCGCGCGTTACGTTCGGCCAGCTTCTCGGTGACGAAAGTGCGCTCGTTGCCACGCACGACCTCCGATGTGTAGCGGCGCGAGCCTTCGTCGTAGAGCGCCTGGTCGCCCCAGACATAGCGGCCTTCGAGCAGGGCGGTGCGGATGGTGAGGTCGTTCTTCGAGAGGCGCATCGCCTCGTCCAGCGTGCGGGTCGAATGGCCGACTTTGAGGCCGAGATCCCACATCAGGTAAAGCATCGCTTCGACCACCTGCTCGCACCAGGCGGTCTTCTTGCCGCCGACGATAAAGGCGATGTCGACATCGGAATGCGGCGCCATTTCGGAGCGGCCGTAGCCACCGACCGCCATGATCGTCAGCCGCTCTGCCTGCGAGCGATTGGCGCTGGGGTAGAGATGCGTCGTTGCATGATCGTGGATCACGCGCAGCAGCTGGTCGATCAGGAAGGAATGCCCGCCCGCGCATTCGTGCCCGGCCGAATGCTTTTCCTCCAGCCGCCGCGCGAGCTCGGCGTGCCCCTTCTCCAGCGCACCCTTGAGCAGCTCGACGATGTGCGGTCGTGCCGTTTCGCCATGCTCCTCCACCAGCGCATCGATCCGCGCGGCGATATCGCGCCGGTCGAAGATCGCGCGCTGGCGGGGGATGCGGAACGTGCTCAAGCGGCCTCGTAATCGCTCGCGTACGTGGCCTTGACGGTCCGCTTGTCGACTTTCTGCGTGCCGAGGCGGGGCAGCTGCTCCTCAGCCTGCCACAGCACGCTCGGCACCTTGAAGGCGGCGATATGCTCGCGCAGGAATTCCTGCAGGTCGTCGGAAGACAGCTCCTTGCCCTCGTGGGTCAGGTAGACGGCTGCCGGGATCTCGCCGAAGCGTTCGTCGGGCAGGCCGAAGACGGAGCATTCGGCCACTGCCGGATGTGCGTAGATCGCCTCTTCCACCTCGATGCAGGAGATGTTCTCGCCGCCGCGGATGATGATGTCCTTCTTGCGATCGACGATGAACAGGTAATCGTCCTCGTCCATGTAGCCGAGATCGCCGGTGCGGAAGAAGGCATCCTTGCTGAAGGCCGCCTTGGTCGCTTCCTCGTTGCGCCAGTAGCCGAGGAAATTGCAGACCGAGCGGATCGAGATCTCGCCCACTTCGCCCTGCGGCAACTGGTTGCCGTCGTCGTCGAGGATGGCCATTTCGACCAGCGGGCGCGAAGGCATGCCCGTGCTGTTGGGCTTGGCGAGATAGTTCTCGTTGAGATTGCCCGCGCCGACACCGTTGGTTTCGGTAAGGCCGTAGCCGAGCACGGGATAGCCGTCCTCGAAGGCGGACTTGATCTTCTTGACGTGCTCCACCGGGCGCGCGGAACCGCCGGCGGCAAAGGTCTTGCACTGCGAGAGGTCGTATTTCTCGCGGTCGGGATGCATAGCGATTTCGTAGCTCATCAGCGGCACGCCGACGAAATAGGTGATCTTCTCTTCGTCGAGCAGGCGCAGCGCTTCGCCCGCATCCCACTTCGGCATCAGCACCAGCTTGCGGCCCATGGCGAAGCTCTGGAGGAACAGCGGCACTTCGCCCGTCACGTGGAACAGCGGCACAGCGACCAGTGCGCTCGGCTGCACGGTCGGGGCCTCGCCCCGCTCGGTCAGTAGCTGGAGCATCATCGCCGTCTGGCAGACATAGTTCATCGTGCCCGAAACGACGCCGAGATGGTCGGAATAGGCACCCTTGGGATGGCCGGTCGAGCCGGAGGTGTAGAGGATGGTGGCCAGGTCTTCCGGGCCGATCTCGCCGAGCATCTTCATTGCGGTGTCGCCAGCCGCCCAGATCGGCGCAAGGCCCTCGCTCGGCGTACCGTGGTCGAAGACGACGACCTTGGCCGGGTGCTCCACACCCTCGAGGCGCGCGGCGCGCTGCGCATCGGCCAGCACCAGCTTGCATTCGCACAGGTCGATTCCATAAGCGAGCTCCTCGCCCGTCCACCAGCCGTTGAGCAGCGTGGCGCAGCCGCCCGACATCAAAATGCCCATATAGGCGACGATCCAGTTGACCGAATTGCGCGCCGCGATGCCCACGCGGTCGCCCTTTTCGATGCCGTGCTGCGTCGCAAGGCCGTGCGCCACATGACTGGCGGCATGCCAGACCTCGCCGAAGGTCATGCGCATATCGCCATCGACGAGGAAGGTCTCGCCTTTCTTCTCGTTGCAGAAATGGGCGAAGAAATGCGCCAGGCTGGGGGGCGCGTTCTTGAAGGCGGGCATGGCAACGCCGCGGCGCGTCGCCTCGGTCAGTTCGAACATCTGGCCCGGCGCGGTCACGGCGTCGGTAATGCGGTGGATGTCCTTGTCGAGTTCGGTCGGCATGGTGGTCAGGGTCCTCTCTCAAAACGGCGCACGGCCCCGATTCGAGGCTCGCGCAGAAATTGCGGCTCGACGCAGGCTTTCCCCAAAACTCCTGCTATGCCAAAAGCCGCCGCCGATGGGTCGTCGGATGCGGCCTTGAACATATCTCTAAGAGGATAAGCCCTTGCTGTCACTACTCGCCGCGAGCGGCGCCACCGACCCGATCTACTGGCAGGATCTGGGGCTGCGGCCCTATCTGTTCGAGATCGGCAGCTTCCAGCTGCGCTTCTATTCGCTGGCCTATCTGCTCGGCATCCTGCTCGGCTACTGGCACCTGTCGAAGATGATCAAGGCGCCCGGCAGCCCGATGGCCCAGCGCCATGCGGACGATCTGTTCTTCTATTGCACGCTCGGCGTGATCCTCGGCGGGCGGCTCGGCTATGTCGCTTTCTACCGGCCCGAACTGTTCGGCACTCTGGACATGTTCAAGCTATGGGAAGGCGGGATGAGCTTTCATGGCGGGGTGATCGGCGTGCTGGTGGCGATCAGCTGGGTGGCCTGGCGCGGGCATCTCAACTGGCTGCGCATCTGCGACTATATCGCGGTGAATGTCCCGCTGGCCTACATGCTGGGGCGGCTAGCGAATTTCGTGAACGGCGAGCTCTACGGCCGTCCGGTGGAAGGCGATTTTCCCTTCGCGATGATTTTCCCGAGCGATCCGCTGCAACTGCCGCGCTATCCCAGCCAGCTGTTCCAGGCCGGGCTGGAAGGGCTGCTGCTCGGCGTGATCCTGATCGCGCTGTTCTGGAAGACCCGCGCGCGATACCGCCCGGGCCTGCTGGTCGGCCTGTTCACCGTCGGCATGGGCGTCGGCCGCTTCGTGAACGAGTTCTTCCGCGAGCCGGACGCGCATCTCGCCAATGTGGTGGTCGAGACAGGCCTGTCGCGCGGGCAATGGCTGAGCCTGCCGATGATCGCGGTGGGCCTCGGCGTGCTGGCCTTTGCGCTGGCGCGCCCGGCCATCGGCGGCGCCAAGGCGGGCAAGCCGGCGACCGCATGAGCGAAAGCGCGCCCGACGATCTGGCGACCAGCTTTCGTCGCCTGATTGAACGGCACGGGCCGATGCCCGTGGCGCGCTACATGGGCGAAAGTAATGCGCGCTATTACGCCAGCCGCGATCCGCTTGGCGCAGCAGGCGACTTCACGACTGCGCCGGAGATCAGCCAGATGTTCGGCGAGATGGTCGGGCTGTGGCTGGCCGATATCTGGACACGCGCGGGCAAGTCGGAAAACGCGACCTATGTCGAGCTAGGGCCGGGGCGCGGCACGTTGGCGAGCGATGCGCTACGTGCCATGGCGAGCCAGGGTTTGCGGCCCGAGGTGCATCTGGTCGAAGGCTCGCAAGCCTTGCGCGCGGTCCAGTCCGGCGCGCTCGCCGGGGCGCAGTTTCACGACACGATCGACAGCCTGCCCGAAGATCGCCCGATCCTGCTGGCGGCGAACGAATTTCTTGACGCGCTCCCGGTGCGCCAACTGGTGATGACGGAGCGGGGTTGGCGCGAGCGGATGGTGGCACTGGACGAGGAGGGCGGCTTCGTCTTCGCCGCCGGGCGGAGTCCGATGGACGATGCGGTGCCGGCCGAGCAGCGGGCGGCGGAACCTGGCACGATCATCGAGACCAGCGCCGCCGCGGCGGCGCTGGTCGACGCTCTTGCCGAGCGGCTGGAGCGACAGGGCGGCGCGGCGATTTTCATCGATTACGGGCACCTCATGCCGCGATGCGGCTCGACGCTGCAGGCCGTGAAGGCGCATGAGAAGGTCGGTGTGTTCGACCATCCCGGCGAAATGGACCTCACCGCGCATGTCGATTTCGCTATGCTGGTGGAGGTCGCCAAGCGCGCCGGGCTTGCCATTGCCACCGCGACACAGGGCGAATGGCTCGGCGCCATGGGGATCGGCTTGCGGGCGAAGGCGCTTGCAACCGCTTCGCCCAATCGAGCGAAGGACGTTGCGTCAGCGCATGACCGGCTCGTTCAGCCGGCGGCCATGGGGGACCTGTTCAAGGTGCTGGCCCTGACGCCGCGCGACTGGCCGCGCGGTGCCGGATTTGCCGAAGGCGAGAGGCGGAAGGTAAAGGCATGAGAGCATTGGTCGCATCGCTCGCCGCCCTATTGCTGGCATCGCCCGCGCTGGCTGCCGATCCGGTTCAGGGCCGCTGGATCACCGAAGAGAAAGACGCCGTCATCACCATCGCCCCCTGCAGCGCAAAGCTGTGCGGGCGGATCTCGAAATTCCTGGTCGCCCCGCCGCCAGGACTCGACCAGCGCGACGTCAACAACAAGGACGCCTCCAAGCGCAGCCGCAAGCTGCTCGGCATGCCGGTGCTGACCGGCTTCGTCGAAGACGGCGACGAATGGCGCGGGACGATCTACGATCCCAAGAGCGGCAAGACCTATCGCTCGATCCTGCAGCGCAAAGGCTCGAACCAGCTGACCGTGAAGGGCTGCCTTGGGCCCTTCTGCCAGACCCAGACATGGCGCAAGGTCGGCTAAAGGCCGATCCGGTCCGCGAGCCGCCGGGCCGCTTCCGCGAACGTCAGCTTGTCCTCCTCGCGGTCGACCGAAAGGTTCGCCTCGCGCATCGCCTCGACATCGATCGCGCCCATTAACGGCGCGATCGCGGCACGAATCGCGGCGTTACTCCCGGTTCCGGGGGAGAGCAGCACGATCGCGTCGTAATTGGGAAACGCGCCCTGCGGATCCTCCAAGATCGTCAGCCCGTCCGCCGCGATGCGCCCGTCCGAAGTATAGGCCCCGATCACATCCGCCTCGCCCGATTGCAGCGCGTTGTACATGAAGGTCGGCGAGAAATTGCGCCGCTCGGCAAAGCGCAGTCCGTAGGTATCGCGCATGGCAATCCATTCGGGCCGCTCGAAGAATTCAGGGTCGCCGCCGACGGTCATGCCACCCGCCGCGCCGGCCAGATCGGCAATCGATTCGATGCCGAGCGCCGCCGCCCGCTCGTCGCGCATGGCGAGGCCATAGGCGTTTTCGAACCCCAGCCGGCCCAGCACATGGGTGCCGCTGGTGTCGGTTTCCCACGCGGCGATTTCCTCCAGCATCGCGTCGCGCGGCGGGTTGTCCTCGCGCCTCATCTGGTTGGTCCAGATCGTGCCGGTGTAATCGACCAGCACGTCGATCGCGCCGGTGGTGACCGCCCGGTGCGCCACTGCCGAGCCGAGCCCATCGCGATAGTCGACCGAAAAGCCGCTCTCTTCCAATTGCTGCCCGATCAGCCGGGCGAGAATATACTGCTCGGAAAACCCCTTCGCCCCGATGACGATACGCCGCTCGTCGCTGCCCCCGAAATTCGCCAACAATGCCGCGCCGACACCCAGCGCGACAGCTGCCAGACCGCCGAATGTAAGCACGCGACGGCGAGTCTTGAGCCCCTTTTCGATAGTGCCGAGCAGCCCATCGGCGATGAGGGCAAGCCCCGCACTCGCGATGCACCCGGCCAGCACCAGCACCCAGTTCTGCGTCTGCAATCCGGCGAAGATCGGATCGCCGAGGCTCTTCTGGCCGATGGTCGTCGCCAGCGTGGCGGCGCCGATTGTCCAGACCGCCGCCGTGCGGATGCCCGCCATTATGTAGGGCGCGCTGAGCGGCGCTTCGACCAGCCGCAGGCGCTGCCAGAATGTCATGCCCACACCGTCCGCCGCCTCGATCACGCCGGGGTCGAGATTGGCCTGCGCGGTGATCGCATTGCGCAGGATCGGGAGCAGCGCATAAAGCGACAGCGCCAGAAGGGCAGGCAGGAAGCCGAGCGTCGGCAGGCCTTCGCCGAAGACGGCGCGCAGGCTCAGCAGGATTGGGAAGAACAGGGCGAGCAAGGCGAGCGCCGGGATAGTCTGGACGAGGCTTGCGAAGCCGAGCGCGGCTCGTGACACCGCAGGCGAGCGGCTCGCCCAGACGGCCAGCGGCAAAGCCACTGTAATCCCGAGCGCGATGGCCGCTGCCGACAACAATACATGCGCAGCGAGCTGGTCGCCGAGGTTCAGAAGCGCCTGCCAGATTTCGCTCACCTCGCCAGCTCCGCCAGCCGGTCCGCCTGCGCGCGAGGGACAGCGACCAGCTCCTGCGCGACCGCTCCGCCGCGCCCCTCCAGCAAGGATTGCGGAGTCTCGTCGGCCACGATCGCGCCTGCATCCATCACCAGCACCCGGTCGGCCAGGAGCAACGCTTCGGCCATATCATGCGTGACCATGATGGTGGTGAGGCCAAGTTCGTCATGCAGCTTGCGCACCCGGACGCCGAGCGCATCGCGGATGACCGGATCGAGCGCGCCGAACGGCTCGTCCATCAGCAGCAGGTGCGGATCGCCCGCCAGCGCACGGGCCACACCGACCCGCTGGCGCTGCCCGCCGGACAGGGCATCGGGCATCCGGGTCGCCATTCCGGCATCGAGCTCGACCAGTTCGAGCAGCTCGGCGATCCGCGCAGGGGACAGCTTCTCCCCAGCAAGCCGCGGGCCGATCGCGATATTCTCGCCCACCGTCATGTGCGGTAACAGGCCGATCGACTGGAACACATATCCAACCCGGCGACGGAGGGCTGGCAGCGGCAGGCTGCCGACCGGATCGCCTTCGTAGATCACCTCGCCGCTGTCCGCTTTCGCTAGGCGATTGATCGTCTTGAGCAGGGTCGACTTACCGGATCCCGACGCACCGACAAGCGCGACGAACTGGCTAGGTGCGATCGTCAGCGAAACCTCGCGGACGGCTTCGACCGCTCCGTAACGCTTGCCGACAGCCCGGAATTCCAGAGCAGCTTGGTCCTCGGAAATCACTCGTCCTCGGTGCTCGATTCATCGGGCAGGCGGTAATCGACGCGCTGCAATTCGATCCGGCGGTCCTGCGGCCCCGTCGCGTCCATCATGTCGTCGGTCATGCTCTCGGGATTCCAGCACCTTTCGACGCCGTTTTCCTCGTTCGGAGTGAAGCATAAACGCTCGTCACCGGTGGCGTTGAAGGTCCATTGGCCTTCTTGCCACAAGTCCCCGTTGCGAAGGTCGCGATAGCTGCCATCGCGGTCGAGATAGGTTGTGTAGCGCGCACCGTCTTCCGATGTGATGCGCCAGGCGGTCTCTGCGAAATCGCCCGGCAGAGAGGTGTCTTCCGCCGCTGCTACAGGCTCCCCGACCTCGGTGGTTTCGACCACCTCGGATGAGTTTTCGTCCGGATTGCTGCAAGCCGCGACCAGAACCATCGCTCCTGCCAGGACCACCATTCGCATCTTGGGCCTCTCCTCTGCCGATCCGCGCACCCTAGCAGGTTGCGCCATGGGGGAAAGGCGCGGTCGGACCCAGCAGCGCGGCTACGGGACCAGCTTCTCCACTGGGAACACCAGGTCGACCGTCAGTCCCTCATTTGCAAGCAAGCGCTCGAAACGCCCGCCGAGCTGGCTTTCGACTGCCATCCGCAACAGGCGCGAACCAAAGCCCTCCCGCTGCGAATCGAGCGGATCGCACACGCCTTCCATGGTTTCATGCCAAGTCACGCGAAGTTCTTCGCAATCGCTTTTCTCACGGGCGATCTCGACGCAGATCGTCCCGTCGTCGCAGGCGAGCGCACCGTATTTGGCGGAATTGGTCGCCAGCTCGTGGAAGATCAGCGCCAGCGGCGTCGCCGCCTGGGGGCCGGTCTCGACGTCATCGCCCTTGACCAGCAGGCGCTCGGGCCGACCGTCGCCATAGGGCTTGAGCAGATCGCGCAGCAGGCCCTGCAGGCTGTCGCTGGATCTTCCATCGCCGGGACGGACGTAATCATGCGCCGTGCCCAGCGCGCGGATCGCCTCGTTGAGTTCCTTGGCGAATCCCTCGACCTCGGGCTTGCCTCGCGAACGTATCGCGATGAGGCCGGAGACGACCGCAAAGATATTCTTGATGCGGTGCGACAGTTCGCGCGCCAGCAGGTCGTTGCTTTCCGAGAGGCGGTGGGTCTCGTCGATATCGATCCCTGCGCCGAACCAGGTTTCGACGTTGCCGGCCGCATCGCGCATCGGCCATGCGCGCAGAACCATCCAGCGATACTCGCCATCGGCCCGCTTGAGGCGCGCCTCGGCTTCCCAGCGCTCCTCGGTCTTGCGCGATCTTGCGCGCATATCGGCGACCGCCTCGCTTTGTTCTTCGTGGACCAGCGATTCGAAGTCGATCGACCCGACGTCCTCGGTGCCGCAATATTCGTAGAAAGCCTCGTTGCCGAACTCGATCGATCCATCGGGCCGCGCTGCCCATGCGAGCACCGGAATATGTTCCGCCATCCGCCGCAGCCGCATGCTTTCGCGCACGAGCTGTTCCTGCACCGCGAGGTATTCGCGCCGCGCGTTGAGACGCCGCATCACCGATGCCGCGAGCACTTCGAGGCCCTCGCGCTGCAAATCGGTCAGACCTTCCAGACGGGGTTCGGTATCGATGACGCAGAGCGAACCCAACGGCGCTCCTTCCGACGACAGCAGGGGCGCGCCGGCGTAAAACCGGATCTTCGGCTCGCCGGTCACCAATGGGTTGCGCTCGAACCGCGGGTCCAGCAGCGCGTCGGGCACCACCATCGGCTCGCGCTCCATCATCGCATGGGCGCAGAAGCTGGTCGGGCGGGGTGTTTCGGTCGCATCCAGACCGGCCCGGGCGAGAAAGCGCTGGCGCTGTTCCTCGACCAGGCTCACCAGCGAGATCGGCGCCCCGCATAGCTTTGCGGCGAATTGCACGATCTGCAGCAGCTCGTCGTCGTTCTCCAGCTCGTCGAGGCCATAGGACGCCATTACCGTCAGGCGGTCCTGCTCGCCGCAGAATGCCGGGTTCGGCCCTTTGGTGGTCGGCCAGGATGTGGACGCGTCGAGAAGCATGACTGGCCAACGCTTTTAGATTCATCGCCTTGTTTTACAAGCCACAGAGGCCCGCAGGATCGCGCGATACTTCGATCACGCAAAGCGGGTTTGCCCGCCGCGCTTCGTTTCGCTATCGCGCGCGCAACGATATTACGCGAGCCCCGAGGTTTTGGGGCTCTTGAGGAGAGACCATGCGCGCGACCCCCGATTTCGACTTCCAGCTGGGCGAAGCCGCCGAGATGATCCGCGAGAGCGTCGGCCGCTTCGCCGACGAACAGATCGCGCCGCTGGCGGAAAAGGTCGATCGCGAAGACTGGTTCCCGAAGGCCGAGCTCTGGCCCGCGATGGGCGAGCTGGGACTGCATGGCATTACCGTTCCCGAAGCCGACGGCGGGCTGGGCCTCGGCTATCTCGAACATGTCATCGCAGTGGAAGAGGTCAGCCGGGCGAGCGCCTCTGTCGGCCTCAGCTACGGCGCGCATTCCAATCTTTGCGTCAACCAGATCGCGCGCTGGGGCAATGACGAGCAGAAGGCGAAATATTTGCCTAAGCTCATCAGCGGCGAACACGTCGGATCGCTCGCCATGAGCGAGGCGAGTGCTGGATCGGACGTCGTCTCGATGAAGATGAAGGCCGAGAAGGTGGACGGCGGCTACGTGCTCAACGGCACCAAGTTCTGGATTACCAACGCGCCCTATGCCGATACGCTGGTCGTCTACGGCAAGACGTCGCCCGAAGCCGGGAGCCGGGGTATCACGACCTTCCTGATCGAGAAGAATTTCGAGGGCTTCTCCATCGGCCAGAAGATCGAGAAGGTCGGCATGCGCGGTTCGCCCACCAGCGAGCTGGTGTTCGACGATTGCTTCGTGCCCGAAGCTAATGTGATGGGCCCGGAAAACGGCGGCGTCGGCGTGCTGATGAGTGGCCTCGATTACGAGCGCGTGGTGCTCGCCGGATTGCAGCTGGGCGTGATGCAGGCGTGCCTCGATACGGTCATCCCCTACCTGCGCGAGCGCACCCAGTTCGGCAAGCCGCTCGGCAGCTTCCAGCTGATGCAGGCCAAGGTCGCCGACATGTATGTCGCGCTGCAATCGGCGCGCGCCTATACTTATGCCGTGGCCAAGAGCTGCGACGCGGAAAAGACCACCCGCTTCGATGCGGCGGGCGCGATCCTGCTGGCGAGCGAGAACGCCTTCCGCGTGGCTGCCGAGAGCGTGCAGGCGCTAGGCGGAGCGGGCTACACGCTCGACTGGCCGGTGGAGCGCTACATGCGTGATGCGAAACTGCTCGACATCGGCGCGGGGACCAACGAGATCAGGCGAATGCTGATCGGGCGCGAGCTGATCGGGGCTGCGGGATGACAGCACCCGTTCTCACCTCTACCCTCGACCGCGAGGCGCCTGATGCCAAGGCGCGCTTCGAGCGCAACAAGTCTCTCGCCGCGGATTTGCGCTCCACCGTAGCCGCCGCTGCTTTGGGTGGCTCCGAAGGCAGCCGTGAACGCCACGTCGGGCGGGGCAAGCTGTTGCCGCGCGAGCGGGTGGAGCGCTTGCTCGATCCGGGCAGCCCCTTCCTCGAGATCGGCCAGCTTGCCGCCAACGGCATGTATGGCAAGGACGAGATCAACGGTGCGGGAATGATTGCCGGGATCGGACGGGTTTCGGGTCGGCAGGTGATGATCGTGTGCAACGATGCCACGGTTAAAGGCGGCACCTATTATCCGATGACGGTCAAGAAGCACCTGCGCGCGCAGGAGATTGCGCAGGAGAATCGTCTCCCGTGCATCTACCTCGTCGACAGCGGGGGGGCGAATTTGCCGCACCAGGCCGAGGTCTTCCCGGACCGCGACCATTTCGGGCGCATCTTCTTCAACCAGGCGAACATGAGCGCGCTCGGCATTCCGCAGATCGCCTGCGTCATGGGTAGTTGCACGGCGGGCGGAGCCTATGTGCCTGCCATGTCGGACGAGACAGTGATCGTGCGTAATCAGGGCACGATCTTCCTTGCCGGACCGCCGCTGGTGAAGGCCGCGACGGGCGAGGAAATCAGCGCCGAGGATCTGGGCGGCGGCGACCTCCACGCGAAGAAATCGGGCGTGGTCGATCATCTCGCCGAGAACGACGAGCACGCGCTCACGATCGTGCGCGATATCGTCAGTCATCTCGGCGACAATTATGCCGAGGCTAGGAACGTCGCGCTGAAAGAACCGCGCCCGCCCAAGTTCGACGCCGACGATCTCTATGCCATCGTGCCAGAGGATGTGCGCGCACCCTATGACGTGCACGAGGTCATCGCGCGGCTGGTCGATGGCAGCGAATTCCACGAGTTCAAGCAGCATTACGGCAGCACGCTGGTCTGCGGCTTCGCCTACATCTGGGGCATGCCGGTGGCGATCCTCGCCAACAATGGCGTGCTCTTCTCCGAAAGCGCGCAGAAGGGAGCGCATTTTATCGAACTGGCGCAGCAGCGCCGCATTCCGCTGCTGTTCCTCCAGAACATCTCCGGCTTCATGGTCGGCGGGAAATACGAAGCGGAAGGCATCGCCAAGCATGGCGCGAAACTTGTCACCGCCGTTGCCACCGCCACCGTACCCAAGGTCACCGTAGTCATCGGCGGCAGCTTCGGCGCGGGCAATTACGGCATGTGCGGGCGCGCCTATAGCCCGCGCTTCCTGTTCACCTGGCCAAATGCGCGCATCTCCGTGATGGGCGGCGAGCAGGCCGCATCGGTGCTGGCCACCGTCCACCGCGACGCCGACAGCTGGACCGAGGAGCAGGCCGAGGAGTTCAAGGCCCCGCTCCGCCAGAAATACGAGGACGAGGGCAATCCCTACTATGCCACCGCCCGCCTGTGGGATGACGGCGTGATCGATCCGGCACAGACCCGCGATGTGCTGGGCCTAGCGTTCGCCGCCACGCTCGAAGCGCCGATCCCCGAGCGTCCGCAGTTCGGCGTCTTCCGGATGTAGTCGCGGAACACCAGCCGGTCAGGCGCGTAAAGACGGATGAGGGTCTTGGGCGGAAACGAGGAGAGTTTCCGTGAATGAGAACATTCTGCTGGTAATCTTCGCCGTCATCGTGCTGCTGATCGCCGTCGGCATTTGGATGACGATCCGCAAACGTCGGACCGATCACCTGCGCGACCGCTTCGGCGACGAATACGACCGTACGCTGGACAATGCCGGCGACCGCACCAAGGCCGAGCGTGATCTGGAGCGGCGCGAAGAACGCGTCGACGCGCTCGAGATTCGCCGGCTGACCGCAGACGAGCACACCCGCTTCGCAACCGAATGGCGCGACGTGAAATCCGTGTTCGTCGACAGTCCCGTCGAAGCCGTGCTCCATGCCGACCGCATGCTGGCCAACATGATGAAGACGGTCGGCTATCCGATGGCCGATTTCGACCGCCGCTACGAAGACCTCACGGTCAACCACGGCGACGTCGCGCGGCATTATCGCGAAGGTCACGCCATCGTCGACCGGCACAATGATGGCAGCGCCTCGACCGAGGACATGCGTCAGGGAATGAAGCATTACGAGGCGCTGTTCGATCACCTCGTCGCCGATGCCGAGGGCGGCGGTCTCGATGCGGCTACCACCGGCACGACGACTACCGGTGCGACGGGGACGGCCTCGACCACGCGCGCGACCGATCTCGATGGTGACGGCGATGTCGATGTCGTGCGGCAGGATAGGGATGGCGACGGCCGCGCGGACCGGGTCGCCATCAGGAACGACTGATCGGCCTGAACATCGCCGTCGAAATCTCCAGACGGTCTTAGCATTCCCCGCTGCGCCTGCTAGTCGGAGCGGGGAGAGTGACTGGATGACCGCACGAAATCCGCGCAAGCGATCGATCCTGTCGCGGATCGTGCGGCGCATTATCTGGACGATCTATCGCCTGCAGGGGTGGAAGGTCGAAACCGGCATGCCCGCGATCCCGAAATTCGTCATCGCGGGCGCACCGCACACCTCGAACTGGGACTTCGTTTTCTTCACCGGCGCTACCGCCGAAGAGGGCATCGAACCCAGCTTCATGGGCAAACACACGCTGTTCAAGGGCTTCATGCGCAACTTCATGTTCGACATGGGCGGCGTGCCGATCGACCGGACAAAGCGCGCGAACTACGTCGAGCAGGTGGCCGATGCCTTTCGCGCAGCGGAGCGGCTGGCGCTGGTTATTGCGGCAGAAGGCACGCGAAGCTCCGACGGGGAATGGAAATCGGGCTTCTGGCATATCGCACGCGAAGCGAAAGTGCCGATCGTGCTCGCCTGGGTCAGCTGGAAGGATCGCCGGCTCGGCTTCAGCGAACCCATCGAGCCGAGCGACGACTACGCCAGCGACCTCGCGCGCATTGCCGCGTGGTTCCGCACGAAACGCCCCGATTACGGGCGGTACAAGGTGCTCGAGGCGCAAGCGCAGCGCCTGCTGGCCGATGGAAAGGACACCGCCGCATGATCCTCGAAGCGCTGATCGCCAATGCCGCCATCCTGCTCGGCTTCACACTGATCCTGTGGGTCGTGGCGGTGCAGATCGACGACGCCTCCTTCATCGACAGCTTCTGGGGTTTCGGGATGGCGCTGATGGCCTTCACCAGCTGGATGCAACTCGAAGCGCCCGGCCCGCTGGCAACCTTGCTGATGGGCATGGCGGTGGTTTGGGGCCTGCGATTGTCGATCTACCTTTTTCTGCGCTGGCGCCGCGAGGGGGAGGACAAGCGCTACAAGCGGATGCTGCGCAAGGATCGGGAGAAGGGCCGCTTCGCTGTCGCTGCGCTCATCAAGATCTTCCTCAGTCAGGCAGTCCTGCTGTTCATCGTTAGCAGTCCGGCGCAATATGGTGTCCTCGAGGCAGCAACTTCGATCCCGATCAGTGGGCTCGCGCTGGTCGGGCTGGCGCTCTACCTCCTCGGCATCGTGTTCGAATGGGTCGGCGACTGGCAGCTTTCGCGCTTCAAGGCCGATCCGGCGAACGAGGGCGAAGTGATGGACACCGGCCTGTGGCGCTACACCCGCCACCCCAATTACTTCGGCGATGCCTGCGTGTGGTGGGGCATCTGGATCGCCGCGGCCTCTGCCGGTTGGTGGGTTGCGGCAACCACCGTGGTCGGGCCGCTGTTTCTCACCTTCACTCTGGTGAAATGGTCGGGCGCCGCCCTGCTCGAAAAGGGCATGAAGCACTCGCGCCCGGGCTATGAGAATTACAAGAAACGCACCTCCGCCTTCATTCCCATGCCGCCGTCGAAATCCGGCTGAGAGGCGCGTCCCGGGCTTCAATCCGGCGTCGAATCCGCTACATGGTCCCCATGAGCAACCGGAAGCGTATCGCGTGAGCGAGAACGAGATCGAAGAACTGCGCTCGCGCTTCGCGCGCGAGGCGATGGCGATCATGGAGCGGCGTGGCGAGGAAGTGAACCGCGCGAAGCTGGCTTCCGAACTCAACATCGCACGCACCAGGGTCGAAACGGTGTTCCCCGAAGAGGCCGATCTGCTCGAGGCGGTGACCGGCGAGTGGTTCGCGCCCAAGCTGGCGGTGATGGACGAGGTGATGGCGACCGACCTGCCGCCGCGACGCAAGATGTACGAATTCTTCGCTCGCCGCTTCCTGCTTCTGCGCGACAATTTCAAGAACGATCCGGCGAGCTTCAAGCTCTATGTCGAAATGGGCGAGCGCTATTTTGAATATGCGCAAAGCTATATCGACCTGGCCGATCATTACCTGTGTGAACTCATCGCGCAGGCGCAGGCCGAGGGGCATTTCGCCGGGCTGGAGATCAACCAGGCGCTGTCGCTGATCAACCAGGCGGTGCTCTGTTATATTCAGCCCTATCTGATCGCGATGATCGACGAGCGCCTGGCCGAGGCGAAGCTCGCCGCCCTGATCGATGCGCTGTTTGACGGCCTGCACGCGCGCGACAGCGATGCCCGCGGGATGCGCAGCATAACGCCGGCGTGAGGCAGGGACCCGCCCGGCGGATTCTCTTCATCGGACTGAACTACAGTCCCGAACCGATCGGCATCGGCCCCTATTCCGCCGGCCTTGCCGAAGCACTGGTTGCGCGCGGGCACGAGGTGCAGGCCGTGGTCGGGCAGCCATACTATCCCGAGTGGAAGCTCTACGAACGCTACAAGGGGCGCTAGCAGAGCAGCGTCGAGAACGGCCTCGCGATCACGCGCTGCCCGCATTACGTGCCGTCCAATCCGACGGGGACGCGGCGCATGGCGCATCATATGAGTTTTGCCAGCAGCGCCTATCCGCCTGCCCGCGCGGCGCGACGCGAATTCAGGCCGGACATGGTGTTTACCGTCGCCCCATCGATGGTCGCGGTTCCGGTTGCTCGCCGCATGGCGCGCCGCGCCGGTGTGCCCCTGTGGCTGCATATCCAGGATTTCGAAGTCGGCGCGGCGCTGGCGACCGGGCTCATCGAACAAGGCAGCAAGACGGCGAGGACTGCCGCCCGCTTCGAGGAACGCCTGCTGCGCTCGGCCGATGTCGTGTCAACTATCAGCGAACCGATGTGCGCGCTCGCTCAGGCAAAAGGTGTGGACGCCGATCGCATCGTCGAGATCCGCAATTGGGCGAACCACGCCGAGAGGATTGCGACCGGCGATGGCCAACGCTTGCGGGCGGATTGGGGCCTGCAGGACAAGGTGGTGGCGCTCTATTCGGGCAATATCGCCAACAAACAGGGGCTCGAAATCGTGATCGAGGCGGCGCGCAGGCTGGAGCGGCGTGCCGATCTGGCCTTTGTGATTTCGGGCGAGGGGCCGAACCGCGCGCGCCTGGAAACGCTGGCCGCAGGGCTGGGGAATATTCAGTTCCACGATCTGCAACCGGAGGAGAGAATTGGCGACCTGATGCGGCTGGCCGATATCCATCTCCTGCCCCAGCTCCCCGATGCTGCCGATCTCGTGCTGCCGTCCAAACTAGGCAACATGCTTGCATCGGGTCGCCCGATCGTGGCGACAGCGGCGCCCGGCACAGGGATAGATCGCGAAATCGAGGGGGCCGGGGTCGTGGTTCCGCCGCAGGACCCAGCCGCATTCGCCTGGGGCATCGACCAGCTTTTGCGGCATCCCTTGCTACGCGAAGGACTTGGAAAGGGCGGGCGAGAGCGCGCCCTGCTGCACTGGTCGAAAGAAGCCATCGTCGACCGCTTCGAAGCGCAGATGCAATTGCTGCTCGGCTGACCGGCGAGCCTCTCGCGCAACGAAAACCATTTTCCTACATACGTTCGCGTGAATAACCGATCTGGTTCCTAATTGATTCGGGGGCCAACCATATGCCTTCAAAAACCTATCCAATCGAGGCCCCCGGCGGCTTCGCCCCCGTCTTCGCTCTTGGTAGCGACGATGGTAGCGGCCATCTCGCCGTCGTCTCGCACGGCGCACCCCTCCCCACCGTCGCGCTCGCACCGGCCGCTCCGGCTCCGCTGACCGGAAGCGCCTCGAACGCCAAGATCGCGGGACCGTTCGAGCCCACTCCGCTCGCTCCGGTATACCTGACACTGACAGGCGAATGGAGCGGCACTGTTCGCGTCCTGCGATCGATCGACGGAGGGGCGACCAAGCATCCTCTGACCATTGCCGGTTCCGAATGGGCGGTCTTCCATAGCAATGCTTGCGAGCCGGTCTGGCAGGAGGGGGAAAACGGCGCGCAGCTTTATCTCGATATCGCGCCGACCTCCGGCGCGCTAATCTACCGGATCGCACAATGAGCGCGCTGGCTTTGCCCGCACTGGGCCTTGCCCAACGTTCCGCCCAATCGCTTCCAGCCCTGTTCGCCGAACTGGCAACGCGATTGCCCGCCCCGACATCGCCCGGCTCCACGGCGCAGGCCATGCGGTCTCCGGCAAAGGCGCCGGAACCTATATCGCAGACGAGCTCGCGACGGAGGCCCTCGCCGATGCGCACCCGCGCTTCGTCTTGCGGACTGCAAATCGTCGGGTCTTCCGCCTGCTGCCGGAGGCGGGCTCTATCTCGGTCGAACAGGGCGGTGCGGCTGGCGACGTACTCTTCAACGACCAGTCCGCAATCCAGGCGACGATCGACTATGCCGAGGCCCTGGGTGCGCGCGAAATACGGTTCGAAAGCGCGTATTACCGCATCGATTGCCCCGAACGAACCTCGCCCGCGCTCGACACGCGCGCGGTCGATGGCCATCCTCTCGTGGTCCGTGAAAGCCTCACCTTGCGCGGCTGCGCGGCGGATCGCAGCGTGCTCGATTTTCGCGGGCTTGGCGGCGTCGATCCCGACGGCAACTGGCAGACGGTGCCGACCTCCGCGACGGATGCCGCACCGGCAGTGTGGCGCGGGGGCGGGCTCTATCTAGACGGCGATACCTCCCGTCCCGAACCCGCCGCGCGGCGCATTGCCAGGCTGGAGCTCGACCGGCTGGTGTTCCGGGGTAACCGCCAGCGGACCAGCCAGACCGCCTATCCCGCCGATCCCGTCACCGGCGACGGGTGGGACATTTCGGACAAGGGTTTCTGGTTGCATGACGTCTATGTCGGCACGGTCATCTGCCGCGACACGGACTTTATCGGCTGGCGGGGCGAGATCTTCTACGCGGTCGGCGCGGACGACGCGATCGAGCAGCTTTCGCTGACGCGGTGTAAGCTGCTGACCGGGAATGGCAACGGCCTCAATCTCGGCTGCAATCCGCGCGTCGATGCGGTCGACTGCGAATTCGGCGACTGCAAGATCGCGCAGGAGGACAAGGGCAAGAGCTAGGTTCATTTCCGCAATTGCCTGTGGCGCGACTGCGAATACGTCTGGCTCGGCGGCGGATCGACCCACGGCCGGCTCTACACCTACAAATACCCGACGCGCGACGAAGCTGCGCGGGTGCCCGCGACGATTCTCGACGGATGCCGCTTCGACGATGCGGGGTTGGTTTGGGTCAACAGCTGGGTATCGGACCGTATCCGCACGGTCGATACGCCGGTCGCGATGAGCAGCACGCATGGCCACGCGCTGCGCGATATCGATCTTGATGTGGACGCGCTGCTGGACCGGCGCGGCGGCTTCAATGCCGTAGGCCTTTACGGCCCGACTTCGCTGACGCAGCCGGTCGAAGGGGCTCCCGCTGGCGTCTATCACAGCGCGCCGCGGCAAATTCGCCTGAAGGTCCGCCATTACCGCAGCGCGCTGGCCCAGCAGGCGGACGTCACTGGCTGGATGTACGCTGGGGCGGCTACATCGACCGTTCCTGCCGGATCGAAGTAGAGGGGGAATTTCTAGCGGGACGGGTCCCCAACGGCCAGGACGATCCGCTATCCTTTCCCTTGGTCAGCTTCGCCGGCGGCAATACGACACCCGCGAGCACGGTGCACGGCTATTACAAGCCGGCAAGTATTGCGGCATCCGGCGTGCTGGCTCCGGCGAGTTCGCATATGGCGCTGGCGCTCAGCGGAGACATTGCAGTCGACCTCGCGCTGCCCGCCAATCCGCGCGGCGGGGCGAACCACGGCTATGCAGATGGCCAGCGCCTGCGGCTCGTCCAGCAGGAAGATGCCGGAAGCATCGCTTTCGCCAAGGGGGCCTCCACCAGCATGCCGATGGCGGCGACGCGAGTCCTCGACAAAACATTCGACTGGATCGAATTCACCTACAACCGTTCGGCGTCGCGCTGGGAGGAGGTCGGCTTCGGCGCTTACTAGTGCGCAGTGGCGGGGCTGGCTTCGCGCTGTTCGCGCAAGATCGACCAGCCGGCGATGAACAGCCCCGCCACCAACGGCCCGACGACGATGCCGGATAAGCCAAGCAGCGCGATCCCGCCCAGCGTGGTCACGAGGATCAGCCAATCGGGAATGCCGGTATCGCGGCCCACCAGGATGGGGCGCAGCACATTGTCGATCATGCCGATCACCGCAACGCCGGAGACGATCACGACCACGCCCTGCCAGATCGCGCCGGTCGCCAGCAGGTAGACCGCAGCGGGCACCCAGACGATGGCCGGACCGATGGCAGGCAAAAGCGAGGCAATCGCCATGATGACGCCAAGCAGCAGGACGGAGGGTATCCCGACGATCCAGAAGGTGATCGCCCCCAGCGCGCCTTGCACCAGTCCGACGACGACCGATCCCTTGATCGTTGCGCGCACGATGCCAAGGAAACGCTCGGCAAGGCGATCCGCAATGCTGCGCTCGAAGGGCAGCGAGGCGAGCAGCGTCTCGCCGATTGTGCGTCCGTCGCGCAGGAGGAAATAGCTGACGTAGAGCGCGATACCGAAGGCGAGCACGAAGCCGAACACGCTGCCCCCGATGGCGATCGCCTGCTGCGCGATCAGGCCGAGGCTGGCTTGCAGAAATTCCTGCGCCCGGCGCTGCAGATCCGACAGATCGCCCCAGCCCGACGCATCGAGCGTTTCCTGGACATTAGGTGGTAGCGCCGCGAACACCTGCTCGAACCAGTCGGCCACATTGATGCGCCCTTCCTGGAAGGCGACGACAAGGCCGGCCGCTTCGTTCACCACCGCGCTGCCGATGGCGAAGGCCGGCACGATCACGGCGACGAAGATCACCAGCAGCGTCGCCAGCGCAGCCTGATTGTCGCGGCTCGGCGCGCGCGCGAGGAACCAGCGGAACAATGGCTGGAACATGATCGCTGCCAGTGCCGCCCATAGCAGCGGCTGCGCGAAGGGCAGGACGACGACCAGCAGCGCCAGCGTCACCAGCGCGAGGAACAGCAGGAAGCCGCCGCGCTCCAGCCCCACGATCTCGCGCATCGCCGGCCAGCCCCGCTCGTTAAACGTCGAGATTGGCGACGTTGAGCGCGTTCGACTGGATGAATTCGCGCCGCGGCTCGACCACATCGCCCATCAGACGGGTGAAGATCTCGTCGGTCACGTCGGCATCCTCAACCTTCACCTGCAGCAGCGCGCGATTGTCCGGGTCGAGCGTGGTCTCCCACAGCTGCTCCGCATTCATTTCGCCCAGACCCTTGTAGCGCTGAATCTTCTGGCCCTTCCGCCCGGCGGCCATGACCGCTTCGAGCAATTGGGTGGGCAGGGTGATCGCGCTGTCGTCGGCGAAGGCAGGTGCATCGGCATCGGTTTCGTCGGCGCTGTCGGGATCGACCGGCTCCGCTTCCTCGCTGTCGCCCTTCACCAGCCGCACCGGTGCGCCGTAGACGTCCGCATGCTCGGCCGCGACGCGGTGCAGCTTGCGCGCTTCGGCGCTGTCCATGAAGGCGGGGTCGATTTCGTGCACGTCGGTCACGCCGCGCCACAGGCGGAACAGGCGGACCTTGCCGTCCTCGCCGGTTTCCGCCGACCATTTCGCCTCCGGATCGCCCATCTGTAGATGCGACGCCGCGCGGTCGAGGCCCGCCTGCCGGTCGCCCTCGGGATCGAGCGCACCGGCCAGCGCCATGGCCTCGACCAGATCGGTTTTGTACTTGCGCGGCACGAAGCCGAGCAGGTTGCGCATCCGCAGCCCGTGCTCGACCAGCTGGTTCATGCCGGTCGCGGGGATCGAACCTTCCTTCGTCTCCAGGTAATGGCCCGACAGCCCCTGATCGATCAGGTAGCGGTCGTAGGCCGCCTGGTCCTTGAGATAGACTTCGCTCTTGCCGCGCGTCACCTTGTAGAGCGGCGGCTGGGCGATGAAGAGGTGTCCGGCCTTCACAATTTCCGGCATCTGGCGATGGAAAAAGGTGAGCAGAAGCGTGCGAATATGCGCGCCGTCGACGTCGGCGTCGGTCATGATCACGATCTTGTGATAGCGCAGCTTTTCGAGGTTGAATTCGTCGCGCAGACCCGTGCCCATCGCTTGGATCAGCGTGCCGACTTCCTTGGAGCTGATGATCCGGTCGAAGCGCGCACGCTCGACATTCAGGATCTTGCCCTTCAGCGGCAGGATCGCCTGCGTCTTGCGGTCGCGACCCTGCTTGGCGGAGCCGCCTGCCGAATCGCCCTCGACCAGGAAGAGTTCGCAGTTCGCGGGATTGCGATCCTGGCAATCGGCGAGCTTGCCGGGGAGGCTGGCGATGCTCATCGCGCCTTTGCGGCTCATCTCGCGGGCACGGCGAGCCGCTTCGCGCGCGGCGGCGGCATCGATTACCTTCTGGATGATCGCCTTGGCATCGTTGGGGTTCTCCTCGAGCCACTCGGTCATCTTCTCGCCCATGAGGCTTTCGAGTGGCTGGCGGACTTCGGAGCTGACCAGCTTGTCCTTGGTCTGCGATCCGAACTTGGGGTCAGGCAGCTTGACCGAGACGATGGCGGTCAGGCCTTCGCGCATGTCTTCCCCCGACAGGCTGACCTTTTCCTTCTTCATCAGCCCGCTGGCGCTGGCATAATTGTTGAGCGTGCGGGTCAGCGCCGCGCGGAAGGCGGCAAGGTGAGTGCCGCCGTCACGCTGCGGAATGTTGTTGGTGAAGCACAGCACGTTCTCGTAATAGCTGTCGTTCCATTCCAGCGCGACGTCGATGCCGATGCCATCCTTTTCCGCGCTGACCGAAATCGGCTCGGCGACCAGCGCCTGCTTGTTGCGGTCGAGATATTTGACGAAGGCCGCGATGCCGCCTTCGTAGAACAGGTCGTGCTCCAGAACTTCCTCGTGCCGCTTGTCGCGCAGCTTGATGCGGACGCCGGAGTTGAGGAAGGCGAGCTCGCGATAGCGGTGCTCCAGCCGGTCGAAATCGTATTCGGTGACGTTCTTGAACGTCTCGTCGCTGGCCTTGAAGGTGACGCGCGTGCCTTTCTTCAGGCCCTCCTCGTCGCCATTGCTGTCGACCGGCGGGGCATCGCCGACCACGCGCAGGCTTTCGACCGCATCGCCATGCTCGAAGCGCATCCAGTGTTCCTTGCCATCGCGCCAGATGGTGAGTTCGAGCCATTCGGAGAGCGCGTTGACGACCGAGACGCCCACGCCGTGGAGGCCGCCCGACACCTTGTAGGCATTGTCGTCGCTCGTGTTCTCGAACTTCCCGCCGGCGTGCAGCTGGGTCATGATGACCTCGGCAGCGGACACGCCCTCTTCCTTGTGCATGTCGACCGGAATGCCGCGGCCATTGTCCTCGACGCTCACCGAGCCATCGGGATTGAGTTCGATCAGGACGAGGTCGCAATGCCCGGCCAGCGCCTCGTCGATGGCATTGTCCGACACCTCGAACACCATGTGGTGGAGGCCCGATCCGTCATCGGTATCGCCGATATACATACCGGGGCGCTTGCGTACCGCGTCGAGGCCCTTGAGGACCTTGATCGAATCTGCGCCATAGCCGGGTTTCTTGGGGGCGTTATCGCCGGTGATTTCGGTGTTCTCGTCCATGCTCAGCATATAGGCTTTCGAGGGCGAAAAACCAAAGTTTACGCGGTGTTTTTTCCCACAGATTGCCGCGCAACCGGTTTCACCTGCAACCGCTTGATTTCGGGGCGCAGAAAGCGCATCCCCGCATCATGCTCTCGGTACTCGACATCTTCCGGATTGGGATCGGTCCCTCGTCTTCGCATACGGTCGGTCCGATGCGGATTGCGCGGACCTTCGTGCGGGCGCTGGAGAAGGCGGGGAAGCTGGAGCGGACGGCGCGTGTGGCGGTGGAGTTGCAAGGCTCGCTCGCGCTGACGGGGGTGGGGCATGGCACGATCGATGCGACGATCCTCGGCCTTGCGAATTTCGCCCCGGACAGGACCTGCCCCGATGAAGCGGCGAGCGCTTTGGAAGCGATCCTCGCAGAAAATGCCCTGCCGCTCGGCGGGAAGCGCCGGATCGCCTTCGACAAAGCGCGGGACATCGATCTGGCCGGACATATCATTCCGGACCTGCACCCCAACGGCATGACCCTAACCGCGATGGATGCCGAGGGCGATGTGCTACTGAAGCGCACCTATTACTCCACCGGTGGTGGCTTCGTCGCGTCGGAGGCGCAGTTAAAGCGCAAGCCCAAGGGCGACCGGATCAATGCCGGCACACCGGTGCCGCACGATTTCGGATCGGCGGCAAAATTGCTGGCCAGCTGCGAGACGACCGGGCTGTCGATCGCCGAGCTGATCCTCGCCAATGAAGACGCCTTCCGCCCGCGCGAAAAGACCTTCGCCGGCATCGATCGCATCGCCGAGGCGATGCACCAGTGCATCGAACGCGGCCTGACGCAGCGCGGCGTGCTGCCCGGCGGCCTCAAGGTGCAGCGGCGAGCGCCCGACCTGTGGGACAAGCTCTCCGCCAATCCGCAATCGAACGAGCGCGAGCAATTGTTCGATTGGCTCAATTGCTACGCAATGGCCGTGAACGAGGAGAACGCCGCCGGCGGGCGCGTCGTGACCGCACCGACCAATGGGGCGGCTGGTATCATTCCCGCCGTCATCCGCTTCTATTGCGTGACGGCGGACGAAAGGCCCTGCCGTGACAGCAAGCGCACCTTCCTGCTCACGGCCGGAGCGATCGGCCTCCTCTACAAGCAACGCGCCAGCATCTCCGGTGCGGAGATGGGCTGCCAGGGCGAGGTCGGCGTGGCTTGTTCGATGGCAGCAGGCGGTCTCGCGGCGCTGTGGGGCGCCTCGCCATCGCAGATCGCCAGCGCGGCGGAGATCGGCATGGAGCATAATCTCGGCCTGACCTGCGATCCCGTCGGCGGGCTGGTGCAGGTGCCCTGTATCGAGCGAAATGCCATCGGCGCGGTGAAGGCGGTCAACGCAGCGCGGCTCGCGCTCCACCGGACCGGGGCGGAGGGCTTCGTCAGTTTAGACCAGGTGATCGAGACCATGCGCCAGACCGGGCTCGACATGAGCACGAAGTACAAGGAAACCAGTCAGGGCGGATTGGCGGTCAACGTCATCGAATGCTGACCGTCCTGCTCGTGATCGCCGTGGTGTCGGGCGCGCTCATCGTCGGCGCGCTCTGGGCGCTTTACGGCAAACTGCGCGGGCGGGTCGAGGGTATCGTGGTGGCAGTTGCCGGCGGGTCGTTGTTGTTGTCCCTCGTGCTCGAACTGGTGCAGCCCGCAATCGAGAAAAGCTCGATGACGACGGCGGTACTCGGCGTGCTGGCAGGTGCCGGCATCTTCGCGGCGGTCGATTACCTGATAGACGAAAAGTGGGGCTCCGAAACCGGCGGCGGGATGCTGGCCGCGATCACGCTGGACGGCATTCCGGAAAACCTTGCGCTGGGTGTCGCGCTAATCGGTGCGGGTGCGCCGGAGGTCGCCGCGCTGGCGGGATCGATCATGCTCTCCAACCTGCCCGAAGCTGCCAGCGGCGCGCGCGCGATGCGCGACGATCAGGGGTTTTCGAAGGCGAAGATCCTCGGCATCTGGGCGCTGACGGCTGCCGTTCTGTCCGCCTGCGCCCTACTCGGCTATATGTTTTTGGAGCGGCTCACCGACGACCTGCTGGCCTTCATCAGCTGCCTCGCGGCGGGGGCGGTAACCGCCAGCCTGACGACCGAAGTGCTGCCTCAGGCGCACCGGCAAGCACCGCACTGGGCGGGTTTCGCGACCGCCATCGGGCTGGTGCTCGCGCTGCTGCTGCACAGTCTAGGCGGCTAGACACGCGCAATCGCTTGGGTCACACAGGCGGCATGGGAGAGACCGACATCGCCGCCAGCCTCGCCGAACCTTTCGGCAGCTTTCCGCAACTTATCGCCGATAATGCCGCCCGTCTGGGTGACGCCATCGCCATGCGCGATGACGAGGGGGAGCTTAGCTGGGCCGGGCTCGGCGACCGGGTCGAGCGGATTGCCGCGCGGCTGGTCGAAGGCGGGCTGGAACGCGGCCAGTCGGTCGCCATCCTCGGCTATTCGTCGATCCCTTATGCTCTGGTCTTTCTCGCTGCCGTGCGCGCGGGCGGCGTGGCGGCACCGCTGACCACCAGCGCCAGCCCCGACCAGCTCGCCGGCATGGCGCGCGATTCGGGGGCGAGACACATCTTCATCGACCGCGCCAAGCTGACCGAGCTGGGCGAAGATTGCTTCCCCGGCATGACGCGGATCGTGCTGGACGAGGAACTGGACGGCTGGATGGCGGAAGAAGGCGTGACCGCGCCGAAATTCGTTCCGGAGCCGGGCGACTCGTTCAACATCATCTATTCCTCCGGCACGACCGGCGTGCCCAAGGGCATCGTCCATTCGCACAAGATGCGCTGGCGCCAGTTCGCTGCCACCGCGTCGAGCTGGATCGAGAACGGCCTGCCGGTGCGCACGCTCGCCTCGACGCCGCTCTATTCCAACACCACCATGGTCGCCTTCCTGCCGCCATTGCTGGCTGGCGGCACGGTGCGGGTGATGCGCAAGTTCGACGTCCTCCGCTGGCTCGAAAGCGCGCAATCCGACGCGACCACGGTTACCATGCTCGTGCCCGTCCAGTACCAGCGCCTGATGCGCGAGCCCCGCTTCGACGAGTTCGACCTGTCCGCCTTGCAGCTAAAATACTGCACCTCCGCGCCCTTTCCCGCCGAGCTGAAGCGCGAGGTGCTGGAGCGTATGCCGGGTGCGCTGATCGAGATCTATTCGATGACCGAAGGCGGCGTCGTCTGCCTGCTGGAAGCGCACAAGTTTCCCGACAAGTTGCACACCGTCGGCCGCCCCGCTCCGGGCAGCGAGCTGAAGGTGCTCGACGACCAAGACCGGCCCGTGCCGCCCGGTACGCCCGGAAATCTCATCGGTCGCAGCCAGACGATGATGAGCGGCTACAAGAACCAGCCCGACAAAACGCGCGAGGGTTACTGGACCGATCCGGAAAGCGGCGAGGTGTGGCAGCGGATGGGCGATATCGGCCGCGTCGATGCCGAAGGCTTCGTCGAACTGGTCGGCCGCGCGAAGGACATGATCATCTCGGGCGGCTTCAATATCTTCCCGGTCGATCTCGAAGACGAACTGGCGAAGGAGCCGGACGTGGTCGAGGCTGCCGTGATCGGCGTGCCGAGCGAGCGCTGGGGCGAAACGCCGGTCGGCTTCGTTACCCTGAGCGATGACGCGCGCGAGTGCGAGGCAATAATGGAGGCGGTCAATGCGCGACTTGGCAAGACCCAGCGGCTGGCCCAACTCCACGCGATCGACGACATGCCGCGCAGCCATATCGGCAAGCTGCTGAAGACCGACCTGCGCGCGGAAGCCGAACGGCGCGGACTGCCGGCCTGAATCGAAACGGGCGGAGCCACCGGCCCCGCCCGTCGTGGTTACAATGGCTTGCGATTACCGGCTGGCGAGAACCGCCGGAGTGCGCTGCTCCACTTCGGCCATGGCGGCCTTGACCGTCTTGCGCACGCAAGCGCGGTCCGATGCAGTCGCGACATTGCAGACTTCGCGAGCGGCCTGGCGGACGCGTTCTTCGAGAACCTCGACATGGGCCGCCTGCGACAGGTCGAGATCGTTGTAATCGACCGCGACTTCGGCGTTCTGCGAAGCGGCGAGGGCCGGCGAGGTAAGGCTGATGGCCGCAGCGGCGGCGGTAAGGATCATGCGACGCATAACTATCTCCACATTCGGTGAAAGGTGTGTCGCCTTTATTGTGAGCACCCTGATTGTGTTATGCGCCGATTGTGCAGCGCAGCGCGGCATGCTGCAATTGCGAAGTCGGCACGGGCGGCTGCACTTTGCGCAAGAGGCGCTTCGAGACGCGGCGCGGACACGGGGGGGGAGGGGAGAGGTTGTGTCGGCGGCCGCGTCTCTACTCGCTGCCATATCGCCTTGCCGTAGCGGCGGGCGGAGTTCGCCAGGCCGTATCGACAAGGAAGGCCAGTCCGGGCGGGCGCATAGGGGAGCGCGGGCCCGGCTGTTCCTGCTCCGGATCGGCGTCTAGGAGGACCGCCTCATCCGAATACAAGGCTGTAATAATATTTCAGTCGCGCGAACGAAAGTGAGAAAACGGCGATGAGCGTTGCGCTTTCCGCAAGTGCGAACGCCCGCCTCACTGGACTTGCTGAAACACGGCCTCTAACCGCCGCACATGGACGACGCGCACCTTCCCGATTCCATCCTCATCGTCGATTTCGGCAGCCAGGTTACCCAGCTGATCGCACGCCGTGTGCGCGAGGCAGGGGTCTATTCCGAAATCGCGCCTTTCACTCAGGCGGAAGAAGCATTCCACCGACTCAAGCCGAAGGGTATCATCCTGTCGGGCTCGCCCGCCGGTGTGCCCGACGAAGGCAGCCCGCGCGCGCCGGAGCTGTTGTTCGAGGCGGGCATTCCCATTCTGGGCATATGTTACGGTCAGCAGGTGATGAGCCATCAGCTCGGCGGCGAGGTCCGACCCGGTCACGAGACCGGCGAAGGCGGCGAATTCGGCCGCGCCTTCCTGACCGTTACCAAGCAATGCGCGCTGTTCGACGGTCTCTGGAAGGAAGGCGAGCGCCACCAGGTGTGGATGAGCCATGGCGACAAGGTTACAAAATTCGCGCCGGGCTTCGAGATCGTGGCAATTTCCGACGGCGCGCCCTTCGCGGTGATCGCCGATGAAAAGCGCAAGTTCTACGGCACGCAATTCCACCCGGAGGTCGTCCACACGCCCGACGGCGGCAAGTTGATCGCCAACTTCGTGCGCCACGTCTGCGGCCTCGCCGGCGACTGGACGATGGCCGCCTATCGCGAGACGAAAGTGCGCGAAATCCGCGAGCAGGTGGGCGACGGCAAGGTTATCTGCGGCCTATCGGGCGGTGTCGACAGCTCGGTCGCCGCGATCCTCATCCACGAGGCGATCGGCGAGCAGTTGACCTGCGTCTTCGTCGATCACGGCCTGCTTCGCCTCAACGAGCGCGAGCAGGTCGAGACGATGTTCCGCGATCATTACAACATCCCGCTGGTGGTGGTCGATGCCGAGGATATGTTCATGGAGGGCCTGTCCGGGACGACAGATCCGGAGGCCAAACGCAAGTTCATCGGCAAGACCTTCATCGACGTATTCGAAGCCGAGGCCAAGAAAGTCGGTGGCGCGGATTTCCTCGCCCAGGGCACGCTTTATCCCGACGTGATCGAAAGCGTCAGCTTCACCGGCGGGCCGAGCGTCACGATCAAAAGCCACCACAATGTCGGTGGCCTGCCCGAACGCATGAATATGCAGCTGGTCGAGCCGCTGCGCGAGTTGTTCAAAGACGAGGTCCGCGAACTCGGCCGCGAGCTGGGCCTGCCCGACATGTTCGTCGGCCGCCATCCCTTCCCGGGTCCGGGCCTTGCCATCCGCATCCCTGGCGAGGTCACGAAGGAACGCTGCGACATCCTGCGCAAGGCCGACGCGATCTATCTCGACGAGATCCGCAAGGCGGGGCTCTACGATGCGATCTGGCAGGCCTTTGCCGTACTGCTGCCGGTCAAGACCGTCGGCGTGATGGGCGACCACCGCACCTACGACAGCGTCTGCGGCCTGCGCGCGGTGACCAGCACCGACGGCATGACCGCCGATGTCTACCCCTTCGACGCGAGCTTCCTCACCGGCGTCGCAACGCGCATCGTCAACGAGGTGCAGGGCATCAACCGCGTGGTGTACGATTACACCAGCAAACCGCCCGGCACGATCGAGTGGGAGTGAGCTGATCAGAGAGGGCTGCATACGGAACGTCGCGAAGATCTCCCCGTTGCCTAAAAGCACCTTTGCCGGGAGATCAGATATGAAGTCCGTTGCCGTAACCCTTGCTGCCATCTCCGCGCTCGCCCTGGGTGGATGCGAAACAGTTCAGCAGACCTACACAGAGGCGATCTCGTCGACCTACGAAGCCGAGCTGCGCGGGGCAAACGAAGTGCACGCCGGCGATCCGGACGGATCGGGTACGGCGGAAATAAGCTTTGCCGACGAATTGACGCGGGTTTGCTGGGATCTCAACGATCTTAGCGGGCTGGGTCCCATCACCGGCGCCCATATCCACCGAGGTGCCGCAGGCATCGACGGGCCGGTCGTCCTGCCGCTCAAGCAGGCCACCGAGGGCGGCTGGCGCGGCTGCAGCAGTGACACGTCGTGGGTCCAACGCGCCTTCGACGAAGGCCTGTCGAACTATTACGTCAATGTCCACACGACGGAATATCCCAAGGGCGCGATCCGCGGACAACTGCGCCAGTAGGGCAGCAGTCCCGGTTGAACGGCCAACTTCCCCTCGGCCCAGATCCGCGCACCGAGACGCTGCACCGCCTGCAGGCACTGCTGGTCCAGCGCTTTGGACGGATCGAACGGGCGGCCGCCGGTTGGCGCGAGCCGGAGTGGGTGCTGGTGCAAGGGGTGATCGGCGCTCGGACCAAGTCGGAAGTGTCCAACGAAGCGACCGACCGAATGCTCGAACGATGGGGTAGCTGGGAAGCCGTGGCTGTTGCGCCGCTGGCCGACCTTCAGGCCGAACTCGCCACGCAGACCTATCCCAACATCGCTGCCGAGCGGCTCAAGGCGAGCCTTTCAGCCTTGATCGAGCGGCGTGGCGCGGTGGACCTCGCGCACCTTGCCGATATGGACACCGCGGCGGCAATGCGTTGGCTCGAGCAGCTTCCCGGTGTCGGGCGCAAGATCGCGGCAGGCGTGATGAATGCCAGCACGCTGGACCAGCGCGCAATCGTCCTCGACGGGCATCACACCCGTATACTGCAGCGCATGGGGTTGGTCCCGCCCAAGGCGAGCACCGACCGCGCCTTCGCGGTTATCATGCCGGTCATGCCGGAGGGATGGTCGGCCGCCGATTTCGACGAGCATCACCTGCTGATGAAGAAGCTCGGTCAGACCTGGTGCCGCCCGTCATCCCCCGATTGCGCGTCGTGCCCTGCGCAAGCGTTGTGTGAGACCGGCCGGGCGCGGATAGGCGCGTGAGCGCGGCCATTGCGCAGGCTGCACCTGCGCGGCACAAGCGGCAGCCATGACAAGGCTCGGATCGATCCTCCTGTGGTCCGCGATCGCTGCGGCTTTCATCGGGCCGGGGACGGTCACGGCGGCGGCGAGCGCGGGTGCCGGGCCCGGCATGGCAGTGCTGTGGGCGATCGTCTTTTCGGGCGTGGCGACATTCACGCTGCAGGAATTCGCCGGACGGCTGGCGATCGCGACCGGGGGCGACCTCGCTGCGGTATTGCGACGCCGCTATTCGCATGGCGCTGCCCGCCTCCTTGTACTGGCATTGGTGGCGGGTGCGGTGCTGCTCGGCTGTGCGGCCTATGAGGCGGGGAATATCCTTGGGGGGGTGGCAGGGGCGATGCTCGCCATCGACTTGCCCCGCAGCGTGTTGACGCTGCCGTTGGCGATTGCGGCGGTCGCGCTGCTCCTGCTCGGCTCGCCGCAACGGATCGCGCAAGCGATGGCGGTGTTCGTAGCGCTAATGGGGGCAGGCTTCCTGTTGGTCGCCGCGAGCCTTGCGCCGAGTCTCTCTGCTTTAGCGAGCGGAATCGTGCCCGATTTCTCGCTCCTCGAAGAAGAGGCTGCGCTGCTCACCATCCTCGCCCTCGTGGGCACCACGGTCGTGCCCTATAATCTCTTTCTCGGCTCGGCGTTGGCGCGGGGGCAGACGGTGGCGCAGATGCGCCTCGGACTCGCCATCGCCGTTGGGTTGGGCGCGCTGATTACGGCGGCGATCCTCGTAGTCGGCACCGCGCTCGATGGCGAACTCTCTTTCGATGCGCTGGCCGATACGCTGGAAGGGCAACTGGGCGAATGGGCGCGGACCGGGCTCGCGCTGGGCCTGCTCGCCGCCGGATTGTCCTCCGCGGTCACGGCTCCGCTCGCTGCTGCGCTGACTGCGCGCGGTTTGTTCGGGAATATCGACGATCCGCACTGGGCGGCGAAGGGCTGGCGCTTCCGCGGCGTGTGGGCAGCGGTCATCCTGATCGGGGCGGGATTCGGGATGGCCGATGTCAGGCCCGGACCGGCGATCCTCGCGGCGCAGGCGTTCAATGGTGCGCTGCTGCCGTTGGTCGCGCTGTTCCTGCTGGCAGCGATGAACGATCCGGGACTGCGGCGCGGCGCGGCGAATGGCCCGCTCGCGAATGTAGTGGGGCTGTTCGTGGTAGGGATCGCCTGCATGCTGGGACTGGTCGCGCTTGCCCGAGTGTTCGCGTCAGTGAGTGGGGCGGAGCTGCCCGACCCGGCGATCCTTCTGTCGGTCACGGGGATAATCGGTCTGCTGCTCGGTTTCGGCGCGATTGCCCTTCGTCCAACAAGAACTGCGCCGTGAGCCTGACGCTCAATCAGTCCGACGTCGAGATAGTCTACGAGCGGCTGCGCGAGGCCATGCCCGGCCGCACGCCGGGCGCCAAAGGCCCCAAGGGCCAGCCCGATGCCTTCCGCTCCTGCGTGTCCTGCATGCTGTCCGCGCAATCGCTCGATCGCAACACGGCGAAGGCGGCGCGCCAGCTTTTCGGGCTGGCGCAGACTCCGCAAGAAATGCTCGCGATGGACGAGCGCGACATCGCCGAAGCGATCCGGGCTTGCGGTCTCTACAACATGAAGGCGCGCAATATTCGGGCGTTCTGCAGCGCTCTGCTGGAAAAGCATCACGGCCGCGTGCCCGATACACGCGAAGGGCTGATGGCGCTGCCCGGCATCGGCCGCAAATGCGCCGATATCGTGCTCAGCTTCACCTTCGGGAAAGACGTGATCGCGGTCGACACTCATGTGCACCGCGTGAGCAATCGGATCGGCCTCACCGATGCGAAGACGGCGGACAAGACCGCGGCCCAGCTGGAAGAACGCTCACCCGAATGGGCGCTGCATGACGGGCATTTCTGGCTGATCCAGTTCGGCAAGCGCATTTGCACCGCCCGCGCGCCGAAGTGCGAGAGTTGCCCGGTATCGGACCTGTGCCTCTATTACGCAGCTACCAGCTGAAGCCGTCGGCAATCGCCTCTTCCTCGGCCTTGCTGCTTTCGCGCCCGAGTATATCATTGCGGTGCGGGAAACGACCGAAGCGCGCGATCATCTCGCGATGCGACCGGGCGAACTCGAGTGCGTCCGGCGCGTAGCGGGCAAACAGTTCGACCGATAAGTCCTGGTCGCGGATTTGTTCGCTGTGCATCAGCGGCATGAGCGCGAATTGGCGCTGGTCCTCGGTATAGTCTGCAAGCCAGCCACGCTCGATCACGTTATGGGTTATTGCCCGGGCTTGCGGGTCAT
Source organism: Qipengyuania sp. 902 (assembly GCF_051195295.1). Taxonomy (NCBI): domain Bacteria; kingdom Pseudomonadati; phylum Pseudomonadota; class Alphaproteobacteria; order Sphingomonadales; family Erythrobacteraceae; genus Qipengyuania; species Qipengyuania sp. 902. Next base: position 429,359 of record NZ_JBNJLJ010000001.1, on the reverse strand, counting down.
GCGCAAAGGCCTGCACCGTATCGCGATGGATGTTGCGCGGTATTTGGTCGAATAGAATTATCGCGGCGAGCGCTGTTTGTGGATCGGCGAGAAACTCACCCGGTGCTCGCGTCGCCTGCCGCTCCAGTTCCTCGCCGAAGCGGTTTTCGAGCATCGCGTCGATGGCATCCGTCGGCGCGAACCAGTCCTCGCTGCCGAGCGTGTGGAACCACACATGCAATATGTCGCGCGCCCACGACGGCGCAGGTGTTGTCACGCGCGGGACTGCTTCAACCCTCGGCGTCTTCCGGCAGACGGTAGGGAATGAAATCGTCGAGGAAGATGATGCCCGAGAGGAACCCGCCAAAGCGTTCTACCGTGGTGATCTGATCGGTCCGGCACAGGCTGGAGCCGTCGAACTTCCTGATGACCATGATGTCGTCCGAATCGATCGATTCCGGCGTGCGCGTGTAATTCACCCAGATCGTACGGCCCTGTTTGTAGACCAGCGCCGTGTCGTCGATCTGCGTCAGATTGCGGCTGCCGATGGTGCGGATGCAGCGCTCCGGCTCACCGGCGACGCGGTCATCCAGCATCTTGGCAAGCTTGGCTTCGCCCCTGGTCAGTTCGCGATCGGCATAATCTTGCGCGGATGCCGGCGCAGCCAGCATGGTGAGAGCGGCGGTGGCTGCAAGGATGGGCTTCAACATGGCGAGTCTCCTTCAGAGGCGCGATATATACCGGTCAACGCCTGAACGGGCGATGAGTTCTGGCCCATGTGCGGACCCTATGCCGTTCCGCCCACGGTGAGGCCGTCGATCAGCAGCGTCGGCTGGCCCACGCCGGCGGGTACGCCCTGGCCGCCCTTGCCGCACATGCCGATGCCTTCGTCCAGGGTCATGTCGTCACCGATGCCGGTCACGCGGGTCAGCACGCTGGGCCCGTCGCCGATCAGCGTCGCGCCCTTGATCGGCGCGACGATCTTGCCCTTCTCGACCTTGTAGGCTTCGGTGCAGGCGAAGACGAATTTGCCGGAAACGATATCGACCTGGCCGCCGCCGAAGCTGGTGGCGTAAATCCCGTCGTCGACACGGCTCAGCAGCTCGGCGGGATCGTCCTCACCGCTCTGCATGAAAGTGTTGGTCATGCGCGGCATGGGGGCGTGCTGGTAGCTTTCGCGGCGGCCGTTGCCGGTCGGCTCCACGCCCATCAGCCGCGCATTGAGGCGGTCCTGCATGTAGCCCTTGAGAATGCCGTCCTCGATCAGCACGGTCTCGCGCGTCGGCGTGCCTTCGTCGTCGATGGTGAGAGAGCCGCGCCGTTCCGCGATGCTACCGTCGTCGATCACGGTGACGCCGGGCGCGGCGACACGCTCGCCGATCCGGCCGGAGAAGGCGCTGGTGCCCTTGCGGTTGAAGTCGCCCTCCAGTCCGTGGCCGACCGCTTCGTGCAGCAGGATGCCGGGCCAGCCGGGGCCGAGCAGGACGGTCGTCTCGCCCGCTGGCGCCTCGACGCTGTCGAGATTGACCAGCGCCTGGCGCACCGCCTCGTCCACGGCACGCATCCACTGACCTTCATCGAACAGCCGGTCGTAGAGGTAGCGGCCGCCGAAGCCGAAATTGCCGGTCTCGCGCCGTCCGTTCTGTTCGGTGACGACCGAGACGTTAAGGCGCACCAGCGGACGGATGTCGCGCGCGGTGAAGCCGTCGGCGCGGATGATGTCGATCGCGCTCCAGCTCGCCGACATGCCGACGCTGACCTGCGCCACGCGCGGATCCTTGGCCCGGGCGACGGCGTCGATCTTCTCCAGCAGCGCGACCTTTTCCGCGAACGGCACGAGGTCGAGCGGGCTGGCATCGGTGTAGAGATGGCGATTGGTGCGTTCGGGAGGGGCGGCATGGGGCGCTTTGGTCGCGTCGAGCAACTGCAGCGTCTCGCCTGCACGCGAGATCGCCGCGGCGCTGATCTCGTTGGCGTGCGCGAAGCCGGTCGTCTCGCCCGACACGCCGCGCAGGCCGAAGCCCGAATCGCGCGAATAATCCGCCGTCTTCAGCCTGCCGTCGTCGAAGGCGAAGGTCTCCGACGCCATGAATTGCAGGTAGAGCTCGCCATCGTCGCAAGGCTTCAGCAGGCGCGCGGTCAGGGCCTGCGCATCTTGCGGATCGATCTGGTTGTAGAGCAGGGCGTGTGGATCGTTGGGGTCGGTCATTCACCCCATGTAGGCACTAGGTCGTCCCAGCGAAAGCTGGGATCGCTGTCAATCAGGCGCAATTCCTAAAGCGATCCCAGCTTTCGCTGGGATGACTATCATCTACCGATGCCCCGGATCGGCACCCTCGGAAATGTCCATCAGCGTCGACTGGTCCACCCCGTCGGCCGGGCCGCCTTCGAGGACGAAGCGCCGGTCGCAATAGCCGCAGTCGACATAGCCGCGCTCGTCGATCTCCAGCCACACTTTCGGATGGCCGAGCGCGATCGGCTTGTACCGCTCGCCGCTGCGAATGTCGGTTGCACCGTCGCACCACACGCGGCGCGTGGTGACCTTGGACACTTCGGGAGGAGGCAGGCTCATGGGTCTGGGCCGATAATGGGTTTGACCGAACCGCTCAAGAGCCTAGGTGACCCGCATGAGCACACCGCCCGCAATCCGCATCGACAATCTCGTCAAGGAATATGCCTCGCCGGGGCCGGGCGAGCCGCCGAAGCTGGCCCTGAAGGGCGTGAGCTTCGATGTGCCGCAGGGCGGCATCTTCGGACTTCTGGGGCCGAACGGGGCGGGCAAGTCCACGCTGATCAATATCCTCGCAGGCCTCGTCACAAAGACCGAAGGCAGCGCCGAAATCTGGGGTTTCGACATCGGCGAGAACCCGCGCAATGCGAAGCGCAGCATCGGGATCGTCCCGCAGGAGATCGTCTTCGATCCCTTCTTCACGCCGTTCGAAGTGCTGGAGAACCAAGGCGGCTTTTACGGTATCCCCAAGTCAGAACGCCGTAGCGAGGAACTGCTGCGCGCGGTGCACCTGTGGGACAAGCGCGATGCCTATGCGCGCACGCTGTCGGGCGGGATGAAACGTCGCCTTCTCATCGCCAAGGCCATGGTCCATTCGCCGCCGATCCTCGTGCTCGACGAGCCGACTGCCGGTGTCGACGTGGAACTGCGCCGCCAGCTGTGGGAGCTGGTGAACGAGCTGAATGCCGAAGGCGTCACGGTGGTGCTCACCACACACTATCTCGAGGAAGCCGAGCAGCTGTGCGACCGGATCGCGATCATCAACCACGGCGAGCTGATCGCAGAGAAACCGACCCGCGAACTGGTCGGCATGGCGCGCGAGAAAGTGGTCGCTGTCACGGTCGACAAGGACCTCGGCGGACCGATCATGGAAGAGGCCTTCGTGCGTGCCGAAGTCGTCCAGCCGCGCAAGCTGGAAATCACCTACGACCGCGACAAGGCGAGCGCGGGGCAGGTGCTATCGATCGTGCAGTCGCACGGCTATGCGATCGAGGACGTGACGACGCGCGAAGCCGATCTGGAGGACGTCTTCGTCCAGCTGACCGGCTCCGGCTGATCCAATCCGAATGTCGGCTTAGTAGATCGCCTGGCGACCCAGGCCTGCATCCTTGACGCGCATGGCGGCCCAGTGATGCGGTTCGACTTCTTCCATCGGCGTCTTGCAGCAGCGGCAGCGGCCGAACTGTTGGCCTCCAGCGCGCTTGATGCCCTCGCGATCGACAGAGTGCTTTCCGAACGCGCAAGCGATTTGACCCAGTTTCATATGTGCGTGACCCTCCAGTCCACTTTTTGTCTTTCCCCTGTCGAGTCGCGCCTTAACCATAGCGCCTGCCCAGTTCAGCCCTCCTGCGCCGAGTCGTTCCTCGCTTGCCGCGTGGCGAAGCCTTGGGCATGACGCGCGCATGACAGAACCCCACGACGTCCTCATCATCGGATCGGGCGCCGCCGGCCTGACGGCTGCATTGGCGCTGGCGGAGCACAAGAAAGTGTTGGTCCTCGCCAAGGGCACGCTCGAGAGCGGATCGACCGCCTGGGCGCAGGGCGGCATCGCAGCGGTGCTCGATGCGGGCGACACGTTCGAGGATCACATTCGCGACACGATGGTGGCAGGCGCGGGGCTCAACGATCTCGAAACGGTCGAATTCGTAATCGAACGTGCACCGGCGGCCATCGACCGATTGTGCGAGCTGGGCGTGCCGTTCAATCGCGAGGCGATGGACGAAGGTGGCGATCTCCACCTCACCCGCGAGGGCGGCCATTCGCACCGCCGGATCGTCCATGTCGACGATGCCACCGGCTGGGCGGTGCAGGCCGCCTTGCTGAAAGCGGCGGAGGAGAATCCGAACATCACCCTGCTGCCAGGCCAGAGCTGCATCGACATGATAACCGGACGCAACCAGGTGGAGTATTCGGGGTCCGGCCGCGTCTGGGGCGCCTATGCGCTGGACGAGGAAAGCGGCGAAGTCGTCGCCCATGTCGCGCGGGCCACCGTGCTGGCGGCGGGCGGGGCGGGCCGTGTCTACCTGTTCAGCACGGCCCCTCGCGGCGCGACGGGCGACGGCATCGCCATGGCCTGGCGGGCGGGCGCGCGCGTCTCAAACATGGAGATGATGCAGTTCCACCCGACCTGCCTCTACAACCTCGAGGTCAAGAATTTCCTTATCACCGAGGCGGTGCGCGGCGAGGGCGGGCGGCTGGTCAACCCGGACACGGGCGAGCGCTACATGGAAAAATACGATGCCGAGCGCATGGAGCTTGCCCCCCGCGACATCGTCGCGCGCGCCAACGACGACCAGATCAAGCGCCACGGCCTCGACTATGTCCATCTCGACATCAGCCACGAGCCGCCCGAGTTCGTGAAGGAGCATTTCCCGACGATCCACGAAAAGCTGCTCAGCCTCGGCATCGATATGACCAAAGGGCCCATCCCGGTGGTGCCGGCACAGCACTATACCTGCGGCGGAGTGAAGATCGGCCTCGATGCGAAGACCGACCTGCCCGGCCTGTGGGCGGCGGGTGAATGCACCGAGAGTGGCCTCCACGGTGCGAACCGGCTCGCGTCCAATTCGCTGCTCGAATGCTTCGTGTTCGGCGAGGCCGCGGCCAAGGATATCCTCGCATGCTGGGACAAGCTCGACGATCCGCCGGAAATCCTGCCGTGGGACGAAAGCCGTGTGACCGATTCCGACGAGGAAGTGGTCATCAAGCAGAACTGGACCGAAATCCGCCGCTTCATGTGGAATTACGTCGGCATCGTGCGGACGACCAAGCGGCTGGAACGCGCCGCCAACCGGATCGAGATGCTGCGCCAAGAGGTGGAGGACTATTACGGCAGCTTCCGCGTCACGACCGATCTGATCGAACTGCGCAACCTGCTCGAGTGTGCTGCGCTGATCGTGAAAAGCGCGCTGCGGCGACACGAGAGCCGAGGCCTGCATTTCATCCTCGACTACCCCGAAACGTCGTCCGTCGCCCGCGATACGGTGCTGGTGCCCTGATGTATGCACCTCGTCGACTACGAGTGTAATTCGAAGACCCTAGTTTACGCTTTAGCGATGCTCGATGGCATTCCTTTGCGCGAAGTGCTGTTTCTCTGACCGAGGCAGTCGCATGTGGCGGCTGCCCCGATCGACCATCCAAGCCCATGCACGAGCGTTACGGGACTGTGCTCGGCTTCTGGTCCCACATGGCCGGTCATCCTGGTTCCCCCAAGGAGGATGATCCGATGAAGACTATTGTACACTTGACTTTCGCCGCAGCCGCTTCGGCTGCCATTCTCGCCGCCCCGGTCGCGGCCGGACAGGACGACGGCATCGTCGTGACCTCGCCTGCCGCCATGACCGAATGGATAGCGGATATGAACGCCCAGCTCGACCGCCAGCTGATCCGATCTGACGGGCACCGCAATCCGGGCGTGATGAGCGCCATCGTGCAGCTTCGCTTCACGCTCGATGAAGCGGGCAAGCCGACAAACCTTCAGACCCTCCACCATTCAGGGTCACGGCGCGCTGCTCGCGTTGCAAAAATGGCTGTGCGCAATCTGCGTGGCTTCGACCGGGTTCCGGTGACCGGTGCATCGGACGCGACTTATCAGGCCAACCTCGTATTCGCTCGTAATTCGGGCGAAGGCGAGACGCTCAAAGCCGAGCTGGCCGATCTGGAAAGAGTGCGCCTCGCTGCCGGTGACGGCGCGGATGTCATCATGCTCGGCGGCTGATCGCAGTCGGCCCCGACACCAAAAGCCATGGCCGCGCCCTTGATGGGGTGCGGCCATGGCATGTGCGCGGACCTGGGATTACAACGAACCGCGCGAGCCGAGCAGATCCTCGAAAGGATCGGGATACGGCATGATCGCCCCGTCCGTCGTCCAGTCGTCACCACTGTCGCCGAGCGGATCGGTGCCGCCCGAGACATCGTCGAGCGACGCCGGATCGAGTTGTTCGATCCGCGCCTTGGCCGCGTCCGCGGCATTGGCGATGACCGAAGCGAGCTGTGCCTGGCCGAGCCGTGCTGCCTTGCTTTTCATGATGGTTCTCCTTCCATTGCTGGCCCGGAGATGGATTGAGCACGCACCAGCCGTCCGGACCCACGGCAGGGCGAAAATCTTGGAGCGCTGCTTTGGCGCAACCCCACTTCGCCGATCCGCAGCCTGCAAAGAAAAGGCGGGGACCGCGGCCAAGGGAGGCCGCGATCCCCATAGGCTCACGGGTTCGTTAGAACTCCGACGAATCGCCCCCGTTGAGGAAGTCGAGCCAGGGATCGGGTTGGGTCGGTGCCATACCGTCGGTAACGACATCGCCGATGTCGCCCACGCCTGGAAAGATGGAGCCGCCGGTGGGGCTGGATACAGGTTCGACGCCACCTGCGACGGCGTCGAGCGTCGCGCCATCCAGCTGAACGATGCGTGCTTTCGCGAGATCGCCGGCCTGGCCGAGGGCTGCTGTCAGATCGGCGCTGTCGAGACGCCCTGCCTTCTTCGTCATGGTAGTTTCCTTTCTACGACCCGGATCAAGCGGTGACCCGTTCCCTGCGGTCCGGGGGGCCGACAGGCGAGGGTGTTGCGTGAACATGCGGCGAGACTGCGTCGCTCTTCTTGCGGCGCGTCACGATCTGGGGGCAGCGCAGGCAGCTCGCAGTGCCGTTTTCGGCAAACCAGCGGCAGGTTGCGCGCAGGGTGCAGCCAGGTGCGACATCGACGACCGGTTGCAGGCGCTTGATGATTTCGCGTCCCAACCCGCAGCCGCCCTCTTTCCATTGTCCGCAGCCCTTGTTGGCGCAGGGTGCGGCGAAGCGGAGCGCATGGCCGGGATCGACGCCGAGCTGTTCGGCGTCGAAATCTTCCGGCAGATCGACGCCCTTCTCGACATAGGAGACGCGGGGCGGGCCTTTTTCCTCGAGCACGACGCCCAGCAGACGCGCTTCGGGATGCTGGTGTGGCGCGCTGGGGCAATCCAGCTGCTTTTTTTCGGCCATGGCGATTCTCCCCGATGTCAGTTCCAGGGAGCGAGGCTAGCGAGACGGCAGCCGGCGAAAATACGCCAGCGGGCCTAGTCGATCCGTCCTAGTGCGATTGGGGGAAGGGCTATTGCGAGGTCGACGGGCCCGGCACGTTCCAGTCCGAACGCAGCGGCCAGTCGTCTAGCGCAAAGCTGCGCACCACCGACAGGGGCATGGGCTGGAGGAAGAAAATCCCCATGCTCTCTCCCAATTGCCATGCCACTTCGCCGGAGACGGCAAGGTCGGCCGTCAGTTGGATAGTCACCGGCGCTCCGATGTCGCCGGGCAACGCGCCACCCTCGATCATGCAATCGGACTGCGACAAGTTTCGCATCGTGCAAAGAGTGTCGACGCCGGCGATGGTTGCACGAACGGTCTCGCGCGTCTGGCTGCGGTCTTCTTTCCTGCGGTCCATTGATCGTAAGGTCCTGGATCGAGGCTCACAGCCGCGGAGTGACGCACTTGGCTGGAAAAGGCTTGTATACGTGCGACATTCGCGATGGACTTGGCGGGACGTTTCGGCTGAAAAGGCTCGGAAAGAATTAGAAATCAGGGGAACGAGGCATGCCCAAGGCACAGGCGAACGGGATCGAAATCCATTACGAGGAACATGGGGATCCGGCCGCGGATCCGATGCTGCTGGTCATGGGCTTCGGCGCGCAGCTGATCTTGTGGCCCGACGAGCTGGTCGAAGCGCTGGCCGGACATGGCTTCCGCGTGATCCGCTACGACAACCGCGACATCGGACTCAGCGAAAAGTTCGACGGGGTGAAGGCGCCGGGCATCCTCAAGATGACGCTGCTGACCAAGCTCGGCTTCACACCCAAAGTGCCCTATACGCTGGCGGATATGGCGGACGACGGGGTCGGCCTGCTCGATGCGCTGGAGATCGACCGCGCGCATATCGTGGGCGCCAGCATGGGTGGAATGATCGCGCAACATGTCGCCGCTCGGCATTCGCAGCGCTGCAAATCGCTAACGTCGATTTTCTCGACCACCGGCAATCCCAAGCTGCCCGCCGCGAAGCCCGAAGCCTTGAAAGCGCTGGTGACGCGGCCGAAGAGCATGGAGGAAGAGGCGCTGGTCGATCACGGGGTGATGCTCGCCCGCACCATCGGTTCGCCCGGATACCCGTCCGACGAGGAGCGCCTGCGGAACCGTGCGCGGGCGAGCGTACAGCGCAGCATCTATCCCGAAGGACCGACCCGCCATCTCTCGGCGATCGTCGCAGATGGCGACCGCCGCGAGATGCTCAAGGATGTCTCCGTTCCGACCCTCGTCATGCATGGCGAGGACGATCCGCTGGTGCCGGTCGAAGGCGGGCGCGATACCGCAGCCGCGATCCCTGGCGCGAAGCTCAAGACGATCCCCGGCTGGGGTCACGACTTGCCGCTGGAGCTGGTCGACGAGGTGGCGGAGGCCATTGCATCCCACGCCCGTGCCGCCGCTTAGCGAGTCGCTCGCAAGACGCCATTCGAGCCGGTCACTTTGAATGCCGTTGCGGGTTCAAAATTGTTAACCACAGCGCGGAAAGTGCTTTCGCTCGTTATATAGTTGCAACTTTGTATAGATCCGACATGTTAATATGACCCGATTTTGACATTAGTAGCGATTCATGTATTCACGAAGACGTCGCGAGCGTCCGCAGAAGCCTCAACGCTGATCGACCAAAGACCGCTATCGCTATAAAACAAGGTTTGTCGCACTTCGTGTGATACTCTCTTCGGCCGATCATCCTCTATACGTAAAGGATGATCCCATGAATAAGCTTTCCATATTCGCCATGTCCGTTGCCGTCACGGCATCGCTGCTGGCCACGCCGCTGGCGTCGCAGGAGATCGTCGTGTCACCTACCTCGCCCAGCGAGTTCGCGGATAATGTGCAGAAGGATCTGGACCGGCACCTACGACAGATACGCGTTTCACCCCAATCGGCTCCAAGCGGTGCCGCGAGTGTGCGCTTCACCGCCGGTGTCGACGGACGCCCGGAAAACGTGACTATCTATCGCAAGTCCGGCTCATCCCAGGTAGACCGGGCGAGCCGACGCGCAGTCTCGCGACTTACCAGCCTTTCACCATTGCCGCGGGGCAGTGCGAACGGCCAGGTCATTCAGGCGAACATCATTTTCGCCAATAACGAGAAGCAAGCCGAGCGGCTCTCGCGCCAATTGGCGCGCGAAGAAAGTCGTCGGCTCGCGTCGTCCCCGGCGGAGCGCAGCGTCCTCGCGCTGACGGTCGGGGGGCCCCCTGTCTCCTGACGACGATGCGATTACCGTCTCGGTACGGGGCGGTGTTCGTCTGCGGGAACGGTGTCCCGTGCCGGGGTCGCCATTTTGAATCGAACGGTTGCGGGCTCTGCTTCGGCGGGGCCCGCCTTTTGGACAGCTGCGGGGCCGCACGATTCAAAAATTGCGCCCCCGGATTCGAATGAATCGCAAGGGCGATGCATCCTTTTTGCCCGCAAAATTTTTTTCGCAGATTCATTTTCCGGCTTGCGGGGGTCGCCAGCCCAGCTTTCTCCACGCGTCGCGGCGTTGCAGCAAGGTAGGACACCCGGCTTCCAGCTGCATCCGCGCCATTAAATCTTCATTCACCCTCTTGCGTGCGAGTCCCGCCTGATTCAGTATCTAGTAGTCGGGCTACCGGGGGTACCCACAAGACCTAGCATCGAGGGCGCCCATCCCCATATGGGATGTGCGCCGCGTCCGCGCCGGTCTGTGGGTAAAAAAGGGATAAGTTTCCGCCCTGCGACCGGCGAAAATTGGTAGGCGTGTTTCTGGCTCGCCGACTCGAACACAAGCGGAACACGCGCCCGAGCATGCGACGACCAGCAGCCGGGCCCAAACGGCGGGGCTGACCACGATGGATTTCAAGAGCGGGGACGATATTGCGATGGAGATGGACCTGGATGTGCGCGACTCCACCGACGATGCGACCACGGCCGAAGCCGGAAAGGCAGTGAGCATGGATAAGGGCGATACGGGCAGCGATGCGCTGGTCAGCGAAGCCGCGGGCGAAGCGCTCGCCGGCGCGATGAAGGCTGCCACGCAGAAGGAAGATTCGAAGAAGGTCCTCGATCGCCGCTTCGACGTGCAGATCGACGAGAGCCGCGACGAACTGCTGACCGAATTCGGCAAGGAAACGCTGACCGATCGCTACCTGCTGCCCGGTGAGAAATACCAGGACCTGTTCGCCCGCGTCGCCGACTATTTCGCCGACGATGCCGAGCACGCGCAGCGCCTTTACGATTACATCAGCCGCCTGTGGTTCATGCCGGCAACCCCGGTGCTGTCGAATGGCGGCACCACGCGCGGCCTGCCGATTTCCTGCTATCTCAATTCGGTGTCCGACAGCCTCGACGGCATCGTCAACACTTGGAATGAGAATGTCTGGCTCGCCTCCAAGGGCGGCGGCATCGGCACCTATTGGGGCAATGTCCGCGGCATCGGGGAGCCGGTCGGCCTCAACGGCAAGACCAGCGGGATCATCCCGTTCGTTCGGGTCATGGACAGCCTGACGCTCGCGATCAGCCAGGGCTCGCTGCGCCGCGGTTCGGCCGCCTGCTATATCGACATCACCCATCCGGAGATCGAGGAGTTCCTCGAGATCCGCAAACCCTCGGGCGATTTCAACCGCAAGGCGCTGAACCTGCACCACGGCGTGCTGGTGACCGATGCCTTCATGGAAGCCGTCCGTAACGGCGAGGAATTCGACCTCGTATCCCCGCGTGACGGATCGGTCCGCAAGACCGTGGATGCGCGCAGCCTGTTCCAGAAGCTCGTCGAAACCCGCCTGGCCACGGGCGAGCCCTATATCGTTTTCTCCGACACGGTGAACCGGATGATGCCCAAGCATCACCGCGAATTGGGCCTCAAAGTCTCGACCTCGAACCTGTGCGCCGAGATCACCCTGCCGACTGGGATCGACCACCTCGGCAACGATCGCACGGCGGTGTGCTGCCTCTCCTCGCTCAACCTCGAGAAATGGGACGAGTGGAACGAGGACAAGACCTTCATCGAGGACGTCATGCGCTTCCTCGACAATGTCCTGCAGGACTATATCGACCGCGCGCCGGACGAGATGGCCCGCGCGAAATATTCCGCCATGCGCGAACGCAGCGTCGGCATGGGCGTGATGGGCTTCCACTCCTTCCTCCAGGCCAAGGGCATCGGCTTCGAAAGCCCGATGGCGAAGGTCTGGAACCTCAAGATGTTCAAGCACATCAGCGGCAAGGCGGAAGAGGCGTCGCTGGTGCTCGCACAGGAACGCGGCGCCTGCCCCGATGCGGAAGAAATGGGCGCGATGGAGCGCTTCAGCTGCAAGATGGCGATCGCGCCGACCGCGTCGATCAGCATCATCTGCGGCGGCACCAGCGCCTGTATCGAGCCGATCCCGGCGAACATCTATACCCACAAGACGCTGTCCGGCAGCTTCGTGGTCAAGAACCCGTATCTGGAAAAGATCCTCGACAAGAAATCGAAAAACTCGACTGCGGTCTGGAATTCGATCCTCGAGCGGGGCGGCAGCGTCCAGCATCTCGACTTCCTCAGCGCCGAGGAAAAGGCCGCGTTCAAGACCAGCTTCGAGATCGACCAGCGCTGGCTGCTCGAATTCGCTGCCGACCGCGCGCCCTATATCGACCAGGCCCAGTCGCTGAACCTGTTCATCCCCGCCGATGTCGACAAGTGGGACCTGATGATGCTGCACTTCCAGGCATGGGAGAAGGGCATCAAGTCGCTCTACTACCTGCGTTCCAAGAGCGTGCAGCGCGCCGGTTTCGCCGGCGGCGTCGAGGCGGACAACACCGCCGATGCCGCGAAATACGAACTGGCCGCCGGCGGCGAGCAGACCGATTACGAGGAATGCCTCGCCTGTCAGTAGGCTTGTCCAGCCATCTGGCTGCAAGATCGATGAGGGGGCCCGGCGGTTTCGACCGCTGGGCCCTTGTCGCATGAACGGCCCGGTAGACCGGAAACCCGATTAGCCGACCAGCTCGTCCATCGCGGCATAGGCCACTTCGACCCGGTTCCGCCCGTTCTGCTTGGCGCGGTAGAGCGCCTCGTCTGCCCGTGCGATCAGTTGGCCCATCGACTGGCCACCCCGCCCCCGGGCCATGCCGATGCTGATATTTACCGCGCAAGGCTTTCGCTGACCGGTCTCTATGCTCAGGCTGGCGACGGCCTCGCGCATCTCTTCGGCAATGGCTTCCGCATCGCGCCCGCCCTGTTCGTGTAGGATGGCGATGAACTCCTCACCCCCGAACCGGGCGATATGTCCGCCGTGGTGTTCGATACAGCGCTCCAGTTCGCGCGCGACTTCGACCAGGCAGCTATCGCCGATCTGGTGGCCGAAGCGATCGTTGAAGTGCTTGAAGTGATCGACATCAACCATCAGCAAGGCCGTCGACCCTGCAGACCGGTCGATATACTCGTCCTCGAACACCCGCTCCAGGCTGCGGCGGTTAGGTAGCCCGGTGAGCGGATCGCTCTCGGACAGTTCGCGCAGCATTGCGTTGCTTTGTTCCAGGTCCTCGCGGTCGAAACGCAATTGCAGGCTGAGCAGGAAGCTGCGCGATTCCATGTGCCAGTTGCGTATCGCCAGGAGCAACCCTCCGATTCCTGCTATGGCCCCGGCGGCGAAATGATGGATGAGCAGTTCGGGAGGGATCGGTTCGGGAAAGAAAGCTGCGAGGCTGCTTGCGAGGAAGAACACCAGAGCCACGCGCAACTTGTGCGCGATCGACATCGGCAGCACGAACAAGGCGGCCAGCATGGTGACCACGATCGCCATGCTGTAGCGCGCGATATCGGCGGGCGTGCCGTGGGCCGCGACCCACATGGCGACTGCGCCGAAGATCGACAGGGCAACGGTCGTGGCGATATTCGCAATGGCGACCCGGCCGCTCCGCGCGGCCCACAATCCAACGACCGTCAACGGACCGATCGTACCCACCCTGACGGCAAGCGCCGTCCATGCGAGATCGCGAACGATCAGCCAGTCGGTGAGGAAGGCCACGATAGCGAGACCGAAGCCGAGCTTGAGGACGAAGGCGAGCTCGACCAGCATCTGCGCCTTGCGATCCGCAAACCATTGCTTGCGCAACGGCTGCGGCCACTCGCCCAGCAGCACCGGCTGCGCCAGCGCGGCGGTGACCATCGGACGCAGGGCCGGATCGAGGACGGATTTCTCACCCATTGCGCCCGGTCATGCCAGCACCGAATTAATTCGGTACTCGGAAAGCTGGTAATGAATTTCCTAACGCCGCGTTCAGCACAATAGGAAACCCCGCCAGCCCAAAGGACCGGCGGGGTTCTGGCGATCCACGATAGATCGCGGTAAGATTTTGAATCAGGCGTTCATGGTCGCCTTGTTGCCGAGACCTTCGGGAATGCGTGCGCTTTCCTTCAGGTAGATGCGATTGTCATCGATCTTCTCGACATCTTCGAGCGAGAGGAAGTGGTGCATGCTGTCCGAACTGTCCGACTTGGTCAGCTTGATCTTGTCATCCTGAACGCCATCGACAGTGCCGACATGCTGGCCTTCCGAATTGGCGACTTCCATATGTTCCTTGATACGTAGCATCTCAAACATGGTATTCCTTTGTTTCGAATGGGTTATGCCTAAATAACGGGTATCTAGACGCGCCGTTCCTCGGCTCGTCGGCGCTGCGGCACGGCTCATTGATCAACGTGTTGAGCAGGCAAAAAAGTAGCGCCCCGCCTCTGGTGGAGGCGGAGCGCCGGGGGTGCGGAACATGTCCCGCAAAAGGGGAAACCGGGCCATGCCCGCACTTCCCGAAATTGATTACGCTTAACTGCCGTTCAGCGGCCGATTGGCGTCGGCGCGGGCGCGCTCTGCCTCGTTGTCCGAGGTTTCGCCCGGCTGAGCCGCGTCGTAGACGTCGGAGTTCAGCGAGTTCTCGAGATCGCCTTCGGCTTCCGCCTGTTCGCTCGTGCCGTTTTCGTTGCGCGCATTGCCATAGCCCATCTGGGCCTCGTCATCGTTCGTCGGCGCTTGATTCTTGCGCGATGCGTCCTTGGCTTCCTTATCCTGCCATTCGCCATCGGCATTGTTATGGACGGTGCGTTGGTCGTCGGGGGCGTACTCACCCATGGGATATCTCCTTCACCGACCCAACGGACGCGGCCCCCGCACCGTTCCGCCACTCGTCGCACGCCGGCGCGGTTCGTCGCATTCGCCACGGCTCGGGACTTATCCCCGCACGCTCCCATCTTATCCCCGCCGAATCATCCCCTCTTGCCTTCGAATCCCGCCTGTGATTCCCTATATGAGTCGTTCACGCGGAACCCGGAGATCACAAGATGTCGTTGCTCGAAGCCCGAAAGACCTACAAGCCCTTCGAATATCCGTGGGCCTACGACTTCTGGAAACGCCAGCAGCAGATCCACTGGATGCCCGAGGAAGTGCCCCTGGGCGAGGATTGCCGCGACTGGGCGCAGAAGATCACCGAGCACGAGCGCAATTTGCTCACCCAGATCTTCCGCTTCTTCACCCAGGCCGATGTCGAGGTGCAGGATTGCTATCACGACAAGTACGGCCGCGTGTTCAAGCCGACCGAGGTGAAGATGATGCTCACCGCCTTCTCCAACATGGAGACGGTGCATATCGCGGCCTACAGCCATTTGCTCGATACGATCGGCATGCCCGAAAGCGAATATTCCGCCTTCCTCGAATATGAGGAAATGAAGGACAAGCACGATTACCTGCAGGTCTTCGGCGTCGACACGGACGAGGATATCGCCCGCACGCTGGCGGCGTTCGGCGGCTTTACCGAGGGCATGCAGCTGTTCGCCAGCTTCGCCATGCTGATGAACTTCCCGCGTTTCAACAAGATGAAGGGCATGGGGCAGATCGTCAGCTGGTCGGTCCGCGACGAGAGCCTGCATTGCGAAGGCATCATCCGCCTGTTCCACGAATTCGTGCGCGAGCGCGATTGCTACACCAAGGCGGTGAAGGAAGACATCATCGATATCTGCCAGAAGTCGGTGCGGCTGGAAGACAACTTCATCGACCTCGCCTTCGAAATGGGCCCGGTCAGCGGGATGACGCCGAAGGAAATCAAGAAGTACATCCGCTACATCGCGGACTGGCGGCTGGGCCAGCTCGGCCTCCAGCCGATCTACATGGTGGACGACCACCCGCTGCCCTGGCTCGCCCCGCTGCTCAACGGCGTGGAGCACGCCAACTTCTTCGAACAGCGCGCGACCGAATATTCCAAGGGCGCGACCAAGGGCGACTGGAACACCGTGTGGTCCAGCTTCGACAAGCGCAACAAGGCCAAGGCCGCGAACGAGGAAGAGGCCGCCGGCGAAGACGGCCCGGGCCTGTTCGGCGACGAGGCCGTCGGGAGCGTGGCGGCGGAGTGAGTTAAGCTTGGCCTAGTTTTCTACGAAGCACTGTTGGAAGCCACTGCCAAGCTTGCTTCGTTGCTAATTGGGCCTGCCAAATCGGCCGTTCGCGCCAATCATGCGGAAAGCCCATAGCAGCTTGCTGAGAGGGAGATCGCGTTTCAACCAAAGCGCGGACCCGCTGTGGGAAGGTAGTGTCAGGACTTTGATGCTTAAGCGTGCGAGCGAGGATGACTAGCACGTTGTAGATAGAATTACGGGGTTGATGCTGGCTACCTGAGCGATCGATATCCATGTCGCTCCGCATCTGGCGTATGTTTGGCGCTCTTTTGACCGTCTTCCTGTTCCACAACCTACTGTGGTGTGCACAGATGTTACGGACATAGGACAGGAGCTGGAGTGTTCCTTCTAATACTTCCTTATTTGGCAGACCAAGATCTTTGGCTAGAACATCCTTCATTCGATTGTCTGCGGTGGCTTTGACCCAAAATGATAGCTCACCCAGCGTCATTAATTCAGTGACGTGCCATAATGATGGAACAAAGGGGTCAGAGTATTTCTTCAGGTAATGTTCGACGAAAACCTCACTGCTATCTTCTGCGGTTTTGGCGATCTTGGCAAACATTCGCGCATGTTCGAAACCGTCGTGAAAGTTTCGCGCATTTGCGTGGGCGTGGCTCCCATGGGCAAGCGATAGGAGGTTAGTCCACCGAGCACGGACCGCAATCTCAAAACGGTCAACGGCCTCAATGACCAGAAGCCGTAACTTCCGATCGAAAACATAGATGTCAACGATATCTGAGAACGGAGTGTTTGGGGGAAACTGCTTTGACCTCGTTTGGCCCATCTTGGGGGGAAGTTCGAGGGGCAGCCAGTACGCGCTCAGTCGATAATACCCTACGGTGCGCAGCCATCGCCGCATTAGATCCTCATCGCCAATTATTCCTCAGTTTCGCAACAGGGAAATTTGATCGGCGATGGTTGTAGGTGCGTGATTATATTGCAAAAAGAAAAGCCCCCTTAGTTTCCCAAGGAGGCTTCTCTTAAGTAACCCCCCGGTTCTGGGCAAGCTTTCGCTCTAGGCCTGGGGGTGTTGTTGCAAGCGATGTATGGCGCAGATTCCTACAAGTCAACCACATGGTAAGTTTGCCGATAAGCTATTAGCAACTTTCAGCTCAACACCACCCCCCTCTCCATCCGCCCCAATAGCCCCGCGCGCCGCCTTCGGTGCGCATGAAGTCCGCCAGCCGGTCCTCGCTGCCGTCGGGGCGGATGCGGGTGAGGGTGCGCAGGGCCCGGCCGTAGCGGTCGGTGGGATTGTCCAGCCGGGCGGTCATTTCGAAGGGGCCGCGATTGAGCCAGCCTTGCAGGGCGACGGTCGAGGCTTCGGCCTGCGCCGCCTCCGCCGGGCACTGGGCATCCCGCTCCGCCGTGTCGATGCCGACCACGCGCACGCTGGTCTGCCCCATCTTGAACGTGTCGCCGTCGATCACGCAGTAATAGCCGCGGCCCGACCCGCAGCGGGTGAAGCGCCCCTCGATCACCTGCGGCTCGCTCGACAGGAAGCCGGGCGCAGGCACCACACCGGGCAGGGCGAATATGTAGGACAGCGTCGCCAGCACGATCAGCAGCACTAACGGCCGCACCGCCACCCACGCATCCATCCATCCCGACCGCCGCCGCCGCTTGAACCGCGCAGGCCGCACCTCGCGAGCCTTGCGCGGCCTGCGCCGTTTCGGATCGAAGCGGAGAAGCTTTCCCATGGCGCAAAGCGATAGCGAAGGTAGCACGCTTTGCTAACCACTCGGCATTAGTCTCGCCGCAATGCTCGAATACGCCGTCTATTACCTGATCGCGATCAACTTCCTCGCCTTTGCCGCCTTCGGCTGGGACAAGGCGCAGGCGGAAAGCGGCGGCTGGCGGGTGCGCGAGTCCACCCTCGTATCCTTCGCATTCTTCGGCGGCCTGCCCGGTGCGCTGGCCGGGCGCGCGCTGTTCCGCCACAAGACGCGCAAGAAGTCTTTCACCGACAGCCTCTATGGGGCTGCCTTTGCAAGCTGCGCATTGCTGGAATTGGGTTGGTACGTCGTAAGCAGTGCCCCGGAGCCGCTCACGCCCGAACAGCAGGCCCACCGCGAAGCGGTCATGGCCAGCGCCTACTACCCCGGCTGCGACCAGGTTCGCGCGGCCTGGAGGGCTCCGCTACGCTATGGCGAACCTGGCTATCGCAGCGACATGGACGGCGGCGGCGACGGGGTCGCCTGCGAGCCGCATTACTGAGCGGGCAGCCGCTTTTCCACATCTGGCCAGTTGATCGCCGGCTTACGACTCCCATCTCGGGATCATAAGCAGGAGAGATCACCGATGCGTACCGAAAGCGAAGTCGCTGCCATGCAATGCCCCGTTTGCCGCGTTCCGCTGGCCATGAGCGACCGGCAGGGGATCGAGATCGACTATTGCCCGCAATGCCGGGGCGTATGGCTCGACCGGGGCGAACTCGACAAGATCATCGAACGCAGCGTGCCGCAGGCCGCGCCCCAGCAGCGCCCCGCGCCGAACTATGCCCAGCACGGCGGCCAGCGCCATTCGGGCTATGGTCACGGCTATGGCAAGCCGCACAAGCGTAAGAAGAGCTTCTTCGAGGAACTGTTCGACTAGGTCACCTGACCTTTCCGGAGGCCTCACCGCTCTCTGTCAGGCGGGGGCATCCGGCTTTCCAGTTTGCCTTCGGCTTCCTCCATCTTGCGAAGAGCCACGGCGCAATGCTGCAAGCCCTTTGCCGTAAGGATCAGGTTGATGCGCCGCTTGTCCGATGTGTCGCTAGACCGGTAGACGAAGCCGTCCGCCTCGAGCCTTGCAATGCTTCTGAGAGCGGTTGTGGTCGAGACGATCGATCCATGTGCTGCGTCGGAGATGCTCAGAACCTTGTTCCGCGCGAAACTGGTGAACACATCGAGCAGGATTTCCCACGGCCCTTCATCGAAATATCCTCTCGGGAAGACGGACACCCGTGCATCGCGCCGGGCAAGCACCCTCTCAGCCAGATGCAACAGCGCGAACAGGGCATCGTCCGCAAATTCGTTGGATTCTTCTATTGGCAAATCGACCATCACCACCCCCAGGCGGGCGGCGGCGGGGTGACCGGCGTGCTCGCGTCGATCTCGACACGGAAAAGACGGGAGGGACCGTTCGCGCGCGTCAGCTGGTAGGCGAAGCGCGCGTCAGGATCGCTCGCCGGGTCGACCTCCATCCGCCAGACATTGGTGAGCGAGGCGTCCAGCCCCTCGCGCCGGAACAGCGCGATGCTTTCCGCATCGACCGGAAAGTCCTGCCCGCGCGCAGTGCCGCTGCCGAGTTCCGTCGTCCCGCCGTAGAAGGTCACCGCATCGGGCTCGCCATCCTCGTGGCGGTGGTCGTGCTTGAGGGTCAAGCGCGTGGTCGTGGCTTGCGCGGCGTTGGCGATCGTCTCGCGAGTCACGATCCATGTGCGGCTGCGATTCCAGACAGGCTGTTCCATTGCCGTTTCCATATCGCTTTCGACATGGAAGGCGATGGCCACGCGGTCTTCGCTGCACTCGGCCCAATGGGCGATCATGCGCTTGCCCGCCCAGTCGGCATCGCGCACATTGTCGCTGGCAAGGCCGCCCTCATAGGCGTTTCCGCAATGGCTCGACAGTGCCTGCCAGAACCGGCCCTGCGGCGTTTCGCGCGAGCCGGTGGTGGCGCAGGCGGCGAGGAGGAGGGCGGCGAGGGGAGCGAGATGTCTCATAGCGACGGTTGCTAGCAGACCGCGCGCCGTCCGGCCCATATTTTTCTACACGGCTTCTTCGCACCAGTCGCGCCGCTTGCTGCCCCAGGGCCGGGCGAGCCCGTCGCGCACCAGTATGGCGCCCAGACTCTCGCCATCGCGGGTCACGACGCGCAGCTTGCGGCCGAAGCGATCCTCATCGCGCCCGTCTGCTGCGGCTGTCAGCGAGAAGGCACTTCGATTGAGCAGCGCCCGCATCCGCTGCGTGGCGAGCGCGCCAAGCCGGGCTTCGCGCGGGCAGCGAGGGCGGGAAACTTCGGACGTGTCGATATCGGCGATGCGGATCTTGGTACCGTCGAGCCAGATCGTGTCGCCATCGACTACGCAAGTCACCCGTGGCGAAGTGCAAAGCGGGAACTGTGCGGCGATCGTGCGGCTTGGTCAGCCGCCAGCGGTGCCGGGGCGGGGTGGGCGAGGCAGGCAAGGGCGAGCGGCATGACAGGGCGAAGCATCGCTCGCCTGTTCCGCGGATCGCTGCGCTCCCTCTATCCGCAAGACTACGTAATGCGGCGCTGCGCGTGCCTAAAACAGCAGCGTTTCGGGATCGGGCATCGGCTCGCGCCGCTGGGCCTTCAGCAGGCTCATGACGCTGCGGACACCGAACCAGATGGCGATCAGGGGAAACAGCAGAAAGCCGATCAGCACAACACTGAGCAGGGCTGCCACCAGGCTGGCAACGAAGCCGAACCAGAAGGTACGGATCAGGTAGGTGTAATGGCTCGTCATCCACGGTTCGTGCGTCTCGCCCTTCCACACATGCGCGAGACGATGCCGACAAGGCCGGTGATACCGGTGAGGAAGCTGGCGAGATAGAGCAGGCTCACGATGGTCGGGCGATTGGCATCGAAGCCATTGCCGCTCGCCGGTCTCCGCTCGCGCTGGCTGGCCGGCACGCCGTCGCCGAACTTGACACTTCCCCGGTCTTGCTGGGTCTTCCCTTCGTCCATCGATCGCCCTCCCTGCTCGGACAGACTACCGCCCCCTTCGGCCATTGCAAGGCTGGCTCCGGAACGTCGGCGCGGGTTCGCTCATTGGTATGCAAACAGTGGAGACCCGAGAATGACCGATCCCGTTCCCGATACCAAGCCGCACACCCGCTGGATGTGGGTGGGCATCATCGTCCTGCTGGCCGTGGCGGCGGTCATCATGTTCCTCAATCCCGATGGCGACGAGACGGTCGAGACGATCCCCGACGCGGCGATAACGACGCAGGAAGAGCGGCTGAACCAGCCCATTCGCGAGGATGCGGACGTGTCGGGCGTGACGATGGAAGGCGAAGATCCGATGCTGGGTGACGAGGTCATCGTGGCCGAGGGCGACGAGCCTGCTGCAGAAGCGCCTGCCACCGAGTAACGCGAGCCCACGCAAACGGGCTTCCCCCTGTAGCCGCGCCCCGCTAGGGCACGGCTGCATTCAGGAGGCTCCCCATCATGGCCGGTGACACTGCGGCAGGCCGCGACATCTACGCAAAAGCGGAAACGCTGATAGAGGCGCTGCCCTATTTCCAGCGCTATGCGGGGCGCAGCTTCGTGGTGAAATACGGCGGCAACGCCATGGGCGACGAGCGCGCCGCGCGCGAGTTTGCCGAGGACGTCGTGCTGCTGAAGGCCGTCGGGATCAACCCGGTGGTCGTCCACGGCGGCGGCCCGCAAATCGGCGCGATGCTAGAGAAGCTCGGCGTCGAGACGACCTTCGTCGACGGGCTTCGCGTGACCGACAAGCAGACGGCTGACGTCGCCGAAATGGTGCTGTCGGGCGCGATCAACAAGGCAATCGTCGGCTCCATCGCGCGCGCCGGCGGTAAGGCGATCGGCATCAGCGGCAAGGATGGCGGGCTCGTAACTGCGAAGAAGCTGGCGCGGACGGTCAAGGATCCTGACAGCAATATCGAGAAAGCGCTCGACCTCGGCTTCGTCGGCGAACCCGCAAAAGTCGATACCACGGTGCTGGAAACCGCGACGGCGGCGGGCATGATCCCGGTCGTCGCGCCGATCGGCGTGGGCGAGGACGGACATACCTATAACATCAATGCGGACACCATGGCGGGCGCGTTGGCGGCGGCCCTCGGCGCGGCGCGCTTGCTGCTGCTGACCGACGTGACCGGCGTGCTCGACAAGCAAGGCAATCTCCTGACCGACCTGACCCCTGCCGATATCGCCCGTCTGCGCGACGACGGCACGATCAGCGGCGGGATGATCCCGAAGCTGGAGACCTGCGTGAGCGCGGTGGAGGCGGGCTGCGAAGCGGCCGTCGTCCTCGACGGGCGGGTGCCGCATGCCATGCTGCTCGAATTCTTCACCGCGCGCGGTGCAGGTACTCTAGTCAGCGCGGGCTAGACGCCATACAAGGCTTGGCGCAGGGTGCGTCAGGCGTGTAGGACACCGGCCATTGGCCGCCACAAGGGAAGAAGGGTTCGATGCAGGCTCTGCTCACCATTTACAACATCATCTCCATGCTCGCGAGCGCGCTGATAATGCTGGTCATCATCCAGTTCATCATCGGCCTGCTGTTCGCCTTCAACGTGGTCGGGCGTAACGAATTCCTCATGAGCTTCTACGACGCCATTAACCGGCTGCTCGACCCGCTCTTCCGGCCGATCCGGCGCTTCATGCCGAACACCGGGACGATCGACTTCTCGCCGCTGGTGCTGATCCTGCTGGTCAATGTGGTGCTGATCGTGCTCGACGGCATCATCCGGGGCATGGCGTGAGCGAAGCGCAGGTCATCGATGGCAAGGCCTTCGCTGCCAAGCTGCGCGAGCGTGTGGGTGAGCAGGCGGCGAAGTTCGAGGCCGCAAGCGGGCGCAAGGCCGGCCTCGCCGTAGTGCTGGTGGGGGAGGATCCGGCCAGCCAGGTCTATGTCCGCTCCAAACACAAGGCGACCGTGGCAGCGGGTATGGAAAGCTTCGAGCATCGCTTGCCTGCGGATACCAGCGAAGCGGACCTGCTGGCGCTGGTCGAGCAGCTTAACGTCGATCCGGCGGTGGACGGCATCCTCGTGCAACTCCCGCTGCCGGACCATCTCGACGAGCAGGCGGTGATCGCCGCGATCAGTCCGGACAAGGATGTCGACGGCTTCCACGTGACCAATGCGGGCCGGTTGGCGGTTGGCCAGAGCGGCTTCGTGCCCTGCACTCCGCTCGGCTGCATGATGCTGTTGACCGACCGGCTCGGCGATCTGTCGGGGCTGGAAGCGGTGGTGATCGGCCGCTCGAACATCGTCGGCAAGCCGATGGCGCAGCTGCTGCTCGACGCCAATGCCACGGTGACCATCGCGCATAGCCGCACGAAGGACCTGCCGGGCGTGGTCAAGCGCGCCGACATCGTGGTCGCTGCGGTCGGGCGCGCGGAAATGGTCAAGGCGGAATGGCTCAAGGACGGCGCGACCGTGATCGACGTCGGCATCAATCGCCTCCCGCCTGCCGAGGGCGCGGATAAAGGCCGGCTGGTCGGTGATGTCGATTATGCCGGCGCGCAAGGCGTCGCAGGCGCAATCACTCCGGTGCCGGGCGGTGTCGGACCGATGACTATCGCCGTCCTGCTCCGCAACACGGTGGTCGCGGCGTTTCGCAACGAGGGGCTGGACCTACCCGAGGGCACGATATGAGACTTGCCGTGCTCGCCATCGCACTGGCGCTGGCGGGGTGCACCAGTCGATCCTATTCGGACGATGAGTACCAGCGGCTTATGCGCTCGGCGCCGGGGGCCGCCCAGCCGAGTCGGATCGTCGCGCGCGAAAGCGAGATGCTGCGGGCTGTGCAAGACGAGGGGCGGTTTTCTGCTTCGCTGGAATTTGCCGGATCGGGCGCGAAGGTGCTTTCGGCATCCGGCGAGCGCTTGGCAGCCGAGTATGTGCCCGGCCTCGACGACAGCGAAAGGGTCGCCGCCTGGTCGCCCGGTTTGGTCTGGATGAGTTGCGATGGTGACTTTGCGGTCAGCCAGGGCCGCTTTCAAAATGCAGCCGGCGATGTCGGCAGCTATCTGACCGCATGGCAGCGCGCTCGCGACGGAGACTATGAGTGGCTGCACAACGCAGCGGCGCTCGACGATCCCCAGCCGCCGCGTGAAGCGAACTCCGCCGTGTCCGATCCGAATGCGATCGTGGTCGAAGGGCTGGAGTCCATCGATGGCAATGTGAGCGATTGCACCGCGCCGACGAGCGCTGCGCCGCCCGTGGCCGAGAATTTGGCAACGACGAACTCGCCGGACGGCACGCTCTCATGGCGATGGGGCTATTCCGGCTCTGCGCGCATCTTCCGTCTCTACGCCCTCACCGGAGGCGAATGGTCGCTGGTCCTTGACGAACGCTGGCCCTCCGATTTGCGAGCAACCGCCACACAATGACCGCTCTCTTCCTCTCCGCCTTCATCACGCTGTTCGTGGTGATCGATCCGCCGGGCTGTGCGCCGATCTATGCCGGGCTGACCAAGGGCGCGACCTCTGCGCAGCGCCGCAACATGGCGATCCGCGCCTGCGTGATTGCGGCGGTCATCCTGCTGGTCTTCGCGCTGTTCGGCGAACAATTGCTCGGCGCGCTGCATATCGAACTCGACAGCTTCCGCATCGCGGGCGGGTTGATGCTGTTCTGGATCGCTTTCGAGATGGTGTTCGAAAAGCGGACACAGCGGCGCGAGGATCGCGCGCAAAAAGTCGCGGCCACGCCCGAGGTCGAGGATGTTTCGGTCTTCCCGATGGCGATTCCGATGCTTGCAGGCCCCGGCGCAATCGCCGCCATCATGCTGCTGATGAACGAGGCGCAGGGGCTGGAAGGCACGCTGACCGTGCTCGGTGCACTTGGCGCAGTGCTGATCATAACCATGCTCGCCCTGATCGCCGCCGGGCCGCTGATGCGCCTGTTCGGCGACAAGGTGGAGGCCGCCGTTACCCGTGTGCTAGGCGTGCTCTTGGCCGCGCTCGCCGCGCAATATGTGATCGACGGACTGCGCGGAAGCTTCGGGCTCTAAATAAGGCCCCGAGCCGGAAGGCGAGGCAAGGGCGACCGCGCGCCCGCAGCGGGTGCAGCTTGCTGCACGTCTAGCGAGGACCGACCGGCGGATGCCGGTTGGCAATTATTGCAATGTCACAATCTCGTCGCCGTCGTCGCGCAGCGCGAAAAACTGCATCAGCTGGATCATCAGCTCGCACCGCTGCGACAGGTTCGGGGCCTCGAGCAGCGCCTGCTTGCTGGCCGCATCGAAGGGTATGATCTGCGCGACGCCGTTGATCAGCGTCTCGTCGTCGAGCCGCTGGACCGAATCCCAGTCGACCGAATAGCCCTGCAGATCGGCGAAGCGGCGAGCCTCGAACTCGAAGCTGCCGCGCTCCACGCTGGAGAGGAATTCGTTCTCCGGGTCGTCGAGGATTTCCGCCTCGACCTGGCGGAAAGAGGTGGTGACCTCTAGCTCTTTCAGCACGCGGAAACGCGCTTCGCCGTCGAGCACGATGTTGTAGCGCCCGTCCTCGAGCGCCTCGACATCGGCGATCCGGCCGACACACCCGATGTCGTAGAGCGGCGCGCGATCGGCAGAGCGTTGCGGCTGGATCATGCCGATCAGCCGATCCTTGGCAAGCGCGCTTCCGACCAGATCGCGATAACGCGGCTCGAAGATATGCAGGGGAAGCTGCAGGCCCGGAAACAGGATCGCGCCGGGCAGAGGGAAGATGGATAGCCGCTTCGTCATCGTCATCCGAAAAGCAGCTTCGAGAGCCGCCTGCGCGTTGCGACCACCCACGGGTCTTCCAGCCCGACCGCTTCGAAGATCTGCAGCAGCTTGGCCTTGGCCGCGCCGTCGGTCCATTCGCGATCGGTCTTGAACATGGCAAGCAGCTCGTTGGCAGCCGCATCGCGATCACCGGCGGCGAAGGCGGCCTCGGCATAGTCGTAGCGCGCTTGCATGTCGCCGCCTTCGGCCTTGGCTTTCAATTCGGCGAGTTCACCATCGTCGACCTTGTTGCCGGCAAGCTCGAGCGCGCTTTTCGCCTGCTCGATCTGCGGGTCCGACGCGACAGCCGGATTGGTCTCGGCGGCCTGCAGCGCAGCCTGCGCGGTCTCCACTTGTCCGGCCTGCACGAGTGCGCGCACAAGCCCCGCATGCGCTGCCGCATTGTCGGGCGCCATTTGCACGACCTGCCCGAAAATGCCCGCCGCGCGCTCCGCATCGCCTTCTGCCAGCACCTGCTCGGCCATTTCGACGAATTGCATGACGTCCTGCTGCTGCGGCTGGCCGCCGTCGGCATCGCCGGCCTGCACGGGAATCTGCGCAAGGATCTGGTCGAGCGTCTGCTTCAGCTGCGACTCGGTGCGGGCATTGGTCAGGTCGGCGACCGGCTGTCCCTGGAACATCGCATAGACGGTCGGGATCGACTGGACCTGGAACTGCGCGGCAATGAACTGTTCCTTGTCGACATCGATCTTACGCAGCTCCACGCCCTTGTCGGCATATTCCGTCGCCACCTTCTCGAGCAGCGGGGCGAGCGCCTTACACGGGCCACACCATTCGGCGAAGAAATCGAGAATGATCAGCTTCGACATCGAGGGTTCGACGATGTCCTGCTTGAAGCGGTCGACCGCCTTCTGCTCGTCGATGCTCAGACCCATGCTTGCCACGTTATACCACCTGTTTGCGTTATCCGGAGTGCGCCTTATGTGGGCATTCGCGCGCCAATGTGAAGGAGCAGGGGCCAAGCGACAAGCCTGTCGCAAATTCTGCGTTTTTTGGGCTTGCGGGACTCATGACCCGCTGCTAGTTGGCCACCTCCCCACCGGGCCATGCGGTTCGGCGAGCGTCAGTGAGCGGGCGTAGCTCAGGGGTAGAGCACAACCTTGCCAAGGTTGGGGTCGGGCGTTCGAATCGCCTCGCCCGCTCCATTTTGCTCCAGCGACTAAGTTCGATGCGACGACCGATGCGGTTCGTCGTGTGGTGGCGTGCATTCGTCCAGACCTGCCGGTTTCGGGTTGCAACGTGAAATGCAGACGCTATTGGGCCGGTTATGTTGTATCATCATCACCGCATCGCTCTCCTTCTGTCGTCCGTCGCATTCGTCGGGACCACGCCCGCAATCGCACAAACGGCGGGCCAGCCTCCCGAGACCGAAGCGGCCGATCCGGACCGGACAGACGACGTGCACGACCGTCGCCGCGATACGCAGAACGTCATTATCGTCAGCGCGCAGGGGCTGCGCCAGTTCGATCTGCTCGCCGGGACGAGCGTGGTCGAGGACGTTGAACTCCAGCGCAATCTCGACGGTCAGCTGGGCGAAGTTCTCGCCTATCTTCCCGGCGTGTCCGCAACCGGCTTCTCACCCGGTGCCTCGCGTCCGGTCCTGCGCGGCTTCTCCGGAGAGCGAGTGAAAGTGCTGGTCGACGGGGTCGGCGCGATCGACGTATCCAATACGTCCGACGACCACGCGGTATCGATCGATCCCTTGAACGCCGAGAGCATCGAAGTGCTGCGCGGCCCGGCCGTGCTGCTGTTCGGCAGCCAGGCGATCGGCGGCGCAGTCAATGTTATCGACAAGCGCATCCCGCGCCGCGTTCCCGACGAGCCGGTCCATGTCGATGCGCTCGTTCGTGCGGACACGGCGACCGACTTGCGCGAAGCGGGCGCGTCGGTCGATGTACCCTTCGGTCAGACCGGCCTCGTCGCACACTTCGGCGGTAGCTGGCGCGAGACCGGCGACCTGGAAATTCCCGGCTTCTCGGTCGCACCGGCCCTTCGCGCCGAATTGCTCGAGGAAGCTGCCGAGGAAGAAACCGAAGGCGAGTTCGAGGAGGCGGACGAGCTGCGCGAAGCCGCCGATCAGCGCGGGTTCGTGCCCAACACCGCAAGCGAGACCTGGTCTGCGAACGTCGGCCTCGCCTTCATCGATGGCGATAGCACGCTGGGCGCATCCTTCGGCATCTACGACACCGCCTATGGCATTCCCGGTCGCCCCGGCGCCGGTCACCATCATGGCGAGGAAGAGGGCGGCGAAGAAGAGGAAGGCGAGGAAGAGGGCGAAGAACGCGTCAGCATCGGCCTGCGCCAGTATCGCGCCGACCTGCTGGCAGATCTCGCCCTGGGAGACGGTTTCTTCGAGCGCATGAAGCTGCGCGTCGGCTATTCCGATTACACCCATACCGAATTCGAAGGCGACGAGGTCGGCACGGTGTTCGATGTCGGCGGGGTCGAAGCGCGGCTGGAAATCGTCCAGAACACGCAAGGCCGCTGGCGCGGATCGATGGGCGCGCAATATTACGCCCGCGATTTCGATGCCGAGGGGGTGGAGGCCTATGTCGCGCCCAACCGGGCCGAGCAATATGCGCTGTTCGCGCTGCAGGAATACGGCAATGGACCGCTGCAACTGGAAGGCTCGGCGCGCTTCGAGACGACATCGGTAGACTCGGTCCCGCTCGGCATCGAGCGCAATTTCGATACACTCTCGGGTGCGGTCGGTCTGGCTTACGACGGCCCCGAAGCGTTCCGCGCGGGCGTCAACGTCTCTCGCGTCGCCCGCGCCCCGAGTGCGGAAGAGCTCTTCTCCAACGGTCCGCATATTGCGACGCAGGCATTCGAAATCGGCGACCCCGACCTCGTCACCGAACGGGCATGGGGCGGCGAAATCTATGCGCGTGGCCGGCTGGGCCGCGCCGAATTCAGCGTGGCGGCTTACCGGAGCTGGTTCGACAACTACATCTACCTGTCCGAAACCGGCTTCGAGGAAGACGATCTGCCGGTGTTCGAATATCTCCAGCAGGATGCGACCTACACCGGCGTCGAGGCCGAGCTGGCCTACACCTTCTTCGACAATGGCGACTGGAGCTTCGGCACCGAGCTGACCGCGGAATATGTCCGTGCCAAGCTGGACGATGGCAGCAACGTCCCGCGTATCCCGCCGCTCGGCCTGTCGGGCGCGCTGGAAGCGTCGAGCGAAGCCATTGACGTGCGTGCCGAAGTCGAATGGTACGACGGGCAGGACGATGTCGCAGCCTTCGAGACGCCGACCGACGGCTACACCTTCGTCAACGCCTCGGTCGCCTGGCGTCCGTTGCGGGCGACCCCGGCGGTGTCGCTGCTTCTGCAGGCAGACAATATCTTCGACGTGACCGGTCGCCGCCACACCAGCTTCACGAAGGACTTCGTGCCGCTGGCGGGGCGTAACATTACCGCAAGCGTGCGGCTTAGTTTTTAAGCGAGGTCAGTCCTCGACGGCGAAGGTGAGTTCGGCATGGTCGCGCAGCCGCTCGACCAGTTTCTCGCCGAGGAAATAGCCCGGGGTGCCCACGCCGCCTTCGCCGTCGATTTCGAGTAAGGCCATGCCGGTTTCGGCCAGCATCCGGCTGGTCGAGCCGTAGCCGGGGTCGTACTTGCCCTTCACGCCGTAGTGCAGCGTCTGGCCGTCCGGCATCTCGGCCACGAACAGTAGGTCGTAAAAGCCGTTTTCGCGCTCTTCGGGAGTCGGTCCCTCACCGGGCTTGGGCGGTTTGGCGCCGAAGGGGTTCTTCATCATGTCGGCTGCCGCCTTGGCCGCCGCTTTGCCCGCGTCGCCGGGGCTGGTGAGGACCATCTCGTCGTAGCGGAAATCGGTGCCCCAGGGATGGCCGAGCAGGAAGTTGGTGCGGTGGACGTTCTTGGTGTTGATCGGGGCCATGACGAAGGGCGCGGCCCATTTGCCGAGACTCTGTTCGTAACGCGGGATCATGCCGTTGGGCTGGTCGGGCCCTTCGAAACCCGGCGTCAGGCCGAAACTGCTGGTGAGGATCGGGACGAGCTTGGGGTTCTTCGCCACCGCCTTCATCGTCTCGGTGAGGCTGGCGACAGTCCCGCCCGACGCGCTGCCGGCCATCCCGCGCACGCGCCCTTTCACGCGCGGTGCGGCGGAGCCGAACCGCTTCTCGGCCTCCTTCTGCGCCATCAGCACGCCGAGATCGAAGGGGATGGAGTCGAAGCCGGACGAAAAGCAAATGCGCGCGCCGCTGGCCTTGGCGGCCTCCATGTGCTCGTCGATCTTCTGCCGCATCCAGACCGGCTCGCCGCACAGGTCGGCATAGTCGGTGCCGGCCTTGACGCAGGCCGCGACAAGCTCGTCGCCGTAGAGCTGGTAGGGGCCGACGGTCGTCAGCACGACCTTGGTGCGGTTGCACATCGCCTCGAGTCTGGCCGGATCGGACGCATCGGCGACGATCATCGGCGTGGTCGAAGGGGCGCCGATCTCGTCGCGCACCGCCGTCAGCTTGTCTTCGCTGCGGCCCGCCATCGCCCATTTGGGGCTATCGTCGCGGGTGCCGTATTCGCGAAAGAAATGCTCGGCGACGAGGCGCCCGGTGTAACCGGTTGCGCCATAGACCACGATGTCGAATTCCCTGTCGGCCATGTTTCTCTCCCATCGTCCCAGCGAAAGCTGGGATCGCTTTCGATTTGGCTGGAGCGGATTGAAGAGCGATGCCAGCTTTCGCTGGCATGACGCAAGGGGCTAGAGCCGCGGTAGGGTGACTCCGCGCTGGCCCATATATTTGCCGGCCCGGTCGGAATATGTGACTTCGGGCCGCTCATTGCCCTGCAGGAACAGGAACTGGCACGCGCCTTCATTGGCGTAGATTTTTGCGGGCAGCGGTGTGGTGTTGGAAAATTCCAGCGTCACATGGCCTTCCCAGCCCGGTTCCAGCGGGGTGACGTTCACGATAATCCCGCACCGCGCATAAGTGCTCTTGCCGAGGCAGATGACCAGCACGTCCTCCGGGATGCGGAAATATTCGACAGTGCGCGCCAGCGCGAAGCTGTTGGGCGGGATCACACAGACGTCGGTATCGCGATCGACGAAGCTGTTGCTGGCGAAATCCTTGGGATCGACGACCGCGCTGTCGACATTGGTGAAGATCTTGAATTCGGGCGCGACCCGCGCGTCGTAGCCGAAGCTCGACAGCCCGTAGGAAATGCACCCCTCGCGTCGCTGCGCCTCCACGAAGGGCTCGATCATGCCCTCGTTCGTCGCCTTGTCGCGGATCCACTTGTCGGAAAGAATCGCCATGCCGCGACGATTCCCGAGCCGCGCCTTCACGGCAAGCGGCCCGGGAATTTTATCCGCTTCTAGCTGGCCAGCAGCGTCGCGTTTCCGCCTGCCGCGGTTGTGTCGATGCAGACCACGCGCTCGGTCGCGAAGCGGGCGACATAGTGCGGTCCGCCGGCCTTGGGTCCGGTGCCGGACAGGCCTTCGCCGCCGAAGGGCTGGCTTTCGACCACCGCACCGATCTGGTTGCGGTTGACGTAGAAATTGCCGACCTTCGCGCGGCTTTCGACGAAGGCGCGCGTGTCGTCGTTGCGGCTGTGGAGGCCAAGCGTCAGGCCGTATCCGGTCGCATTGATGTCTTCCACCACGCGGCCGAGATCGCTCGCCTTGTAGCGCACGACATGGAGGATCGGGCCGAAGTTCTCGCGCTTCAGGTCGAGGATCGAATCGAGCTCGATGATGGTCGGCGCGACGAAGCAACCAGCGGCTGCCCCGCGATGGAGGCGGCGGCGCCAGACGTTGCTGCTGCCCTTCTTGCGGCGCGCGACGTGGCGTTCGAGCGAGCTTTTCGCGTCGGGATCGATGACCGGGCCGATGTCGGTGGCGAGGTGTTCGGGATTGCCGATGTGCAGCGCTTCGAATGCGCCGCGGATCATGGTCAGCATCTCGTCGTAGACGTCCTCCTGGATATGGAGGACACGCAGGGCCGAGCAGCGCTGGCCCGCGCTCTGGAACGCGCTGGCGACGACATCGCGCGTCACCTGTTCGGGCAGCGCGGTGGAATCGACGATCATCGCGTTCTGCCCGCCGGTCTCGGCGATCAGCGTGGCGATCGGCCCGTCGCGCGCGGCGAGGCTGCGATTGATCGCCTGCGCGGTCTGGGTCGAGCCGGTGAAGGCGACACCGGCGATGCGCGGATCGGAGGTGATAAGCTCTCCGACTTCGCCTGCGCCCGGCAGCAGCTGGAAGGCTTCCTCGGGAATGCCGGCCTCGTGGCACAGACGCACGGCGAGCGCCGCAATCAACGGAGTCTGCTCGGCGGGTTTGGCCACCACCGTATTGCCCGCAGCCAGTGCGGCGGCGGGGGTGCCGATGAAGATCGCCAGCGGGAAGTTCCACGGGCTGATGCATGCGAAGACGCCGCGACCGTTCAGGGTCAGGCGGTTTTCCTCACCCGTCGGGCCGGGCAGCGGCATGGGCCCGCTGAACTGGCGGCGCGCCTCGTTTGCATAGAAGCGCAGGAAGTCGACCGCCTCGCGCAGCTCCAGCACGGCATCGAGCAGTGTCTTGCCCGCCTCGCGCTGGCAGAGTGAGAGAAACTCGTCGGTATGCTCCTCGAACAGGTCGGCTGCGGCTTCCAGCAGCAGCGCGCGCTTTTCGCCACCGAGCGCGTTCCAGCCCGGCTGGATATCCTCGGCGCGCGTGATTGCTTCCTCGACCTCGAAGTCTAATGCGTCGCGGCGCGTGCCGACTTCGGCGGAAAGATCGTGCGGCTTGTTGATCGGGGCGATTTCACCCTCCGCACCCGAGCAGAAGGTCGGCTCCGCGCGCCAGTGCTTGCGGTCGAGCTCGGCCAGACGGCCCAGCAGGGGTTCGAGCACCAGCGGGTCCGACAGATCGATGCCCGCCGAATTCTTCCGGTCCGGGAAGATGTCTTCCGGCAGCGGGATCGTCGGGTTGCGATAGGGGTCGAGCGCGGACAGCTCGGCGACCGGATCGGTAGCCAGATCTGCCGCCGGAACGCCGGCATCCGCCATGCGATTGACGAAGCTGCTATTCGCCCCGTTCTCAAGCAGGCGGCGGACGAGATAGGCGAGCAGGTCCTTATGCGTGCCGGTGGGCGCATAGATGCGCACATTGGTCCGCCGGTTGCCCTCCATCTGCGCAAGCGCGCCATAGACTTCCTCGCCCATGCCGTGCAGCCGCTGGAATTCGAAGGTTTTCCCCTCTCCCATCGCCTTGATGGAGCCGATCGTATAGGCATTGTGCGTCGCAAATGCAGGATAGATCGCATCGTTTGCGGCGAGCAATTTGCCCGCGCAGGCAAGGAAGCTGACGTCGGTCGCGATCTTGCGGGTGAAGACCGGGAAGTCGCTTAGCCCGCCGACATGGGCGAGCTTGATTTCCGTGTCCCAATAGGCGCCTTTGACGAGGCGCACGAAGAATTTGCGATCGTGCTTGCGAGCAAGGCGCGCGACCCATTCGCACAGCGGTACGCCGCGCTTCTGATAGGCCTGGATCGCCATGCCGAAGCCTTCCCAGCGGGTGCCGTCGGCGCGGGTGAACAGGCTGTCGTCGCGTGCCAGCGCTTCGATGATGTCCATCGACATCTCTAGCCGGTCGGCTTCCTCGGCATCGATGGTGAAATGGATATTCGCATCGCGCGCCATTTCCGCCAGGTCGCGCACGATCGGCAGGAGGTCGGCGATGGCGAGATCGGCATGCATGAAGGTGTATTTCGGATGCAGCGCCGACAGCTTGACCGAGATTCCGGGCGAAGTCGCGAGATTGCCGGTGGACTCGCGCGCCAAGCGCTCGATGGCCTTCTGGTAGTTGACCCGATATCGCTCGGCATCGGCATAGGTCATGGCCGCCTCGCCCAGCATGTCGAAACTGTGCGTGAGGCCGCGGGCGCGTTCCGGCGCGGCGCGCTTCAGCGATTCCTGGATCGTCCGGCCATAGACGAACTGGCCGCCGAGGATGCGCATGGCCTGCAAGGTGGCCTTGCGGATCACCGGCTCGCCGAGGCGATTGACCGCACCCTTGAGTGTGCGGCGCATGCCCTTCTGCGCTTCTTCCGGGCGCTCCAGCACTTCGCCCGTCAGCATCAGCGAGAAGGTGGCGGCGTTGACGAAGGTGGAAGAGCTTTCGCCCATGTGCTCCGCCCAGTCGATATCGCCGATCTTGTCGCGGATCAGCGCGTCGGCGGTGGCCGCATCGGGCACGCGCAGCAGCGCTTCGGCAAGGCACATCAGCGCCACGCCTTCTTCTGTCGCCAGACCGTATTGATGGAGGAAAGCATCGATGCCCGAGGCCTTGCGCTTGCGCGCATCCTCGATCAGCCGGATCGCAATGCCCGCAGCCTCGTCATGCAGTTTGGATGCCCGCGACGCTTCGGCGAGACGCTGAGCGACGCAGGCGTTCTCTTCGGCGCGATAGGCGACGCGCACATCGTTGCGGGAAATAGACTTGGGGGCTGGATCTTTCAGGGCCATTCGACTCGCTTATGGTCAGAGGAAGCGCCCCACTTGGACCTGCAACCTCCTGCTTTCAAGCGAAGTCGGCGGTTTGCGTAGCGTTGGCGGCCATCCACTCGCCCACCCGTGCCTGCGCATCGGCGGGCAGGTGCAGCCCCAGCTTGCTGCGCCGCCAGAGCACGTCTTCGGCGGTGCGCGCAAATTCGTGGCGCACGAGGTAGCGGAGCTCCGCCTCGTAAAGATTTGCGCCGAGGCATTGCCCCAGGTCGTCGAGGCTTTCGGCGCCTTGCAGGATTTGCGCCAGACGTGTCCCATAGGCGCGGGCCAGTCGCAGCAGCATCTCCGGCGGCACGAACGGGTAGTGCTCGCTCGATTGCCAGAGGAAGCGAGCGAAATCGCCGTCCTCGAACTCCCCGCCCGGCAGCGATGCAGTCGCAGTCCACGGCTCGCCGGGAACGGTCATCGCTTCGCCCAGCTTCTCCAGCGCATGCTCGGCCAGCTTGCGGAATGTGGTGATCTTGCCGCCGTAGATCGACAGGATCGGTGCACCGCCGTCGGCCTCCAGCTCGAAGACATAATCGCGCGTGACCGTGCTGTTGCTGGCCGCATTGTCCTCGTAGAGCGGGCGCACGCCGGAATAGGTGGAGACGATCTCCTCGCGCGCCACCTGGCTGACGAAATAGCGCGAGGCGGCCTCGCAGAGATAATCGATTTCCTCAGCCGCAATGCGGACCTCGTCGAGATCGCCTTCGTAGAGCAGATCGGTGGTGCCGATCAGCGTGAAATCCCGCTCGTAGGGGATGGCGAAAACGATCCGGCCATCTGGCTGCTGGAAGATATAGGCATGCTCGTCCGGGAAGCGCCGCGAGAGGACGATGTGGCTGCCCTTGACCAGCCGCAGGTGCGAAGGTGTGCTGCTGCCGAGCGCGGCCTCCGCGAGCCGGTCCACGAAAGGTCCCGCCGCATTCACGACGGCTCGCGCCTCTATCTCGCGGTCCCCTCCCGGTGCCTGCAATGTCGCCCGCCAGCCGTCCGCCGATCGCGCCAGCGCGGTGCATTCGGTGCGGGTCAGCACGGTCGCGCCGCGTGCCTCGGCGTCCATCGCAGCGAGCAGGACGAGGCGGGAATCCTCGACCCAGCAGTCGGAATATTCGAAGCCTTTCTTCAGGCGATCCTGCAGCACGCCGCGGTGCGGCGGCACGGTCAGGTCGACCGCCTTGCTTCGCGGCAAGCTCATCCGCCCGCCGATATGATCGTAGAGGAACAGGCCGGCGCGCAGCATCCAGCGCGGGCGCATGCTCGGTTCGTGCGGCATCACGAAGCGCAGCGGCCAGATGATATGCGGCGCGGCCCGCAGCAGCACTTCCCGCTCACGCAGGGATTCCGCCACCAGCCGGAATTCGTACATTTCTAGGTATCGCAGGCCGCCATGAACCAGCTTCGTGCTAGCCGAAGAAGTATGCGAGGCGAGATCGTCTTTCTCGACCAGCAGCACGCGCATGCCGCGTCCCGCCGCATCGCGCGCGAT
This sequence comes from Qipengyuania sp. 902, assembly GCF_051195295.1. Lineage (NCBI taxonomy): Bacteria > Pseudomonadati > Pseudomonadota > Alphaproteobacteria > Sphingomonadales > Erythrobacteraceae > Qipengyuania > Qipengyuania sp. 902. The sequence goes on along the minus strand of NZ_JBNJLJ010000001.1, from coordinate 393,987 downwards.
GCCCGCGCCATTGATGCCGCCGCCGACGACCAGCAGGTCGTAAGCTTGGCTCATCCCCTGCCCAGCAGGCGGCCTGCCACCGCATCCAGCTTGGCGACCAGCGCCTTGTCGTGTTTGTCCGGGGCCGTAATCACCGCGTCGGCGAGCGCCTGGTCGATCGGCGAGGGATTGCGCTTTTTCGGCAGGCCTTTGCAGAAAATCTCGACCGCCTTGCGCGCGATGGCCGCATTGGCATTCATCTGCTTGACGATCTCCGCGACATCGACGCTTTCCGCATCGTCACGCCAGCTGTCGTAATCGGTGACCATGGCAAGCAGGGCGTAGGGCAGCTCCGCTTCCCGCGCGAGTTTCGCTTCGGGCATGCCCGTCATGCCGATAACCTCGGCGCCCCAATGCCGGTAGAGCTTGCTCTCCGCGCGGCTGGAGAACTGCGGGCCCTCCATAGCCAAGTAAGTCGCTCCCTCGCTGCAGCCGCCGCCTGCTTTCTCGACCGCCTTGAGCGCGTGTTTCGACAGGCGCGGGCAGACCGGTTCGGCCATGCTGACGTGGGTCACGAAACCGTCGCCGTAGAAGCTCGACGGGCGGCCCTTGGTGTTGTCGATGAACTGGTCGACGGTCACGAAGCGGCCGGGCGGCAGCTCTTCGGACAGCGAACCGACCGCGCTGATCGCGAGAATGTCGGTGCAGCCCGCCCGCTTGAGCGCATCGATATTGGCGCGCGCGTTGATGCTCGATGGCGCGATGCGGTGGCCGCGCCCGTGCCGGGGCAGGAAGCGCACGCGAACATGGCCGATCGTGCCGCACAGTATTTCGTCCGACGGCTCGCCCCAGGGCGACTTGACCGAAATCCACTGCGCATCCTCGAGCGCATCCATCGCATAGAGCCCGGAGCCGCCGATAATTCCGATGGTCCAGTCGCTCATGCCCGTCGTTCCATTGCTTGCATCATGCGCGCATCGGTGAAGCTTCGTACCCGCGCTGTCCAGCCCCTTGCGGACCTTGCTGCAACCAGTGCGCGCCGCATGCGTATTCATGGACAACGGGGGCGCGCCCGCCTTGACTTGCGCGGCGCATTCCCGCCGAACGGATCGCGATTTTATGCCGGAGGACACCCGAATGCCCGACCAGACGCTTGCCATCACGCTTGCTGGCCTCAGCGAGAGATTGCAGGAGCTTCATCGGCAGACGGCGCTGACCCCGCTGTTCAATCCCGTGTTCCAGCTGTCGCTCGACCTGTCGCGGCGGCTCGAGCGGGACGAGATCGGCATTGCGGACCTCTCCAAGCTGATCGAGGAACTGGAAGCCAAGTCGCTCGATGCGCGGGCCGAGCGGCTCCGCTGCCTCGTTGTGCCGGAAGAGGCCGAACAGCGGCTCGATCGCCAGACCTGGGCGGATGGCGAGTTCGACGCGTTCCGCAATTTCTGGGAGCACCCGCACATGCATGCGGTGTTCACCGCGCATCCGACCTTCCTGCTCACACCGGATCAGTCCGCTGCGGTGGCGCAGGCGGCCTCGCACGGGGGCGGAATTGCGCCCGGCAAGAGCGGGGAGCGGCCCGAGATCACGCTGCGTTACGAACACGAGAGGGCGATGTCCGCCATCGCCAACGCGCAGGATGCGCGCGACCGCATCGTGAGCGAAGCGCTGGATACCGCGCATGAAAAATGGCCGAGCCGCTGGTTCGATTTCACCCCCCTGCCGTTTCGCTTTGCGACCTGGGTTGGCTACGACATGGATGGCCGGACCGATATCAAGTGGTATACCTCGATCGCTTTCCGCCTTGCAGAGAAAGCGCAGCGGCTGGGGCGCTATGCTGCGCAACTGGAAGCGATCGACGACGACCACGAATTGCTCGGGACGCTGCGGGCCGCGGCGACGCGGACGCAGGCGAGCGCGGACGAGTTCGCCGGAGACCTTTCGGACGCGGGCGACCTGTCGGCAGCGGCCAACCGGCTGACCGAGGACGACGAAGGCAAACTGCTGTCCCTGCGCCAGACCATCGCGCAGCTCGAAGGCGAGGCGGCATCCTCCACCGCGGAAAAAGCCATCGCCCTGCGGACCCTCACTGCGGCGATGCGCGCCGACGGGCTCGGCATGGGGTGGATTCACTTCCGCGTGAACGCCAAGCAGCTGCACAATGCGATCCGCACGCGGCTGGGCGACGCGGCGGACATCGACCTCGGCAGTCGCGGAGCGCTTGCCGCTTTGCGCGAACTGATCGCCAACGTGAAACCTGCCAGCGCCAACTTTGCCAGCCTCGCGGTCGAAAGCTCGACTGCCGTGCGGCAATTCCTCGCGATGACACAGATCCTCAAGCACATCGACGCCGATGCGCCGATCCGCATGCTGGTGGCCGAATGCGAACAGCCCGCGACCGTGCTCGCCGCGCTCTATTTCGCCAAGCTGTTCGGGATCGAGGACAAGGTCGACGTCTCGCCGCTGTTCGAGACCGAGACCGCGCTTGAACACGGCGGCCGTTTCCTCGACGCGCTGCTGGCCGAGGACGAATATCGCACATACGCCAAGCGCCGCGGTCGGATCGCCATCCAGACCGGATTCTCGGATGCTGGGCGCTTTGTCGGGCAGATCCCGGCCAGCCTTGCGATCGAGCGCCTGCAAGGCCGCCTGGCGCAGGCGATGGAGAATAACGGGCTGGCCGATGTCGCCGCGCTGATCTTCGATACGCATGGCGAGGGGATGGGCCGCGGCGCGCACCCCTCCAGTTTCGAGGACCGGATCGAATGGCCGCTGTCGTCCTGGTCGCAGCGCCGGTTCGCGCGCGCGGGTATCCGGTTGGAGCCGGAGGCAAGCTTCCAGGGCGGCGATGGCTATCTGTTCTTCGCCACGCCCGAGTTGGCCCTCGCGACGCTGACCAAGATCGTCGAGCACACGCCAGCGCACACCGATGCTGAAGTGCCGACCGATCCCTTCTATCGGCGCACCGACCTCAGCCTCGATTTCTATCGCGCGATCAAGGAACATCAGCGCGACCATCTGGAAAGCCGCACCTACAGCCGCGCCGTGACAGCCTTCGGCCTCGGCCTGCTGAACAAGACCGGCAGCCGCGTATCGCGCCGCCAGTCGGACCTTTCCGCCGATCGCGAGATGAGCTTGCGGCAGATCCGAGCGATCCCGCATAATTCGATCCTCCAGCAACTCGGCTATCCGGTGAATATCATCGCCGGGATCGGCAGCGCGGCGGAAGGCAATATCGAGGATATCGCCACGTTGCTCAACGAAAGCGAGCGCGGGCGGCAGATCATGCGGCTGGTCCGCGCCTCCAATTCGCTCGCCAGCATCAAGACCGTGGCTGCCTATGGCGAGCTGTTCAATTCGGCGTACTGGGCGAGCCGGCCTTACCGCGGGACCGAAGATCACCTTGGCGAGGCCTGCGAGGCGCTGGCGGAATATCTCATTTCGGACGATCGCAACGGTGTGTTCCGTCGCCTCGCCTCGCGCCTGCGTGTCGACGCGCTCAAGCTCCACCGCCTGTTCGAACTCGTGCGCAACGAGGAGCCGCATCCGGATCGCGAGAATGTGCGCCGGATCATCGGTGTGCTCCAGGCCGTGCGCCTCGCACTGCTCCAGCATATGTTCCTGAAGGCGGTCTCGGTCCCTGCCTTCAGCCGGGCGAACGACATCAGCCGGACCGACGTGCTGGAAATGGTCTTCTCCCTCCGCATCGACGATGCGCTGGCGCAACTGCGCCGCGCCTATCCGGTCAGCTTCCCGCGTAAGGATGATTTCAACATGGACGAGGCGGGTGAGTATCCCCGCGGACAGGGCGAAGGCTATGCCGACATCCGCGAACGCTATATCAACCCGATCGACGATGCCTATGCGCTTTGCCTGCGCATTTCGACCTGCATCGCCAATGAGTTCGGCGCGCACGGCTGATTGATTCGCCAGCGGTTTGGCCTATCCTGCCCGAAATCCATCGGGTGGGGGACCGGATTGTGATCGATATTCTTATCTGCATTGGCGCAGTAACGCTGGGCCTCGCCCTTATTCTTGCGATTGCGTTCAAGATCGTGCGGCGGGGCGCGCTGACTTTCGAGATCGACGGTTTCTACACCCATGTGATGGACGGGGATCCCGGCCCGATCATCCGCGATGTCCAGCGCGACGCGACTGCCGTGCTGGAATGCAAGCTCGACGATCCGATGAGCTGTTCCATCAAGGAAGCGGTGGAATGCCATGTCGAGGCCGAGGCGCCGGAGTGCAACGTGCTTTTGCTCTCGGGCGGCGGCCAGTGGGGCGCTTTCGGCGCGGGGTTGTTCAAGCGATTGAGCGAACAGAGCGGGGCGAAGGAACTGGGCCTCGAAGGGATCGGCGTGATCACCGGTATCTCGACCGGTTCGCTGCAGGCGCTAATGATGATGGTGGCGCTCGATCCCAAGCAGACGCCCGTAATGCGTCGTCATGCGATCGACCGGCTGGTCTGGGGCTATTCGCCCGAGAAGGAGAGCGAGGTCGTGCGCCATACGGGCCTCGCGCTGGTGCCGTTCTTCGGCTCGGCCGCAGGCACCGCGCCACTGCGCAAGCGGATCATCGAAGCGCTGTGCCCCGATGGCGACTGCAGACTGGTTGAAGCGATCGGGAACTCCAGCATCGCAGGCTACGCTGGCTTCGTCGAAGCCGACGACGGCAGCTTCCGCTACGCCGATTTGCGCGAACTGGTGAACAAGGCGCCGAGCCTGGAGAAAGCGGCGGAGGCGCTGGCGGCAGCCACCATGGCATCGTCGGCCATGCCGGTCTTCCACCAGCAACTGCGGGTGGCCGGATCGGACGGCAAGGCAGTGTCGCTATACGACGGCGGGGTGCGGCGGTCGGTCTTCTTCGACCGGACCATGGCGATCGTCGATCGGCAAGTGCGCAAGGAGATGGCGTCGCATGGAGTGACCAAGGCCTCCACTACGTCGCAGGAAAACTTTGCCGAGGAATATCGCAAGACCGCGCCCAAGGTTTACGTCGTTCGTAACGGGCCGACGGTGCGCAAGCCTGCGCCCGAGCTTAATCGCAAGTCCGGTCCGCTCAAGAATGGCCAGCGCGGGTACGACCTGCTCGTCAACGAAAGCGAGATCGGCGCGATCGCTGCGCTGCGCCTTGGCAATCCCTATGGCGAGATCCTGCTGACCACGGCCGACATGTACGATACCTTCCCGAGCACTGTCGGCGAGAACTTCAAGGACGACGAGATGTTCAAGCCCGCCTTCATGGCGCGGCTGCGCGACCTCGGCCGGTTCAAGGCTGATCGCAAGGACGGCCCCTGGTGGGCGCTCAGCACGCTCTGAAGGTAAGGATCGGGTATGCGGACAAAGACTGTTGGTGCGGTCGAGAAGACTCGAACTTCCACGGGTTATTCACCCACAACGACCTCAACGTTGCGCGTCTACCAGTTCCGCCACGACCGCACACAGTCTGCATCGGGAGCGCGTGAATCGCACGCCGTCCCGCCGGTAGGAGCGCGCCATTAGCAGCGCCGCCACGCCCTCGCAAGCATGTTTGTGAGGTGGTTCGGCCCGCTCAGCGCGGGGCCCAACCGATATCCGCGAAGACGGCCGATTTCGGCACGTCGGTCACGGCCTCGTTGATCGTCATTTCCTCGCCCGGAGCCAGCGTCGGCTGTGGCGGGTTGACGACCCAGCTGTAAACCTGCCGCTCCCGCTGGTCGAGCAGCACGATCAGGATCGGCGGGACGTTGCGGCTTTCGCGCGCAGTGTTGCTCACCACGATCTTCGCGCCGAAGAATTCCGTGCCGTTGGGCAGTGTGCGCCGCTCCTGCTCCTCGACCGGAAAGGACAGTTCGAGATCGGGCTGCGCCTGGCCGAACAGCGGCTTCGACACCGGCACCCAGTCCGGCAGGCCGACGTAATTCACCGTGAGGATCGTTCCTACCGCCAGCAAGGCGAAGACCGCCGCGGCGATCGTCCACATCTTGGTGATGTTGCGGCGCGGGCGGAACGGCGGGGCATGGTCGAAGCTGGACGCGCTGTCGTCCGTATCTTGGGGTTCGGGCGCGGGCGGCAAATCGTCCTGCACCTCACCATAGGGTGGTTCAGCCTCGTCGAAATCCGGCCCGTCGCGCTGTTCCTTTGCTGCAGGGGCGGCACCGCCATAGCTGACGTCCGAGGCGGCGGTGGCTGGTGCGTCCGCATTCGTGGTGGCCGGCTGGGGGACAGGCGCGGGCTCGGGGGCCGGTCTCGGAGCCGGAGCCGGAGTTGGCGTGGCGGCAGCAGGGGGAGGCGGCGCAGGCACCGCAGCGGCCGCTGCGATCTGCTCTGCGTCGGGTCCGTCCTGGTACCAGCTGTGCTTGCATTTCGCGCAGCGCACCGTCCGGCCTTCGATCCCGATGGCGCTATCGGGCACCACATATCGGGTCGAACAGGCGGGACAGGCGATGATCATGGTGAATGCCTGCTTAGGGCGGCAGGCGAATCACGACAAGCGAGAGGCCTGTTCGCAACCCCGCAGGGCGGCTTTTTTCCACATCGATGCGCGGTTATAGGCCTTGGCGACCATGAAAGGCGCCATCAAACCTCTCTCGATCCGGGCCGAACGCGCATGAGCGCCCCGGAAAGCGAGATCGTGCAGTTCGACAATGTCGGCCTGCGCTACGGCACCGATCGCGAAATTCTCTCGAACATTTCCTTCACCCTGTTTCCGGGGCGATTCTATTTTCTCACCGGGGCGAGCGGGGCGGGCAAGACCTCGCTGCTCAAGCTGCTTTATCTCGCGCAGCGCCCGTCGCGCGGGGCGATCCGCATGTTCGGTACCGACGTGATTACCCTGCCGCGCGAGCGGCTGCCAGCCTATCGCAGGCGAATGGGCGTGGTATTCCAGGATTTCCGGCTGGTCGATCACCTGAGCGCTTTCGACAATATTGCGCTGCCGCTGCGCGTGTCGGGCGTGCGCGAAGCCGATCTGCAGGGGCCGGTCACCGACATGCTCGAGTGGGTCGGGCTGGGCCACCGCGCCGAAGCGCGTCCGGCGACGCTGTCTGGCGGCGAGCAACAGCGAGTCGCAATTGCCCGCGCCGTTATCGGACGCCCGGACATGCTTGTGGCCGATGAGCCGACCGGCAACGTCGATCCGGAAATGGCCCTCAAGCTGATCCGCCTCTTCGAAGCGCTCAATCGCCTGGGCACGACGGTGGTGGTCGCAACGCACGACGTCCACCTCATTCGCAAAGTGCCGGATTCGCTCATTATGCGGCTCGACAAGGGCACGCTCGCCGACCCGACGGGTGCCTTGCGCTATCCGCCCCGACGGGTCGAGGCTGGGCGATGAAGCGCCCCCCAGTCGTCACGCGCGCAGTCGAGCGCGGACTCTCGCCCTTCCGCGGGAAGCGGGCGGCACATCTTCTGCCGCGCGCCCGGTTGGGTGGGCCGATGCCCTGGGTCATCGCGATCATGGTCGCCATCACGGTCCTCGCGACGGCTGGCGGGCTGGCGCTCTCCAATCTCGTGGCGCGCGCGAGCGGAGATCTCGCCAGTAGCGCGACGGTGCAGATCGTCGACCCCGATCCCCGCACGCGTAGCGCGCAAGCGGAGGCCGCGCGCGATCTCCTTGCTTCAGATCCGGTCGTCGTGAGTGTCGCTGTTCTCCCCGAAGATGAGGTAGAGGCCTTGCTCGAACCTTGGCTTGGTGCCGGGGCCGAGGACGATGCCCTCCCGATCCCGGCTTTGATCGAGTTGCGTTTGCGCGACGGCTCGAGCGAAACGGAACTGGCCCGGCTCGCCGATCTGTTGGCAGAGGCTGCGCCCGACGCGCGGATCGATGCCCAGTCGGACTGGCTTGCGCCAGTGCTCTCCGCCCTTTCCACGCTGCGCTGGATGGCGTTCGGCCTCATCGCCCTGCTTGCCTTCACCGGCGCAGCCGCCGTCTGGCTGGCAGCCCGCAATGCGCTCGGCTCCAATCGCGACACGATCGAAATCGTCCATCTGCTCGGCGGAAGCGACGACCAGATCGCGCGTATCTTCCAGCGCTCGATCCTGCTGGATGCGCTGGTCGGCGGTTTGCTTGGCCTGTTGGCCGGATTTGCGGCCGTGCTGCTGATGGGGGCGCAGTTCGCGGTACTCGATTCTGGTCTCGTCGCGGGTGGCGGGCTTGATCGGCTCGACTGGATGCTGCTTGCGCTGGTTCCGCTTTTCGCCATCGCGATTGCCGTCTACACGGCGCGCATGACCGTCCTCTCGTCCCTCAGGAAGATGCTGTGATCCTGCGTTTCGTCGCTGCCGTAGTCCTTGTCTATGCTTTCGGATTCATTGGATTTGCGATGACGCTGCCCCAGCCGCTCGCCGGTGAGCCGACCGACGCGGTCATCGTCCCGACCGGCGGTCCCGGGCGGATCGCGCGCGGTCTCGATATCGTCGATCGGGGCCTGGCCAAGGAATTGTTCGTATCCGGCGTCGATCCCGAGGTGACGACGGAAGAGTTCGCCGCCGAATTCGACGTGTCGTCGAGAACGATGGATTGCTGCGTCACGCTGGGCCGCCTTGCGGTCGATACCCGCAGCAATGCGGGAGAGGCGGCGGAATGGCTCAAGGAGCACGACTTTTCCTCCGTCCGCCTCGTGACCACGGATTGGCATATGGCCCGTGCGGCCAATGAATTCAGCGGAGCGCTGCCGGATGGCACGGTGATCGAAAAGGATGCAGTGGTCTCTTCGCCCGAGCTTGCAACGCTGTTTCTCGAATATAACAAGCTGATTGCGGCGGCAGTCTCGCAAGGCCTACCCGTCTGACGCTGTCATGCGATACTTGCGCAATTTCGCCTTCTATCCGGCCTTCTACCTCGGTTCGCTGTTGATTACGTCTGCGTCGCTGGTCGCCCTGCCGTTCAGCGTCGACCGGTTCCGCTATTTCGTACGTATGTGGTCGAACTGGCAGCGCTGGTGCCTGACGCACCTGCTTGGCTGCGAGATCGTGATCGAAGGCAGCGGCCCGCTCGACGAGCCGGTGCTCTACGCGATCAAGCACGAGAGCTTTTTCGAGGCGATCGATGCGCCTGCGCTGTTCGACACCCCCAGCGTATTCGCGAAGGAGGAGCTATTCCGCATCCCGCTCTGGGGTCGTGCGGCCGCTGCGTTCGGGCTCGTCCCCGTGCAGCGCAATGCCGGCGCGCGGGCGCTGATGCAGATGATCCGCTCGGCCAAGGCGCTGGTGGCGGACGGGCGGCCGCTGGTCATCTTTCCCGAAGGCACCCGCGTTCCGCACGGCGAAGCCAGACCGCTTCAGTCGGGCTTTGCGGGACTTTACAAGATGCTCGGCCTGCCGGTCGTGCCGGTGGCAGTCGATAGCGGGCCGGTCTATCACCGCGGCCTGAAAAAGCCGGGCCGGATTACCTATCGCTTCGGCGAGCCGATCCCGCCGGGTCTCCCGCGCGACGAGATCGAAGTCCGCGTGCGCGAAGCGATCAACGCGCTGAACTGACCGCGGCTCAGGACCCGGTGAATGCGGCCTTGCGCTTCTGCAGGAAGGCCATACCGCCCTCCATCGCGTCCTTTGTGCCGCCGGCGATCTTCTGCGTTTCGGCTTCGGCGCGAAGCGTGCTGCCGAAGTCGGACTGTAGCCCGTTGCGCAGCGTCTGCTTCATCAGGCCGAGCGCCACGGTCGGCCCATTGGCTAATCTTTCGACCAGGGCATTGGCCTCGTCCATCAGCGCATCGTCCTCGACGCATTTGTAGATCAGGCCGATCCGCTCGGCCTCCTCGCCGTGGATTTTCTCGCCCAGCATCATCATCCGCGTTGCCTGTGCCGTGCCGACGAGGCGCGGGAGCATCCAGCTCGATCCGCCATCCGGCACCAAGCCGATATTGACGAAGGCCTGCAGGAAATAGCCGCTCTTGCCGGCCAGCACGAAATCGGCCGCCAGCGCGATCGAGCAGCCGACACCGGCGGCAGGCCCCTGCACGGCCGAAACCACCGGCACCGGCAGGCTGGCAAGCGTCTGCACCATCGGATTGTAGTGCTGGGTCAGCGAGCGGAATGCGCCTTCGCCACCGGTGATCGAACGTTCGCCGCGCGCAGAGAGGTCGGCACCCGAACAAAAAGCGCGACCTTCGCCGGTCAGCAGGACGGCGCGCGCATCGTCCAGATTGCGGATCGCGTCGAAAATCTCGTCTGCCATTTCGGGCGGGCAGGCGTTGAGGCGTTCCGGTCGGTTGAGCGTGACCTTGAGGACATTGCCGGTCTTTTCGGTTTTGATCGTCTGGTAATCGCTCATTGGTCGGCCTCTCTCGTCTCGTTCGTTGCGGTTTCGCGGTCTGCGCAATCGCGTTCGTAATTGCAACCCATCGCGCAGCTTGGCATGCAGGTTGCAAAGCGAGAGGAGAAATACGCATATGACCGATACCGCTAGCCACGGCCCGCTCACCGGCCTCAAGGTCGTCGAATTCCAGGGAATCGGGCCAGGCCCGCATGTCGCCATGCTACTCGCCGACATGGGGGCCGAGGTCGTGCGAATCGAGCGGCAGGGCTACCAGCCGATGAACCCAGTGGTCGAACGCGCGCGGCACCGCGTCGCCGTTGATCTCAAGAGCGAGGATGGTAAGCAGTTCTGCCGCGATGCGCTGGGGAAGGCCGACGTGCTGATCGAAGGATTCCGGCCCGGTGTGATGGAGCGGCTCGGCCTCGGTCCCGATGCGCTGCTCGAAGCCAATCCGCGCCTCGTCTATGGCCGCATGACCGGCTGGGGGCAGGATGGGCCGCTGGCGCAGGCGGCCGGGCACGACCTCAACTATATCGCTATCACCGGCGCGCTCGACGCGATCGGCAAGAAGGGCGATTTGCCCATCCCGCCGCAGAACCTGGTCGGCGACTTCGGCGGCGGGTCCATGTATTGTGCGCTCGGCATCCTCGCCGCGCTCCACGAACGGGAGCGTAGCGGGAAGGGGCAGGTGGTCGATGCAGCGATCGTCGATGGCGTGACCAGCCTGATGAGCTTCTTCTTCGGCCAGCCGCCCAGTTCGATCCGCACCACCGAACGCGGCACCGGCCTGCTCGGCGGCGCGGCGCATTTCTATCGCTGCTACGAATGTGCGGACGGCAAGGAAATCAGCGTCGGCGCGATCGAACCGCAGTTCTATGCCGAATTGCTCCAGCGCGCCGATGCGCCGGAAAAGCTGCGCGACGGACAGATGAACCCGTCAAATTGGGACGATTACACGCAAGACCTAGCCGCCATGTTCAAGACGAAAACGCAGGCCGAATGGGTCGAGCTGCTCGAAGGTACCGATGCTTGCTTCGCCCCGGTCGTGCCGATGGACGAGGCGCGCGAGCATCCGCACATGAAGGCGCGCAATGCCTATGTCGAACACGGCGGGCGCTGGCATACCGCACCCGCACCGCGTTTCGACCGGACGCCGAACACCATCCGCGATGCGGCGCAGGACGGTGAAGAGGTGGTGGCGCGCTGGCGCGAAGGGGGCTAGTGGCTGCGCGCATAGAGGAGATACCCCATGCGCGACTGCACCAAGTTCTACATCGACGGCCAATGGGTCGATCCGGTCACGGAAAACACCCAGCCGGTCGAGAACCCGGCGACCGAAGACACAATCGGCCACATCAGCTTCGGCACCAAGGCCGATGTCGACAAGGCCGTCGCCGCGGCACGCCGTGCATTCGAGAGCTTCTCGCAGACGAGCAAGGAAGAGCGGCTCACGCTGCTGCGCGCGATCCAGGCCGAGATCGATACCCGCAAGGAAGAGCTCGCCACCGCGGTCAGCGACGAGATGGGCGCGCCGATGAGCCTCGCCAATGGCCCGCATGTCGGCCTGCTCGCCGGGCACTGCGCGAAGGCCATCGAAGTGCTTGAGGGGTTTTCGTTCGAGCGGCAGGATGGTCCGACGCTGCATGTATGGGAGCCGGTCGGCGTGGTCGGCATGATCACCCCGTGGAACTGGCCGCTGAACCAGATCGCCTGCAAGGTTTTCCCCGCGCTGGCGACCGGCAATACCATGGTGCTGAAGCCGAGCGAGATCGCGCCTTTCAACGCCTATATCTTTGCCGAGATCATGGATGCGGCCGGCGTTCCGGCAGGCGTGTTCAACCTCGTCAACGGCGACGGGCCGGGTGTGGGCGAGGCGATCAGCGGTCATCCCGATATCGACATGGTCAGCTTCACCGGATCGACCCGTGCGGGCGTGCTGATCGCCAAGAACGCCGCCGACACGGTCAAGCGCGTGGCGCAGGAACTGGGCGGGAAAAGCCCCAATATCGTGCTCGACGACAGCGCTTTCGCCAAATCGGTCGCAAAGGGGACCGTCGGCATGATGGGCAATTCGGGCCAGACCTGCACCGCGCCGAGCCGCATGCTGGTGCCGCATGCGCGCATGGAAGAGGCCAAGGCGGCCGCCAAGGAAGCCGCCGAGGGCGTGATGCCCGGCGATCCCAAGGGCAATGCCGCCATCGGTCCGGTGGTCAGCCGCACGCAGTGGGACAAGATTCAGGGCCTGATCGAAAAGGGTATCGAGGAAGGCGCGACGCTGGTCGCAGGCGGCCCCGGCAAGCCCGAGGGGCTGGAGACCGGCCACTACGTCAAGCCCACTGTCTTCGCCGATGTCGACAACAACATGACCATCGCCCGCGAGGAAATCTTCGGGCCGGTCCTGACCATCATCGGTTACGAGGACTACGACGATGCGATCCGCATCGCCAACGACACCGAATACGGCCTCGCCAGCGCAATCACCGGCGAGGATATCGAACAGGCCCGCAGTCTCGCCAAGCGCATCCGCGCAGGCCGGGTTGCGATCAATGGCGGCTACGACATGAATGCGGCCTTCGGCGGCTACAAGAAGTCGGGGAACGGCCGCGAATGGGGCGAGTGGGGCTTCCACGACTTCCTCGAAGTGAAAGCCGTGATGGGGCATAGCTGATGGCGGGCCGGCATTTCGACGAATGGCAGGTGGGTGACCGGATCGAGCACGAGATTCGGCGCACCGTCACCGAAACGGACAATCTGCTCTTCACCACCATGACGCACAATCCGCAGCCGCTGCATCTCGATGCCGAGGCGGCGAAGGCAAGCGAGTTCGGCCAGATCCTCGTCAACGGCACCTTCACCTTCTCGCTGATGGTGGGACTCTCCGTCGGAGACACCACGCTCGGCACGCTGGTCGCCAATCTCGGTTACGACAAGCTGGTGATGCCCAAGCCCGTGTTCATCGGCGATACCCTGCATGCGACGAGCGAGGTGATCGGCCTGCGCGAAAGCAAGTCGCGGCCCGGATCGGGCATCGTCACTTTCGTGCACGAGGCGATCAACCAGCGCGGCGAAACCGTCTGCCGGTGCGAGCGTTCGGCCTTGTTGAAGTCCGCAGCTACCTGACAGCGAACAACTTTTTCGCTTCTTGCGTGTTATGGGCGCTGAGGAGAGCAGGATGAGCAAGGAGGAGCCCGAGGGCGTCGAGGAAGTTCTCGGACAGCTCGACGACCTGACGACGAAGTCGGGCAAGGTCTGTATCAGCGACGTGCTCGACGATTTTGGCGGGCGCAGCTTCGGCCCGTTCATCATGCTGTCGGCGCTGCTCGAGCTAACTCCGGTGGGCGGTATTCCCGGCGTTCCGACCTTCCTGGCCGCCCTGATCGCGCTCGTGGCCCTGCAGCTCCTCATCGGAAAGGAGCACATATGGATGCCCGGCTTTCTCCAGAACCGGGCGGTCGAAAGCAAGAAACTGCACAAGGGCATCGCCAAGCTGCGTGGCATCGCGCACTGGCTCGACGAACACAGCCACGGGCGGCTGAAACCGATGACGCAGGGCGTGTGGGTCAAGATCGCCGCGCTTGTGGTGATCTTGCTGTGCATGACCGTCCCGCCGCTCGAAGTCCTTCCGTTTGCCAGTAGCGGACCCATGCTGGCGATTGCCGCGATCGGCCTGGCGCTGACAGTGCGCGACGGCGTCGTCATGCTGATCGCCTTGGCGCTCGGCATCGCGGCGATCGGAGGGGGCACCTATTACTACTACGCCTCCGACGAGGAAGAGAGCAGCGGCGAGACGGCGATGACTTCCAATGTGATCGAGCATCTCTCTGCCTGAGAGCGAAAATATCGCGGGCGCAGTCAACTTGCCATTCACCGCAGCGATCCTACATTACCGGCGATGAAAGGATTCCGCGCATGAGCGACCAGAACACTCCGCCCGAGCCCGAGGGTAATGGCCCGAACCCGTGGGTGAAAAGCCTGATGGTGTGGGGCGGTATCTTCCTTGCCCTGCTGATGGTGGTGTCCGCCTTCGGTGGCGGGGGCCAGGGCAGCGGCGCGCAGATCCTTTATTCCGACTTCCGCAGCAAGGTGGCCGAAGGATCGGTCGCCTCGGTGCAGATCTCGGACACCCAGATTACCGGTGAGATGAAAAACGGCGAAGCGTTCACGACCATGCGCGTCCCCGACGATGGATCGCTGACCGAATTGCTTAACGAGAACGGAGTGCAATATACGGGCAAGGAAGCCGATAGCGGCAATATCCTGCTCTATGCGCTGATCCAGATCCTGCCCTTCATCCTGATCCTCGGCATCGCGGTGTTTGCGCTGCGCCAGGTTCAGAAAGGTGGCGGTGCTGGCGGCGCGATGGGCTTCGGCAAGTCCAAGGCCAAGCTGCTGACCGAACGCCAGGGCAAGGTGACCTTCGACGACGTTGCCGGTATCGACGAGGCGCGGGAGGAACTGGAAGAAATCGTCGAGTTCCTGAAAGACCCCAGCCGCTTCTCCAAACTGGGCGGCCAGATTCCCAAGGGTGCGCTGCTGGTCGGCTCGCCCGGGACCGGCAAGACGCTGCTCGCCCGCGCCATTGCAGGCGAGGCAGGCGTGCCTTTCTTCACGATTTCGGGTTCTGACTTCGTGGAGATGTTCGTCGGCGTCGGCGCGAGCCGTGTGCGCGACATGTTCGAGCAGGCAAAGAAGAATGCGCCCTGCATCCTCTTCATCGACGAGATCGACGCCGTCGGTCGTAGCCGTGGCCATGGCCTCGGCAACTCGAACGACGAGCGCGAGCAGACGCTGAACCAGCTGCTGGTCGAGATGGACGGGTTCGAGGCCAACGAGGGCATTATCATCATCGCGGCGACCAACCGCCCCGATGTGCTCGATCCCGCTCTGCTGCGCCCGGGCCGCTTTGACCGCCAGGTCGTGGTGCCGGTGCCGGACATCGACGGGCGCGAGAAGATTCTTGCCGTCCACATGAAGAAACTGCCGCTGGCTCCCGACGTGAACCCGCGCACGATCGCGCGGGGCACTCCGGGGTTCTCGGGCGCAGATCTTGCGAACCTCTGCAACGAAGCTGCGCTGTTGGCCGCGCGCCGCAACAAGCGGCTCGTCGCCATGCAGGAATTCGAGGACGCGAAGGACAAGGTCATGATGGGCGCGGAACGTCGCTCCATGGTCATGACCGAGGACGAAAAGAAGATGACCGCCTATCACGAGGCCGGCCATGCGCTGGTTTCGCTGAACGAGCCGGCATCGGACCCGATCCACAAGGCAACCATCATTCCGCGCGGACGCGCACTGGGCATGGTCATGCGCCTGCCGGAACGGGACAGCTACTCCTATCACCGCGACAAGATGCATGCGAACCTCGCCGTCGCCATGGGCGGCCGCGTGGCGGAAGAGATCATCTTCGGCCACGACAAGGTTTCGAGCGGCGCGTCGGGCGACATCCAGTACGCCACCGACCTTGCCAAGAACATGGTCACCAAATGGGGTATGTCCGACAAGCTCGGCCCGCTGCAGTACGAGCAGAGCCAGGAAGGCTATCTCGGCATGGGCCAGACCGCGCGGACGATGTCGGGCGCCGAAACCAATAAGCTGATCGACGAAGAGATCAAGCGGCTGGTGGAAGAGGGCTTGAAGCGCGCGACCGACATCCTGACCGAGCAGGAAGATAAACTCCACCTGCTCGCCCAGGCGATGCTCGAATACGAAACGCTGACCGGCAAAGAGATCGATCAGCTGATGAAGGACGGCAAGCTCAACCGTCCGGACGAGCCGAAGGGGCCGATTTCGGTCAAGCCGTCTGCCGGGGCTGCAGTCCCGAAAGCCGGCAAGAAGTTCGGCGGCGGGGCTGCGCCGCAGCCGGGCTGATCCGCCGACAGATTGCCAGGCGTTTTTGGCATTCAGCAAACATCATAGAAGGCTCCGTTCCTGATCCAGGGACGGAGCCTTTTTCCATGCACACTTGCTTTGTGAAGGGCCGCGCTGATCCGCGAATATCCCTGCCGATCCCGGCCTCCCCGGAAACGCGAAAGGCAATTCGCGCGTTATAGGGCCAGAACACCAGGATTTATGAGGAAATCGCCATGAACCGTCTCGCCATAGCCAGCCTTGCCGCCGTCGCTCTCACGGGCGTCACTGCCTGCTCCGAGCAAACCCAGCAGGATGCCGCGCGTACGGCCGATCTCGCCGAGGACGATGCGCAGGCAAACCTCGAAGTTGCCGGGGAAGCGATCGAGGAAGGGGCGATCGAAGCCTCCGACGCGGTGAGCGAGGGAGCGGCAAACTTGCACGACAATTTGGAAGCTGGCGACACCGAGGAACCCGGACCCGCCCCGATTACCGGCGGCGAACCGGCGCGGGACTAGAACGCTCCCAGCAGAAGAAGCAGTTGCAGGAAAAGAACGGCGACGATGTTGATGAACACCATGAGCACCGTCAGTCGCCAGATCGCCGATCTGCGGCGCAAGTCGTAGGCTCCGCGCAATTGCTTGTAGATATGTATCGGAGGAACGAAGGCGATCATCGTGCCGTAAAGCCATTCGGGCGCGCCGATCTTCACCAGCACCGAAATCACGATGAACAGCAGCGACATGAAGGCGATCGAATAGGTCACGAAGATTGCGTGGTCGTATGCTCCGAAGCGTCGCTTCCAGAAGAAGAGCAGCCACACGAAGGGCACCGATAGCGGGATCAGAAGCCAGCTGAATTTGTAGCTGTTGGCCTGCAGCTTGTAGAGCATGAGGCCGGGGTTGCTGCGCCATTTTTTCACGATCCCCTGATCGATCAGATCGATACCGGTCAGGTTGATCGACTGGCTTTGCCGGTTTCCCTCCTTGTCGCGGAAAGCATAGTTCTCGCCGGCATCAATGGCTTCGATGGCCGTGGCCAAACCGTCGATCTGGTCGTCGATCTCGGCAAGGCGCTCGGGATTGCTGTCGCCGAGTGCACCGCGTTCCTGCTCGAGGGCGGCTTTCGCCTCGACCGCCTTGGCCCGCGCGGAAAAGCCTGCCTGATCGATATCGCTCGGCGCGGTCAGGCCGACGACCTGGAATACGGCGAACATCAGGAAGATAGAGAACAGGAACAGGGCCATCGGGCTGACGAAGCGCTTGCGTTCGCCTTCGATATAGCGCCGGGTGAGTTCGCCGGGCTTGAACGCCAGCATCGGCAAGGTCTTCCACGTTTTGCCTTCGAAATGATGCGCACCGTGCAGCAGATCGTGCATGAATGCGCCGAGCGTGCGGTGCAGATGCGCTTTTTGCCCGCAGGAGTGGCAGTGACTGCCAATCAGCTCGGTGCCGCAATTGAGGCAGGCACCTTCCGTGAAATGCCCGTCCTCCAGCTCGCGGTGTTCGGGCTGGGCCTGGCTGCTCTTGCCGACCGCTTTTGCAAACAGGCCGCCCTCTACGGCCGTGCCGAATGCGTCACCGATTTCGCTCATGCCCACCTCCGGCACCCGTCATAAGAAACCGCGGGCCGCAGGTCATCCCTCAACTTCAACAGGAACATTTTGGGAACATCGCTGTTGGTTCGGCAAAGGAGAATTCCATCATGACTGCAACGAAGCCAGCCGAACGTCCCAAGACCGACCCCGTCTCCAATGCGGAGAAGGATCCCGACAACTGGACCACCGGCGATGAACGCATGACCGGCGCGCAAGCAAGCTATCTCAAGACCCTGTGCGAAGAAGCCGGTTGCCCTGATCGCTACGATCCCGAGTTGACCAAGGCCGACGCATCTAAGTTGATCGACGAATTGCAGGCCGAAACCGGGCGCGGGCAATAACCTCCAAACGAAAAAGGCCGCCCATGAGGCGGCCTTTTCATTCGTACACTGTATTCTGCAATCAGCCGTCGTAATCGGCACCGATCGAGGTGGAGCGGGTCGGCGCCGAAGCGGTGATGCGCAGGGCTTCGGCCGACTGGCTGAGCGAGCCGACCTCATCGATCTCGTCATCGTCGTCCGGCAGGATCTTCTGCAGATTGGTGACCGCTGCTTCCTGCAGGTCCTTCGGCTTGACCGACTGCTCGGCAATTTCGCGCAGGGCGACGACCGGGTTCTTGTCGCGATCGCGATCGATGGTCAGTTCCGCACCGCCGGAAATTTCGCGCGCGCGCTGGGCAGCCAGCAGGACGAGATCGAAACGGTTGGGGACCTTATCTACACAGTCTTCGACGGTAACGCGCGCCATGGGGCACTCCGATGCAAATCAAGTGATTCCGGGAAAGAGCGCGACATAGGTGCGGCGCGGCTTTTCGTCAAGGAATTGCGCCGCGCCGCCAGCCGTTCTAGGCCGGTAGCGCATGGGGAGCGATCAACACTACGCGCAGCAGGATGCGCAGGTTGTCTGGCAGGACGACGAGCCCTTCCATGTCGAAGCGCAGGGGCATAGCCTCACCATCTACCCCGCAGGCGAAGATCGGCTCCAAGCATTGGTAGAGATGATAAACGGCGCGCAAAGCTCGCTCAGGCTGTTCTACTACATGTTCGTCGACGACGAGATCGGCACCCGTGTTCGCGATGCGCTGGTCGAAGCGGCCCGGCGCGGGGTTTCGGTCACGTTGATCGTTGACGGCTTCGGCGAAGACGTGGCCGAAGATTTCTTCGATGGCTTCAAGGAAGTCGGCGGGCAATACGACCGCTTCATGGCCAAATGGTCGCGCCGCGCGCTGATCCGCAATCACCAGAAGATGGCGATCGTCGACGAAAAAGTCGCGATGATCGGCGGCTTCAATATCGAAAAGGCCTATTTCGAAGGCCCGGAAGCGAACGGCTGGCACGATCTGGGCGTGAAACTGGAAGGCCAGGCGGTCGAGCAGCTCCTTGCCTGGTGGGACGAGCTGGCCGACTGGGTGGCACAGCCGCGCGCGCAGTTTCGCTCCATCGTTAGCAAGGTCACCAAGTGGAGCCCGCCAAAAGGGCCAGTACGCCTGTTGATCGGCGGGCCGACCAAGGGCCTGTCCAGCTGGGCGCGCTGCGTTTCGGAGGATCTCGAGAAGGGCGACTGCCTCGACATGGTGATGGCCTATTTCTCGCCCTCGAAGAAAATGCTCCGGCGGATCGGACAGACCGCTCTGCGAGGCGAGGCGCGGCTGGTGATGGCCGCCAAATCCGACAATGGCGCGACCATCGGCGCGACCCGCTCGCTTTACCATTACCTGCTCAACAAGAACGCCAAGATCTGGGAATTCCGCCCCTGCAAGCTGCACATGAAGCTGCTGGTGATCGACGATGCGGTCTATCTCGGCAGCGCCAATTTCGACATGCGCAGCCTCTATGTGAACCTGGAACTGATGCTGCGGATAGAGGACGCGGACTTCGCCGACCGCATGCGCGACTTTATCGCGCAGCATCACACCGCGTCAAAGCAGATCACTGCTAAAGAGCACCGCAAGCATTCGACGCTGTGGAACCGCATCCGCTGGAACCTCAGCTGGTTCCTCGTCGCGGTGGTCGACTACAACGTGGCGCGCAGGCTCAATCTCGGCCTGTGACCTCTAGTCGTAATCCTCGTAATTGCGCACGTCGGGGCTACTGAACTTGGTATACTCGCTGTGGAACAGCAGCGGCACATTGCCGGTCGAGCCGTGACGTTGCTTGGCGACGATCAGCGTCGCCTTGTTGACCAGCTCCAAATGGCGAGCCTCCCATTCGGCATATTTCATGCGCACTTCCTCGGAGGAGGTTTCGTCCGGCGTGTCGGGCTTGGTGGCGTTGTGATAATATTCGGCGCGGAAAATGAACCACACCATGTCGGCATCCTGCTCGATCGAGCCGGATTCGCGCAGATCGGCGAGTTGCGGGCGCTTGTCCTCGCGCTGTTCGACCTGGCGCGATAGCTGCGACAGGGCGATCACCGGAACATGCAGCTCCTTGGCGAGCGTCTTGAGACCGCGGCTGATTTCCGAAATCTCGTTCACCCGGTTGTCGCTCGCGCGGCCCGAGCCTTGCAGTAGCTGCAGGTAATCGACCACCACAAGCCCGATATCGTGCCGGCGCTTCAGCCGACGCGCACGGGTCCGCAATGCACCGATGGTCAGTGCGGGCGTGTCGTCAATATACAGGGGAAGATCGGTCAGTTCCTGGCTGGCGAATGACAGGCGCTGGAACTCCTCGCGGCTGAGCTTGCCCGAGCGCAGCTTCTCGCTGGAAATCTCCGCCTGTTCGGCCAGGATACGTGTGGCGAGCTGGTCGGCACTCATCTCCAGGCTGAAGAAGGCCACGCCCGCGCCGGGGGAATCCGCGCGTTCGATCCCGTCGCGCTCGTCGCGCATCAGGCGTGAAGCGGCGTTGAAGGCGATATTGGTCGCGAGCGAGGTCTTGCCCATCGCCGGACGACCCGCAAGGATCACGAGGTCCGAATTGTGGAGACCGCTGGTCTTGTCGTTGATCGTGTCGAGGCCAGTGGTCTTGCCCGAGAACCTGCCGCCCGAATTCATCGCCGCCTGTACCACCTGCAATGCGCCGAACGCGGCGGTACGGAAGCTTTGCGCTTCGCTGCCGGTGCTCGCCCCTTCGGCCACGCGATAGAGATCGGCCTCGGCCTGCTCGATCTTGCGCAACGGTTCTACCTCGTCCGACGTATCGAGCGCCCCTTCGACCAGCGTGCGGCCGACGCTGACCAGTTGGCGCAGCAGTGCGAGATCGTAGATCTGGTCGGCCAGTTCGCGCGGGTGCAGCAGGCCCTGACCGTCGGCGGTAAGCTGCGCCAGATAGGTCGTGCCGCCAAGCTGCTTGAGCGCTTCGTCGCTTTCGAAATAGGGCTTAAGCGTAACCGGCGTCGCCACCGAATTGCGGTCCAGCAGCTTGAGCACCCGCTCGTAGATCCGCTGGTGCACCGGCTCGTGGAAATGATCGGGGACCAGC
The DNA here is from genome assembly GCF_051195295.1 of Qipengyuania sp. 902. Lineage (NCBI taxonomy): Bacteria > Pseudomonadati > Pseudomonadota > Alphaproteobacteria > Sphingomonadales > Erythrobacteraceae > Qipengyuania > Qipengyuania sp. 902. Next base: position 372,909 of record NZ_JBNJLJ010000001.1, on the reverse strand, counting down.
GGGGTGGTAAGTTCCTCGATTACCTTGTTGTCGATCAGCACCGCGCCGAGAAACGCAGCCTCCGCCTCGAGGTTGGCGGGCAGCTGCGTGCCCTTGTCCGCCTTGTCGGCAGTCGAATCGTCGGCGGGGAAGAGGAGATCGGTATCGGCCATCGGGTCCTGATGACGGGCTGGGCCCCCTGCTGGCAAGTTGCAATGCAGTCACTTGGGCTGTGGATATCGGGGACTATTCGCCAAGCCCTTGCCCCGGCCCGCATAAACCTGCGAAAGCGGGCGCAAGCATGACCGATTCCGCTTCCACCAGTTCCGATCACCGCATCGCCAAGGTCGACCTCGACGAGGAGACGATCATCTGGCGCAACGCCGATATCGAGCAGGAGAGGAAGATCGCGATCTTCGACCTGATCGAGGAAAACACCTTCAAGCCGCTGCGCGCAGCCGAGCGCGGGGCGAGCGGCCCCTACCACCTGCGGCTGGCGGTACGCGACGGGCGGCTGTTGATGACGATCGCTGATACGAAGGACGAGCTGCTCGAGGAACTGCTGCTCGGCCTGGCCCGCTTCCGCCGCCCGATCCGCGAATATTTCGCCATTTGCGACAGCTATTACCAGGCGATCCGTAAGGCCACGCCGGCCGAGATCGAGACGATCGATATGGCCCGCCGAGGGGTGCACAACCGCGCGGCCGAGCTGCTGCTGGAGCGGCTGGAAGGCAAGATCGAAACCGACTTCGCCACAGCACGGCGGCTGTTCACGCTGATCTGCGTGCTGCACATCAAGGGCTGATCGGGTGGCTCGCGGCAAGCGCAAACGCAAGGCGAAGCGGCAGGGACTGTCCGGCGGTGCCAAGGCGGCGCTGTTCCTGTTGTTCATCGTCGGCATCGGCTTCGCGTATTTGTGGTACGACCGGCGCGACTGGCGCCCGGACGAGGCGGAATGGCCGGATCAGGGGGCCATCATTGCCATCAGCGACGGGCCGGTCGCTTTCGACACGCTGAAGGGGTTGGGAGCCAGCTTCGCCTATCTCGAGGCCAGCGACGGCAGCGAGGGCCGCGATATCGCCTTTGGACAGAATTTCTCGCGGGCAAGGGCGGCAGGTCTCGAGGTCGGCGCCGCGCATCGCTTCGATCCTTGCGAGGTGGCGGACGGGCAATCGGCAAATTTCGTTACGATGGTGCCGCGCGATGCGAGCCTGTTGCCGCCGGCCATTCTGCTGGAACGCACGGCAGCGGACTGCCCGGAACGAGTCTCCGAAGCGGCGGTCCAGAGCGAGCTGATGACGCTGGTCAACCAGATCGAGGCGCATTCCGGCAAAGCCGCGATCCTCGCGCCGACCGAAGAATTCGAGGAAGCCTACGGCGTTTCGCGCCGCATCGACCGGCAATTGTGGCTCACCAGTAGCTGGTTCGAACCCGAATATGGCGCGCGGCCCTGGCTGATGTGGACAGCCAACCGCTGGTACAAGAGCGAGGCTGCGGATTCGCCGCTCCGCTGGGTCGTGGTGCGCCCCCTGTGACGAGGATGAAATGACCGACGACGACCTGATCGCAGCTGCGCGCGGCGCTGCCGAGCATTCCTATTCGCCCTATTCGCAATTCGCGGTGGGAGCGGCGCTGCGCTTTGCCAACGGCAGCGTGGTGACCGGAACCAATATCGAAAACGCCAGCTATGGCCTGGCGTTGTGCGCGGAGACGGTCGCGGTCTCGAAGGCCATGGCCGATGGGGCTCGCGGCGGGCTGGAAGCGGTCGCGGTGACCGGCCCCGGCGCCGCGCCGATTACCCCGTGCGGTCGCTGTCGCCAGGTGCTCAACGAATTGGCGCAACTGGGCGGCACCGACCCCGAGATCTTGTGCGTGGGTCCGGACAGCGTGCGTCGCGTTCGGCTGTCGCAACTGCTGCCCGACGCGTTCGGACCGGCCAGCCTGGTATGATCGACCGGCGGCAGGTGCTCGGCAGCATGGGCGGCGCGCTGCTTGCCACTGCACTGCCTGCCCCAGTGAGCGCCGCCGTCGCACGAAAAGCGCCGCGCTTGCGCGTCGGCGACACGGTCGGCCTCGTCGCGCCGGCCAGCGCGCTGACGCTGCCGTGGGAACTCGACCGGGCGCAGCACTGGATCAGGGGGATGGGTCTGGTGCCCAAGCTCGGCCAGCATGTGCGCGAGCAGAACGGGTATCTTGCCGGGACCGACGCGCAGCGGGCCGAGGACTACATGGCGATGGTCGCCGATCCGGACGTGCGCGGCATTTTTGCCGTGCGTGGCGGCTGGGGCGGGGCGCGTATCCTGCCGCTGCTCGACTGGGATGCCATACGCGCCGATCCCAAGCTGTTGATCGGCTATTCGGATACGACCGCGTTGCATCTCGCGATCGCGGCGCGGGCGGGTTTCCCGACGATCCATGGCCCCAATGCCGCCAGCCGGTGGGAGCGGGAAAGCTGGGAAAGCCTGTGGCGGCTGGCCTTCGCTGCGGACACGCCGGTGCTGGGTGGTGCCCAAGCCGAGCAGGCAAGCGGTCGGGCCGGGCGGACGATCGCCGGTGGCACGGCGAGGGGCCGCTTGCTCGGCGGAAACCTGACCATCCTCTCGACCCTGATGGGCACGCCGTGTTTGCCCAGCTTCGACGGCGCGGTGCTGTTTCTCGAAGACGTCAACGAGGACGTCTATCGCGTTGACCGGATGCTTCAGCAGCTGCGGCTGGCGGGCATACTCGGCAAGCTGTCGGGCATCGCGTTCGGCCAATGCACGAGGTGCGAACCCGAAACGCAAGAGCAGTCCGGTTTTACGCTCGACGACATTCTCGACCATCATCTCGGTGCGCTCGGCATCCCGGTCTTTACCGGCGCGAATGTCGGCCACGTCACCAACCAGCTTGCCATGCCGCATGGGGCGCAAGTCGAGCTCGATGCCGATGCGCGTACGCTCCGCCTGCTGGAGCCGGTCGTCGCCTGATCGGGCTTGCGGGGGCGCGATCCGGCGCTAGTGTGGTGCGTCGAGGGAGTGTTTCATGATTTCAACCGCAATTCGCACAGGCGCTATCGGCGCCTGCTCTGCATTGGCGCTTTGGGCTAGCGTTGCTCAGGCGCAGGAACGGGCCGTGGCTTTCGAAGGCGCGACCATTCATACCATGGCCGGCCCAGCGCTCGACGATGCCACGTTGGTGGTCGAGGGCGGCAAGATCGTTGCAGTGGGCACCAATGTGGCCGTTCCCCCCGATGCCGAGCGCCGCGATGCGAGCGGCATGGTTATCATGCCGGGTATTGTCGATACGCACTCGCACATCGGCTCGGTAGCGGGTGCCGACAGCAGCTCGCCGATCCAGCCCGAAGTGCGCGCCATGGATTCGATCAATCCCCGCGATGCCAGCATCGCCAAGGCACGCTCTGGCGGGGTCACGACGGCCAATGTCATGCCCGGCTCGGGCTGGCTGGTGAGCGGGCAAACCTTCTACATGCGCCTGCGCGATGGCGAGACGATCGAGGATATCGCGTGGTTCTTCCCGGACGGTTCGGTGATGGGCGGCTTGAAGATGGCCAACGGCACCAATCCGATCCGCGAGACGCCCGGTTTCCCGACCACCCGCGCCAAGTCCGCTGCGCTGGTCCGCGCTGCCTTCACCGAGGCAAAAGCCTATTGCGGCGGCGACAAGAAGACAGTCGATCTCGGCAAGGAAGTGCTGTGCGAAGTGCTGTCGGGCAAGCGGCTGGTGCATCACCACACGCACCGCGCCGACGACATCATGACCGTGCTGCGCTTGCAACGCGAGTTCGGTTTCAAGGTGCTGATCCAGCACGGAATGGAAGCCTGGAAGGTCGCCGAGGAACTGGCGGCGGCCGGTATCCCTGTCTCCAACATTCTCGTCGACAGCCCGGGCGGCAAGCTGGAAGCGCAGGAATCGCGGCTCAATACCGCCGCCACGCTGGAGCGGGCCGGCGTGCTGACCTCGCTGCATTCCGATGACGGCATCATCGATTCGCGCCTCATGTTCCGCCAGGCCGGCATCGCCGTGCGGGGCGGGATGAGCCGAGAGGGCGCGCTGCGGGCGCTCACCATCAATGGCGCGAAACAGCTGGGGCTGGACGATCGCGTTGGCAGCCTCGAAGTCGGCAAGGACGCCGATTTCCTCGTGCTCTCTGGCGATCCGCTGTCGGTCTATACCGATGTAATGGAGACGTGGGTCGAAGGGGAAAAGCTATTCGACCGCACAACCGAGGAAGGCAAGCTGCTGGCCGAAGGCGGCTATGGCGCGGGCAGCCCGATGGCGCTCTCGCATCACCACTGGGAAGCAGCCGAAGCGGAGACCGGCCAATGATCAAGCATATCGCCAAATCGCTCGCCGCAGCCGTCCTTGTGCTGGCCCCCACCCATCTCGCCGCGCAGGATGTCGCCGTGCGCGCCGAAACGCTGCACACCATGGATGGCGCGGCGATCAACGACGGTATCGTCGTGATCCGCGGCGGCAAGATCGTAAGCGTCGGCCCCGCTGCCAGCACCGGTGTGCCCGAAGGTATGGAAGTGCTGACCGCCAAGGTGGCGACGCCCGGCTTCGTCGATGCGCGCACGGTGGTCGGCCTTGCCGGCTATCTCAACCAGTTCGACGACCAGGACCAGCTTGACACGGGCGCTGCGCTCCAACCGCAGCTGCGCGCGATCGACGGCTATAATCCGGACGAGACGCTGGTCGATTGGGTCCGCTCTTTCGGGGTCACCACCGTCCATACCGGCCACGGGCCCGGCACGGTCGTTTCCGGCCAGACCATGGTGGCCAAGACATGGGCCAAGACGGCCGATGTGGCGGCGATCGTCCCGCGCGCGATGATCGCAGCCAATCTCGGACCCAATGCGCTCGACAGCGACAAGGGCCCCGGCACGCGGCCCAAGCAGATGGCGCTGCTCCGCGCCGCGCTGACCGCGGCGCGTGCGGGGCAGGTCCCGGACGAGGCGCAGAAGAGGCGCGCGCAGGAGGAAGAAAACGACCTCGGCACGATCAAGCTCGATGTCCGCGTCTGGCGGGACGTACTGGCGCGCCGCGTGCCGCTGATGGTCACCGCCAACCGTTCGCAGGACATCATGAGCGCGCTGCGCCTCAAGGAAGAGTTCGACATCGATCTGGTCATCGACGGCGGGGCTGAAAGCTATCGCCTGCTCGACCAGTTGCGCGAGGCCGGGGTCACCGTGATCCTGCACCCGACCATGGGCAGGCACTATGGCGACATGGAGAACGCCAGCTTCACGACCGCTGCCACCCTGCGCGAAGCGGGCATCCCATTCGCGCTGCAATCCGGCTACGAGGCCTATGTGCCCAAGACCCGCGTCATCTTGTGGGAAGCGGGCTGGGCGGTGGCCAACGGCCTGGCGCCCCAGCATGCGCTGGCCTCGATCACGATCGACGCGGCGCGTGCCATCGGCGTGGGAGAGCGGGTCGGCTCGCTCACCGTCGGCAAGGATGGCGATGTCGTGCTGTTCGATGGAGACCCGCTGGAATACACCAGCCATGTCACCGGCGTCGTGATCGACGGGCGCGTGGCGAGCCGGGAGGTGCGCTGAACCGAGCGCCGGTCCGGCTCAGTTCTCCTTGCAGCGGATCCAGTGGGTCTTCCCGGCCCAGGTGACCTGCCCGTCGTAAGTCCAGCCATTGCGCTTCGTGCGCATGACCAGCAGCGTGCTCATCATGTCGGCATCGGTGAGTTCGAGGCGCATTTCCTCGTCGTCCAGCCACCATTGCGGCGCTTGGACGGCGATCTTCTTGCCATCGACCCACAGATGTTTGGCGACGATCGGTGCGCCGGGGACGTGACCGAAGCCGATGGAGACCTTGATCTCCGGTTTCGCTGCCGTCGTACAGAGAAGACCGCCGGTCGCGGCTGCCGGACTGGCGGCGAATGCAGCGGTCATTGCGGCGATGGATAGTGACTTACGCATTGACCCACAGTGCCATGCGCTAGCTGAATTTTCGCTGTCCGGAATTAACCATTGCGTACCGCCTGGTGCACTAGCCTCACCGCATCAGGAGATGATTCGATGAAATTCGTGAAACTGGAATCGCGCGGCGGCAATTACCTCGTCGTCGCCAGCAATATTGCATGGCTCAGAACTGCCGAGAACGGCCAGACCAATGTCGGCATGGTCGGCGGCCAGCCGCTGCTCGTCACCGGGTCCATCGAAGAGGTCGCCCAGAAAGTACTCGACGGCATCGCCGCCGCCGCTTGATTCCAAGGCCGGGGCTGCATCGCGGCAGCCCGGCCCACCTCAGCCCTTGTCGCTATCCAGCCATTCGAGCAGGCTGGCAAGGCAGTCGCGCGCCAGCATCTTGCACCGCTCAGGGCTCCATCCCTGCTCGGGCTCGGGGCTGGCCGGATTGTCCTTGTAAGGCATTTCCAGGGTCATCGCCGTCGCGCCGAAGCGCTCGGCGACCTGATTGGTGCTCATCGACAGATTGGCCTTGCCCGGTGCCGACTTGGTATAGCCCTGCTCGGTCTGGAAATCGGGCGTGCGCCGGTCGAGAATGCGCTCGTACAGATAAAAGCGTTCACCGTGCTCGTCGGTCCAGCTGGGGATACCCTCGTATCCGGCGAGGAAGGCGACCGGGATCGCTTCGTCGCCATGCACGTCCATTGCGAAATGCACGCCGGTCTCGTCCATCGCATTGCGGATGGCGAGCACTTCGGGGCTCTTTTCCGCAGTCGGATTTTCCCATTCGCGGTTGAGATTGGTGCCCACCGCATTGGTGCGCAGGTGCCCGCGTTTCGATCCGTCGGGATTGGCATTGGGCACGACATGCAAGCGGCAGCGCTGGCGCAGTAGGCGGCCGACGCTGTCGGTGGGGTCGGTCAGCAATTCGAGCGCGCCTTCCATCCACCATTCGGCCTGCGTCTCGCCCGGATGCTGGCGCGCATAGAGCCACACCTGCGTCTCCCCTTCGCCCATCGACAGGCAGTCGATCGGCTGCCCGTCGAGTGTTGTGCCGAGGCGCTTGTAATGCACGCCCTCGCTAGATGCGGCTTCGGCAACGAGATCGTGGTGACGGTCCATCGAATAGGGCGTGAAATAGGCGAAATAGGCAATGTCGCTGGCGGGGGTGTAACGGATCGTCAGCGTGCCGTTGTCGGCACTTTCGTCCCAGCTCGATGCCGCACGGCCCCAATAGTCGCGATCTTCCGACACGCAGGCATCATATTGCGGCCAGCCGCCGGGATAGGCGCTTTCCTTGAGGCCTGTAATCTTCAGTTCGAGCTCGCGCCCCGCAGCGCCGCTGACGCGGAAGTGGAACCACTGCGCAAATTCGCTCTGGTGGTCCTTGCGGATAGCCAGCTTGGCACTGGCGCCGTCGACGGACAGGACTTCGATATTGCCGCTGTCGAATGCGCAATCGATATGGATGTCGTTCACTCGGGTACCTTCACTTCGATCGTTTCGCCATTGTTGCCGGGAAACTCCCGGAACAGCGCGGAGGCGACCGTCTGGGCGTTCGCCGTGCCGCGCGCAAGGGGTGAGTCTTCCGGCGGGCTGAAATCCGCACGGCCTTCCCACAAGCTCGCGCCGCTCGCGGCTTCGCTGATGCGGACCGACAGTTCCGTGCCGAGCCGATCCTTCTCGCCCCCGCCAAGATTGATGCCGATCCCGACGCCCACGCCCGAACCATAATAGCCGCCCGTTCGCCCGCCGACGCCGACGCTGACGGGGCTGCGGCGGCCGTTCGATCCGATGACGTAACCGTCGACACCGACCTGGGCGATCTGGCTGGCGCTGGCGCGGTCGGTCTCGACATAGCCGAGCGCGACGAGTTCGCGCGCCACGGCGGCCTTGTAGGGCGCCATGGCCAGGCTGTCGCCATCGGTGCCGGGCATGGTCTCAACGAAGATGGTACCCTGGCCGAGCCGGGCGGCACTGTCGGGAGCGACGAAGCGGGTCACTTCGACCGGACCCGGCGGTGTCGCACATCCAGCAAGGGCAAGCGCGGCGCACAGGCCGCTTACGGAGATCATCGGTTTCATCATGCGATCCTTTCACGTCTCGTCGCCAGACTGCGACAGTTGCCCAACGCATGGGCAGAGCAATCCGCTCCGGGACGTGGCGGCAGGCTCTCTAGAGCGTTGCCGTTACCAATTCGTATGCTAGGGCGCGGGCGATGGACAGCGCAGACAAAATTCCCGTGCTGGTGACCGGCGGGGCAGGCTATATCGGTAGCCACGCGGTGCTCGGCCTGCGCGATGCAGGTTGGCCTGTGGCGGTGATCGACAACCTCTCGACCGGCTCTGCCTTCGCGGTACCGGAAGAGGTGCCGCTCTATGAAGGCGACATCGCCGACACGATCCTGCTGGAGCAGATTTTCCTCGAACAGGGAATCGGTGCGATCATGCATTTTGCCGGATCGATCATCGTGCCGGAGTCGGTCGAGAACCCGCTCAAGTATTACGACAACAACACGGTGAAAAGCCGCGCGCTGATCGAGGCTGCGATCGATGGCGGGGTCGGGCATTTCATCTTCAGCTCGACCGCCGCGACCTATGGCACGCCCGATGTCGAGCAGGTGAGCGAAGACACGCCGAAGCAACCGATCAATCCCTATGGCTGGTCGAAGCTCATGACCGAGCAGATGTTAGCCGACGCCAGCGCAGCGCATGATTTCAACCATTGCGCGCTGCGCTATTTTAACGTCGCCGGTGCCGATCCCGAAGGTCGGACCGGCCAGTCGACCGCCGGCGCGACGCATCTGATCAAGGTCGCCTGCGAGGCGGCAACCGGCAAACGCGATCACATCGCGGTCTTCGGCACCGATTTCGAGACGCCCGACGGCACCGGCGTGCGCGACTATATCCATGTAAGCGACTTGGCGAAGGCGCATCTGATGGCCCTCGAGACATTGATCGCGCAGCCCGACCGCTCGCTGACGATGAATTGCGGATATGGCCGCGGGTTTTCGGTGCTCGAAGTGCTCGACGCAGTGGACCGGGTGACCAACCAGACCATCGACCGCCGCATGCAGCCGCGCCGCGCGGGCGATCCGGGCAAGCTTATCTCGGATCCCTCTCGCATTCGAAAGACGCTCCCGTGGAAGCCGCAGTTTGCGGATCTCGATACGATCGTGAGCCACGCGCTGCAGTGGGAACGGCGGCTGGCGGAGATCAGGGGAGAGGGGTAAGGGCTTTTGTAACGTGCGGTCAGGACATCCGTCCTGACCTTGCCTGTTCCATCCCACGCCCCCAATCACCCTTGACCGGAATCACCCCTGCCGCTAACGGGCGCCCTTGAATTTGCCGCGTCGGGGCTTATCTCCGGCGCGTATTTATTTGACGAGACAAATCATGAAGATCCGCAACAGCCTCAAGTCCCTCAAGGGCCGCCATCGCGATTGCCGCGTCATCCGCCGTCGCGGGCGCACCTATGTGATCAACAAGACCAACCGCCGATTCAAGGCCCGCCAGGGCTAATTCGGCGCGCTGCCGCACCGGCAGCGTGGTTGTTCAAGGCCGGCCCGGCCCCGCAGGGGGTACGGGCCGTTCGCATTTGGGCTAAGCGCATGAAGGTGATGCAATGACCGTGGAAGCCGTCGTATTCGATGTCGGGCGCGTGCTTTACCAATGGCAGCTGTCGCATTTGTTCGAGCGGATCGTCGACGATTCCGCGCGCCTGGACTTCCTGCTTTCCGAGGTCGTGACCGAAAAATGGCATTTCGAGCATGATCGCGGCCGTGCGCTGGTCGATATGGTGCCCGAGAGGATCGCGCTCTACCCAGAATACGAAGCCGAGATCCGCGCCTATGCGACGCGGTTCAACGAGACGATCCCCGGCCCGGTTCCCGGAAGCATCGAACTGGTCGAGCGATTGGCGGCGCGCGACGTCCCGCTGTACGCGATCACCAATTTCGGCGCCGAATTTTGGGCGCGCTTCCGGCCGACTGCGCCGGTGTTCGAGCGGTTCCGCGACATCGTGGTGTCCGGCGAAGAGAAGCTAGCGAAGCCCGATCCCGCAATCTTCGATCTCGCCCGCAAGCGCTTCGGTCATGACGCAGGGGCGATGCTGTTCATTGACGACAATGCGGCCAATATCGCGTCGGCCAGAGAACTTGGTTGGCAGGTCCACCATTTCAGCGATGCCGCGAAGCTTGAAGTCGATCTCACCGCGCGAGAGTTGATCTGACATCAGGAAAAAGGGCCCCCACGATGACGCGGGGGCCGATGAGTAGTCCCCACGATGGAGAGGGCGGGGAGGGACGGGAGGGATCAGCCGTTGCACTTCGCCAGCTTGTCGTCGGCCAGCGCTTCGCCCTTGGCGGTGAAGCCGGCGATCTCGCCGACATCGCGCTGGAGTTCGCGACACATGCGCATCGGGCGGGAAGTGCCTTTGACGGCGATGCAGGTAGTGCCGTTGCACTGCCAGGCGACGCCGCCGGCGACGATCACGCGATCCTTGGCCGGCTGAGCCAATTCGGCGGTGTAGAACGGTGCGTTGGGGGCGGCGGTGGCGGGCGCGGGTGCAAGCGCCGCACCGAAGCTGGCGGTGGTCCAGGCGACGGCACCGACGATGGCACCAAGATTGACCGAGCGGGGGAGGGAGAGGGTCATGAGAGGGTCCTTCAAAAGTTTCAGTTCTGATCAACCGGGCTTGCCATTCGAACTATCAGGTTTCAAAAAGCAACCAGTTGCGAATAGCCACCTATGACTTTAAGTTGCATGTAGCAACCTATGTTTTGAAATATTTTGGATTTGCGGCAATTTGCGCTAGATAGGTTGCAAGAAGGGAACTGATCTATGGGCGATATCCGCGAACCGCTGCGCGAACTGACCGAATGCGGGCTGCCGCAGGCGCTCGAAGTCATGGGGGAGCGCTGGTCCTTCATGATCCTGCGCGCCAGCTTCAATGGCCTGCATCATTTCGAGGAGTTCCTCAGCGAGCTCGGGATCGCCCGCAACATCCTCTCCAATCGTCTCGCCAAGCTGGTCGAGAACGGCATCCTCCGCCGCGATCCCTGCCCGGATGATCGCCGCAAAATCGAATATCGGCTGACCGACAAAGGCTTCGACCTGCTGCCCGCCATGGTGGCGCTGCGGCAGTGGGGCCAGAAATACGGTGCCGAAGTGGTGGAGAACCCCGTACTCGTAGACGAGCGGGATCGTCTGCCGATCGGCCCGACTTCTATCCTCAGCCACGATGGCCGCATCCTCGGCCCGCAGGATCTCGCCCTGGTCGAACGCTCCGATCTCGGCGTGCGTGCCGATGGAAGCCAGGCGGACCAGGAGGGTTCCCTCGGCCTTGGCGAGGTAATCGACATCGAAAGCCTTCGCCGCGCCAAATCCGCCGCCTGAGCGCACGCACGACGGGCGCTATATTGTCGTTCGCGGCCGCTTGTGGCGCGCGAGCAATCCGCACCTGCCGGAGGACGAGCGCCAGCGGCACGTGAATGCATTGATGGATGCGCGCCGTGCGGTCGGCGCTGCCAAACGCAACGGCGATCCCGCTGCGGAAAAAGCCGCGCGCGCGAAAGTCCACCAAGCGAAAGTCGCGCTTGGCGAACGCGGAAGGGTATGGTGGGACGACGGCGCTCCCGACTACAACCGCCACCTGCTCAAGAATACGCCCTATGCCGACGAGGACGACGCGGATCAGGGCTCGCGCCGCAGCTCGTAGTCTATCCGGATGCGTACCCACTCGCCCACCTGCGGCTGCCCGGCGATCTGCGGTGGGCGGACCTTGAACTGCCACGCCGCCGCCAGCACCGCCCGCCCGATCTGCGAGCCGCTGGGCCATTCGTCGACCAGAACGCAGTTCTCGACCCGGAATTGCGGCGCGGTCTGGCAATTGATCAGGCCCCAGCCGGGCCCACTGGCCGTCGAAAGATAGCCTGCCAACTCTCCATTGGTCGGCTCGCGATACCAGCGCGCGGCATAGAGCGGTTCGCCGTTTGGCCCGCTCCCGGCAATGCGCTGCGAATCGCCCGGTCGCGGCGTGAATGCCGGACCGATCGGACCTGCGCGCTGCCTATTTTGTGCCTGCGGTTGCTGCGCGAGATCGAAGCTCGGTGAAGACGCTGGTGCGGTCCGCAGCAGGGCAGGCGGCGGGGTCGGCTGCGGAACGGGCTGGTCGGGTACAGGCTCCGGCGGGGACACTTGCGATTGCGCTGTCGCAGGGGCGGGCGCGGGCTCCGCCAGTGCTTCGTCGGCCTCTTCCCGCGCATCACCCACATCGAAGGTGGACACCGCGTCCCGCATCGGCACCGGATCGCGGTTCACCAGTCCGAGCGACAACAGCAGAAGCAGCAGCAGGGCTTCCAGCAGGAGCGCGAACACCAGGCCGCCAGCCTTGCGCCGCGCATCGTCATCGAGCGCGTGCCACCAGTCGCGCAGCCGCGAGATCGCGCCGTATGACGCCCTTCGCTCGGCGGGTTCGGTGGGGGCGAGAGGCATGAGGTTCAGGAAAACAGCAGGTGTTGCGTGACGTCACATGCCAGCGTGGCTGCGTGACGTCATCGTTAAAGTGATCTCAACCCGTCGCCCCTAGTGCAGAGTCGTATTCGCGAATCTGAATAACTAGGCCGGACCAATTTCGTGATCGATATCGAAGTTCAGAACGAGACCCACCAGACGGTGTTCACCATCAAGGCCGTCACCGTGCCGCGCATCGGCGAAGGCATCCGCCTGCAGGAGCCGGGCGGCAACTGGGCCTCCTACGACGTGCTCGACGTGTGGTACCAGAAGGCCGAATACGGCGACGTCTGGCTCCCCTATGTCCACGTCCGCATGACGCCCGACGAGCTGAAAGCCGTCGAGATGGCGAAATCGAACCCGATGGTTGACAAGGCTCAGCAGGTTCCGATCGAGGACTTCCTGAAGAAGTTCGAAGGCGACCACGAGCACGAGACGGTCAAGCTCAACCTCGACATGACCGAGGATTGACCGCTCCCCCTCAAGCCCGCGGCGCCTGCCTGCGATAGCTAAGCGCTTCTGCCACATGGATGCGACCGACCTGCTCCGCTCCGGCGAGGTCGGCGATGGTGCGGGCGACTCGCAGCATGCGCGTGTAGCTGCGGGCCGAGAGGCGCATGGCGGTGGCGGCCTGCATCAGCAATTGGCGGCCCGGTTCGTCGGGGGTGGCGAAGGTCTCGAGCGCGTCGCCGTCGAGGTCGGAATTGCTGCGCACGCCGGTCTGCTCTGCGCGGGCGGTCTGGCGTTGACGGGCGGCCAGCACCCGCGCGGCGACCTCTTCACTGCCCTCGGCGGGCGGCGGCAGGGCGAGGTCTGCGGCGCTGACGGGATCGACCTCCACATGCAGGTCGATGCGGTCGAGCATCGGGCCGCTGACCTTGCTCTGGTAATCGGCGGCGCAGCGCGGCGCGCGGCTGCAGGCGAGCGCCGGATCGCCGAGATGGCCGCAGCGGCACGGGTTCATCGCCGCGATTAGCTGGACGTTGGCGGGGAATGTTACATGCGCATTGGCGCGCGCCACATCGACCGATCCGATCTCCAGCGGCTGGCGCAGCGAATCCAGCACGGCGCGCTGGAACTCGGGTAGCTCGTCGAGGAACAGCACGCCCAGATGCGCGAGGCTCACCTCGCCCGGCTTCACCCGCAGGCCGCCGCCGGTCAGTGCCGCCATGCTGGCCGAATGGTGCGGCGCGCGGAACGGACGGGCGCGGCTGATGCGGCCTTCCTCCAGCGTTCCGGCGACCGATTGCACCATGCTGACCTCCAGCGCCTCGGGGGGCGTAAGAGGCGGCAAGATGCCCGGCAGGCAGCTCGCCAGCAGCGATTTGCCTGCACCCGGCGGACCGATCATCAAGAGGTTGTGCCCGCCGGCCGCGGCGATCTCCAGCGCGCGCTTGGCAGTTTCTTGGCCCTTGACCTGTTTCAGGTCCGGCCCGCGCGCAGGCTCCTCCACCTCGCCCCGTTCGGGCGGGGGCAATTGCTGCGTGCCTTTCAGATGGTTGAGCAGGCTGGCGAGATCGGGCGCTGCGCAGATCGGCACCTCGCTTGCCCAGCGGGCCTCCGCTCCCTGCGCTTTCGGGCAGATCAGCCCGCAATCGGCCTCACTCGCATGGATGGCCGCCAGCAACACACCGGGTGAGGGCACGATCCGCGCATCGAGCGCCAGCTCTCCCACGGCAATCCATTCGGTCAGCTGCTCTGCATCGGTCACACCCATCGCCGCCAGCAGCGCCAGCGCGATCGGCAGATCGTAATGCGAGCCTTCCTTGGGCAGGTCGGCGGGCGAGAGATTGATGGTGATCCGCTTGGGCGGCAAGGCGAGGCCCATGCTGGATAGCGCGGCGCGCACTCGCTCCTTGCTTTCGCCCACCGCCTTGTCCGCCAGACCGACGATGTTGAATTTGGGCAGGCCGGGCGCGACCGAGCACTGCACTTCCACCGCGCGCGCTTCCAGCCCCAGATAGGCGACCGTCCGAACCAGAGCTACCAGCGTTAATCCCCACCGCGTGACGTACCGGGCGGGGATGGCCAGAACGGATTGATTTGTCGAGGGGAAACCCGGTCCATCGTGGTGGAGAACGAAAAGCGTAAAGACGGTCTTCACCAATCACTTTGGCAGTTCGGCAAGACCCGCGCGCACACAGCGGCGACATGCTTCGCATCCTCGCTTCGCTGCTATCGCTTGTCGGACTGGCGCTGTCCGGTCCCGCAGCGGCGCAGTCGCTGGGGCTGGTGGCCATGCCGGTCGTGTTCGTATCGACGCCGGTGGTGCAGCCGATCGAGGGCGCGCCGTTCTACGATTCGCGCGAGGGGCAAAAGGTGCTGGCCGAGGCCGTCGCGCTTCCCGCGCCGCTCCCGCCGCGCCGCGGTGCGGACTTCATCGGGATCCGCCCGCAGGCGGAGCTGTCCGTGTCGGACGCGCCGCGCTGGCAGGCTCCGCATGCCATCGACCGCAGCCGCCGCGACTATCGCCGGGGAATCGCCCGCTTCGGCCCGTTCCTCGTGCTCGACCAGCGCCGCGTGGCCTTGCTGGGCGAAACGGACCGCGCAACGCCAGCTGCCTTTGCTGCCATGCTGCGCGACTTCCCCGGCCTCGCGCAGATCGACATGGTCGAATGCCCCGGCACGCAGGACGATATCGCCAATATGAAGCTCGGCCGGATGATCCGCTCTGCGCGGCTGGTAACCCATGTGCCGACCAATGGCTCGGTGCGGTCGGGCGCAGTCGAACTGTTTCTCGCCGGTGTCGAGCGCGACATCTCCGACGGTGCCGAATTCGCCGTGCACAGCTGGATGGACGATTACGGCCGCGAGGCTTCCGATTTCGCTGCCGATGCGCCGGAGAACCGCAAGTACCTCGCCTATTATCGCGAGATGGGGATGAGTGAGGGGCAGGCGCGCGCCTTTTACGACTTTACCAATTCGGTCCCGCATCGCTCCGCGCGCTGGCTCGGCGCGCGCGACATGCGGCGCCTGACCGCTGCGGGTCTGCGCCACGCGAACGAAATGCGCGAGCCCAAGCCCGTCCCGTCTGCTCGCGAGGCGGCAGAACCGGCGCCGAAACTCACCTATGCGGCCATGACTTTTTCTTGACGCGCAGCGCCCGTGTGGGTATGCGCGCGCCATTCAAGCGGTCACCCCGCCCGGGTGGCCCTTTTTATTGGTGGCAGCCGGATGGCGCCGCCGGACACTGTAAGACTTAAGGACCTATCCGATGAAGCGGACTTTCCAGCCCTCGAACCTCGTGCGCCAGCGTCGCCACGGTTTCTTCGCACGCAAGGCGACTCCGGGCGGCCGCAAGGTCCTCCGCGCCCGCCGCGCCCGCGGCCGCAAGAACCTCTGCGCGTGATGTGATCCGCTGCGCTCCCGGCGCGGCGATCATCCGGTAGTTGCAAGCGGGCTCCCAACGGGGGCCCGTTTTGCGTATCTGGCATCCATGCACCCGAGCATCTCCGTCATCCGCAAACGTAGCGATTTCCTTGCGGCGAATCGCGGGCTGCGCGTGGCGCGCCCGGGCTTCGTCCTGCTCGCTCGGCCCAACGACGGGCAGGGGAAGCGCTATGGCATCACGGTTACGAAGAAGATCGGCAATGCCGTGGTGCGCAACCGCATGAAGCGGCGCTTTCGCGAGCTGCTATGGAGCGCGCTGCCGGACAGCGGCCTGCCAGATCACGACCACATACTGATCGGCCGCGAAGGCGGGGTCGAACGCGACTTTGCGCAGCTGCGCGAGGAACTCGGCGCAGCGCTCACCCGGGCTGCCGAGGGCAAGGGCGATGCCGCGCGCGGTCCGCGCAAGCGCCGGAGTCGCCGGGCGTGAAGCACATCTTCATCTTCATCGCGCGCCTGTGGCAATGGGGGCCGAGCCGGATCCTTCCGCCGACCTGCCGCTATGCGCCATCATGCAGCGAATATGCCGTGCAGGCGCTGGGCAAATACGGTGCGATCAAGGGTGGATGGCTGGCGCTTAAGCGTATAATGCGCTGCCACCCATGGGGCGGGCATGGCTACGACCCGGTGCCCTAGCGCCGCTGTCTTGACTATATAACACACCTCCCCAAATACCGAACACGACTGACTACGACGGGACCGACCTTGGAAAACCAGCGCAATCTGATCCTGGCGATCGCTCTTTCCTTCCTGCTGCTGATCGGGTGGGATTATGCGATGCAGTATTTCTACCCGCAGCCGGAAGAGGCGCTGGTGGAAGAGGTCGCCGATACGCCGGCCTCGCGCGCTGCCGAGGCCACGCAGCACTCGCGCACTGGCGGACTGGTCGATCCAGCATTGCAGGCGCAGGAGGAAGTCGATGTTGCGCGGGCTCTCGCCTCGCCCGACCGCCTGCCGATCGACGCGCCGCGCGTGGCGGGTTCGATCAACCTGCGCGGCGGCTTGATCGACGATATCGTCCTCAAGGATCACACCGAGACGACGGATGAAGACAGCGGCCCCGTCCGCCTGTTCTCGCCCAACGGAACGCCCGCGCAATATTTCGCGCAGTTCGGCTGGGTCGGCTCGAATATCCGCGTGCCCGGCGTGCAGACGTTGTGGGAGGCGGATGGCGAGCGCCTGACGCCCGAGACACCGGTGACGCTGAGCTGGAACAATGGCCAGGGCCTGACCTTCGAAGTCACCTATGCCATCGACGACAATTACATGATCACGGCCGAGCAGGCGGTCAGCAACACCTCCGGCAATCAGGTCGTCGTCGAGCCCTTCGGTCTCGTCAATCGCACCAGCCGCACCGCCAGCCAGGATATCTTCAACGCGCATTCGGGCCCGATGGGCGTGTTCGGCGACACGGCCGACTACGATGTCGATTACGAGGACGTGGACGAGGCAGGCGTCGTGCGCCCGCAGGGCCGCACGCGGTGGGCGGGCTTCGCCGATATCTACTGGCTCGCCGCCCTTGTCCCGCAAGATGGCAGCGCACCGGCGACCAGCTATCGCGCGCTCGGCAACGAAACCTATCGGGCCGATGTGATCTACGAGCCGATGACCGTTCCGGCCGGTCGCAAGTTCACCACCACCTCGCGGCTTTATGCGGGCGCGAAAGAAAGCGTGGTGCTCGACCAGTATCAGGATGCCGGAATCGAGAAGTTCGGTTTCGCGATCGACTGGGGCTGGTTCCGCTGGTTCGAAAAGCCGATCCTGTGGCTGCTGCGCACGCTGTTCGACGCGGTCGGCAACTTCGGCGTCGCCATCATCATCCTGACCGTCATCGTGCGCGGCCTGATGTTCCCCATCGCACAGAAGGGCTTTGCCAGCATGGCCGCGATGAAGGCCATCCAGCCCAAGATGAAGGAGCTGCAGGAGAAGTATAAGGACGACAAGCCGAAGCAGCAGCAGGAGATCATGGAGCTCTACAAGCGAGAGAAGGTCAATCCGCTTGCCGGCTGCCTGCCGATGCTGCTCCAGATCCCGGTGTTCTTCGCGCTCTACAAGGTGCTGATCCTGGCGGTCGAGATGCGGCACGAGAAATTCGCCTGGATCGACGACCTCTCAGCGCCCGATCCGGCCAACCTCGCCAATGCGCTGGCCTATGTCGGCATCGATGTGCCCGGCTGGCTGATGATCATCTTCGGCCTCGGCGTACTCGCCGTGCTGCTGGGCTTCACCATGTGGCTGACATTCAAGCTCAATCCCAGTGCGATGGATCCGATGCAGCAGAAGATCTTCGACATCATGCCGTGGATCCTGATGTTCGTGATGGCCCCGTTCGCGGCGGGCCTGCTGCTCTACTGGGTCACCTCCAACGTGCTGACGCTGGCACAGCAGAAATATCTCTATTCCAAGCATCCGCAAATGCGCGCGATGATCGAGGAAGAGAAAAAGAAGAAGGCGGCCGAGGCGGCCAAGGCCACCTGATGGACGAGGCCGAACTCGAGACGCTGGAAAAGCGCGCGACCAAGCTGTTCTCGGGCCGGGTGGAATTCCTGCTGTCCGCGCCGCAGCTCAAGTTCCTGCCCGAGCCGGACGTGCCGGAAATCGCCTTTTGCGGGCGGTCGAACGTCGGCAAGAGCACGCTGCTCAATGCGCTGACCGGTCGCAAGGCGATTGCGCGCGCGTCCGTCACACCGGGGCGCACGCAGGAGCTGAACTTCTTCGAAGTTGGTGATCCGACGCTGTTTCGCCTCGTCGATATGCCGGGCTACGGCTTCGCCAAGGCGCCGGTGAAGGTGGTCGAGCGCTGGAAGAACCTCGTGAAGACCTACCTGCGCGGCCGCGCGGTGCTGGCCCGAACGCTGGTCTTGGTCGATGCCCGCCACGGTCCGAAAGAGGTCGATCGCGAGATGATGACGATGCTCGACGAAGCAGCGGTCGGCTATCGCGTCGTCCTGACCAAGGCGGACAAAATCAAGGCGAGCGAACTCGAAAAGGTCGTCGCCGCGACCGAGGCGGAAGCGCGCGAGCATGTCGCCGCCTATCCGGAAATCCAGGTGACCAGCGCGGAAAAGGGCATGGGCATCGGCGCGCTTAGAGCAGCGGTGCTGGCCGACGCGGGCGTTTAGCTGGACGCGATCGCTTCTGCCGCAGCACGCTTTTCGGCGCTAACCTGAAGCGCCTTCTCGCGTTGCGTCTTTACCTTGCGCGCCTGAATCGCGAGGCCGCGCCAGGTTTGTTCTGCCCGCAGGCTGCGTTCCCGGACATTATCGAGAGTAGCGGCCTTGGCTTCCGCAGCGGCCTCTTTTGCGCGCGCGTCGTAGAATTCGAATGTCTGGCTCATGCTCGATCTCTCGCCGGAGGGAAGGTGTGCGAAATTCCCCCGCACGCACACGATGCGCGTGCGGGGGATGGTCTTGTCGGCCTTAGTCGGCAGCCGAGAGGTTCACGGCGCTGGCCTTGCCATTGCGGCCGGTCTCGACTTCGTAGTTGAGACGCTGGTCCTTATCGAGCGACTGCATGCCTGCGGCCTGCACGGCGCTGATGTGGACGAAGCTGTCGTCCGAGCCGTCGTCGGGCTGGATGAAGCCATAGCCCTTGTCGGCGTTGAAGAATTTGACTGTTCCGGTCTTGCTCATGATGGTTCCTTTCAAGAACGCATGGGTTTCTCTCGCCGCGACATGCGGCGTGGTCGTGCTTAAAATCGTCCGATGAAAGGAAGTCGAAGTCTGGGTTGCGCCTGCACACGCGGGGGGGTGTCGGGCGGTCGTCAAAAGCCGAAGTCCGTCGCATAATTCGACGTCAGCGAGATCGCCCTAGCACGGCACTTGGCATTTACCTAATTGGCATTGGTCGTCAGGTCGCAAACAGCATCGCGTCGTCGGCGAAAGCCTTCATTTCCAGCGCGTTTCCGCTGGGATCGCGGAAGAACATCGTCGCCTGTTCGCCGGGCTGGCCCTTGAAGCGGATGGTCGGTTCGATGGCGAAATCGACATTCGCCGCGCGCAGCCGCTCGGCGAGCGCCTGCCAGTCATCCATCCGTAGGACGATCCCGAAATGCGGCACCGGCACGCCATGCCCGTCGACATGGTTGCTCGCCCGATCGCCCGATCCGCCCGGCGCGAGATGGGCGACGATCTGATGGCCGTAAAAGTCGAAATCGATCCACTCGTCGCTACTGCGCCCCTCGGCGCAGCCCATGGTCTCGCCATAGAAGCGGCGGGCTTCGGCGAGGTCGTCGACGGGAAAGGCTAGGTGGAAGGGGCGCAGGCTCATGCCGCCCGTCTAGCCCAGCCGTCGTTCGTCGCAAAGCCACTTCGTTCAGCCTCGACACTGCCAAGCTGAACCTCTACCGCGCAGGCGAAACAGGTGGGACACGCGCATGAAACTCGTCATCGGCAACAAGAACTATTCCAGCTGGAGCCTGCGCGGCTGGCTCGCGGCCAAGCAGTCGGGCCTCTCCTTCGAAGAGATCGTGGTTCCGCTGTTCGGCGAGAACTGGGAAGCCGACAAGCAAAGCGGCGAAATTCGCCCGTCGAGCGGCAAGGTCCCGCTGCTGTGGGACGACGAGGTGGTCGTGTGGGACAGCCTCGCCATCCTTGAATATCTTGCCGACAAGGTCGGGCGCGACCGCTTCTGGCCCAAGGACGATGTGGCGCGCGGCATGGCGCGATCGATGGTCGCCGAAATGCATTCCAGCTTCCAGGCACTGCGCGGCGAATGCCCGATGAACGTGCGCAAGCGCTTCGACGAGTTCGAGCCGAGCGAGGCGTGCACGGCCGACATCATCCGCATCCTCGGCCTGTGGGCGGAAGCACGCAGCCGCTTCGGCAGCGGCGGCCCGTTCCTGTTCGGCACCTTCGGCGCGGCGGATGTGTTCTTCGCGCCGGTGGTCAGCCGCTTCATCAGCTACCAGATCGCCGTCCCCGGCTTCGCCGCTGCCTACATGCAGGCGCTGTGGGAGCATGAGTGGATGCAGGGCTGGATCGAGGCCTCGGAAAACGAGGAGTGGGTGATCGAGCAATACGAGACCGTCGGCTGATGCGGTTCGTTGCTATTCTCGCGGCGCTGCTCGCGCTGTTGCCGGCACAGGCGAAAGCCTGGGGCTATTACGCGCACACCGTTACGGCCGAGATCGCCGAGGCGAATGTCGAACCCGAAACGCGCGCCAAGATCGAGCGGCTGCTGCGCGCCTCGCCGCAACTGGGCACGCCCGACTGCCCGCTCGCCAGCATCGAGGACGCAGCGGTGTGGCCCGATTGCCTGCGCGGGGCCTACTGGCGCTGGGGCTATACCTTCGCCTGGCATTACCAGACCGAGCCGATCACCGAGGAATACAGCGCCCGCAAGAACTGCTCCGGGGGCGCCTGCGTCAGCGCGCAGGTGGAGCGCAACCAGCGCATCCTCGCCGACGAGAGCCTGCCCGACAATGTCCGGCTGGAAGCGCTTGCCTTCATGGTTCACTTTATCGGCGACATTCACATGCCGCTGCATTCGGGCGACAAGGACGATCGCGGTGGCAACGATCGCACCGCCGCCTATGGCATCGTGCCGGGGCTGAATCTGCACTGGGTGTGGGACGGGCCACTGGCGGAGCGCGCGATCAGCGGCGATCCGCCGGTCGTGCGCCGTTATTCCGCCGCCGAGCGCGCCGAGCTGGCGGGCGGCCGCGCGGCGGACTGGGGCCGCGAGAGCTGGCAGCTTTCGCGGGACTTCGTCTATCCGCAGGCCTTCGGCTGCAATCCCTGCGACGGCGAGCTGCCCGACGAAACCGTGCTGTCGCAGGACGTGCTCGACCGCTCGATCCCCATCGCCCGCCGCCGCGTCTTGCAGGCCGGCCTGCGCATGGCGGAATATCTCGACGAGGCCTTCGCGCCCGGCCCGCTGCCCGAGCAGGAGCGGGACTCATGAGCGCGCTCGACCTTGCGAAGCAGCTGATGGCTGCGCACAGCGTCACGCCCGCGCGCGGGCAGGTGTTCGATGCGATGGAAGCCATGCTGACGCCGCTCGGCTTCGAGGTTACGCGCTTCACCCGTGGCGAGGGCGAACAAGGCACGCCGGAGGAAGCGGTCGAGAACCTCTTCGCGATACGGCGCGGGCCGGCAGGCTCGAGGCATTTCGCTTTCGCCGGGCACCTCGACGTGGTGCCGCCCGGCGACGGCTGGATCAGTGACGCCTTCGAGCCGGAGGAGCGGGGCGAATTGCTCTACGGGCGCGGCGCGGTGGACATGAAGGGCTCGATCGCTTGCATGGTCGATGCGGTGGCGAATGTGCCGGCCGAAGCCGGGACGATCAGCTTCATCATCACCGGCGACGAGGAAGGCCCGGCGCTCCACGGCACGCGCGCGCTGATTGATTACATGAAGGCCGAGGGCATCCGGCCCGACCTGTGCCTCGTCGGCGAGCCGACATCGGTAAACCGGCTCGGCGACATGATGAAGATCGGGCGGCGCGGTTCGGTGAACATCTGGCTGGAGGTCCAGGGGACGCAGGGCCACGTCGCCTATCCGCACCTTGCCGACAATCCGATCCCTAAGCTGGTCGCCATGCTGGCGGAACTGGACGCCCTGGTGCTGGATGAAGGCACCGACTGGTTCCAGCCGAGCAATCTCGAGATTACCGAGATCGACATTCCCAACCATGCGCACAATGTAATCCCGGCCAGGGCCAAGGCGCGCCTTTCAATCCGCTTCAACGATACGCATTCGGGCGCCTCGCTGTCTGAGAAAATCGGTGCGATTGCGGAGAAGCACGGCGGCACCGCGCTGCCGATCATCTCGGGCGAGCCCTTCCTGACGCCGCCCGGCGAATTCAGCGATATCATTGCCGGTGCGGTGAAGGCGGAAACCGGGATCGATCCCGAGCCCTCCACCACCGGGGGAACCTCGGACGCGCGCTTCCTGCGTGCCGTATGCCCGGTGATCGAATTCGGACTCTGCAACGCAACCATGCACAAGCGCGACGAGGCTGTAGCCATCGAGGACCTTTCGACGCTAAGCCGCATCTATGCGCGCATCGCGAAGGACGCGCTGGCCCCTTAGAGGCCGAGTTGGGGAGGGATCGCCGTGCTGAAGACCTGGTTCGAAATTCCGCTGTGGCAGCGCGTCATCACCGCGCTCATCCTGGGCGTGCTGACCGGCTGGGCCTGGGGGCCGGATGCGGAAAGCATCAAGTGGATCGGCGATTTCTTCATCAAGGCGATCAAGATGCTGGTCGTCCCGCTGATCTTCTTCAGCCTCGTTTCCGGCGTGGCGGCTATCGGAGACTTGCGGAAGCTCGGCGCGGTCGGCGGGCGGGCGATGATCCTGTTCGTGGTGACGGGGCAGATCGCAGTATGGCTCGGCCTCGGCCTCGGCACGGTGCTCGCTCCGGGGGCGGGCGTCGATACCAGCGCGATCCAGCGCGGCGAGACGCCGGTGCCCAACGAGACCACGGCGGTCGACATGATCCTTTCCATCGTGCCCGAAAGCCCGGTGCAGGTGATGGCAGACGTAGCGGTGCTGCCGCTGATCGTCTTCTCGCTCCTGATCGGCATCGGCATTTTGATGGCGAAGGAAGAGGGCGTGCCGGTCCAGAAGGTGTTCGATAGCGGCGCGGTGATCATGCAGAAGGTCACCATGATCGTGATGGAGCTCACCCCGTTCGGCGTCTTCGCGCTGATGGCCTGGGTGGCGGGTACGCTGGGGCTCGATGCGCTGGTCAGCCTCGCCAAGCTGGTGGGCCTCAACTACCTCGGCTGCCTGCTGATCATCGCCTTCATCTATGGCGGCATGATCAAGTTCCTCGCCAAGCTGCCGGTGCGCGATTTCTTCCGCGGCATCGTCGATGCGATGGCGGTGAGCTATTCCACCGCCAGCTCCAATGCGACGCTGCCGGTGACCTTGCGCTGTGCGGAGCGCAATCTGGGCGTCTCGAACTCGGTCGCGGCCTTCGTGATCTCGCTTGGCGCGACGATCAACATGAACGGCACCGCGATGTATCTCGGCCTCGCCACGCTGTTCGGCGCGCAGATCTTCGGCGTCGACCTGTCGATGGGCGACTATTTCCTGATCTCGATCCTCGCGACGCTGGGCGCAGTCGGGGCGGCGGGCATTCCGGGCGCGGGCCTCATCATGATGGCTCTGGTCTTCGGCGCGGTCGGCGTGCCGCTCGAGACGATCGCCTTCGTGGCAGGCGTGGACCGGATCATGGACATGATGCGCACCACAACGAACGTCAGCGGCGACGCCGCTGTGGCAACGACGGTGGCGGTGATGACGGGTGAAATCGACCGGGGCGAGATGGTCTCGGCGGATGATGTTTAGGATGACGCAATGACATTGGAATGCCTGTGCGGGCAGATGTCGATCAGCTTCGATGGCCGCCCCGATTTCGTTCACGAATGCAATTGTACGCTCTGCCGGAAAAGCGGGGCGCAGTGGAGTTATCTCGCTCCTGATGCGGTGAAAGTGAATGGCGAGACGACTGGTTTTCGGCGCGCCGATAAAGCTATGCCTGCTGCCGAAACGCATTCCTGCAGCAAGTGCGCCGCGACCACCCACTTCGTCCTCACGGAGGCAGTGATCTCCGAGCATGGGAATACGATGATGGGCGTGAACATGAGACTGGCCGACGCTGCCAACTTGCGGGGTATGGAAATACGGTATCCGGATGGCGCTGCGTGGGAGGGAGCAGGCGAGTTCGGCTACGTCCGCAGTTCTTCGACGCTCTGAAGGGTCACCGCCCCTTCGGCTTCTCCAGCACTTTTGTCCGGTAACTGCACAGATCCACCACATTGCATCGCCAGCACTCGGGCGTGCGCGCCTTGCAGACATAGCGGCCATGCAGGATCAGCCAGTGATGCGCCCCTAGCCGGAAGGGCTGGGGCACGCGCTTTTCGAGTTTCGC
Source organism: Qipengyuania sp. 902 (assembly GCF_051195295.1). NCBI lineage: Bacteria > Pseudomonadati > Pseudomonadota > Alphaproteobacteria > Sphingomonadales > Erythrobacteraceae > Qipengyuania > Qipengyuania sp. 902. The sequence goes on along the minus strand of NZ_JBNJLJ010000001.1, from coordinate 348,224 downwards.
CTCGACCTGCTCGGGCGTCTTGCCCTTGGCGAGGCCGGTGCGGTTGCCGACGCGCAGGATATGCGTGTCGACCGCGAAGGTCTCCTGACCGAACCAGCAGTTGAGCACGACATTGGCTGTTTTGCGGCCCACGCCGGGCAGCCGCACGAGGTCTTCGCGCGTGTCGGGAACCTCGCCGCCATACTCGTCGACCAGCAACTGGCTGAGCGCGATCACGTTCTTGGCCTTGGAATTGAACAGGCCGATGGTCTTGATGTGTTCTTTCAGGCCCTCCTCGCCCAGCGCCAGCATCTGCTGCGGCGTCTCGACCTCGCGGAATAACGCGCGCGTCGCCTTGTTGACGCCGACGTCGGTGGCCTGCGCGGAAAGCGCCACGGCCACCACCAGCTGGTAGGAATTGCCGTATTCCAGCTCGGTCTCGGGCGAGGGATTGTCCTCGGCGAGGCGGCGGAAGAATTCGAAGATCTGGTCCTTGGTCATCGTTTGCTGGCCGTCCGGATAAAGGGGAAGGCCGCGACGCTCCACAGCACGCCCCAGACGATCATCCGCCCGCCATGGGCAGCCTGGAGGTCCGGGTTCGACAGGAACGGCAGCGCCAGAGCGACGAGCACCGCCAGCATTACTCCGAAGCTGATCAGTCCGAGCTGCCACGGGGCCGGAGTCTGCACCAGCGACGCATACCCTGCGGGAAGCCCGACCACCGATGCCAGGCCTGCCCATAGCGGCCAAGAATAGGCCACGCCTGCCTCCGGTATGCTCATCACGTAACCGATCGCACTGAACAGGATGGCCAGCGCCAGGCCGCAACCGATGGCGAAACCCTTCAAAGCCCCAGCACCTGCTCCATCGTGTAGCGGCCCGGCTCCCGACCCTTCAGCCAGTCGGCAGCCTTGACCGCGCCTCGGGCAAAGATTTCCCGGTTCTCGGCGCTGTGGGAGAGGGTGATGCGCTCCTGCTCGCCCGCCAGGATCACGCTGTGCTCGCCCGCCACGGTCCCTCCGCGCAGAGCCGCGAAGCCGATTGCCCCGCGCTCGCGCGCACCGGTCTGCCCGTTGCGACCGCTCTCGCGGTTCGTGGCAAGATCGATCCCGCGCCCTTGCGCCGCAGCCTCGCCCAGCAGGATTGCAGTGCCGCTGGGCGCATCGACCTTGCGGCGATGGTGCATCTCGACGATCTCGATATCCCAGTCCGGCCCGAGCCGCGCGGCGGCCTCCTGCACCAGATGCGCCAGCAGGGTCACACCGAGCGAGGTATTGCCTGTTTGCAGGACCGGTACCGCCCGCGCGGCATGGTCGATCGCTTCGTGATGGCTCTGTTCCAGCCCCGTGGTCCCGATCACGATCGGCACGCCCGCGCCGATCGCTGCGTGGAGGTTCGCCTGCAGCGCTGCCGGGGCGGAGAAGTCGACCAGCACATCGCTCACATCGGCCAGATCGCCCACGTCGTCGCCCTTGTCGACGCCGCCGGCATAATCATGGCCCGAGGCCTCGATCACGCGCCGCAGCACCTCGCCCATGGCGCCCTTGCTGCCGATTACGCCGATATTCGCCATTGGTCCTCGTCGCCCTACCGCTTCGCTGCTTGAGGGCGGTTGATCGCCTCACTGCCTTCGCTACTTGAGAGGAATGGCTGAAATACGCAACATCGTGATCCTGACCGGTGCGGGGATATCGGCCGAGAGCGGCATCGACACCTTCCGCGCCGAGGGCGGGTTGTGGGAACAACACAAGGTCGAGGACGTCGCCACGCCCGAAGGCTTCGCGCGCGATCCCGATCTGGTGCTGCGCTTCTACGACATGCGGCGCGAGGCGATCCAGACGAAGAGGCCCAACCCCGCGCATGACGCGCTCGCCCGACTGGACGAGCACTGGGAGGGCAACCTCCTGATCGTCACGCAGAATGTCGACGACCTGCATGAGCGCGCCGGCGCGAAGCGGGTGTTGCACATGCATGGCACCCATCTCAACGCCTGGTGCACCGCTTGCGATGCGAAGAACCCGTGGACCGGCACACTTGCGGACCGTCCGCCATGCCCCGCCTGCGGGACGAATGCGCTGCGACCCGATGTCGTCTGGTTCGGCGAGATGCCTTACGAGATGGAGCGCATCTACTCTGCGCTTCGCACTGCGGACCTGTTCGTCAGCATCGGCACCTCCGGCGCGGTCTATCCCGCCGCCGGTTTCGTACGCGATGCGCGCAGCCTGGGTGCGCGCACGCTGGAACTCAATCTCGAGCGCAGTCAGGGTTCGGGCTGGTTCGACGAAAGTAGGCAGGGCAGGGCGAGCGAGCTGGTTCCCGAGTGGGTCGACACGCTGCTGGATAAGTGAGGCCTGTCGGAACGCTTGAGCGGCGACGGAATTCCAGCCCCATGAAGCAGATTGCTAGCGCTGCCGCACTCGCCCTGACTCTCGCCGCCTGTTCCGGTCAGGAGCCGGCCGCCGAGCCCGAAGCCGATATGGCCGACGCGACGCCGAGCGCCTCGGCAAACGACAGCGAGATTGAGGACATGTCCGCCGGCGATGCGGACGCTGCCATGGATGCAATGGAGCGCGACGATGCCACCGATGGCTCTACGGCAAACGCCAGCGCGCGCAGCGAGGTGCAAGCGATCCCGGCGGCTTTCCGCGGAATCTGGGCGACCTCTCTCGAAAACTGCTCCGCGCGCAGCTTCTACCGCGTGACGGTGAAGGACGACCGCGTGAATTTCTTCGAGGACGGTGGCTTTGCCAGCGATATTCGAGTGAACGGCAATGCGCTCGCCGTGACCTACCCCTTCGAGAATCCGAACGGCGAAACCGAAAACCACGTGGTCTATTTCGCCCGCGAGACGGAGGACGGCATCCGCATCCGACAGGGCGGCGGGGAAAGCCAGACTTATGTCGCCTGCCCCGATCAATAGGTCGGCGGGCGCTCGATGATTTGCCTGTAGTGCTTACCGCAATTCTGCTGCCTGCGTTTCAGGAGCACCCCTTGCAGGCAGGATCCTTTGCAATCGCGAAACTGCGCATGTCTGGCTTGAGTCCGTCGAGCAGGTAGACCCTCCCCCAGTCTATGTCCGGCATGTTGCCCGACGGCCCCAGCAACGCTCGCACTGCCTGTAGCGCGGCGAAGGTCGCCGCCCAGCCGGCCATCGCGCCCAGCATGCCTTCCTCGGCGCAGGTGTCGCAGTCCTCCGCATCGAAGGCGTCGCCGACGAAACAGCGATAGCAGGCCTCGGTCGGCAAGTGACCCGCGAATGCGCCGACCTGGCCCTGGAAGCGGCCGACGGCGGCCGACAGCAGCGGCACGCGCTCGGCCACGCAAGCATCGGAAATCGCCAGGCGGGTCGCGAAATTGTCCGTCCCGTCGAGCACCAGATCGGCCCCGACGACGAGGCGATGCGCGTTCTCGCTGGTAATGCGCCGGTCACTGATCGTCACGTCGAGCGCGGGGTCGAAAGTGCTTACCCAGCGCTTGGCGATCACCGCCTTGCCGTGGCCGATGTCGCGCGTGTTGAACAGCGTCTGGCGCTGCAGGTTGCTCGCCTCGACCTTGTCGTCGTCGACTAGTGTTAGCCGGCCAATCCCTGCCGCGGCGAGATATTGCAGCGCCGGCGAGCCAATCCCTCCGAGGCCGACGAGCACGAGGTGCTTGCCAGCCAGCGCCACCTGCCCGGCGCCGCCGATCTCGGGCAGCACGATATGGCGAGCAAAGCGGTCGAGGCGATCTTCCGACAGGCTCATCCGGCAGCGTCCTCGTCGGCGGCGGGGAGGCGCTCTTTGCGAAACCCGTGCATCCCGTTCCACCATTGCATTCCGATCACCGCGCCTTTCGACGGCTGGAGCAGGGCAACCAGCATTACGACGGCCACCGGGATGATGATTGCGACGATCGCCATTGCGCCCAAGGCCAGTTCGGCGACGAGGAAAATCAGCACCGGAGCGAGCAGGTGGCCGGTCACGAACAGGGCGATATAGGCCGGGAAATCGTCCGCCCGCTGGCCCGAAATGTCGAGCTTGCAATGCGCGCAGTCATCAACCGGTTTGAGCCATTTGCGGAACAGCGTGCCTTCGCCGCAGCGCGGACACCGGCAGCGCGCTCCGCGCCAGAGCGTTTCGGCGAAGGAAGCAGGCAGGGCGTAGCGCGATGGGTCGGAGGCCATGACCGCCCTTTGGCCGCTCGCACGCGCGCTGTCGACAACCCTGTGCAAAGGGCTGTCAATCAGACATGCATAACCTGTGGGTACGGAGGGGAGCGATCAGCTCTCCAGCTGGCGCAGCAGGCTGCGCACATCGCCGTCCATATCGGCATCGCGCTGGCGCAGATCCTCGATCAGCCGCACGGCATGGATCACGGTCGAATGATCGCGTCCGCCGAACTTGCGCCCGATTTCGGGATAGCTGCGCGGCGTCAGCACCTTGGAGAGATACATCGCAACTTGCCGCGGGCGAACCACGGCGCGCGCGCGGCGCTTGCTGCTCATTTCACTGCGGTCGATGCGATAGAACTGGCACACGGTCCGCTGGATTTCGTCGATCGTGATGCGGCGGCGATTAGCCGACAGGATATCGGTCAGCTGTTCCTCAGCCAGCTGGAGCGAGACTTCCTGCCCGGTCAGCTGGGCATAGGCGATCAGCTTGTTGAGGCCGCCGACCAGCTCGCGCACATTGCGCGTGATCGTGCGGGCGAGGAAGTCGAGCACGTCCTCGGGCACCTGGAGCGGTGCGAACTTGGTGAGCTTGGAGTGCAGGATTTTCTTGCGCAGTTCGATATCTGCCGCCTGGATGTCGGCGACGAGGCCCATCGAGAGGCGCGAGAGCAGGCGCGGCTCGACCCCGTCGAGCGCCTGTGGTGCCCGGTCTGCGGCGAAGACAAGGCGCTTGCCTTCGGCCAGCAGCGCATCGATCGTGTAGAGCAGTTCTTCCTGCGCCGAAGCCTTCCCAATGATGAACTGGATGTCGTCCACCAGCAGCAGATCGAAGCTGCGCAGGCGCGCCTTGAATTCCAGCATCTGGTTGGCTTTCAAGGCCTGCACGAACTCGACCATGAAGCGTTCGGCACTGCAGTAGAAGATGCGGCTGCGCGGATGGGCCTGCAGGAAAGTGTGGCCGATGGCGTGCAGCAGGTGCGTCTTGCCCTGTCCGGTCGCGCCCTTGAGGTAGAGCGGGCTGAACTGCGGCTTTTCCGTCGCGCTCATGCGCTGGGCTGCGTTGAAGGCGAGGATGTTGGCTTCACCGGTGATGAAGGCGGCGAAGGTCAGCGAGGGGTCGAGGCCGACGCTGGAGGTGAAGCCGCGGTCGCCCAGCGTGTCGGCGCTGATCGCCATCATCGAACTGTCGGCACCGTCATTCGCCGGGCGGCGACCGTCCGAATGCAGACGCAGGTCGGCGACCTGGCGGCGGCCCGGGTGTACCTGAATGTTGACGTGGCGCACGTCGCTGCACGCGATCTTCCAGGCAAGGCTCAGCCGGTCGGCGAAGCGGTCCTTGACCCAATTGGCGCTGAATTCGGTCGGCAGGAAGAGGTCGAGCGTGCCGGTTTCCTTGTCGATCCCGCCGACCTGGATCGGTTTGATCCACTGACTGTGAAGCTGATGCCCGAGATCCTTGCGCAGGCCCTGGCTGATGTCCGACCAGTCGGCCGCCAGGTTTACAGCTTCACTATCTTCCATGAAATCGTCCCGATTTTTCTGTTTTGCTTTTGTCGCGTCGGCACCCTTGCCCATAGTCACAAACTTCCCCCAAGCGCGGAAGCGCATCGGCCTCCGCGATCCTATAGTTCCCGTCGCGTGAAAGGGAGCGGACAAAGCTTCGCCCCACCCCGGAATCGGTGTTTTCCGGAGGTTCCCCTCTTGCAGTTCGTATGTGAGGCGCGGGCTGTCCCGTCCCGTGCCGGTGAAGATGTTTTAGGCAGGCGGGCGAATGAGTCGCAAGGGGGATAACTGCAATAAATCGGAAATAATCTTGTTGACTCGCCGCAAGCCCGCAGGCTGCCGTTCAAGCACCTGATTTACCTTCGTTTGGCTTCGTTGTGGCAGGCGAATCGCAGGAATCTCTAGCCTTGCTTGACGGTTCGATTGCGGCGTTGCGACGTAACGTGACCAGGATGCAACAAGGGGTCCGCGCGCGATGCGGCGGACCCCTGTCGAATTGCTACCGGGCGGGCCCGAAGGCCGGCGAATCAGAGCGCGGCGACGCGCTTGCTGAGACGGCTCATCTTGCGAGCGGCCGTGTTCTTGTGCATCACGCCGCGGGCTACACCGCGAGCAAGCTCGGGCTGCATGGTCTTGAGCGCGTCCTGCGCGGCCGACTTGTCGCCGCCTTCGATCGCCACTTCGACCTTCTTCACATAGTTGCGAATGCGGCTCATGCGGGCGCCGTTGATTTCGGCACGGCGTTCGTTGCGGCGGATGCGCTTCTTGGCTTGCGGCGTATTGGCCATATCTGTCCTCGTCAGGCCGCGCCGAAAGTCTGCGCGGCGGAAAATCTCGTCTGGGCGTTTCGAAAAGGCAGCCCATGGGCCGCCGGAAAGCGGCGCACTTAGCTGCGCTCCCCCGAATCGTCAAGCAATTGCTTGGCGCATGCCAGGCTGCGGCGGAACGCTGGTCTGCCCTGTCTGTTTGCCTAGATAAGAGCAAACGAAGCGAAGGGAAGACCGCCAGTGACAGAAAAGACGATCCGCAGCGACGCCGAATGGCGTGAGAAGCTGACGCCCGAGCAATATCACGTGCTGCGCGAGGCCGGCACCGAACGCGCCTTCACCGGCAAATACGACAAGCATTACGACGAGGGCGAGTATTACTGCGCCGCCTGCGGACAGAAGCTGTTCGAGAGCGACGACAAATACAACAGCGGCTGCGGCTGGCCGGCCTTCGTTGCGCCGGCGGAAGGCGACGCGGTCGACGAGCACCGCGACACCAGTCACGGCATGATCCGCACCGAAGTCACCTGTTCCAATTGCGACGGCCATCTCGGCCATGTCTTCCCCGACGGTCCGCGCGATCGTGGCGGCATGCGGTATTGCATCAACAGCGCCGCGCTGACCTTTGAGCCGGAAGACGGTGAGGATGCTGCCTCGGAAGGGCAGAAATAGCCCACCGTTCAGCGGGGGTTATCCCTCGCCATGCTTGATTGTGGCCGATATAGGGCGGCAAGCAGACAAGGGATGTCCCGCAAGGTATGGACAAGAGAGGTAGCCGCCGGAAAAAAGCGGCGCGCAGTGAAACGGCCCGTCGCGCCGCAGCCGACAAGCCGCAGGGCCGCTTCGGCTCCTGGTTAAAGCGGCTGGCCGTCTGGGGTGGTGCGCTTGCGCTTCTCGGTGCCTTGTTCATTGGCCTCGCTGTGGCCTTCGCCGTGCGCTCCATGCCGAGCTATTACCAGCTCAAGGCCACGCAGAACGCCCAGACGATCGTCGTGCGCGCGCGCGACGGTACCGAAATCGTCGAACTCGGCCCGTCCTTCGGCCAGTGGCTCACCCATGACCAGATCCCGCAGGTGATGAAGGATGCGATGATCTCGGTCGAGGATCGTCGTTATTATTCGCATTTCGGTATCGATCCCTATGGCCTGACCCGCGCGGTTTACGAAGGCGTCACCGGCGACGACCGGATTTCGGCTACCTCCACCATCACGCAGCAGCTCGCCCGCAACGTTTTCCTCAACAACAACCGCTCGCTCGACCGCAAGGCGCGCGAGGCGATCCTGGCGTTGGCGCTGGAATGGAAGTTCTCGAAGGAGCAGATCCTCGAGCTCTATCTCAACAAGGTCTATTTCGGCGGCGGGGCCTATGGCGTCGATAGCGCCAGCCGCAAATTCTTTAGCCATCCGGCGACCGATCTCTCGGTTGCCGAGGCCGCCATCATCGCCGGGCTGGTGAAAGCACCCAGCCGCTATTCACCCACCGCCGATGTCGATGCCGCCGTGGGTAGAGCCAGCGTGGTGCTGCGGTTGATGAAGGAGCAGGGGCGCATCCCGTCCGATGTCACCGTCGATCCCTCGGCGGTCAGGCTCAAGGAGGAGAAGGGTCAGAATTCGGTCCGCTACTTCACCGACTGGGCGCTGCCGCAGCTCGATATGTTGCTACCTGAAACTTTCGAACCGATCGAGGTCTGGACTACGCTCGATGTCGGCATGCAGCGCGCGGCGACCGCAGCCATCCAGGGCAATACGCCCGGCGGCGCACAAGGTGCGCTCGTCAGCCTCGACCGCGACGGGGCGATCCTCGCGCTGGTGGGCGGCACCGATTATGTCGAGACGAGCTTCAACCGTGCCACCGATGCGTTGCGCCAGCCGGGGTCGAGCTGGAAGCTGTTCGTCTATCTGGCCGCGCTGGAAGCGGGCTACACTCCGGGCGACCGGGTGGTCGATACCCCGGTCACTATCGACGGGTGGAGCCCGCGCAATTCCAGCGGGCGCAATGTCGGCGAAATCGACCTGCGCACTGCTTTTGCGTATTCGATCAACACGGTGGCGGCACAGCTTGGCAATGAAGTCGGCTTCGGCACGGTCGCTTCGATGGCGCGGCGCTTCGGCGTGACGACGCCGATCAACACCTATCCCTCCATGGTGCTGGGATCGAACGAGGTGCGCCTGCTCGACATGACGCGCGCCTTTGCGGCGATATCGGCCGAAGGGCAGTCGGTCGAACCCTATGGCATCGTGAAGGTGACGACGGCCGAGGGCGAGTTGCTCTACCAGCACCAGAATGCGCGGCGCAGCCAGCTGGTGCCCGACTATGTCGCGGCGGGTATCACCGACCTGCTGCAGACCGCCGTCAACACCGGCACCGGCCGTGCGGCGCAGATCGGGAGGCCGGTCGCTGGCAAGACCGGCACGACCAGCTCAAACAAGGACGGCTATTTCGTCGGCTTTTCCAGCGGGATCACCACCGGCGTTTGGATGGGGCGGGACGACAATGCGCGGGTCGCAGGCTTGCAGGGCGGCACCGCGCCTGCGCGCGCCTTCGCCGCCTATATGCGCTATGCCGTAAAAGACCGGCCAGTCGAGGAATTCGACACCGATTTGCAATTGCCCGAATGGCAGCTGGAGCCGGACGATGAATACATGCTCGGCGATCCGGACGACTATTACTTCATCGACGAGCAGGGCAATCTGATCGAGCCCGGCCGCGAGGACGGCGAGCGGCGCGATCCCTTCGGCGACGCTTTCCCGCAGCCCGGCGATGGCGACCGTCCGCGTCAGCCGCAGGCACCGCAGCAGCCCGGACGCGGCGCCGATGGCGCACCGCAGGCGGTGGGAGACGATTTCCTCGACGAGGCGACCGGGGGTGCATCGCGCGGAACCCCGCGACCTTCACCGAGCCCGACGGTAACGGTCATCCGGCCTCAATAGATAGAGCAGACAGCAAAAGGGCCTCCCGCCATTTCGGCAGGAGGCCCTTTCTATTTCCATGCGCGAGGAAGCTTAGCGCAGCCGTACCGCGACATATTGCGGCGGACGGCCGCTGCGCTGGACACGCAGAAGCACCGCTTCACGGCCCTCGCGCTCGGCTTCATTCACGATGCCCTCGAGCTGAGAGAGCGTCGCGACCGGGCGGTAGTTGGCCGAAAGGATAATGTCGCGGCGCTGGAGGCCCTTGCGGGCAGCGTCGGAGTTAGGGTTCACGCCGGCAACGGCGAGGCCCTGCGTATCGGCGCTCACACCCAGCTGGCGGGCGATCTGCGCCGTGATCGGCAGCAGCTGGAGGCCGAGCCGTTCTTCGATCACCTCGTTCTCGCCCGGCTGCATCTCTTCCTCGTCGTCCATGTCCGGATCGAACATCTGCTGCTGGCGCAACTCATCTTCGCTCGGGCGCTTGCCGACGGTCACATTGATCCGGCGGCGTTCGCCATTGCGGATCAGCTCGATCGGAACGGTGGTGCCCGGCGCGATGTTGGCGACCAGGAAGGACAGGGTCTGCTCAGGCGTCACTTCGCGATTATTCACGCGCGTGACGATATCGCCGGCTTCGAGGCCCGCACGATCGGCAGCCTGGCCCGACTGGACCGACTGGACGATCTCGCCGCGATTGCGTTCGAGCCCGAGCGAATCGGCCACGTCGTCGCTGACAGGCGCGATATTGACGCCGAGATAGCCGCGTTCGATCTCAACCCCGTCGCGCAGCTTCTGGATGATCGGTGCGGCGATTTCCGCGGGAATGGCAAAGCCGATGCCGACGCTGCCGCCGGAGGGCGAGAAGATGGCGTTGTTGATGCCGATGACATTGCCCTGCATGTCGAACAGCGGGCCGCCCGAATTGCCGCGATTGATGGCGGCATCGGTCTGGATATAGCGGTCGTAGGCGCCGCCCGAACCGGTGTTGCGCTGGATCGCGGAGACGATCCCGCTGGTCACCGTGCCGCCGAGGCCGAAGGGATTGCCGATCGCGACCACCCAGTCGCCCGGGCGCGCCTGGCGGCTGTCGCCGAATTCGACATAGGGGAAGGCCTCGCGCCGGTTGACCTTGAGCACGGCAAGGTCGGACTGCGCATCGGTACCGACGAGTTCCGCCTCGTATTCGGTGCCGTCGGGCATGGTCACGGTGATCTCTTCCACCGTGCCGCGCCCGGTCGGGCTGACGACGTGGTTGTTGGTGACGACATATCCGTCTGCCGAGATGATGAAGCCCGAGCCGAGCGACTGGCCCTCGCGATACTGCGGCTCGCCCGGTTGCTGCTGGCCGCGACGACCGAACAGCCCTTCGAAGGGTGTGCCGGCGAAGGGGTTGGCATTCTGCTGCACTTCGATCCGCTGGCGGGTCGAGATATTGACCACGGCGGGCTGCAGCTGCGCGGTCAGTTCGGCAAAGCTTTCGGGGGCACCGGCGAGCGGGACCACGCGGGCCATCTGCGCATCGTCGTTCTGGGCCACCTGGGCACCTGCCGGATAGCCGGTTGCCAGCGTGATCGCGGCACCTCCGACCAAAAGGGCACTCGTTACGGAATAGGCATATCGCACGGGCTTCACGTCCTTCAAATCCTCTTCACTACTGTCGCGCGGCGCATCCGCTCGGTGAACCTACCGAGCAGCGGGCTGCGGGTTCCTGCCTGCAAGACTGCGCTGCGGCGCTGAATGCCGTTTGAACGGCGCGGGGCACGCTCGACGAACGGTCAACGACGTCCGCGGAACTGCCGCAGATATTCATTGTCGGGCGACAGGATGATGTTGCTTTCCGCCCCGCCGTTCTCGGCGGCGAAAGTGGCGTCATAGCTCTGCATGGCGCGGTAGAAATCGTAGAACTCCGGATCCTTGCCGAAAGCATCGGCGTAGATGGAAGCGCTTTCGGCATCGGCATCGGCGCGAATGATCCGCGCGTCGCGCGAACCCTGCGCACGGATCGTGCGCGCTTCGCGTTCACGGTCCGATTCCATGCGGCGGAAGGCCGATTGGAGCGGTGCTTCGGGCAGGTCGGTGCGCATGATCTTCACGTCCACCACCTCGGCCCCGTACTGGCGGGCCTGACGGTCGAGGTTTTCCCGCACATTGGCGAGGGCCGAGCCGCGTTCTGCCGTCAGCATCGACTGGAAGGTGCGGCGGCCCAGTTCCTGGCGCAGGACCGAGTTCAGGATCGGCTCCAGCGCGTTGCGGACGCCGTCGGTCGTGCCGGCGCGTTCCACCATGCGCACCGGATCGACGATCCGGAAGCGGGCATAGGCATTCACCAGCAGGCGCTGCTGGTCGGCGCTCAGCACTTCCTCATCGTTCATTTCGAGGTCGAGCAACCGCTTCTCGATCCGACGCACCGAATCGACGAAGGGCACGCGCAAGTAGATGCCTGCATTGCTGGAGCCGTCGGGCGTATTGACGGTGCCGATGGGATTACCCGTGCGGATAACGACCGCCTGCTCTTCCTCGGGCACCACATAGGCGCTGAGCATCAGGGCGATGATTGCCAGTCCGATGACGATCAGCGTGTTGCGGTGGTCTTGCACGAAAGTGCTCATCTTACTGGCCCTCCGGCGCGGTTACGGTGGTCGAGGGCTGCTGCTGTTGCTGCGACTGGTCGGCCCGGCGACGGATTTCGGGAAGCGGGAGATACGGCGTCACATTGTCCGTCTCCACGATGGTCTTGGGCGTCTGGCTCAGGACCCGCTCCATGGTTTCGTAATAGAGGCGCTGGCGCGTCACTTCGGGGGCGAGGCGATATTCCTCGTACACCTTGTCGAAGGCTTCGGCTTCACCCTGCGCCTGGGCCAGCACCTGCTGCGCATAACCACGGGCCTGGTTGCGGTTGGCGTCGGCATTCTGTTCGGCCACCTGCACGTCGCGGAAGGCATCGACCACCTGTGCGGGCGGATCGGCTTTCTCGATTTCGACACCCAGCACGCGGACGCCGGCACGATAGCCGTCGAGCGTGCGCTGCATGCGCTCGCGCACATCCTGCTCGATGGCCGCACGGCCCTGGCCCGAGAAGGTTTCGTCCAGCTCCGTCTCCGCGACCGAGGCGCGCATCGCGGCTTCGGCGGCTTCCTTCACAGTTTCAACGGGGTCGACCACGTTGAACTTGAAGGCCGCGAGATCACTGATGTTCCAGCGCACGATATAGCTGAGGTCGACGAGGTTCTGGTCGCCTGTCAGGATCAGCTTCACCTGGCTGTCACTGCCCGGAATGCGCTCGGTCCGCACGCCCTGCACGTCTTCCACGTCCACGATTTCGATCGGGAAGGGGGCGGAGAAATTCAGGCCGGGATCCATCGTCCGGGTAAAATTGCCCAGCGTCTTCACCACCGCCTGCTGCTGCGGCCCGACGAGATGCACGCTGGTCGCGATCAGGCCGAGGGCGATGATGCCGACGACTGCGATCGGGAACCAGCTCTTGCCCCCGGGGCGCTGCGGAAAGCGGAAGTTCGGCCCACCGGGGCCGCCGCCGCCGCTGCGGCGCGGGCCTTCGGGGCCGCGGTTCTTGAAGATGTCCTCGATATTGGGCGAGCGGCGGCCGTCATTGCCGCCGGAGCCGGGCGGAAGCCACGGATTACGCGGCCCCCGGGTCTTGTCCCCGTTCTTGCCGTCGCCATCTCCCGTAGGCTCGTTCGAGCCGCGGCCCGGACCGCCATCCTTGTCGCCCCACGGACTCTTCTTGCCCGCCATCGCCAGCCAAATCCTGTTGGTGAACCCGTCCAATGTTCTCATGCCATTCTTTATAGGTGTGGTTTGGCGGAAAAACAGGGTTGAACGGCGCTTTTTGATGATACAGCAGCGCTGCCCATGAGTTCGACCGATCCGAAAGCGCTGTTTCCCGAAGCGATTGCAGCGCGCGTTACATCCCTCGCCATCGCAAAAGGCCGCGCCATCGCCATCGTCGATGCCGCCGGGTTGGGCGGAGGCGAGCGCGAGGCATTGGAAACTGACATCCGCGAAGTGCTGGAAAAGCGGGATGATGTTGCGGAGGTCCGCGTCGCCATGATGGCGGAGCGAACCACGCGCAAGCTGATCGCCGTGGGTAGCGGCAAGGGTGGGGTCGGCAAGTCGACGCTGACCGCCAACCTTGCGATCGCGCTCGCCCGCAGGGGTCGCAAGGTCGGGCTGGTCGATGCAGATATTTACGGCCCTTCGCAGCCGATGATACTGGGCAATCAGGGCCAGAAACCGGTGGCGCGCGAGGAGAAGCTGGAGCCTGTGCCGAGCAAATACGGCGTGCCGGTGCTCTCGATGGGGCATCTGGTCGAGCCGGGCCGCGCGATCGCCTGGCGCGGGCCGATGGCAGGTGGCGCGCTGACCCAGCTGGTCGATGCGCATTGGGGCGATACGGAGCTGCTGCTGGTCGACCTGCCGCCGGGCACCGGCGATGTGCAGCTCACCATGTTGCAGAAGTTCAAGCCGGCCGGAGCGGTGCTCGTCTCGACGCCGCAGGACCTTGCGCTGATCGATGCCGCGCGGGCCGGACAGCTATTCGATCAGGCAGGCGTCCCGGTCATTGGCCTCGTGGAGAACATGGCAGGCTATGCCTGCCCGCATTGTGGTGAAGTATCCGATCCCTTCGGCAAGGGCGGGGTGGAAGAGGCTGCCGGGCGGCTCGAACTGCCGTTCCTCGGCCGCATCCCGCTCGACCTCGCCATTCGCGAAGGCGGGGATAGCGGTGCGCCGCCGGCCGCGACCGACGATCCGCTGGCCCAGCCCTTCCACGACATCGCCGCGAAGCTCGACGCATGGATTGGCGCGAAAAGCTGAGCGATTTGCCCGTCACCCGGCGCCAGCTGGTGGCCGGGGCGGCAGTTGGCGGCGGTCTTGCCGTCGCCTGGTGGCTATGGCCGCGGCATTATGGCAGCCCGCTGACGCCCGGTCGGGGAGAGCGTGATTTCGGCGGCTGGCTCACCATCGGGACCGATGGCATCGTTACCGTGGCCGTGCCGCAACTCGAAATGGGGCAGGGCGTCACGACGCTGCTGGCGCAGGTGGTCGCGGTGGAACTCGGCGCGGACTGGCGGCAGGTCGGGGTGGAGCCGGTGCCGCCGGCCGGACTCTATGCCAATGTCCCGCTGGCTGCCGAATGGGCGGAGATGTGGTCCAACCTTCCGTCGCTCGCGGATGAGCCAGGCAGCCTGCTTGCGGAGAATTTCGCACGTGGCAACCGCTTCATTGCCACCGCCGGTGGGACATCTCTGGCAGCTTTCGAGCTACCCATGCGCGAGGCCGCCGCCAGCGCGCGAGCAATGCTGGCCATGGCCGCCGCCGACCGCTGGGATACCGAGTGGGAAGAGTGCGAAGTCGAAGGCGGCCTGGTCCGCTATGGCGAGAACACCGCGAGGTTCGGTGAACTGGTGCTGGAGGCCGCCGAATTCGACCCGCCCGATCCGGCGCCCCTGCGCGTGGAACCGGCCGCCGAAGCGCCTGCCGAGATCGATTCCGATACGCCGCTCGCTTTCCCGCGGCTCGACTTGCCGGCCAAGGTCGATGGCAGTTTCCTGTTCGCGGGCGACATCCGCCTGCCGGGGCTGGTTTATGCCTCGATCCGCCATGCGCCGACCGGTTCGCAGGAGCTCAGCCGCTTCGCCGAGGACGCGGTCGTGGGTATGCGCGGGCTGGTCGGCGTGGTGCGCTCGAAGCGCTATCTGGCAGTGGTGGGCGAAAGCTGGTGGATCGCCGAACAGGCGCTGAAGCGACTCGCGCCGGTCTTCAGCGGCCCGCCTCCGGTGGAGAGCGCCGAGGTAGAAGTCTTGCTGGACGAAGCAATTGGAACGGTCGAGCCGGAAGCGATAGCGAGCATCGGGGACGCCAACGGTCTGCTCGCCAAGCCGGACCTCGAAGCGCGCTATTCGATCGCACCGGCCGTGCACGCCAGCATCGAAACGGCGACGGCGACGGCGCGGCTGGAGGACGGCAAGCTCGAACTGTGGATCGCCTCGCAGGCACCCGAACTCACCCGGCGCGCGGCGGCGAAGGCGGCGGGCATCTCGGAGCGCGATGTGGTGCTCTACCCCACCGCCGCCGGGGGCAGCTTCGATGCGCGGCTCGACAAGCGCCACGCGATCGAAGTGGTGCAGATCGCCAAGGCGATCGGCCGCCCGGTCCAGCTGATGTGGCCGCGGGTACAGGAATTTCAGGCCGTCCCGCCGCGCACGCCGGTGGTCACGGAACTGGCAGCGGCGTTCCAGCCGGCGACCGGCGGGCGGATCGTCGCCTGGCGCACGCAGCTCGCCATGCCGGCGACCATGCGCGAAACGGGCCATCGGTTGTTCGACAATCTGGTTCCGGAAGCCGCCATGCGCCGCGCGGCGGGCCAGGCCGATGCGCTCGCCTGCCGGGGCGCGGTCCCGCCCTACGGCATCGCCAACATCGCGGTGGAGCATTTGCCCGTTCGCATCGACCTGCCGACCGGCCCGATGCGCGGCAATTCGGCTGCCTACACCGCGTTCTTCACCGAATGCTTCATGGACGAGCTGGCCGAGAAGGCGGGCCGCGATCCGCTGCTCTACCGTATGGATATGCTCGGCCAGTCGCCGCGCATGGCCGACGTGCTGCGCCGCGCGACGCAGATCGCGAATTGGGACGGCGGGCGGCGCGGTACGGGGCAGGGGCTGGCGATGGTCCGTATGGACGCGATCGGAGGCGCGACGGGGCGCATCGCCTGCGTCGCGCAAGCCGCGCTCGGCGAAGGGGGGCTGCGCGTGACGCGGCTCCACGCCGCGGTCGACATCGGCCGCATCGTCAATCTCGACATTGCCCGCCAGCAGATCGAAGGCGGCCTCCTGTTCGGCCTCTCGCTGGCGACGGGGTCGAGCGTGAATTACATCGAGGGCAAGCCATCGCCCAACCGCCTTGCCGCGCTCGGCCTGCCGACGCTGGCCGATAGTCCGGTGATCGAGGTCGCCTTCGTGCCAAGCGATGCCGACCCCTTCGACCCGGGCGAACTCGGCACCGCCGTTGCCGCGCCTGCGATTGCCAACGCCCTCTATTCTGCTACCGGCATGCGCTTCCGCCGCCTGCCGCTCCTGTCGGAAGGCCTGTAAGGAGAGCCCGTTGACCTGGCGCGAACAGCAGTTGCCTCCCGAACACCCGCCCGTGAGCTCGGGCGGGGTGGGCGTGCTGCTGGTCAATCTCGGCACGCCCGATGCACCCGACACCGCCTCGGTGAAGCGCTATTTGGGCGAGTTCCTGTCCGACAAGCGCGTGGTCGAAATCCCCGGCATCGTCTGGCAGCCGATCCTGCGCGGGATCATCCTCAACACACGGCCGAAGAAGAGCGCTGCAGCATACCGGAAGGTCTGGACGCAGGAAGGCTCGCCGCTCGCGGTCATCACCCGCCAGCAGGCCGAGGCGATGCAAGCCCGGCTGGGCGAAAGCGTCCGCGTCGACTGGGCGATGCGCTATGGCACGCCGTCTATTCCCGAGCGCCTGCAGGCGATGATGGACGCCGGCTGCGAGCGGATCGTGCTCGCACCCATGTATCCGCAATATAGCGGCGCGACGACCGCCACCGTGGTCGACAAGGTTGGCGACACTCTGCGCGACATGCGCTGGCAGCCCGCCATGCGCACCATGCCGCCCTATCACGACGATCCAGTGCATATCGAAGCGCTGGCCAAGGATATTTCGCGCCAGCTCGATGCGCTCGACTTCGAGCCCGAAGTGCTCATGCTCAGCTTTCACGGCATGCCCGAACGCACCTTGCACCTCGGCGATCCTTATCATTGCCAGTGCCGGAAAACTTCGCGGCTGCTGGAGGATGCGATGGCGCGCTCGAACCTGCGCTTCGTGACGACCTTCCAGTCACGCTTCGGACCGGCCAAATGGCTCGAACCCGCGACCGACGATACGCTCCAGAAAGAGGCCGCAGCCGGCACCAAACGGCTCGCGGTGGCGATGCCGGGTTTTTCCGCCGACTGCCTCGAAACGCTGGAGGAAATCGCGATGGAGGGGCGCGAAACCTTTATGGAAGGCGGCGGCGAGAAATTCGCTGCGCTGTCCTGCCTCAACACCTCCGATGCCGGGGTCGATATGCTCGAAGCATTGCTGCGCCGCGAACTTTCCGGCTGGTGTTAGCAGACTGGAAAGATGGGTTTCGATAGGCTACTGACATCACGGTAAGTAGCAGGAAAAGACCTTGGCCACTCTCGCACCGCATCAACCCGCCGAACTCACCCATTGGTCCGACGGCCGCCTCGGCGAACGCGATCTCGCGCACATCCCCGGCGACGGAGGCCTGCCGCTGGTCGGCAACACCTTCCGCATGCTGGCCGATCCGCATGGTTTCACCCGCCGCATGGTCGAGCAATACGGCCACGTGTATCGCACCAAGGCCTTCGGCGGCTGGCAGATCGCCATGATCGGCGCCGATGCGAACGAGTTGATGCTGTTCGATCGCAACCGCAGTTTCTCCTCGGAGCAGGGCTGGGGGCCGATCCTCGACAAGCTGTTCCCGCGCGGCCTCATGCTGCTCGACTTCGATCACCATCGCGCCGACCGCCGGGCGCTATCGATCGCCTTCAAACCGGGGCCGATGCGGCACTATTCCGGCAGCCTCAACCGCGGAATCGCGCGGCAGGTCGAGGCTTGGGGCGAAGGCGAGATGACCTTCTACCCTGCCATTAAGGAGCTGACGCTGGATCTTGCCGCCGACAGTTTCATCGGCATCGAATGGGGCCCCGAAGCGGACAAGATCAACACCGCCTTCATCGACATGGTGCAGGCCAGCGTCGCCCCGGTGCGCAAGTCGTTGCCGTTCACGCAGATGAAGCGCGGGACCGACGGGCGCGCTTTCCTGGTCGACTGGTTCACGAAGGAGACCCACCGCCGCCGCGCCGAAGGGGGCGGGCAGGACATGTTCAGCCAGTTCGCCACCGCCACGCATGACGACGGCAGCCTGATGCCGGTCGACGAGGTGGTCGACCACATGAACTTTCTGATGATGGCCGCGCACGACACGATCACCTCGTCCGGCACCTCGCTGGTCATGCAGCTCGCCAAGCACCAGGACTGGCAGGAGAAGCTGCGCCAAGAAATCGAGGCGGTGACCGGCGGCGTCGATGCCAACGGCAAACCGCGCGATCTGGCTTACGAGGATCTGGGCAAGCTCGAGCTGACCGAGATGGCGTTCAAGGAAGCGCTGCGGATGATCCCGCCGGTGCCCTCCACCCCGCGGCGTGCGCTGCGCGAGTTCGAGTTCGGCGGCTATGCCATCCCCGCCGGCGCGCATGTTGGGATCAATGCGCATTACGTGCATCACATGGAAGAGCACTGGGATCGCCCGCATGATTTCGAGCCGCTGCACTTCACGTCCGACAAGGTGAAGGAACGGCACAAATACGCCTGGATCCCCTTCGGCGGCGGCGCGCATATGTGCCTGGGCCTGCATTTCGCCTATATGCAGATCAAGATCCTGATGGCGCAGTTGCTGCCGCGCTATCGCATCGAACTGGCCGATGGCGAGCCGGAGTGGCAGCCGTGGCCGATCCCCAAGCCCAAGGACGGGCTGAAGATCAGGCTGGTTGCTCTTTAACTGAAATCGATCGCGATGCCGTCCTTGACCCAGTCGCCATAGCGGGTGGGGCTGAGGTCTTCGTCGTTCTCGACCTTTTGCGGCTCTGGCGGCGGGTCGGTGGTCCAGTGGGACGGCTTCTCGAAGCCTTCGGGCCGTTTGGTCGCGCGATCGGTCATGTAAAGGAAATGCGCGCACTGGCGCTAAGTTTCAAGCAGGGGTAGAGGCGCGGGCGATGGCCCAACCCACCGGTATCCACGCGCGCCGCGCCTCGCTTCGCCTGCTCGATGCCGTGTTGCGCCGGGGCGAGACGCTCGACATCGCCTTCGCCGCCGCCACGAAGGACGTGCGCAAGTTCGAGGACAAGGCACTTGCCCGCGCGATCGCCAGCGAGAGCCTGCGCTGGCTGGTCGATCTCGATGACTTGATCGACAGTGCGACGAAAAAGCCGCTGCCCGATGATGCCAAGGCGCGCATGGTGCTGCGCCTGATGCTCGCCCAGTGGCTGCGGCTCGACACGCCGCCGCATGCCGTGGTGGCGACCGGGCTCGACCTGCTGTCGGGCGGGCCGCGCAGGTTGGCACATGGTGTGTTTTCGACGCTGACGAAGCGGGAAGCGCAATTGGCGGATGCGCCGACCCTGCCTGCCGATGTCGCCGCGCGCTGGGGCGAGCGGGCTCCGGCGATCGCAGCCGGTCTCGCCGAGCCGCCGCCGCTCGACCTGACCCTGCGCGACCCGGAACAGACCGCGCATTGGGCGAACCAGCTTTCTGCCGACAGCCTTATGCCCGGTCACCTGCGCCTGCCGCGCGGCGGCAATGTGGAGAAGCTGCCGGGCTTCGCGGAAGGGGCATGGTGGGTGCAGGACCTTGCAGCCTCGCTGCCCGCGCGTCTCCTCGGGCAGGGCGAGGGTCGGCACGTGCTCGATCTGTGCGCAGCGCCGGGCGGCAAGTCATTGCAACTGGCTGCGCAGGGCTGGCAAGTGACTTCGCTCGACATCTCGAAGCGCCGTCTCGAACTGCTGCGGGCAAATTTGAACCGCACGGGCCTGAAGGCAAGCATCGTTCGCACCGATGCCCTGACGTGGGAGCCGAAGCACAAATACGATGCCATCCTGCTCGATGCTCCCTGCACCGCAACCGGCACCGCGCGCCGCCATCCCGACGTGATCCACCGCATCGGTCCGCGTCAGATCGAGGAAATGGCTGAGCTGCAATCCGCACTGGTCGAGCGCGCCCAGGGCTGGCTGAAACCCGGCGGAACTCTGGTTTACGCCACCTGCTCGCTGGAGCGGGAGGAGGGCGAGGATCAGGCTTCGGCGATCACGCTGGCAACCGATGCGATCCGCGCCGACGAGCTTCCCGAGAGCATCGTACCGACGAGCGAGGGCTGGCTCCGCACCGATCCCGGCATGCTGGAGGATCAGGGCGGACTGGATGGCTTCTTCATCGGGCGGTGGAAAGCGGATCAGGCCTCAGCGAGCGCATAGCGGATATCCGTGCAGTCGTGGCCGGCTTGCCGGACGCGCATCGCGACCTCGCTGTCACCTCTACCTAGCAATTCTATGGTGAAAGGACTGCCGAGTTCGACATAGTGCCGGAAGGCCATTTCGGCGCTTGTGACGCGGAAGGGCTGACCCTCGCGTGTCAGGCTGACGAACTGCCGCGCCACTTCTGCGAGGTGGGCGGAGTTCACATGGTCGCCCGAGCCGTCGAGCCAAGGGTGATGTGGCGTCATGCTATTGGCAGTGTCGAGCAAGCCATGAGCGGTGCCATTGTCGAGCGGGCCGAGCAACGGCCGCTCATCTTGGGCAAGGCCGAGAAGCGATGCATCCGCATAGGCGAAGTCGTCGGAACTGCTCTTCGGCGCAGCCACCTTGTCGCCCTTGCGCCACGCCTCGAAGTCGCGGGTGCGGAAAACCACGCCGCGACCGTCGAGCCGACAGATGTGGCGCCCCTCGGCATCCGCGAAGTCGATCGAGAAGCTCTCTTTCCCGTCGATCGTCGTGCGGCGGTAGGTCCCGCTGGCATAGGTCCCGACATCGGGATCGCCGCATTCCCAGCGCGTCCAGGTGAGCGCGGACCACTTGTCGGGGTCCCAATTGCCGAGCGCCGCGGCGCATTCCACGCTCACCCAATAGCTCAGCGCCTGAATCGCGCCGGGATGGTGCGGGTGGAGCGCTGTCCAGGGCCAGGCGCCCGCATCCCGCGAGCAGGCGAACTCTACGCTGCCGTCATCGAGGACGACATGGTCGCCGGTAAACGCCTTGCCATGCGGTCCTGGCATCGGGCCTGTCGCTCAGGCGTCTTCCTTCAAATATTTCTGGAAGCTCTTGCGCAGCTTCATCAGTTTGGGCGGGATCACCGCCTGGCAATAGGGGTTCCGCTGGCCTTCGCCTTCCCAGTATTCCTGGTGGTAGTCCTCTGCCGGATACCAGTCGCCGGTCTCGATCGTCGTGACGGCGCTCTGGCCCTCGTGCTCGGCGTTCCACCGCTCGATAGCCGCTTGCGCCTCGGCATGCTGGGTGTCGTCGAGCGGGAAGATCGCGCTGCGATATTGCGTGCCGATGTCGCCGCCCTGGCGGTTGAGCTGGGTCGGGTCATGCGTGCCGAGGAACACGTCGTAGAGCTGGCCGAGCCTGATCGCGTCCGGATCGAAGGTCACGCGCACGCCCTCGGCATGGCCGGTGCTGCCGGTGCAGACCTGCTTGTAGGTCGGATCGGGCACATCGCCGCCGATATAGCCGCTCTCGACCTCATGGACGCCGATGACGTCCTTCATCACCGCCTCGGTGCACCAGAAGCATCCACCCGCCACGATCGCCTGCTGTGTCTCGCTCATCGTAATCTCCTTTGCGCCAGAGATAGGAAGTGCCTCACGCCTTGTCATCCACCGGCGGCGGGTGCAGGAAGCGCGCATCGATTTTCCGGGAGAGACTGTATGCGTATCCTGCTTGCCACCGCCGCCCTGGCTATTGCCGTGCCTGCCATGGCCGATCACCACGAACTGCCCGACGTAGAAGAATTCGCGGCAACCCATGCCGAAGCCATCTCGGGCGCGATCAACCACCCGAGCCGTGCCGACGACCGCGCACGCGACCAGTTCCGCCACCCGGCCGAAACACTCGCTTTCTTCCGCGTCGAACCCGACATGAAGGTCGGCGAATACGCTCCCGGCGGCGGTTGGTACACGCGCGTGCTGGGCCATTATCTGGGCGGCGAAGGTCAACTGTTCGGCCTCTATTTCGACCCCACCAGCGGACCCTTCAACGAGGAAGCGCAACAGCGCATTCGCGCCGGCGCTACCGGCTTTCCCGCCGAAGCTGCCGAATTCACCGGGCTCCCGGCCGAGAACTTCTCCGCGATGACGCTCGATGCGATTCCCGAAGGCGAAGCGGGGACGCTCGACCGGGTGCTGGTCGTTCGCATGATGCACAACCTGATGCGCTGGAACAATGCCGACAGCGAGCTGAAGAAGATGCGCGACCTGCTGAAACCTGGCGGCATGCTCGGCATTGTGCAGCACCGCGCACCGGCAGATGCCAGCGCGGATTATGCGAACGGATCGAAGGGTTACCTGCGGCAGGACGATGTCATCGGCTATGTCGAAGCGCTGGGCTTCGAACTGGTCGACACTAGCGAGGTCAATGCCAATCCGCGCGATCCGGCAAACTGGGAAGGCGGCGTTTGGATGATGCCGCCATCGCTCGGCGGTGACGATGCGATGGACGCGCAAACCCGCGACCTGGGCGAAAGCGACCGCATGACGCTGCTGTTCCGCAAGCGCGATTGACCGGTTTGCCACAGCTGTAAGCTGGCATTCATCCAGCACCTGCAAATCCCTCGATGTAACATTATTACATCGAGGGATTTGTCCATGATTCGCGTTCGTTATCTGGCTCTCGCCGCTGCCCCACTCGCTCTCGCCGGATGTGAGCGGGCCGACGACGCGCGCGGTGTAGACCACGGTGAGACCCTGCTCTCGGTCAGCGCCAGCGGGCAGGCGGAAAGCCGCCCCGACCGCGCGCAGTTCCGCGCCGGGATCGAGACCTTCAGCCGCAATGCCACCTCCGCCAGCGATGCCAATGCCAAGAAGATCGCCGAAATCGTCGCGGCCCTGCGCGAACTCGGCGTCGCGGAAGAGGACATCCAGACCCAGAGCGTCAACGTCGGCCGGATCGAATATGGTGACCGCGAGGGGCAGTACCGCGCGATGAACGTGGTCGAGGTGACGATGGACGATCCCGACCGCGCGGGCGCCGCCGTCACTGCCGTCACGGAGGCGGGCGCAAACGTCCTTTCCGGCCCCAGCCTGACGATGAGCGATCCCGAAGCCACAGCCAACCTCGCCTATGCCGACGCCTACAAGGCGGCGCGGCAGCGGGCGGAGGCCTATGCCGAGGCGGCGGGAATGGAGGTCAGCCGCGTGCTCTACATCCGCGATGCCGGCGGCCAGCAGGGCGAGACCTGGATACGCGGTGCGGAGGCGATGAACGAGGCAATGGTCCAGCGCACATCCAACGCGCCGCCGCCGCCCGTGGCCCCGCCGCCGCCGATCAACATGGGGCCGCGCCCCGAGGAAGGCGGCATGATGGTCGGCACCACGCGCAGCAATGTCTTTATCCAGGTGGACTTCGCGCTGCAGGAGAAATAGTCCCTTTTAGCATGAGAGACATTACCGTCGCCGCCCTCCAGCTGCCGCTTGGCAGCGACGACGAGCAGACCAATATCGCCGCAGTCGGCGAAATGGTCGAGCAGGCCGCCGCGCGCGGGGCCGAAATCGTCCTGCCGCCCGAGCTCTTCGCCGGCCCCTATTTCTGCCAGGTCGAGGACGAGGCGCTGTTCGCCCGCGCGCGCCCGACGCTCGAACATCCCTCGGTCGTCGCCATGCGCAAACTGGCGGCCAGGCTGAAGGTCGCCATCCCCACCAGCTTTTTCGAGCGCGACGGGCATCACTATTACAACACGCTCGCCATGATCGGCCCCGACGGGGAGATCATGGGTACCTACCGCAAGAGCCACATTCCCGACGGGCCGGGGTATGAGGAGAAATACTATTTCCGCCCCGGCAACGACGGGTTCAAGGTGTGGGACTTGATGGGTACCCGTATCGGCGTCGGCGTATGCTGGGACCAGTGGTATCCCGAAGCGGCACGCGTGATGGCGCTGATGGGGGCCGAGCTGCTGTTCTACCCGACCGCCATCGGCTCCGAACCCTATGACGCCGAATTCGACACCAGCCGCATGTGGCAGCGCGCAATGCAGGGGCACAGCGTGTCGAACTGCATGCCGGTGATCGCGGCGAACCGGATTGGCAAGGAAGGCAATGCCGATTTCTACGGCCACAGCTTCATCACCAACGAATGGGGCGACAAGCTGGTGGAATTCGGCCGCGAGGAGGACGGCGTGTTGGTCGCGACGCTCGATCTCGATCAGGCGGCGATCCACCGCGCCGGCATGGGCTTCTTCCGCGACCGGCGACCGCAGCTCTACGGGCGCATCGCCGAGGATATCTGAGCGGGCTCGTGACGGCAGGGATCACTCAGGACGCGCTCGACCGGCTCTTTACTGCCGCGCTGGAAGCCGCCGTGGCGCGGATGGAGAAGGACGGGCATTTCTTCCCACTAGTTTTTGAGATGCGCGCCAACGGGATGATCCACAATGTGGCCATGCTCGAAACCGCCCCGGTCGATGGCAGCGCAGATGTGCTTGGGAGACTGACGGCGATGTTGCGGACGCGCGCAGACGAGGGGACGATCGTCGCCTCGGCCATCGTCCTGCAAGGGGGCGACGACCAGCGTATGTCCGTTCGGCTGCGCGCGCAGAACTATGCGAAGAACATTTTCGTGCCCTTCGAGATCGAGCGCAAGGGTTTCGTGAAGCGGCGGAGGCGCGTGTCGCTCGGCGACATCTCGGGCGACACCGTACCCAACGACGTCTTCTAGCCGCCTGCAAGTTTCTTCAAGATGATCGACCAATGGTCGAGCCCGTCGTAGAAAGCATCGACCCGCATGCGCTCGTTGAGGCCGTGGGCATAGATGTCCTGCGGTCGGCTGGCTCCAGCGCCGATGGCGATCGTGTCGTAGCCCAGCGTCCGGTAATGCATGCCGTCCGTGCCGCCCGAGGACATATTCGGGATCATCGGGATGTCGCGCCCGAAGCGCGCCGTCAGCGATTTGGCCAGCGCCGCGCGGACCTCGTCGGGAAAGCTACTCATGCCGCTCTCGGTTGCCTCTGCGCGCTGGGTGATCGCGACGTCGGGATTGCCGATGACCTCGGCCAGCGTCGCCTTCACGCTATCCACGCCCTCGCCCGGCCACACCCGACAATTGACCGCAGCGCTGGCCGATTGCGGTAGAGCGTTTTCGGCATGCCCTGCCTCCAGCATGGTCGCGACGCAGGTCGTGCCGAGCGTACCGACGAAGCCGGGATCGGCGCGGATGATCTCGATGGCCTCGGCATCGCTCGGGTCCTCGGCAAAGCGCGTCATCGCATCGCCCAGCGCACCGGGCACGCTTTGGCCTAGCGCCGCGAAATAGCTGCGGGTGAGCTCGCTCTCGCGGACGGGAAAGCGATGGTCGGCGATCTTCGTCAGCGCGGCGGCCAGCTCGTAGATCGCATTGTCGCTGCGCGGGCGCGAGGAATGGCCGCCGGAATTGGTCACCGTGAGGTCGAAGGTAACATATGTCTTCTCGGCCAGCTGCACCTGCTGCGCGAGCGGTGAGAAGTCGTCGGCCAGTCCGATGCCGCCCGCATCCGAGTTGAGGACGTAGGCGGGGTCCACGTTCTCCGCGACCCATTTGGCCTGCGCGCGGGTGGAGATCATGCCGGTCTCCTCGTCGCCCGAGAAAACGAGGTAGAGATCGCGGTTCGGCACCCAGCCTTCCTGCTTCAGCCGCATGAAGGTGCCGGTGAGGTTGGCGACGCCGTATTTGTTGTCCTGCGTGCCGCGCGCGTAGAAATAGCCGTCTTCCTCGGTCAGCGTGAACGGCGCGCGCTCCCAATCCTTGGGCAGCGCATCGACCACGTCCATGTGGGCGAGCATGACGATGGGTTTCTTGCCCGACGCGCCATTGCCGGGATAGCGCACGATCAGCCCCTGTGTCGGCTCGCCCTCGCTGTCGTAATCGGTCACCATGAGGTCTTCGGCTGCAAAACCCGCTTCGGACAACCGCCCGACCAGATAGGCGACCATCTCGTCCATCTGCTGGTGGCCGCGCGCGGTGCGGAAGGCGATAATGTCGGCATAGAGCGCGCGCATCATCTGCTGGTGCTCGGTGCGCTGTTCGACCGCGTTCGTGTCTTGCGCGGCGAGGGGCGCGCAGACCGCGGCTCCCGCTGCAAGTGCCAGCATCAGTTTACGCATCGCCTGTCTCCCCTTCGCTCCGGCCCGTTCCCAAGGGCGGTGCGCGACGCTAGGGCTGGGGCATGAGCGAGGCAAGCGGACATCGCTATATCTTGGCGCTGGGGTCGAACATGCGGCTATCCGGCGTAGGCGGGCCGCGCGCGGTACTCCGGGCTGCGATCGAGGTTCTCGCCGATCAAGAGCTGGACGTGCTGGCGGTCTCTCCGATTATCGCAAGCGCGCCGGTCGGGCCATCGCAGCGGCGCTATGCCAATGCCGCGATACTGGTCGCGAGCCACCTTTCTCCGCCGGACATGCTTTCACTGCTGCAGGCAGTCGAGCGGGACTTCGGCCGGCAGCGGCGAGGCCAACGCTGGCGGGCCCGTACGCTGGATCTCGACATCGTCCTGTGGACCGGCGGCATTTGGGTTTCGCCGGATCTGGCGATTCCGCATCCGGCTTTTCGCGAGCGTCCTTTCGTACTCATCCCGGCAGCGCAGATCGCACCTGGCTGGCGCGATCCGCTGACCGGCCTCACGCTGCGGCAGCTCGAAGCGCGCGCGGTTTGATGGCAGTGGCCGGGTTGCCGCGATAGACGGTCCAGCTGTCCGCATCCTCGAACAGCGCGCCCCGCGCGGCGAGGGCGGCTCCGTCGCCCATGGTCACCCCGGGCCCGACGAACCCCTCCGCCGCGACCCAGCAGCGCCGCCCCACGGTGATCGGGCGCAATTGCAGCTGGAAGTCGGGGTCCGACAGGTCGTGAGTACTCGCGCAGAGAAACGCGCCTTGCGAAACCACGCTGTCGTTGCCGATGGCGATGCGGCCCTGATTGTAGATGCGCGCACCGGGCCCGATCAGCACATTGTCGCCGAGCGTCAGCGTCGATGGCAGCCAGATCCGCACGCTCGCATGGACCCGGCATCCCCGCCCCAGCGACGCGCCGAACAAACGCAGCATCAGCGCCCGCCAGCCATGCAGCGGCGGCGGCGTCCAGCGGCACAGGACCAGCCAGCAGGCCTGCCACACCACCCGCAGCAAACGGTTGCCAAGCGTGAACGACGGCCCGCCGGTGCGGCTCTGCGCTGCTTTCGCGTCCAGCGGTTCGACCATAAATCCCGTGCGGCTCCTGTCCTCGGCCGGTGGTAGCCACGCGAATGCACGCAAACAAGCAAGAGCCGCTTGACCGCCCACCGCCGCATGCCTAGGTGCCCCACCGTGGTCGGGCCGTTAGCTCAGTCGGTAGAGCAACTGACTTTTAATCAGTAGGTCGCTGGTTCGAACCCAGCACGGCTCACCACGATTCCAATGACTTAGTTGTCATTAGCTCTGAAGTAAGTGCTGCAGTTCCTATCCAGCAATCAGATAGCAAGCACGCGGAATGCTTTCGTCATGTCCGATTATTATTCCGAGCCCCTGAACAAGCATCTTAGAGAAGCTAAAGGCTTGGCGCGCAGTGCGTATGCGGTTGAGGTAAACCCCTGGGTCCCTCGCGGCGAGGTTGAGGCGGCGATTTTCTTTCGGGGCGCAATCGTCTCAGCCTACGGTTACATCGAAACCCGGATCGGCGAACTCACCCTACGAATCTCTAAAATTCCGCAATACGCCGCGCTTCGTGAGAAGATGCCATACCACGCCGACAAGCGTATCGCTTTTCTGCGGGAAGCTTTCTCGGTGGGGGATCTCGCTCGCTTTGGAGGAACTGCGGATCGGTTTTTGTTACGGTTCGAAGCCCAAGCGCACTTGCGGCACTTAATTGCTCACGCCCGGATGCAGGTAATGCCGGCTTGGGGAGTGACGTTTCAGGATTTTCCTACGGTCGGGCATGAAGGGCCCCAGCATCGAACCCGGCGTATGCCGCTCGGCGACCTCGAATTTTTGGCATGGCGAGCCGCTCGGCTCAGTCGATTAGGCCAGCACCTCATGGGACTCCTTGAGCAAACGGGGCTATTACCAGACCTCTGAGAAGATATCTTATCGGGCGCCGGGAGAACGTCAGTCCTCTGCATTGATCAATCCCCCAGAGCGCCCCACAACCCATCCATGAAAATCGACATGGACGATATCGATCAGGCGGGACTTACAGATCAGCATAAGCTGGCCATGGCCGAATGCACGCTCGCTTGGGCGAGATTCGAAAGTCAATTTCGCGCGATGCTCACCGTCGTAGAAAATCGGTCGCTTCTCGAAGGAGCGAAAGATTACGATAGGCTTCAGCTATCGATGGGGTGGACCAAACTGCGACAGCGACTCCGCGACGCTGGTGCGGTGCCGGAGGTTCTCGCAAAGGTGAAAGATCTCCAGCGTCAGTCCAAATTTCACTATGAGGCACGAAAAAACATTGCTCATGCCGGGTGTGTGGGTGTTCTAAAGCGGGATCCCCAATATATCGTCTTCGCTCCGTTCGAGGCGCATCAAGGGGATCAGATGGTGATCCTAGCTACTCCCCTTGAGGAGATCGAAAGGTCGACAACTTGGGCGGATGCTGCTCGCGCCATGGCAATGCGGATAATGCGGCAGGCAGGACATTGAGCGCCCAGAGACTCACAGTCACCTAGACGTTCACCTCACAAGGCGTGATAATCGCACCCCTGTGACCGCGTTCCACTACTCCTCATCAGACGTAGGTTCCGAATCGTTCCGCATTTGGCAATTGAGGGCGATGGCCGACTACACCAGCCCGAAACCGGTCGATCCGATATGGTATCAGCCGAATGCGTTTCTGCGCATTCACTGCCGTTGCAATCGGAACGTGACCTATCCGCTGCGTGATTTTGCTCGCGTCCACTGGCTGCCTGTTTCGATGAAGCTTTACGAATTGATCGCGCGGCTGCGCTGCGAAAACTGCGGCGAAAGACCGTCTAGCGCCAAAGTGACGCGTCATCCGTAGGCGCTATTCTGTAGGGGGAAGTCATTGACTGAATCGAGCCAGTG
The DNA here is from genome assembly GCF_051195295.1 of Qipengyuania sp. 902. Taxonomy (NCBI): domain Bacteria; kingdom Pseudomonadati; phylum Pseudomonadota; class Alphaproteobacteria; order Sphingomonadales; family Erythrobacteraceae; genus Qipengyuania; species Qipengyuania sp. 902. The sequence continues at coordinate 319,058 of NZ_JBNJLJ010000001.1, read as the reverse complement.
GCTGACCATGGATCTATTCAAATAGGGGGGAGAACATCGTGCAAGGTCCAAGCGCAATTGGCAGCTTGAAACTCCTGGTGGCAGCGATCATGGGGTTGTGCGTCTCAACGCCAGCCAATGCCCAAACTTATGTAGGCAAGGTCCGGGCCGTCGATGGAGATAGTCTGGAGATCGGCGAGGCCCGCTTCCGTCTTTTTGGGATCGATGCGGTCGAGAAACATCAAACGTGCGACCGCGATGGACAAGCTTGGTCCTGTGGAGCTGACGCATCCAGTGCCTTTGCCGCGTTGGTCGAGCGAGGGAGTGTGAATTGCACCCAGCGCTCAACCGACCAATATGGCCGGATCGTCGCTACCTGCCTCGTTGGTGGGTACGATCTCGGCGAGCAGATGGTTCGCCAAGGTTATGCGGTAGCACTACGGGATTTCTCCAGCGCGTACGTCTCTGCCGAAGAAGCAGCGCGCAGCCGAGGCGTAGGTATTTGGTCCTCGGAATTTCAGATGCTATCTGAGTTTCGCGCGGGCGACACGCACTCCGTTGCAGAGCGGCAAGCAATGATCGAACGGAAAGCTCGTTCTGATCGGCAGCACCAAGCGGAACTCCGGCAGGCCAATAGGGCGGCAGCTCTCAGGGCTGTGCAGGAAACGGGTGTCTATTATCGAAATTGCACAGAGGCCCGAGCTGCAGGAGCAACTCCGCTCTATCGCGGGCTGCCTGGTTATGGTGCGCACATGGATGGTGATGGTGACGGCGTAGCCTGCGAACCGTATCGTGGTAGGCCGTGAGACAAGTCAGAACGCGGATCCACCCAATAATCGTGGCCAGTGTGTCGACCCCTCGTGCTCAAGAGCAAAAAGACCGCTCGCCATAGCAGTCCATCCAAAGCCCTCCGTTCAGACGCCAGACGAGCTGTAGCGGTCAGGATGGACGATGAAAGCAATGCCACTACTCGCAAGGGAACGTGTCTTGGAGCGCTGACAGCATGATCATAAAATAGGGGAACTCACCCATTTCTGGCGAACGCGCTAAGTAGTCCTCGAAGATGCCACGATTCTGTTCTGGAGTAAGCGCCAGATGTATCGGAACACAATAGAGCTTCGGCTGCTCTTTGCTCTCCAGGTCGGCGTTCGCCGCACTCAAGGAAAGTGACACCACGTGAAGGATCACCTGAGCTAATGGGGCTTGTTTCTCATTGCCCAAGTTCTCGAGCATTTGATCGGCTGTAAGGAGCGGTACTCGATCCTGTGCCACGACCGCGGTGCTCAAAGAAAAGCCGAATACGATCGCTGCTAAACCAGCCATTACGTGTTTCATGGATCACCCCCTATAAGAGGGAAGTCTAGTCACTAGGATCAAACTGTAAAGTTTCAGAGAGCCACTAGCCTAGACGGGCCAGAAGGTTCCGCACGCCGGAAGGGTGCCAAGTCTCGCGACCAGTAGGCGTTAGAATACCCTCAGCGTTCAGCGCCTTGGCCAAAGCGCCCAAGGATTGGTGCCCCTCGCCGCGCAGTCGCTCGATTGTCGGCTTGAGCGAGATTGCAAAGCGCTCGGCTTCTTTGGCCCTTGCTTCAGCGCCTAGCTTCGCGCCACCGCCATGCCGGCGCAGCACTGCAGCACCGTTAGGATTACCGAGCTTCTGGCCACGAGCCTTTGCAGCAGCCAGAGCTTCCTTCGTACGGCGGGAGATGGCCTTGCGCTCTGCCTGGGCCACTGCAGCCATGACATGCACCGTCAGTTCGTTTGCTTCCGGCATATCGGCAGCGATGAACTTGATCCCGCTTTCCTGCAGGGCAGTAAGGAACGCGATGTTACGGCTGAGGCGGTCAAGCTTGGCAACCACCAACGTTGCACCTGTCAGCTTGCAGCGTTCAATTGCCTTCGCCAGTTCCGGCCGATCGCTACGCTTCCCGCTTTCCACTTCCTCGAAGGGCGGTGCGACTAGATCGAGCCCACGTTGCCGGCAGCAATCTTCGACAGCCTTGCGTTGCGCATCCATACCGAGACCGCTCGCGCTCTGGCGCTTGGTCGAAACGCGGTAATAAGCCACTGCCTTGCACATTATTAGGCTCCATACAATTCCTAGCAACGAACGTTAGCAGTATTTGTATGGGATGCAAGGGCCACCTATATGGTGGGGCGACGGGTCGGGTCGCATTGAACCGTCGCCCCTTACTCAGGCTCCACGCTGTTGCGCTTTGAAGCCTGCGTATTGGGTAGCTCCACCAAGCAAGGTTGTTCCGACCGCAAACATGCCGGCCGTTCTAGCTTGTCGAGATTCCATCATCGCGGTGCGCTTCTGGCTTTCATAGTTCCACGCACTGATTTGCTGAGACTTGACCTGGCGATCGATGTTCTCGCTGAGCGCTGCCATGTCTTCACGCCCAATCATCTCAGTGTCGGCGATCGTTCGCGCGGCTGATCCCATCGTCACATCGATATTGTTCGCAGCCATACGTGCGGTTTGAGCACCGACGCGGCTGGCGATGTCTCGGCCAAGTTGCCTCTGTTGATCCTGACCCCGCCTGATTGCATCCTCGGCGCCTTCGCGCTCCAATTGCTTGTTCTGCTCAGCTACCTGCGCCTGATAGCGAGACATGCGGGATGCGTAGGCCGCGCTCTGCAATTGCCCCGCGGCTGTTGCCGCTGTGGATGCCACAATGAGCGCTGGAACGAGGGCGGGGCCGCACATCAGCCGTTGCCCTTGGCAGGCTTGCCGACGATCGGGCGGCCATAGAACTTATCGCCGAGAACGCTATACGTGTCCTCTTCGACCGGCTCCATGCGATAGCCGAGGAACTTCTCGACATCGGTTTTGCGTTCACTGACAGGAAGATCGACCCGTCTGTATTTGCCAGTCGGTTGATCGGGGACGATGTTACTCATGTCGGTACTCCTTCGGTTTCGAGGTCAATTCACCGATAGAGATCGGCGTAGGGATCATAGAATTTGGGCTTCGGCTGCGCGGTCGCATCTTGCACATGCCATTGCCGCGTCGCAGCCACCACTTCCGGCGGTCGCCTGAACGAGCTGTTTTTCAACACGATCGGTTCGCGATGCAGAGGGGTGGCCATCGGCTTAGCCCTTTGGCCAGGCGCTGGGCGCCGTGGGCGAGGGCGACACGGAATTGCGTGGACCCGACACCTCGGGCTTCGGACGAAGCGGAAGCTTGCGACGGTGATCAGGTGCGATATCGGCAGTGTTCTTCGAGGCGTACGGCATTGGCATTCCTTTCGTTAACGTCGTTCAGACTGTTCCACCTTCAGGTGGATGCTAGGCCGCCGGTTCTCGTATCTCAAAATTGAGGTTCTGCTCTTCGATCGCAGCGTCGATATTCGCGTGCCACTGAGGGGTGCGCTCTTTCGTGCCTTGTTCGAGGATGAGCAGGGCAACCTCTCGGCATTCTCAGGCGTGCTGCCCTTCATCCATCTAAGTATGTCCATCGGTCAGTCCTCCCCTTCGCTCAGATCGGGCAACAGGCCTTGCTCGCGACGGTCTTCGATCATGGCCGCTAGGCGTGCCGCAATCTCCGCCCGTGAATGCTCACGTTTCTGGGCTTGCACATCATTGAAATTGAGGGTGCTGGCAGTGCCGTACTTTTTGGGGTTCCGTTTGGAGGCCGCCCAGATCCTGGCATCGATCCGAAGCTTTGCTCTTGCGACATGCTCGCGATCGAATTCCTTGCCCTTTTCGCCATCCACGAAATCTCCTTTCGAGTCATCGGCGATCTCAATAACTTCTTCCTCCAGCTGATCGGATGAAAGAAGCTGTGCCAACGCATAGGCGGTGCGGAAACTTTCGCTCTGGGCCAGCCACTTCAGCACCGTAGTACGGCTCGGCATGGCCGTATCTTCGCAGATAGATCGGACGCTCTCGCAATTCATGACTCGATCGCAGATTTCCTGCTGGATCGGTGTGAGTTCGCCTTCCCCCACGCGCGCGGGCACGCGGGCGTACTGGCCAACCTGTATGTCAGTGCCGGTCTCAAACGTATTCTCAGACATGCCTACCTCCTTCCACCTGATCAGTGAGATCGGTGAAGTCAGTGATCGCGCATTGCGTCCCAATTCCTTTCACGCGTGTACGCTTTGCCATTTCTAAGGGTTTGTTTTCGTTATATTCCTGATTTGGAGTGCAATGGTGGATCACTGACTTCATTGACTTCACCTCCTGATAAGCTTGTCGGCCGCGACAATCTGGTCACGGATTGAGAGGGTGTTTTTCGCGTAGATTGCGCAGCGCTTCTTGTTCACGACGAACAGGCCGTCGCGCGCAGCTTCGTTTCGCACCGGCACGTAGCCGCACTGTTCCAGCCGATGTGGAATGCGCCGACTGTTCCGGCGATCGGTAAGGTACGCACGGAAATCCTCAGGAGCGACGCTTGCGACTTGGGCGAGAGTTGTCGCACTTGGCCACCCCAGCACATCGAGCGCGTCTGCTAGCTCGGCATCTTCAGGCGTGGCATTTGCCGACACGATATCCCAGAACGCTGGAGTCTTCGGCGGAGGGGCTTTCGGATTGAATGACGAGAGATCAAGCGAGCGCAAATAGGCTGCGACGTGACCGAGTCCGCCTCGCTCGTACCAAGTGTAAAGCTTCGACCAGTAATCCTCCGAGAAACTTTCCCGTGTCAGGTTCGACCAGGCCACGTAGTGGCGCCGATCGTCGACCGGCAGATAAATGCCGTCTGTCTTGTGATTGGTCGTAATGATCACACCGCAGACGTTGAAGACCGCGTATTCGCGCAAGTGCTTTTCATCGACGCGCAGAACGTCAGGCGGAGCGGCCGTGTAGGTTTTCATGTGATCGTAGAAGGCGAACCGGTCGACGTCGCCCAGGTCGCGCGCTTCCGAGACGCGAAGGATCACCGACCTTACGAAGCCGTTGAAGCGGCCTAGCAAATGTTGCGGTGAAACCTCGGAGAAGTTCCACGGACCTATCGCGGCCTTTGGTCCTTCGAGGATCGTATCCTTACCGATCCCTTGCGCACCGCCAAGCACGAGCGCGTGATTGATCTTTTCTTCCGGTCTCTGTGCCCGATGGGCGAACCAGTTGATCATGTGATCGGCGTCGTCAGGATAGACGCGCCGAAGGTGATCGATCCACGGCCCCACCTTCGCCGGATCGCCTTCCATCATTAGGGGCGGGCGATAGAGATTGAAAACATTGAAGCCCGGCTCTTCGCGCCAGCCGCCTTCGGAGACGAGACGGTCTTCGATGACCGGCGGCAGACCGGGCGCCCATGTCATCTGCTCGACAGCACGGTTTTCATCGAGCCATGCATTTGCCTTCTGCTCTACAGGCTCGCCCTTCTTGTCGAGCAACGGCTCGCCGCGACGGTTCTTCAGGGGGACGGGCGGAATTCGGGAGTTTACACTGGTAGCCGGCCAGAGCTCGCCTGTGGGCGCAAAGATGTAATTGTGCTGCGGCATGTACGCTCTGAAGTGATCGAGCGTCACACCGCCCTTCTCAGGCGCACCGCGAGGATTTTTCGCACCATCGGAGAGCCCGCGGTCGACCCTCGCGCAAACGCTGTTGGGCGTCCAAGGCTGGCGAGGATCGAAGGAAGTCATCGCTTCCCCTGCTTCGATCAGAGCTTCCCGGGCCGAACTGCGATCGACCTCCCCGCCAGCTGCTAAGGCCCCGATTTTCAGCGCGGCTTGATTGAGCGTAGCTTCCTGTTCGCCATCCCGCGCCCCTCGGATAGCGTCGCACTCGGCATCGAGCGCTGCCTGTCCGTAGCGAGTGTGTCCAATCCGGCTAGCTGGCGTGACAGGTCGCGCGTTCTCGTTAGCTGGAGACCTTCTCGCCACTCGCGTTACGATCGAGAGCAAGGCTTTTGGCGCATGCTGCAAGCTGGCTTCGTCATGCCAGCTATAAATCCGGCCGGAAGGATGACGCGACGGGGGGACAATGACATATCCTCCATCGCCGCGAGTTTCAGCGCCAGGCAGTTGGGGGAAAGGCCATCCGGTTTTCGCATTGCGCTGTCTGTTCGTGACGGGGTTAGCCGGGTCAGCTTTGAAGTAGAGGTGATATCCCTTGCCGGTGTCGACGCGCCGCGTTTCGGGAATTTCAAACGAGATTGCCCGTTCAAAAGCCTCTGGATCATCTACGTCGAGCGCCCAAAAGCCGGTGCCGCTGCCTGTTGGCATGCCGATCATCGCATTAGACCAACGAGCCCACCACTCCCTGATACGAGCAGGATCCGTGGTAGCGTCTTCGAAGCCGTGCGAAGTATAAGGCCGCTTGCTATCCGGCTTGCATGGGAAGACCGGCAGGCCTTTAGCCGCGTATGAGAGTGCCGCCTCCAACAGGTCGGCACAGAGCTTTTCCGCCGCACTCATGATTTCACCCTCACGCCTGGGCGTTTATGGGTCTGACATCTCCGGTTCGGCTGCCACTTGCTTGAGGCCTTTGGTGTGGTGATCTCGAAAGGATCCCCGCACTCAGCGCAGTGCGACTGCCAGCGAAGGACCGTCGCTAACGTCCCGTCGCGGCGTTCTCGTTTGAACTCGCCAATCCGGACGTAGCGCTGACCAGCGAATTCTTTGACGATCGAGGTCATGCCGCAGCCCTCCGTTCGCATTCGGGATGGATGGTCACAGGAAGACCGCGTGGATCGTCCTTGGCTTTTCGGAGGACCAATTGGAGGGGGCCACCGATCTCAGGGACTCCGCGATCAATTGGCCAGCCACCTGCTACGAGGCGGCAATAATCGATCGAAGGATGATCGCCCGGGATGATGACCAGCGCCCTGAGGGGAGTTCGCGTAAATTGGAGGATCATTTCCACCCCCTGCGCGAGACGTGCCGGTTAGCTTGGCCACGAGGACAGTTTGCGAACTCGGAAAGATTGCGGTAGGAAGAGAGCCGATCAACGCCTGCCAGCATGATCATCGGCCCTGCCTTCGAGCGGGGCCTTTTTCTATGCAGCATGGGGCACCTCGCTAGTCGAGCTGACGAGCCGGCTGGCAATCCAAGCATCTAGGTCGCGGCGGCGATAGCGCACGGCCGCATCCGATAATTTCAGAAACTTCGGACCGTCCCCGCTACAGCGAAATCGCTCCAAGGTTGGTTTGCTCAGCCGCACGTAATCGGCAGCTTCGCGGGTATTCAGAATTTCGGGGAGTTCCGACATTGACGACGCTCCTTTTGGTTAGCGTCGTCATGAGTAAGCACCTGCCATGAGGCTAAAACACGATTAATCCATATTCATAGAATACAGTGGTTTTGCCGTCGCCCAAGCTGCGATCTTTCGCACACGACGCAGGGCCTCTTCCTTGTCTTGAGGTGGAGAGACAGCAGCCTGCTGCTTCATCGCTGTAACGGCCGCGCTTTCATCCGTGAGAAACTCTTTGTACCAATCGGTAAGTGTGGGAATCGGTAGCGAACCTCCCGCACTGCTCCGCAAGCCTGCTTTTTCGAATATTGCCTGGGCCGCGACAATGGCGTCCTTCTCACTGTCATAAAATGGGGAGAGGCTTTTGATGGCTTGCCCGGCGACCATAGCAACAACGAACTTATCTGCACGGCGAGGAGGAGCACCGCGCTTTTTAGCTCCCCTTATCGTAATAGGGCTCGAGGCCCCCGCGGTTGCGTTTAGCAACTCCTCTTGCAACCATATCAGGCCACGAAAATCCTCATTACTGATCCCGAATTTAGCAAGCGCTTCCAACGCTACACTTAGGGCCAATGACGCTTGTCGAGCACGTATAAGATCAATTTTCTCGTCATCGGCCGCTGATAAGCTCTCCTCCGCAACTTCGTTAAGCGTGGCGAGCTGACGCCTCAGGGCTGCTACCCAAAGATTGAGACCATCAAGCTCCTTCGGGTCAATCTTTGCAAAAGGCGACAATTGATCGGAATTGTCAGACATAACCGCGCTCCACAGCGGCTCCTGAAAAGGAACGGGGAAGCGCGAAGGAGTGAGCGCGCTTGTCGGCTGGCCGGCCTATCCCCGTCGCTCGATCATGCAGATCAAAGTCCGGATCTGCAAACATCAAAAGTGCTTTCGGGAGGTGACTGCGTTCATCGCTTTGGTCAATATTATAATTGATGTCCTCGGACCATTGAAGTGTGGTTCTTCGAGTTTTGCGCAGAATAGACTCTGGGCACTTAGCCGATCTAATGTTAGGAATAGCGCGTGGCTGAACTAGCCCTTAATTCTCGAAGAGAGGAATATTTCATGAGGAAAGCACTGCTGATTTCGAGCGCTCTGACTATATGTTCGGTGGCCTCACTGGCGATGCCGTTCCAAGAAGCCCGCGCCGATGATTGTCTACTCGATCGCGATGGTGACGGGAATGTTGATCTTGGACCGACCGACAATGATGGCGGCGCCGATTCCAATGACGACGACACAAGTCTCGCTTGCGGTGTTGGAGCGTATGCCGAGGGTGGGGGCGCAGTTGTTTTAGGAGCGAATGCGAGTTCAAATGAGGGAGGAGCGGTATCCATCGGCATAAATTCTAATTCGCAGCAAGGCGGCGTAGCTGTGGGTCCGAACAGTGCTGCCCAGAGGCAACTCACAACGGCAATTGGCAACAATGCCAAGGCAACTTTTGCTGGTGCTACGGCGATCGGGGGAGGATCTGGCGCAAGCAATAGCGCGACCGCGGTTGGTGCAGCCGCGTCAGCATCGGACATTGCGGTCGCAGTCGGAGCAGGTTCACGCGCAGGTTCTAATGCCACGGCCGTCGGCGCCGATGCCGGGGCGACAAGTTTCGGCACTAGCCTAGGCAATGATGCCCAGGCTGGGGAGTTGGGAGTAGCCATCGGCTTAAGTTCGGAGACTAGCGGTGTTGGTGCGATTGCGCTCGGAGCACAGAGTTCTGCTACAGCGAACGAGGCAATTGCGATTGGTGTCAATTCTGTTGGCAGCGCAGCGGGCGCCACAGTTCTCGGGGTGAGAAGTGAAGCTACAGCGGGGGGTGCGGTTGTGGTCGGAATTGACGGCCTTGCGACTGGCATCGGATCGGTTTCTATTGGCGGGGGCTTTTTTGGTAACATGGGAGCACGTTCCCTTGCCGACGGAGCCATAGCTGTCGGCACTCAGGCGACGGCGAGCAACGTTGATGCAATCGCCATCGGCCAGCTTGCCAACGCAACCTTTCAAGGTGCCGTGTCGATCGGAGAAAATAGCGATGCGACTAGTAATGAAACCGTAGCGATTGGCGAATTCGCACAAGCGACGGCAGATAGTGCGACGTCGGTAGGTGCATTTTCAACCGCCATTGGAGCCGACGCCAGCGCCTTTGGCCAAGATGCCGACGCAGAGGGCCAGCAATCAACAGCAATAGGCAGCAAGTCGGATGCGGCAGGCGTTGATTCCCTGAGCGTCGGTTATGATGCTGACGCGACCGCTGAAGGGGCAATCGCGATCGGATCTGGCGCCAACTCTTTTGCCGATAATGCGATCACGCTTGGCCGTCGTGCGAATGCTACATTGGCAGGTGCCATTGCCATAGGTAGCGACGGTAGCGATGGCGACACTCTTGGTGCGCAAGCAAGGGCGGATCATGCACTCGCTGTGGGTGTGGATGCTGTAGCCGATGCCACGAGCGCGTCCGCTTATGGTGCCGGTGCCTCTGCAAATGGGGAGGGTGCTTCCGCCGTAGGCGCAGGTTCGCACGCGCAGGGCGATAACTCCCTCGCTTTAGGTTCTGATGCAGAAGCGCGCCAAACTTTTTCCAATGCAATCGGATCCGGTGCGCTGGTCACAAATCAAACGGGCACCGGGATAGGCGCTGGGTCGCGCGTTATAGCCAACGGGGGAACGGCTGTCGGCACAAACTCTGAGGTGGGCGCGACCCGGGGCACCGCCGTTGGATTCGGTGGATATGCTGGAAATTATGGAACTGCCGTGGGACAGCAGGCCGATGGCAGCGGATCTCGCGGAACTGCAGTTGGAAACCTTGCTGAAGCCACGCGCGCCGACACAACGGCAGTAGGCAGTTCGTCTAGCGCCAGCCACGCACGCTCGACCGCGATCGGCTTTCAATCAACGAGCACCGACACCGACCAAGTCACAATTGGTGGCAGGGGTAGTTCAGTACGAATCGGCGACATTTCTGCTTCAACCGCAGCACAAGTCGGACCGGTCAGTGCGGTCACCGTCGATAGCAGTGGGACACTTGGCACTACCGCCGTCGCGACAGCTGCATCAGTCAACAATATCCGATTCTCTATGAACGCGTTCTCGGCTGTCACCGATGCGCAATTTGGCGTGCTCTCGAGTCGCGTGGGTGTACTTGAGGAACAATTGGCGGGGGCCTTTGATCTTGCGAACACCGTCGATCGCGATGCCCAGCGGGGTATTGCTGCGATTGCAGCCCAAGCCAACCCACATTTCCCTTCGGCAGCGGGCAAGACCAGCTATGCGAGCAACGTTGCGGCATATCGCGGCGAGGTTGGTGTTTCGCTTGGCCTTATGCATCGACTAGATGGAGACTTCGCGATTACCGCTGGGGCCACCTATGCTGGTGGTAACTCAACGGCTGTTAGGGCCGGGGTCGCCGGGGAGTTTTGACTGAAACGGAGCGGCCATCTGAAATCCTGCAGATGGCCGCGTCCGACTCATTGGCTTCCAGACCTGGCCATGGCCTCGGCAACAGGTCCAAAGTATCATGAGATTGCCGGCCTCAGATGGGCTACATTTTTAGCAGGCGCAGGGTTCAAGATCGACGATACATGCCTTGCCCAAGCTTCGAGTGCTGAGCGTTTTTCATCTTTCCAGTCGTGCTGCTGGTACACGCCAGCTACGCCTGACTTGGCTCCGCTCACGTGGTTCAAAACGGCTTCGGTTACTTCGAAGCGGACTCCGAGACGCTGCAATCCGGTCGCGAGAGTGCGGCGAAGATCATGGATGCGCCATGCAGCCAAGGCCTCGCCATCGCGTGCCTTTTCGATCGCGGCGTCCAATGCGAGCTTAGCCTTTGAGATACCGCTGATCGCATTTTCGCCGGTCGTGGTCAGCACGAAGCCACTGACGGGCCAGTTCTGCTTTTCTTGGCCTTTCACGCCAGCAAGGCGATCGAGTTCTTCCAGAACAGGTGCAGAAAGAGGAACGATGTGCGCAGCCTTGTTCTTCGCGCGCTCTGCAGGAATAGTCCAAACAGCGCTGGCGCGATCGAGTTCGCTCCATTCCATACCCGCGACTTCGCTGCGGCGCTGGCCCGTAAGGATCAGCAGGCGAAAGAAGGCACCGAAAGGCGTGCGGCAATCCTGCGTGGCCCGAAACGTGTCTGCCAATTCCGCATCAGTGAGAACGCGCTTGCGAGCATCCGGCGGCGAAGGGCGCTCCATTGCAGTAAGCGGGTTGCCGTTGATCATTCCACGCTTCGCCGCCCAGCCGAACAGGATCGATGCATAGGCGAAGACAGCGCGCTTCGTGGCTTTCTGTTTGGCGGGAATGCTGTCGAGGATGGGCTGCAAGTCGCTGCGGTCGATATGCGGCATTGGCTTGCTGCCGAGGGCCGGTTTCAGATGGTTTGCAACGATTAGACGGGCCTGCCGAACGCTAGCCGGTCGGCGCCCTTTCTCATGCTCATAGTACTCCAGCCATGTGTCGGCGGCGCGATCGAAGGCGAGCTCTGTTTCCAGCCGCACCCGCTCTGCTTTCGCGGTTTTCTCGGCTTCGATGGCGGCAAACGCATCAATCTCAGCTTGGCGCGGGTCGGTCCCCATCTCCACCATCGCAGCGAGTTCTCTTGCTCGGGAACGGGCCTGATCGGCTGTCAGCTTGCCATGCTTGCCTATCGTGTAACGCTTAGCGGCAGTACGAGCAGCCTCGCCAGGACGAGCCATGCGGTACTGGAACACATAGACCTTGCCCCCGGCAGGCGTGACCTTGAGGCCAAACCCGGCGACATCGATGTCCCAAATAAATTGATCGCGTTCGCTAGGCTTTGCCGCGTCGACCGTCCGTTTCGTGATTGCTGCTTTAGGCATCTAACCGCTCTCCAATCGCGTCTAGCAATCAGATAGTAAGCAACAGCAATCAAACTTGCAACAACTGATAACAACGCTAGGCGGCAATTTACGGATATAAGCGCAGAGTGGCCTCATCGCTCGACCAACTTACCGATGAAGTTTCACTAACTTTTAATCAGTAGGTCGCTGGTTCGAACCCAGCACGGCTCACCACCCAGTCCTCGATTTCCTTCCAAATCGGGAGACTCGAGGGGCTGCCGGATTTCCTCCCGCGTTTCCGCGACTTTGCGAGGCTGCCCTATGCGAGCTTTGCCGAAGAGAGTGTCTACCTAGAGAGACTAGAGTCACTCGGGCCGAGAAGTCTCCCGAGCCAAAATGGTGTCCTACTATCCGATTTCGCTTTTGCTAGGTTTGCAGGCCGCTCTGGGCGGCATGGGTGGTATGCGGCAACCAGCCGGTCGCCGTGGCCATCTCCTCGATGCTTGCTCCTTTCGTGCGCCTCATCAGGGCGATGTCTTTGTCAATGCTGCTCTCGCTCTTGTCGGCTGTAGGAACTTTGACAGTCTTGGTTGCAGTAGTCATGGGTGTTTCTCCTTGCTCGGAGCGACACCGCGCCGCCCCTACCACCCTAGGCCCCGATCCGCCTCAGAATCGGGGCCGGCACCGCGCCCTATTGGCTATGATGCGATGAGGACGCCAATGCTTGGCTTGCGGCTGAAGTCGAGTGGTTTTCGCGAGTAAGAACGACAGCTTTGCGCCCTAATTTTGGACGTTCAGACGCTCTCTACAAATACCTGAAAGCGGACTGGCGGCTTTGTTTTGGTCATGAGCATGCGAGTGCCTGGTTATGGGTGCAAGGCGGACCGTCTGGTTTTGCAGGCAAAGTCAGAGAAACGGACATTGTCACTCAGTTGAGGTCGCCGCGGGGAGGACCGGTTCACTCGGACGGTTCATCGCTGAAGTCCAGCCATCCTGGCGGGTCGCTCGACCATTCCTCACCGTGCTTGTATTCGAGCTCGCCAAGCTGCTGCGACTTTACCGCGTCGTGGATCGAGCGGAGCGCTTCCTCCCACTCGGCCCCATTCGCAAATGTAAACGCATCGAAGCGGACTTCATCACGGCCCCCGAAATCGAGAAGGCCGTGGGCGAATATCTGAGTGCCCGGTTCCTCGCATACGCTGACTTGGAACCAAGGGAAGTGATCGCTTAGCCTGACATCACTTTGGATTGCCCAGTCGTTCGAGCGCTGAAACTCTTCGAGGATCGCTTCGACTTTGGGCCACTGATCCTTCCCGGCGAGAAGGGTGAAGCCAGCAGTTGGGCTGATCGAGGTGCCGCCATTTCTGAGCGGGTTGTGGCAACTTCTATCCATGGTGAGGCTGGAGGTGGTCAATGCTCCAACAAGTACGCAGCCAGCAGCGCACACTAGGACGGCCATGCGGACGTTGCCGATTTCCTCAGGATCGCCTCAACCACGAACAACTGCCCAGAACACTGCGCCACCTATCGCACCGGCGGCGCCAAAGGCGAGGACCATTCCGAGATTATTGAGCCATCCAGCGACTGTGTAAGTACCGCCAACCACTGTCGCGGTGCCGCCAACGGAAGCACTATCCGCTGCTGGTCCAATCAGCACAAGAAAAGCAGGAATGGCCGCACCTACAACGAACCCGGCGAGCGCCGCCGTCATCAACTTAACCTTACCGGCGGAGCGCGCTGCCAAGTACAGAGGTAAGCCCAAGACAAATGCCAATACTGCTACGACCGCGAAGGTAAGCGGGAACAGACGTATTCCACCCATGAAGAGCGAAATCGCAGCAGCAACCAACCCGGCAGCGATAATCATGCTGCAAATGACGACGGTGGTTTTCCGCAAAGCGGTGCCCTCCCGGTTTCTCAAGTAGGGGCAGAATACCAAAAAGTTGTCAGCAGGACGCCACTCTATCCGCTTAACGGGAGCTTCTTTGATCCAAATCCGAACGGCAGCTTTGCGAACGGAGAGGCCAGTCCAGGAACGTCCGCAATCGGGTCGCTTGCAGACTATCAGCTTTTCAACTGATGGATTCGCAAACGGACGCTCTGCCCCCAAGATGTCGCTATTGGCACGCGCCTATTCGCAGCAGCTGCGCGCTGCAGGAAATTCGCGGGGGTTATCCTTAGCATCACGTATCGGGGAGCGCCCTCCACTCACCATTGATGCGGGAAAGTTTAGGTCGGGCATCATCTCTTAAACGCTGAGGCAAGAGCACTGATGGTAGATCCTGGTACGAAACCGGTCGCAGGAACCGTCCTATGGCAAGCGTTCCGACAGAAGTGCTGCGCCCGTCGGAAGTGGCTGGGAATGGACCGCCATGGACCATGGCGTGGGTTACGTCGACACCGGTTGGCCAAGCGTTGGCGATAATCCGGCCGGCGCGCTGTTCGAGGATGGGCAGGAGCTTCGCCGCATCGTCGTAATCTGCTTCGATCATATGCAGTGTTGTGGTGAGCTGGCCCTCGAGTTCGTCGAGAACCTGTGCAACCTCGCGGAGGTCCTTGCAGCGCACCACGATCGAACTGGGGCCAAAAATCTCCTGCTCGAAGGCAGGGTCCGCTAGGAAGTCAGAACCCGTCGCAGTGTAAACATGCGCGCGTCCGCAGCCCGATGAACCCTCTTCGCCCACGCCTACCAGTTCGGCGCCCGACAGCCCGCCCAGCGTCTCGATCCCGCTGCGGTAGGCGTGGCTGATGCCGCTGGTAAGCATGGTCTGCGCAGGAACCGCTCCAAGCGCTTCCTTTACGGCAGCGAGGAAGCGGCTGGTCGCTTCGCTCTCAACCGTCAATAGGATACCCGGGTTGGTGCAGAACTGGCCTGCTCCCAGCGAAAGCGAGCCGACATAGGCCGATGCGAGTTCTTCTGCAGATTGCTCCAGTTTGCCGGGCATCAGAACCACAGGATTGATACTGCTCATTTCGGCGTAGACCGGGATTGGCACTTCGCGCTCCGCAGCGCGCTTCATCAGCGCCAGCCCACCCGCGCGCGAGCCCGTGAAACCGACTGCAGCGACCCGCGGGTCGCTCACCAAAGCTTCGCCAAGCGCATAGTCCGTGCCACTCAGAAGCGAGAATGTGCCTGCAGGAAGGCCGCACTCGCTAACCGCCTCGGCAATCGCGCCCGCCACCAGTTCCGACGTGCCCGGATGAGCAGGGTGCCCTTTGACAACCACGCAGCACCCGGCGGCAAACGCCGATGCGGTGTCGCCCCCCGCGACCGAAAAGGCGAGCGGGAAATTGCTCGCGCCAAACACGGCAACGGGGCCGACCGGTATCTTGCGCATCCTGAGGTCCGGCTTGGGCGGAGTACGGCTGGGGTCGGCATGATCGATGCGCAGGTCTTGCCACCCACCGTCCTCAACCTCATCTGCAAACAGCCGCAGCTGGCCGACGGTCCGGCCGCGTTCCCCGGTCAGGCGCGCCTCGGGCAGGCCGCTTTCCGCCATAGCCCGCCGGGTGAGATCATCTCCGAGCGCATCGATCTTGTCGGCGGCGAGGCGAAGGAATTTCGCGCGTTCCGCCAAGGGCAGCGCGCCGAACACTTTCTGGGCTTCGGCGGCCGCGGCGCAGGCATCGGCGACGTCCTGCTTCGTAGCTTCGGCGAAGTCGGGGCCGAGCGCATCGCCGCTAGCGGCGTCGACGGCCGTGAAGGTCCCGTCACCGTTACGCCATTCGCCCGCGACCAAATTCTTGCCTGTCAGCATCCCGATTTCTCCAAAATTACATTCTTTGCATGATCTGAAAACGCAGCTTGCCAAGCCGCGAATTTCGGTGAAAGGTAGCGCTACCATAACTGGACGATTGTGCAACAGCACGACGAGGGGAGAGAATTTTGGACAATGCGCATTCCGGCGCCAATATGGCGCTGATCACCGCGATCGTGGCCGTTGCCACACTGGGCGGTTTCCTGTTCGGTTTCGATAGCGGCGTCATCAACGGGACGGTGGACGGCTTGCGGATCGCTTTCGATTCGGACGATGTCGGAACCGGCTTCAATGTCGCCTCCATGCTGCTCGGCTGCGCGGTCGGTGCATTCGTCGCGGGACGTCTGTCGGACATTCTGGGTCGCCGACGGACACTGCTGATCGCGGCGGCCTTTTTCGTCATCAGCGCGTATGGGTCCGGGATTGCCGGTTCCTCGACCGAATTCGTGATCTATCGCATCATCGGCGGTTTCGCGGTCGGCGCAGCGAGCGTTTTGGCGCCTGCTTACATAAGCGAGGTCACTCCGGCGCATCTTCGCGGTCGGCTTTCCAGCTTGCAACAAGTAATGATCATCGTCGGCCTGACGGCGGCGTTTTTGTCGAACTATCTGCTCGCCGAATACGCCGGTTCCTCGACCGAGGCTTTCTGGATGGGGTTCGAGGCGTGGCGCTGGATGTTCTGGATGGAGCTGATCCCGGCGATCATCTTCCTCGTGGCCCTGCTCTTCATTCCCGAAAGCCCTCGCTATCTCGTTACGCGAGGCGAAGGCAGCCAGGCGCATACGGTCCTCGAGCGTCTGTTCGGCGGCAATGTCGCGGCCCGCAAGGTCAGCGAAATCGAGACCTCGATTTCCAACGACCATGCTCCGCGCCTGTCCGACCTCGTCGACAAGACGAGCGGCAAGATCCGCACGATCGTCTGGGTGGGCATCGGGCTGGCCGTGTTCCAGCAGCTGGTCGGCATCAACGTCGTCTTCTATTACGGCGCGGTGCTGTGGCAGGCGGTCGGCTTCAGCGAATCCGATGCACTCAAGATCAACATCCTGAGCGGTTCGATCTCGATCGGCTCGGTCATCCTTGCCATCGCCCTGATCGATCGGCTGGGACGTAAGCCGCTGCTGCTGATCGGCTCGATAGGCATGGCCATCACGCTGGGGATCATGGCCGTCGCGTTCATGAGCGGCTCGCTTGTCGAAGGAACGCTTGAGCTGTCAGACAATGCCGGCCTCGCGGCGCTAATTGCTGCGAATGTCTATGTGGCGTTCTTCAACTTCAGCTGGGGCCCGGTGATGTGGGTCATGCTGGGCGAGATGTTCCCCAACCAGATCCGCGGGTCCGGCTTGGCGGTGAGCGGTTTTGCGCAGTGGATCGCAAACTTCGGTATCACCATGACCTTTCCGATTATGCTGGCCGGTATCGGCCTTTCGGGGGCCTATGGTTTCTATGCGATCAGTGCTGCCGTTTCGATCGTGTTCGTCTGGGTGATGGTCCGCGAAACCAAGGGGCTGGAACTCGAGGAAATGCAGGGTTAGGCCCTGTCCGTATGAGCGAAAAAATGCCCGCAGGCCGCAGGAAAGTCCGCGTTGTCGTTCTCGGCGGCGGCACGGCGGGCTGGATGACGGCGGCGGGCATCGCAAGACTGCTGCCTGATCTTGCCGATGTCGCGCTCGTCGAGAGCGAAGACATCGGCATCGTCGGCGTGGGGGAGGCCACGCTGCCGCACATTCGCGGCTTCGTCGAAACGCTCGGCATCGACGAAGCGGCTTTCATGAAGGCCACCCATGCGACTTACAAGCTGGGCATCGACTTCCGCGATTTCGGGCGTATCGGCGAGAGCTATATCCATCCCTTCGGTTCCTTCGGCGAAGAGCTGAGAGGGGTCGGTTTCCATCACTATTGGCTCGAATTGCAGCGGCAGGGCCTTGCCCGCCCACTGGGCGACTATTCGCTCGCCGTGGCTGCCGCGCAGGCGAACCGGTTTCGCCCGCCCGCGCAAGATACCAGTCTGGCATCGACCTATGGCTATGCCTACCAGTTCGACGCGACGCTATTCGGCCCGTTCATGCGCGAATTCGGCCTGTCGATCGGGGTAGAGCGTCACGAAGGCAAGGTGACATCGGTCGACCGCGATAGCGCGGATGGCGATGTAACCGCATTGGTCCTCGAAGATGGCCGCCGGATGGAAGGCGACCTGTTCGTGGACTGCTCGGGCTTCCGCTCGCTCCTGCTGGGGCAGGAACTGAAGGAAGACTGGGAGGACTGGACCCATTGGCTGCCCTGCGACCGCGCGGCGGCAATGCCATGCAGCCATGTTACCGATGACATCCGACCCTATACCACGGCGACTGCCATGCCGGCCGGGTGGCGCTGGCAGATCCCACTACAGCACCGCATGGGCAATGGCTATGTCTTCTCCAGCGCGCATATCTCCGAAGAGGACGCTTGCGAGGCGATAGTCGGGGCGGCCGAAGGAAAGCCCTTGGCCGATCCGCGCATACTGCGTTTTCGCCCCGGTCGTCGGCGCAATTCATGGAGCCACAACGTCATCGGCGTGGGCCTGGCGAGCGGATTCCTCGAACCGCTCGAATCGACCTCTATCTACTTAGCGCAGATGGCGATCACCTACCTGATCGAACTGTTCCCGCAGGACGGCGCGATCGACCCGCGCGACCGGGCGGAGTTCAACCGTCTGGTCGACATGGAATACGATCGCGTGCGCGATTTCCTGATCCTGCACTACCATGCGACCACGCGCGACGATTCCGAATTCTGGAACCACGTGCGCACGATGACCGTGCCCGACAGCCTCGCCGATAAGCTGGAACTGTGGCGCAAGGCGGCCCGGATCGAGAAATATTCTGACGGGCTGTTTTACGATGCCAGCTGGATTGCGGTCTATGTCGGGCAGGGGATGCTGCCGGAACGGCACGATACGCGGCCTGCGCTCGGCAATCCGCAACAGCTTGCGCAGGCGACGGAGCGGCTTCGCGAAGCAGTCTTGCGGGAGGTCGGGGCCATGCCGAACCATCGCGAGTATTTGCGCGGAGAGGCCGCTCGCATCGCGGACGCGGCATGAGCGCGCCGCGCAACCCGTGTCGCCGCATCGTCGTCGTCGGCGGTGGGCAGGTCGGCGTCCTTGCCGCCGCCGCGCTGCGCCAGGCCATGCCGGTCAGTCAGGTCGTGCTCGTGGGGCAGCAGCCGAATCCCGCTTCCTTCGCGGATTTCGCGCCGACGTCCCTGCCGAATTCCACCTCGATGCATGAGCGGCTGGGCCTGGAGGAGAGCGAGATAGTCCTGAAGGCAGGTGGCAGCTATCGGCTGGTTACGCGGTTTCAGGGATGGAGCGCCGCGGGCGAAGAGGGCCTCTTCTCCTATGGCGAGACTCTCGACCCGACGCTCAAGACCGCCTTCGCGCGCGAATGGGGCGGAACGCGGCAACTGGGAAGCAACGATCGCCGGCAAGGTTCCATCGCGCAAATGCTGGCCGAGGCAGGCCGCTTCGCACCTCCGCCGCCCGACCAGCAGACGCCGCTTTCGGAGGTCGATTATGCGCTGCGTTGGAACCCGGCCGCCTATCGCGACCTGCTGATCGAGCGTGCGCAGGCATTGGGCGTCGACTACATCGAAGGTCAGATCGAGGCTGTCGAGATCGGCGAGGGCGCATCGATCGCGGCGATCCGGCTGGCCGGTCAGGGGCGGGTCGAAGCGGATCTATTCGTGGATTGCAGCGGACCGGCCGCCACCCTGTCCGCCTCGCATCCCGATTTTGCCCTGATCGATTGGTCGGACACTTTGCCGACACGCATGGTGTATGTCGGACGGCCTATTGATGCAGTAATTGCTCTCGAAGACCGTGTGTCGCTGGTGGACACGGGTTGGGTGACGCAAGTTGCGGGCCGCGACGGTCTCCATACGATGCTGGGAACTGGCGAGGGCGTGGATCGCGACGCGGCGCTAGCGACACTTGGTGCGCCGGCACTGGCTGCGATCAATCTGAGTTCCGGGAGAATTGCCGAGCCCTGGCTCGGCAACGTGATCGCGATCGGCGATGCCAGTGCGCGCTTCGAACCTGTCGGTCCCTATCATCTCGACCTGGCGCACCGCCAAATCGAGTTGTTGCTGGAAATGCTGCCCGGTAAGCATATCGAACCCCTCGAACGTGACGAGTACAACCGCCGGTCGATCATGATGATGGAGGCGGTGCACGAAACGCTGGCAATTCATTTCGCCGCGAGGCGCGCCCAGACGATTTTCGGCAAGCGACCGCTGCCGGGCCGTGTGGCGGACGAGCTCGATCAGTTCCGGCGTCGCGGTCGCATCCCGTTCCGCGAAGAAGACCCGCTGTTGGCGCAGGAGCGTTTCGCGCTGCTTGTCGCGCTCGGTTTCACGCCCGGTCTCCCGCCTGCGGCGCATAACGCTGATGCCGCCGCAGAAGAGCAAGCCCACCGCGATTTCGCTGCTCGGGCGCAAGCGGCAATCGATTTTGCGCCGCCCTATGCACAATGGCTCGCTTCGGTCAGCCAGCAGTCCCCAGCGCCCGCCGGATAAGCCCGCGCATCTGAGCGAAGAGTTCCGGATTTGGCGGACCGAGAATGCCTTTTGCCTGAGCGGGCAAATGGGCTGCAGGATCGCCGGATCGCTCGAAAACATAATAGTCCAGCATCTCGCGCCACACAGCGCGCTGGTCCTCCGGCAAATGCTTGAAGGATAGCATAGCATGAAGCAGCGCATCGTAGGGGCTGCCGACCCCCTCCGGCTTTCTTGGCGCCCACCAGTAATTGACGAGAATGCTCACCGGCTCGAGCGATTCGACGCCGTGCCACCAGCCATAGGGGATGTATATCGCATCGCCCGGCTCGAGCGTCGCGACCTCCGCCTCGCTCCAGGCATCGGCAAAGCGTGGAAACTCTTCGAAATCCGGTTCGGCGAGATCGACCATGCTCACCGGCGTCCCGGCAGGCGTCAGTTCGAAGGGGCCCGGATAAAGATCCGCGGTTCGCTGCGGGGGAAACAGGGTAAAGCGCCGCCGCCCCGCTACGCAACAGGCGACATTCTCCTTCGCATCGTAATGCGGCGCGACGCGGATGCGGTTGCCGATCCAGATGCGCGGCGCGACATCGGGGAGAAGCGCGAGCACGTTCTCCCGCGCGAAAGGCGGGGCAAGTGTCTCTACACTCTCCGACTGCACGGCCATTGCGGGCGGTGCATCGATCGTTTTCGCTTTCAAGAGATCGCCGAGAAATGCTGGTAAGGGCCCGCTCGCCTTGACGAAGTTGAGCGACCGCAGGTCGTCGGTGTAGAAAAAGCGTCCTCCGGCTCTCGGCGGTGCCGCGATCGCATCGACAGGCCGACTGGCGGAGCGATCGATCAAATACTGGCAGATGGCCTCGTCACTTCGCCGCGCCGCCTCGACTGCGGGCCATGACCCGACCAGCCCGCGCAAAATCACGGGGCGTGTTGCCGAGCGGATCTCTTCGAAAGCTTCGCGAGTGACTGGCGCTTCGATCTCGGGGATCGGCGCGGGCGCTGGCAGTTCGGTCATGCGATACGGCGTTCTTCGGCTGGCATCACCCCACCATGCTGCTGCAGGAATTGGTCCTGTGTCGGCAATTGCTGCGTCGTTTGTGCGATTACGCCGCGTATATGCGCAAGCCGAGTCAGTGTTTCTTCGTCGTCCAGCACACGGGCGACGGGATGGTGACTTTGCGGCAGAATGCCCTGTCCCAGCATGACGGCAAGCCAGCTGGCCTCGGTGAAAAGCTCGTTGTTTTCGCGGAAAATACGGCCCGAGCTGCGGAACATCTCGATCTTTTCGCGTAGACCGTCGGGTGCATCGAGGTTGCGGCAATAGCGCCAGAACTCCGAGTCATCGCGCTCCGTGGCGCTGTAATGGAGGACGAGGAAGTCGCGGATATCGGCATATTCGCGATCGGTTTCCGCATTGAACCGCGCGATCTCGACTTCGCAGAAGCTCTTGTCGGGAAACAGCGATAACAGCCGGGCAATCCCCGACTGAACCAGATGGATCGATGTCGATTCCAGTGGCTCGAGAAATCCTGCCGCAAGGCCAAGCGCGACGACGTTCTTCTCCCACGCGCGCGCGCGGTGACCTGCCTTGAAGCTAAGCTGGTTCGGCTCGGCCAGGGGTTCTCCATCGAGGTTGGCCAGCAGAAGATTGGTGGCCTCTGCGCGATCCATATGTTCGGAAGCGAAGACATGGCCGTTGCCCAGCCGGTGCTGGAGCGGAATGCGCCATTGCCATCCTGCAGCGCGCGCTGTGGATCGGGTCAGAGGCTCGTTTCGGCCGCCGAGGGAACAGGGCACCGCGACGGCACTGTCGCATGGAAGCCAGCGCGACCAGTCTTTAAAGGGGACGTCGAGCGTTTGCCCCAGCAAAAGCGAGCGAAACCCCGAGCAGTCGATAAACAGTTCGCCCTCGACCTTTGTGCCATGGTCGAGAGAAACGCCGGTTACGAAGCCCGTCTCGCCGTTTTGATGCACTTCGACCACGCGGCCCTCGATGCGCTCAACGCCGCTGCCCTCCGCCAAACTGCGCAGGAAGCTCGCATAGCGGGCGGCATCGAACTGGAAGGCGTAGGCAAGCTTCGCCATCGGGGATTTGGTGTCGGGTCGCGGCCAGTCGAACTTGCCGGCCTTCCCGGCCATTGCAGCTATCGAATAGGCGTCGACCGGCGTTGTGTCACCGAGCTCGTTACCGCGGATCCAGAAGTGCTGGAATTCGATACCCAGCATGTCGAGGCCGTAGGTTCCGAAGGGATGGACATAGGAGTGCCCCGGCCGAAGCCAATCTACGAACTCGATCCCCAATTTATACGTCGCGCGGGTTTCCCGCATGAACTGCATCTCGTCGAGGCCGAGCATGCGGTTGAAACCGATAATTTGCGGGATTGTCGCCTCGCCGACGCCAACCGTGCCGATCGCCTCGCTCTCCACGAGAGTAATCGAGAATCCGGGTAGCTTCCCTATAACACGGGAAAGCGCGGCCGCGGCCATCCAGCCGGAGGACCCGCCGCCGACAATGACGACCTTCGTGACCGGGTCGGCAGTCACGAGGCAATGCTCGACAGGGGCGCGGCAAGTGGTTCGTCAACATGCCACCCGTTCGATTGGCGAATAAAGGCTTCATGCGCTGGCAGCTTTTCCGCCGTTTCGCGATAGGCGGCACGCATTTGCTGCATCGCTGCCGCGACGCGGTCGGGATCGAGCGAATCGGCAATCGCGTCGTAGCTTTCCGGCCAGATGTTCTGGCCCAGCATCACAGCGATCCAGCTATCGGCGACGAACAATTCGGCATTCTCGCGGAAAACGCGGCCATGCAATCGCCAAAGATCAATCTTCCGTGCCAGGCTTGCCGGTACTTCCATATCGCGCACGTATCGCCAGAATTCGGTGTCGCCGCGTTGCGTGGCCTTGTAGTGCAGAATGATGAAGTCGCGCACGTCTTCGTAGAGCTCGCGCATGCCGCGATTGTATTCGTCGCGCTCGATGGGGCTGACCGGGTTGTCGGGGAAGAGCGCGAACAGCCGCGCGATACCGTTTTGAATGAGATGAATGCTGGTCGATTCGAGTGGCTCGATGAACCCCGACGACAAGCCGAGCGAGACGACATTGTGGCTCCAGGCTTTCTTTCGCATTCCGGTGCAAAAGCGCAGGGTTCGCGGTTCGGCCAGAGGTTCGCCGTCCAGGTTCGCCATGAGAATCTCCCGCGCCTCGTCCTCTTGCATATAGCCGCTGGAAAACACGTGACCGTTACCGGTTCGGTGTTGGAGCGGGATGCGCCATTGCCACCCGGCGCCATGCGCGGTCGAGCGCGTGAAGGGGGCCGGTGTTCCTACATTCCGCGACGGGACTGCAATGGCGCGGTCCATCGGCAACCAGTGGCTCCAGTCTTCATAGCCGGCTTCAAGGGTGTCTTCGATCAGAAGGCCACGGAAGCCGGAACAGTCGATGAACAGGTCGCCTTCTATTCTTGTATCGTTCTCAAGGACGACAGCTTGGACATCGCCGGATTCTCCATGGCGTTCGACGGTCTCGATCTTGCCCTCGATGCGCCTTACACCTCGCTGTTCAGCCATTTTGCGCAGGAACGCCGCATAGAGACCGGCATCGAAATGGTAGGCATAGGCGATCTGGTTGACGACCGATTTCGCCCCCGGCGCGGGTCGCGCGAACTTTCCCGCCTTGGCGGCCGCGGTGCTCATCGAATAATCGCCGATCGCGCCCGACCTTGCACCTCGTGTCTGTTCGCGCAGGAACAGTTGATGGAAGGCGATACCGTGAAAGGATTGGCCGTAGCTGCCGAAGGGGTGGAAATAGCGGTCGCCTTGCCTGCCCCAGTTCACGAACTCGATGCCGAGCTTGTAGGTGCCGCGCGTCGCGCGCAGAAATTCATCTTCGCGAATGTCCAGCATCGCGTTGAAATTTGCGATCGGCGGGATGGTCGCCTCGCCAACTCCGACGGTCCCGATCGCATCGGATTCGACCAGCGCGATCCTGCGCCGCCCATCGTTGAAGAAGCGTGCCAGCGCCGCAGCAGCCATCCAGCCGGCGGTGCCGCCACCCACGATTACGACTCGTTCGATCCGGTTTACGTTACCGATACCATTCACCTGTCCCATGGGGTGTCAGTCCTATCGCGTCTCGGAGTTGTTGGCAATTTGCCACAGTATTTCGGCAATCAGCCCATCTACCCTCTTGCCAAGCCCGACACATCCCGATAACTAAATTGGTCGAGGAAAAGCAAGCTGCCGCAATATAGTGGTAGCGCTAACATGGGAGGGATGGTCTTATGGCCAAGGCGATGTCCAGCCGCGGTGCGCGTGCAGACGGACGAGGCGTACTCAGAAAATCGTTTTTGCGGACCGGGGCTTCGGCTCTTGTGGTGAGCAGTCTGATTTGCAGTTCGGCGGCTTTTGCGCAGGACATCGAAGAAGAGGCTGAGCCGGTCGAAGACAATGTGATTGTCGTTTCCGGCATCCGGCAGTCGCTTGCCAATGCGCAGGATATCAAGCGCGATGCCGATACGGTCGTCGATGCGATCACCGCCGAAGATATCGGCGCCCTGCCGGACCGTTCCGTCACCGAGGCGCTGCAGCGCGTCCCCGGTGTCGCAATCAACCGATTCGCGGGTTCGAACGACCCCGATCACTTCTCCGTCGAGGGTTCGGGCGTTGTCGTTCGTGGCCTCAACTTCGTTCGTTCGGAGTTCAATGGCCGCACGGCGTTCGCCGCCGGGGTCGGCGGTCAGGCGCTGAACTTCGCCGATGTCCCTTCGGAGCTGCTCGGCTCGGTCATCATCAGCAAGAACGCGACCGCTAACATGATCGAAGGCGGACTCGCGGGGACGGTCAATCTCAATACGCGCAAGCCGTTCGACAGCAATTCGGACGACCTCAAGATCGCCCTGAGTGCGGAAGCCAATTACGGCGATTTCCGCAAGGAATGGACGCCGACGTTCTCGGGTTTGCTGAGCAAATCCTGGACTACCGATGCAGGTCGCTTCGGCCTGCTGATAAGCGGTGCCTATTCGCAGATCAAAAGCCGCGCCGATGGTTTGCA
The DNA here is from genome assembly GCF_051195295.1 of Qipengyuania sp. 902. Lineage (NCBI taxonomy): Bacteria > Pseudomonadati > Pseudomonadota > Alphaproteobacteria > Sphingomonadales > Erythrobacteraceae > Qipengyuania > Qipengyuania sp. 902. Next base: position 293,812 of record NZ_JBNJLJ010000001.1, on the reverse strand, counting down.
GATTGCGAACTATCAGACGCGCGATGGCCAACTGGTGGCGATTGCCAATACCGCCGACCGGTTCGTTTGTCGCAATCCACTACCGTCGGGTACCGACACCACTACGTTGCCCCCGCCAAATTCAACCTGCGGCACGGAAGGCGCTGCGGGTGCCGATGGTTTCGCCGATTACGCCGATTATCGCGTTGCGCCGGTCGGCGGGCAGTTCCGCACCCAGGAATTCAATCGCAAGCGCGACGGTATCAGTGCTGCAGCCCAGTGGGAAAGCCTCGACGAGCGGACGCGGGTGACAGCAGAATTCATCCGGTCGCACACCACCAACCGCTGGGGCGAATACACTTACGAAACGGCTCCCGATCTTTCCGAATATTCGACCTATCCGATCGGTTGTCAGCAGAATGCCAACGGCCCGAACGTGATCGACAGCAATGGCGTGATCGATCCGAACGATGAGACGCCGCCGCGAGCCCAGTGCCCTGTCGGTGGTTTCACCGACTACGTTTACGATGAGAACGGCCTGTTCCAGTCGGGTTACATCGTCGACGCTTCGAATGGTTGGCGCGGTGATCCCGGCACGTCGCCCTTTGTTCCAATCGGCGGTTCGCAATTTTCACTTGCCCGTCGTCAGGTGCTCGATGAGACGACAAATGAAGACTACAGCCTCAACCTCGAACATCAACTGACCGATCGGCTGCAGGTCAGGCTCGACGCGCAGTATGCGACATCGCGCAAGGAGAATCTTGATTTCAGCGTATTCGGGTCGAATTTCGCCGATCAGGAGCTGGATCTGACCGGAGACTATCCGGTCATCATACCCCATCGTCCCCAATTCCTCGGCTACACCTGGTCGGCGCCGTCGGAAGCCTTGGCGAATGCGGACGATGCGCAATATTTCAGCGATCCGCGCTTCCAGTTCTGGCGTGCCGCGATGGACCACGCCGAAGATAGCGAAGGCGACCAGTTCGCCTTTGCAAACGATTGGGCGTATGATTTCGACGAAGATTCTTTCATTCGTCGGGCACGTTTCGGCGGACGTTTCCAGACCCGCGACCAGACGGTTCGCTACACGACCTATAACTGGGGCATGCTCAGCGAGACCTGGTCCGGTAGTCGCCCTGTCAATTTCGCGGATACGCCGGAAGGTGCTTCGGAACGATACGAATTTCCGAACTTCTTCCGCGGGGAAGTCCCCGGCCCTCCTGGTGCCTTCTACTACAGCGGCGACCTGATCGACGATTATCAAGGTTCAGTCGACTTCTTGCGATCGGTTCAGGACCAGGCGATCGAACTCGGCGCCGCCCCGACGTGGAATCCGCTGGCAGGCCGTGACGGCGCAATCGACGGTACGCCCTATTTGCCCTCCGACATCCAGACGGTTAAGCAGGACGATTACGCAGCCTACCTCATGCTCGAGTTTGGCAGCGACAACCTGTTCGGAAATCTCCGGATGTCGGGCAATGTGGGTGTGCGCTACGTAAAATCGGACATCAAGTCGGCGACCTTCCGCACCGCAGGCACGCGGGACGGCCTCGGTATTGCCCAAGACTTCGACGTCCGTTGCGCCCCGCGGGAGCGACCGGCTGCCGCTGGCGGCGGTACCGCCATACCTGGCGGTATCTGTAACCGCGGCCGGGAATTCTACGAAGGCTTGCAGAACTTCGCGGATGGCGTGTTCATCTTCAACCAGGTCAACAACGAATACGACTACTGGTTGCCCAGCGCCAACCTGCGGTTCGGGATTACCGATGATTTGATCCTGCGCCTTGCCGGATCGAAGGTGATGACGCGCCCCGAGAACAGCTATATCCGAAACTACTTCACGGCCAGCATCGACAATTCGGGCAACTTCACCGGAACGGCGGGTGCGCCCGATCTGCTTCCGGCGACAGCCTGGCAGTTCGATGCAAGTCTGGAATGGTACTTCGCCAGGGTCGGATCGCTGACGTTGAACGGCTTCTATAAGTCGGTCGAAAACTTCTTCTTCCAGTCCGTCCGTACGGAGACGATCACGAATGCCAGCGGGGAATCGCGCGATATTACCATTCGCGGCCCTGCCAATTTCGATGGCACCGGCAAGATCAAGGGCTTCGAAGTTGCATACCAGCAGACCTACGAGTTCCTCCCGGCGCCGCTCGATGGATTGGGGATGCAGGCGAACTATACCTATATCGACAGCTCGGGCCTGCCCAATACCTTCCTGAACGGTGGCAACGTTCCGACCGATTCTACCATTCCACCCGGCAACTTGCCGTTGGAGCAACTGTCGAAGCACAATGTGAACGTGGCGGGCTTCTACGAGAAGGGGCCGATCTCGCTCCGTGCGGCCTACAACTGGCGTTCGCGCTTCCTGCTGACGGCTTCGGACGTCATCTTCCCGTACTACTCGATTTTCAACGAGCCGACGGGACAGCTGGACGCCTCGCTGTTCATCAATCTCAAGGACATTTTCGATCTCCCGGACGACCTTCGGGTTGGCGTCCAGGGTGTGAATCTGCTCAACGAGGTGACGAAGACCACGCAGGCGTACACGGGTAATCCGGACGACCTGGCACCGCGGTCCTACTTCATGAACGACCGCCGGTTCTCCTTCATCATTCGCGGCAATTTCTAACACCCGCGATTGATCCTCTCGAAATGGGCCGCGCTACCGAACCTGGTAGCGCGGCCTTTTTTGTTGGAGTCATCAAGCGCGGACGGTTGTCGTGCTTCGGCTGAAGGTCTCGAACCCAACGCAGCGACGCGGGCGTTCGCATAGCAAAAGGCCGCGCCACTGCGAAAGTGACACGGCCCGTTGCCTGCAGGTGTTTGAGCCGCGGCCTAGGCTGCCTCGATCAGCGCCTGAGCGATGGCCGTCCGCATCGGTTTGACCTCATAATCGGAGCTGTAAGGCGTCCCCCTCACTTCGAGCCCATCGGTCCGCTCGGCCGGATCGAAATATTGCAGCCAGTTGAATTTATCGACCATGCCCCAGGCTAGGATGTCGTCGAGATGTGCATCATAGTCGAGCATCACGTCGAAATAGCGGCGCGTATAATCGGCGATCTTGCGATCCCTCTCCGGGATGTCGGCAGGCAGTGCCTTGTCCTTCACGTCGAACTCCGTGATGAGCAGCCGCAATCCCATGCCGGTGACTTCGTCCAGGAAACGGCGCCACTCGCGCTCCGCATAAGGGCCAACCCCGGTCGCAGGGTCGATCTCGAACATCTCGATATGCGATTGGATGCCGAGTGCATCGACCGGGGTGCCGCGTTTCATCATCCCTTCCAGCAAGCGCAAGACGTCGTCGCAGTGCTCTCGGTGGGCAGGTTCCCAACTCATGTAGTCATTGTAGACCAGCTGGCCGTTGGGGAGTTGTTCCCGGGCCACGCTGAAGGCCAGGTCGATGACTGCCTCGGGGCTTCCCATTGCGCGTGACAGACTCGTTTCGATCGGCGCGTTGCGTTCGTGATCGATTGCCTCATTCACGACATCGTAGCTGGTGATGACGCCGCGGTAGCGGTCGGTCACTGCCCGAATATGCTCCGTGACCAGGCGTTCGGCCTCGGCGACGGGATTTGCGCCATAGTCGTAGTTGTTGAGCCATTCCGGAAACCACTGCGGCCGGTGCCACAAGAGGGTGTGGCCGCGCAGGGCCATTTTGTTCGTCCGCGCCCAGGCAGCAATATCGTCCATACGTGAGAAATCGAATGTATCGGGATCCGGCCGGACGGTCTGCCACTTCATCTCGTTTTCAGGGACAACCATGCCGCATTCGGCTTTGATCAAATCGGTATAGTGTGGGTTCTGGACCGATCCGGCGTCGGTACGTCCCGGCGTGGATGCGATCGCGCTGCCGAAATATCGCCCGCCGCGCTGCGCCAGCGCATTCAGCGACGGCTTGGGATAGCGCGTAGCCGCAGAAGCGGTGTCCATCGTGCCCGTTGCTGCATCCGATAGCCCGCCGGTACACGATACCAGCGGAAGTGCTGCCAGCCCCGCAAGGGCCTGGCGGCGCGAGACTTGGAAGTCGCTTGGCATTCTCTTTGCTCTCCTAGACGATTTGTACATCGATGGCTTGAAGCTCGGCGGAACTGGCGCCGACCGATAGCTTGACCGGGCCGGGCTCGTTCACTTCCTGCATCTCGCGATTCCAGATCGTGAGCTGGTCCGGCTCGATAGCGAAGGTCAGAGTCCGCTGTTCACCGGGCTGCAGCGTCACCCGCTCGAAACCCTTGAGCTCGAGCACGGGACGTGTGACCGAAACATCGGTTCGGGTAATGTAAAGCTGGACCACCTCGTCGCCTGCCCGCTCGCCGGTATTGCGGACGTCGACTTCGACCCGGATGGCTTCGTTCAGCGAATAGGATGCCTCGCTCGCCCGGGGCGGGGAAATGACGAACGAGGTGTAGGACAACCCGTGGCCGAAGGGAAACAACGGCCCCTTGTTGTCGAACAGGTAACCCCGCCGTGCACTGGGCTTGTGGTTGTAGAAGTAGGGTATCTGTCCTTCGTTGCGAACGACCGTCACCGGAAGTTTTGCCCCCGGATTGATATCGCCGAGCAGCGCTTCGGCCACTGCGACACCGCCCTCCTGTCCCGGGTACCAGCATTCCAGGATCGCGTCGGCCTTTTCGACGACATTGGGCCAGCTGGGCGGGCGCCCGTTATAGGCAGCGACGATCAGCGGCTTGCCGAGTTCGGCCAGGGCATCGACCAGTTCGTTCTGCTCGCCGACGATGTCGATATCGGTGCGATCGCCAAGGTGGTTGGTGGCGAAACCTTCGCGGCTTGTCTGTTCGGTATCCCCGATCGCAAGGATGATCGTATCCGCGGTGCTGGCGACTTCGACCGCCTCTTCGATCAGGCGCAGGTTTTCCTCTCGATCGGCGAGATAGACCAGGTCTTGCGAACGATCCTCGCTTGTCGTGATGAACACGCCCTGCGCGGTAACGAAGTCCGCTTCGGGTGCGACCTGCCGCAAGCCTTCGATAAGGCTTATCGTCTGCTTCGGGACACTCGAATAGCCGCCAAGCCGGGCGATCGCGTGGTTGGGTCCGATTACGGCAACGCGGCCCACCCTCGCGCGGTCGAGTGGCAACGCGCCGCCTTTATTGGTCAGGAGGCAGACGCCTTTGCGCGCCGCCTCGAGCGCTAAGGCGCGTGCTTCGGCATTGCCGGTTAGGCGTTGCGAGAGCGCCGCGTCGCCATAGGGGTTTTCGAAGAGGCCGGCGCGAAATTTCAGGGTCAGCATCCGCGCGCAGGCCGTATCGACCAACGATTGCTCGACACGTCCTTCGTTCACCGCGTCGACCAGCGTCGCAAACGCCATGCCTTCGGGCAATTCGCTGTCGACCCCGGCAATCAGCGCTTGGCGCGCTGCGTCCTCGAGATCGTCGGCTACACCATGAAGTGTGGCCAGTTCGTGCACGCCGCCGTAGTCGCTGACGATTGCGCCATCGAAGCCCCATTCTCCGCGCAGAATCTCTCCCAGCAGCCAGATGTTGGCGTGGCTAGGAATACCATCGATCTCGTTATAGCTCGGCATGACGCTGCGGATGGACGTACGCCGGACGATTTCGCGAAATGGGGGGAAGAAGTTCTCCCGCAGGTCACGCTCCGAAATTTGGGCAGGAGCTACATTGTTGCCTGCTTCGGGCTGGCCGTGGCCGGTCATATGCTTGAGCGTTGCGAAGACCTTTCCGTCGGCCAGCTTCTCGAACTTGCCTTGGCCTTGCAGACCCTCGACGGCCGCTACTCCCATTTCCCCGACCAGATGGGGATCCTCGCCCCAGGTCTCCTCGATCCGCCCCCAACGCGGGTCACGGACGATGTCGACAACCGGGCTCAGGACCAGGGGTACCCCGCGCGAGCGAACCTCGCGCGCGGTCGTCGACTGAACCCGCCGCATCAGGTCGAGATCGAAACTCCCTGCGAGCGCAATTGCTTGCGGGAACATGGTCGCCTCGGTCGCCATGTAACCGTGGAGCGATTCCTCATGCAGTAATACTGGAATGCCGAGGCGCGTGTCCTCCAACGCCCAACGCTGAAGCGCATTGATGAACTCGACCGTCTGTTCGGGCGTGCGCCAGCGAGCCGCGGTGCCACCCGCCGCTCCGCTGATCCCGGGCACACCGCGCTTGTCGCTGGGCCGGGTGACGTGCCCGATCCCGTGCGGGAAGGCTGCACTCGCGCGCTCCGGAACGAATGCCAGATCGTCGATCATGTCGCCTTTCGCCGCCCAGGCGGTGCGGATTTGCGCGACCTTTTCCTCCAGCGTCATGCGCGCCATCAGGTCGGCCACGCGGGCCGGGATCGGTGCCGCCGCGTCCCAATAGAGCGGCCCGGTTTGCGCCAAAGCGATCGGGGCCTGCGTTACCGCGATCGCGGACAGGCTACCCCCGGCAAAAAGCTTCAGCGCCGAGCGGCGACTGACGCTCACGGCTGCACCGTAACAGTCACGTCCTGAAGGTCCTGCGAGTTCGGGCCGACCATGAGCGTGAATTCGCCAGGCTCGATGACGCGCTCCATGTCGCGGTTCCACAGCATGAAAGCGCGCGGTTCGATCGTGACATCGACCTGCTGCGTTTCGCCGGGCTGTAGAGTCATGCGCTGGAAGCCGGCAAGTTCCTTGACCGGCCGTGTGACCGAGCTGATCTCGTCGCGCAGATAGACCTGCACGACCTCGTCGCCAGCCATATCGCCGGTGTTCGTGACCGACACGCGCACGGTGACGGGTGTGCCAGCGGTAATCGTGGACGCAGACGCGACCGGTTCTCCGAACTCGAACGTCGTGTACGACAGACCGTAACCGAAGGGATAGAGCGGCGTCACCTCGTCGAAGAGGTAGCCGCGCCGCGCGCTCGGCTTGTAGTTATAGAAATTGGGCAGCTGGCCGACGTTGCGCGCCGTGGTGACCGGCATCTTGCCGCCCGGATTGACCTCGCCGAACAGTGCCTTTGCAATAGCCGTGCCTTGCTGCTCCCCGGCATACCACGTCTCGAGGATGGCATCGGCCTCTTCGGCCACGGTCGGATAGCTCGGCGGCCTTCCATTCACGAGGACGGCGACGATCGGCTTTCCGAGAGCCTTGAGCGCTTCGAACAGCTCGTTCTGTTCCCCGACCAGGTCGAGGCTGGTGCGATCGCCGAGATGCTCGGGTGCCCAGCCTTCGCGGCTGGTTTTTTCGGTGTCGCCGATAAAAAGGAGAATTGTGTCGGCGTCGCGGGCAACTTCAACGGCTTCGGCGATACGACGGCGATTTTCGACCGGATCGCCGAGTTCGACCTCGTCTTCCCACCAATCGTCGTCGCCCTTGGTAATTTCGACGCCAAGCGCATGAACAATGTTGGCGCGGTCTCCTGCAAGAGTCCGAATACCTTCGAGCGGGGTGACGCTTGCGCGCGGTTCGCCGTAATATCCGCCAAGGCGGGCGACGTCCGCATTGGGTCCGATCACGGCGATCGTTGGTTTGTTCGCCCCGCCAGTCGGCAGGTCAAGCGGAAGGACACCGTCGTTCTTGAGGAGAACCAGGGATTTCTCGGCAGCCTTTAGGGCGAGGGCGACACCCTCCGGACCGTTGGAGGTCTTGGCAAGCGCGAGATCCGGCCAGGGATTGTCGAAAATACCGGCGTTGAATTTCATCGTTAGGAAGCGGCGGGTTGCAGTGTCGATCGCTTCCATCGAAACTCGCCCTTCACGAACGCTTTCGGCCAGATTTTCGAAGCCATCTCCTTCCGGCAGGTCGACATCTACGCCCGAGACCAAGGCGAGTTCGCCGGCAGCCTTGTAATCGGGGACGATCTGATGGAGCCGCGCCATGTCCTCGATTGCGTAATAGTCGGAAACGACCGCGCCCCTGTAACCCCATTCGCCACGCAGCACGTCATTGAGGAGCCAGGAATTGGAGTGTGAGGGAATGCCGTCGATCTCGTTATAGCTCGCCATGACGGCGTCGATGGCAGTGCGGGACACAACCTGCTCGAACGGCGGGAAGAACATTTCGCGCAAGGTGCGTTCGCTGATTTGTGCCGGACCCACATTGGTGCCGCTCTCCGGCTGGCCGTGACCGGTCATGTGCTTGAGGGTGGCCATGACCTGGCCGTCGCGCAACTTGCGGTCGGTGCCGGGGCCGGTCAGCCCTTCTACCGAGGCAACACCCATCTCGCCGACAAGGTAGGGATCCTCGCCGAACGTCTCTTCGATCCGGCCCCAGCGCGAATCGCGCGCGACGTCGACAACCGGGGAGAGGACCAGATGGACGCCGCGCGCGCGGACCTCGCCAGCAATCAGGTCGTTGATCTCGCGGACGAGATCGGGATCCCAGGTGCTGGCCAGGCCAATGGATTGCGGAAAGGCCGTTGCGTCTTTCGCCGCGAAACCGTGAAGCGACTCCTCATGGAAAAGAACGGGAATGCCGAGACGGGTGTTCTCCATCGCCCAACGCTGTGCATCGATCACATACTGGATGCTGTCCTCGATGCTCCGGCGCGGCACTTCGCGCGGACTGGAGGGGCCGAGACGATCGGAAGGACGCGCGATCTGACCGATCCCGTCGGGATAGCGTGCGGCCGCCTTTACGGGATCGAACACATCGCCATCGCCCTGGATCTCGTTCTTACTGTTCCAGACGGTGATGAGCTGAGCGACTTTCTCGTCCAGAGTCATTCGCGAAAGCAGGTCTTCGACGCGCTGTTCGACCGGGAGCGATGCGTCCCAGTAAGGCGCGTCGGCCATCGCCCGCTCGACCGCGACGTCCTGTGCCGAGGCAGCAGGTATCGCAATTGGTGCCAGCGCCGTCAGGCAAAGACCGAGTGTAAGCGTCGTGCGCTTGAATTTCCGCATTAATCGTCCCTCTCCCCTGCGCGGGACTTGACCGCCCGCGACTTTGTGGTAGCGCTACCATGATGAGGGGAAAGAGGCTTGTCAACAGACTTGCGACGCTGATCGCGATGATACTCGGGTGCCTGCTGGCGGACGCATCAGCCAAGGCCGAGGACGGGTACGATTTGTGGCTGCGATATGCACCGCTGGAAGGCGAGGCGCTCGACCGTATCGCCGGCCTGCATGGGCCTGGCGCGGTGATAAGCTCCGACGGTCCGGCGGAAGCGAGCGCGACGATGGAAGCCGCTCGCCGCGAACTGGGTGTCGGCCTGGCGCGGCTCTCCCGCAATTCGACATCCCGGTTGCGAAGCGGCGCCAAAGGATACGTGAAGCTCGACTGTCCCGAAAGTCGCGGTGACGGCGATGTTGGATATTCCGTTCGCGCGGACGGCGCGGACATCCGCATTCGCGGAAGCAGCGACCTGGCGTGTCTTTATGGTGTTTTCGCGTTGCTACGTGAACTGTCGCTCGAGGTGGACCCGGTCCGCATCGACATTGCCTCGGAACCGGCCATGCCGCTGCGCATGCTCAATCACTGGGACAATCCGGATGGGCATGTCGAACGCGGCTATGCCGGCCGCTCGATTTTCGACTGGTGGCATCTGCCCGAGCGGCTCGACCAGCGAATGATCGATTATGCTCGTGCCAATGCCTCGCTCGGTATCAATGGCGTGGTGGTCAACAACGTCAATGCCCGCGCCTTCATGCTCGAACCGCGGTACATCGCCAAATACAAGCGGTTGGCCGATGCGTGGCGACCTTACGGCATTCGCCTCTACGTGTCCGTCCGGTTCAGCGCGCCGAAGGATATCGGCGGGCTTGATAGTGCCGATCCGCTCGACCCGGAGGTCCGGGCATGGTGGCAGGCGAAGGCCGACGAGTTTTACGCCGCCGTTCCCGATTTCGGCGGCTTCCTCGTCAAGGCGAACAGCGAAGGGCAACCCGGCCCGCAGGACTATGGGCGTAGCCATTCCGATGGTGCCAATATGCTCGCCGAAGCCATTGGCAATCGGGGCACGGTGATCTGGCGCGCCTTCGTTTACTCCGCTGAAGACGAAACCGACCGGGCCAAGCAGGCGTATGGCGAATTCGTACCGCTTGACGGGCAATTTGCCGACAATGTGATCGTCCAGGTGAAGAACGGCCCGATCGACTTCCAACCGCGCGAGCCGTTTCATCCGATGTTCGGCGCGATGCCGAATACAAAGCTGATGTTCGAAGCGCAAATCACGAAGGAATATCTCGGCTTCGCGAGCCATTCGGCCTTCCTCGCGCCCATGTGGGAGGAAGTGCTGGACCATGGAACCGGTCGCGGCGGAACCGTTGCGGAAATGGTCCTTCCTGCGGGAATGGCAGGCGTGGCGAACACCGGTTCGGATCGCAACTGGAGCGGATCGCATTTCGACCAGGCCAATTGGTACGCCTTCGGCCGCCTCGCTTGGGACCCCGAACTGCCGAGCGAACAGATCGCACGTGAATGGACCGTCCAGACCTTCACGCGCGAGCCAGAGGCCATCGAAAAGATCGTTCGAATGATGATGCGGAGTCGCGAAGCCGTGGTCGGCTACATGACCCCGCTCGGCTTGGCGCATCTCATGGATACGGGCCACCACTACGGCCCGGCACCATGGGTCTGCGACTTGCCGCGCCCGGAATGGAACCCGTGCTATTATCATCGCGCCGATGCGGAGGGCATCGGTTTCGACCGAACTGCAAGCGGGTCGGATGCGCTGTCGCAATATGCAGACAGGATCGCCAACCGTTGGGACGATCCGGACACGATCGATCCGCGGTTCCTGCTGTGGTTTCACCACGTTCCCTGGACTGCAGAGCGGCCATCCGGCTTGTCGCTGTGGGAAGAGCTGTTGAATGAATACGATCGAGGCGTTTCCGAAGTCGACGCCATGGCGCGCGAGTGGACTGATCTTTTCGATGCCATCGACCCGCAGCGCCACCGCGCAGTGACGGAAAGTCTGGCGATCCAGCAACGCGAGGCGCGCTGGTGGCGCGATGCCTCGATTGCTTACTGGCAGTCGCTCAATGGCTTGCCGCTACCGGAGAACGTAAGACCGCCGGCAGAGTCGCTGGACGCCTACATCGGCCGAACCTTCCCGGAGGCTCCGGGCCAATGATCGTACTTGCCGATCTTCCTGGCATGGGCCTATGTCGATGCGCATGAGTGAAGCAGGAGGGACGGCCAAGATCGGCCGCAAACGAAGCGCCAGGCGCAACTCTAACAGTGCGCCGACGATTGCCGATGTGGCGCGGGCTGCACAGTGTTCGCCGATGACCGTAAGCCGCGTCATCAATGGCGAACAGAACGTGCGCGACAATACGCGCGAGCAAGTGCTCGCTGCGATCGAAAAGTTGAAGTATGTGCCCAACCGTGCAGCCCGCTCGCTGGCGGGCGGAGCGCAACTGCGGATCGCCTTGCTCTTCGACAATCCATCGGCATCCTATCTCAGCGAATTCCTGATGGGGGCGCTCGAGGAAGCCAGCCGGCGCGATATCTATCTTGTCGTGCAGAGCACCGAGACGCAGCCCGATTACGGCGAGCTCATCCGCCGTTTGATCGACGGCGGTATTGGCGGTTTCATCCTTCCGCCACCTTTGTGCGACGACCAGTCGGTGCTCGATGAGATCGAGGACGCGGGCGCAATCGCAGTGGCGGTTGGTCCGGGCCGGGCCAGCGGTTCGCACGGGGCCGTATTGATTGACGAATTCCAGGCCGCCTTCGACATGACTGGCCACATCATCGGCCTTGGGCACGAACGCATCGGCTTTATCGTCGGCAATCCCGAACAGGTCGCCAGCGAGCGACGCCTTCAAGGCTATCGCGAAGCGATGGAGAATGCAGGTCTCGCAATCGACGAAGCCCTCATCGCGCAGGGACAATTCACATATCGCTCCGGCATGGTCGCCGCCGAACGCTTGCTCAACGCGAAAAGTCCGCCGACTGCAATTTTCGCGTCCAATGACGATATGGCGGCCGCCACAGTGGCGATGGCGCATCGACGGCACCTCGACGTGCCAAACGATATAACGGTTTGCGGTTTCGACGATACCGAACTTGCTAGCTCGATCTGGCCGGAACTCACTACGATCCGCCAGCCTATTCGCGAAATGACTGCCCAGGCGGTTTCCATGATTGCCAAGGCCTACAAAAAGGCCGGCCGGGGGAAGGAGAGTGCGGGTGAGCAGCTCACCCTTCCCTATAAGCTAGTCAGGCGCAATTCGGATGCGGGCCCGAGCCTCGCATCCTCTTTCAACAAACCGGAAAGCCGAGAGTGACCGAGAAGAACGGCCAGCGCAGACTGCGCTCGCGCGACTGGTTCGATAACCACGAACGCATGGACATGACCGCTCTCTATCTCGAGCGGTTCATGAACTATGGCGTCACACCCGAGGAGTTGCGCAGCGGCAAGCCGATCATCGGCATCGCCCAGTCGGGCAGTGATTTGTCTCCCTGCAACCGGATCCATATCGACCTTGCCAAGCGTACGCGCGATGGCATCCGCGATGCAGGCGGGATACCGATCGAGTTCCCTGTCCATCCCATTTTCGAAAATTGTCGCCGCCCCACTGCGGCGATCGACCGCAACTTGCTCTATCTCGGGCTGGTCGAGTTGCTGAACGGCTATCCCATCGACGGTGTCGTACTGACCACGGGCTGCGACAAGACCACCCCAAGTCAGATTATGGCGGCGAGCACGGTCGACATTCCTGCAATCGTCCTTTCGGGAGGCCCGATGCTCGACGGCTGGCACGAGGGTGAGCTGGTTGGCTCGGGCACGGTAATCTGGCGCAGCCGTCGCAAACTCGCGGCAGGCGAGATCGACGAAGAGCAATTCCTCGACCGTGCAACCTCCAGCGCACCAAGCGCCGGGCATTGCAATTCCATGGGAACGGCGAGCACCATGAATGCGGTGGCCGAAGCTTTGGGAATGTCCCTAACCGGCTGCGCCGCAATCCCGGCGCCCTATCGCGAACGGGGTCAGATGGCCTATCGCACGGGCCGTCGGATCGTCGAGATGGTGCATGAAGATCTCAAGCCTTCCGACATCCTCACACGCGAAGCGTTCGAAAACGCCATCGCGGTGACCAGCGTGATCGGCGGTTCTTCCAATGCCCAGCCACATATCGTCGCCATGGGCCGGCATGCCGGCGTGGAGCTTGAACGGGAAATCTGGCAGGAGCACGGTTACGACCTGCCACTCCTCGTCAACATGCAACCGGCCGGGGCCTATCTCGGCGAGCGTTTTCACCGCGCCGGCGGCGTGCCCGCAGCGATGTGGGAACTGCTCGAGGCGGGGGTTCTGCATGGCGATACTGCGACCTGTACCGGCGCGAAAATGGCCGAGAATCTTGTGGGTCGGGAAAGCAAGGATCGTGAGATGATTCGGCCCTTCGCCGACCCGCTGATGGAGCGCGCTGGCTTCATGGTGCTCACCGGCAATCTGTTCGATTTCGGCATTCTAAAGACTTCGGTCATCTCGGACGAATTCCGCGAACGCTATCTGTCCCGGCCAGGGTGCGAAAATATTTTCGAGACACGGGCGATCGTGTTCGATGGATCGGACGATTATCATCACCGCATCGACGATCCTTCGCTGGAGATCGACGAAGATTGCATCCTCGTCATCCGCGGTTCGGGCGTGATCGGCTGGCCGGGCAGCGCAGAGGTGGTCAACATGCAGCCGCCGGAGCGGATGATCCGCGAAGGTAAACAATGGCTCCCGACGCTGGGCGACGGGCGTCAATCGGGGACGAGCGATAGCCCGTCGATCCTGAACGTCTCTCCCGAAAGCGCGGTGGGTGGCGGACTTGCATGGCTGCGGACGGGCGACACAATTCGCGTCGATCTCAACGAGCGGAGCTGTAACGCCTTGGTCGAGGAAGACGAAATCGCCCGTCGGCTCGCCAACGAACCCGCACCGGAAGTTCCCGAAAGCAATACGCCATGGGAAGAACTTTTCCGCGAAAAGACCGGTCAGCTGGGCGAGGGCGGTGTCATGGATTTTGCCGTCAAATATCGCGGCACGTCGCGCAAACTACCGCGCCACAATCACTAGCGGCTACCAAATGAGGACGGGCAGGGCGTCTCCAACCCGAGGCATTTGCGATCGGCATGCGCCTTGACCAGCGCGATCATCGAAATGTCGCTGTCGAAATTCCCATACCAGCCCTGTGGCTCATGCGGGGGATCGCCCATGTAAGCGAGGTCGCCTTCCTGAAAGCGGAAGTCTGCGTGGCGCGCGCGGGCCTCGCCGTTCCAGGCCCAGAAGTTGCTGCCTTGCAAAGGGCCACCATTGCGCCAACTTTTCTCGACCGCGTCGTAGATCGTCCGGTAATAGCGCTCGCGATATTCGGTGGTCGTATCGGGTGAATAGGCTTCGTCGTCGCGCGGGAACCCGAACTCCTCGATTAGCAGCGGCTTGGCCATGTCTTTTGCAAGCCGGGTGTGGACAGCCAGGTAATCCTCGACCTTGGCTTTGCCCGCTGGCCAAGTGCCGGGCAGATCGTCGCCTGCGACCCATCCCCAGTTGAGCGGCCAGATGTGAGCGGTGACGTAATCGACGGTCTCATGTGCCGCGACGACGAGTTCCTCGCTGCCGAAAGTGGCTTGCGTGCCCTCTTGACCAAGCGAGACCAGGTGATTGCCGTCGATCGAGCGGATAAGTTCCGCAGTCGAGGCGATCCAGTCGAGATAGGCCGAGCGGAATTGCGCGATGGCGTCGGCTCCACCGCCCGGGCGCGGTTCGTTCGCATGCTGCCAACTCATGATCGCGGGGTCCCGCGCATAGCGCTGGCCGGTAATGGAATTGGTCCGCCCGACGATTGCTGCGACATGCGCCCGGTAGCTCTCTATGGCTGCTTCGTTGGCATAGAAACCCGCTGTCGCATCGGCGAAGGCCGGCCACGGATGGTCCGGATCGCCCATGTCGATGTATTGACCTGTCGCGCGGTAGAGCAGGGTCTGCAAACCGCCGGACCACTCCCAGAAATTGGACAGGACCAGCACAGCCGTCATGCCCCGCTTGCCGATCTCCGCCATCGCGAAATCGAGACCTTCCATCAGCGCAGGATTCGTGCGCCCGTCGGCGCGGGTGAAGCCCGGCTTGATCGAATTGTTGAGTGGGCCTTCTTCCGCTGCCGCCATGATCCGCAGGTTATTGAGGCCCATGGCCTGCAGCCGATCCAGTTCGCGCATTAGCCGCGCCCGGTCGCCGTATTCGGCGTCGGTCCCAAGCCAGGCGGCGTACCACATATTGGCGCCGACGATGCGATAGGGATTGCCGTCGCGGAGGAATTGCGTCGCGCTTCGGCGGACGAAGCCAGGCGCTTTCGGATAGGAACTAGTTGCGCATCCACCCGCCAGGAATGCCATGGCGTAGGAGGCGCCCGCCAGCATTGTCCGGCGGTCCATCATTATTGATTTATTTCCAGCTCGAAGCCCGGGATTGGCCGGCCACCTGCGTCGTAAAGGTTGACGATCGGCGCATCGGACCAGGCATGGCGAACTCGCGTAGCCAAGGCGCCAGCGGGCAGATCGATCACCAGGCGCTGATCATCGAGACTTGGGTAGACGAACCGGCAGCTGTCTTGTGTGGACCCGCAAAGCTCCACGCCTAGCGCTGTCGGCCCTCCGTAAGCGGTCAAGTCACCATCAAGATCTTGAAAACCGACGATGACCCGGTCGCCTTCGCGAGAGGCGAAAGCGGGTTTCGGCATCGCTCGCCCGGCGAAAGCCTCCGCCAAGCGTAGCCCGAGAGCGTTCTTGTTGGCCGGATGGATATCGGTCGGTTCTCCGATATCGATAGCGGTCACCAGATCGGCGTTGCCATCAGCCTGGACCGCGGCAAGCTGCTCCTGCCGCAATCGGGCCCAGCCGGACTCAACGGGCTCGGCAACCCGCTGGCCGAAGTCCGCCAATTGGACGACCAGCATCTTCGCTTGCTCGCCGAACTGTGCCCGCCAGCCTTCGAACAGCGTGGTAAGTTTGCGGTCGTAGGCTGGCTGGCCGACATCGGACTCGCCTTGGTACCAGGCTATGGCTGCGAGCCGCATCGGGCCCAGCGGCGCTATCATGGCATTGTGCATCACACCGGCACCGGCGTTGGCGTCCCATGGTGCACGGGGCGGCACGCCCTCGACGTCGGAGATTGCGTACTCCCAATCAGCGCCCAGCGGTATGGTGGTATCGCCATTACCCGGCGTGAAGAACAGGCGCTCCGGCCCGCCGAAAAAGCCACCTGTATCCCACATGTTGTTGGCAGCGATGAGAATTTCGTTCTCGCCTTCGCGCAGGAACTTCCTCGGGACGGTATAAGTCCGCTCGACACCCCAGCCGAAGGTATAACCTACCGGTTCGCCATTCACGAATGTCAGGTCGAGATCGTCGATAGCACCGATTGACAGGGAGCCATCCTGGGCTGCCTGGTCTTCAGTCAGCATTATGGTTTGGCGCAGCCACACGTTGGCCCGTGGCTCGGTATCGAGACCGGTTCCTTCCCATTCGTTCCAGAAGGAGAATTGCGGGATTGGAGTCCATTCGAGTTCGTCGGAATTCAACCAGGGCTCGCGGCCACCGTCCTGCGCCCGCCACCAGGCCTTCCAGCGCGGCACGAAGGCACGGGTCGCCAGGAAGGGGTCTTCGTCGTACGACCGCAGCAATTCCAGCACGTCGGCGCCCTCCATTGCCGACACACCTTCGGGCGTGAACCAGGCGCGCGCCGCACTCCCACCCCAGTTGGAATGGATGAGACCGACGGGAACGGAAGGATCGAGCGCACGGAGGCGCTTGCCCATGTAGAAGCAGGCTGCGGAAAATTCGACCACGGAGTCGCTGTCGGCGCCGACCCAGGAGACGGGCTCTGCGAACCGCTTCGCAGGGACGGGCGCAGTCGCCTTCGGAACCCTGAACAAGCGGATGCCGTCATCGGCCGCCTGCTGTAACTGGTTATAGGTGTCGAGCGCTCGCGCAACCGAAAGCTCCATGTTCGACTGGCCCGAACACAGGATCACATCTCCGATCAGCATGTCTTCGTAGCGTGTTTCACCCGTGCCGTCCCGCAGCGTCAGGTTAACACCCGTGATGCTGGCGGGACGGGCGGGCAGGGTGATCCGGAA
The DNA here is from genome assembly GCF_051195295.1 of Qipengyuania sp. 902. Lineage (NCBI taxonomy): Bacteria > Pseudomonadati > Pseudomonadota > Alphaproteobacteria > Sphingomonadales > Erythrobacteraceae > Qipengyuania > Qipengyuania sp. 902. The sequence continues at coordinate 276,823 of NZ_JBNJLJ010000001.1, read as the reverse complement.
CCTGCCTTCGGCATCCGCATTCGCACTGGCGCTTGCACCGTTCAGCTCTGCCGTCACGGTCGCACCGGCTGCACTGCGCCCTTCGAGGACGATCGGTTCACCGCGCTGGAGAACCATTCCTTCGCCATAGCCGGGGCCGAGGACGGGCGCTGCTGCCGCGCTCGCGGAAAGCGACAAGGCGAGCGTGGCGAGGGCCCAGCGCATTATCCCAATTTCGCCTTTGGCTGGGCGAACCCTGCTACAGGCGCTTCGAAGGCAAATAGACCACCTGCATCGGGATAGTCCGTCATATCGCTTGGCTCCATATTTTTGGTCGCGCTGGTCGCGTAGCCGGTTCGCAGGTCGCGGCCACCGAAGGCCATCTTGGTCACGTCACGCGCGGGAATGTCGATCGTGGTGTCGAGTTCGCCGTCAGGTGTGAAACGCGCAACTCTGCCGCCGAGATAAAGCCCCGTCCACACATAGCCTTCGGCATCTACGACCGGACCGTCGGGATAGGAATCCGGAAAAAGCGCGCCGGTATCGGCAAAGGGTCGCACCTCGCCGACGCCGGCCTCAGTAAGGTCGGCCACGAGAATTCGTTGAGCGGTAGTGTCGGTGAAATAGATGCGGTCGCCCTCCGCATTGACCGCCGGGCCGTTGGTGATCGTGATGCCGTCGGGTCCGGCGGGACGGATAGTGCCGCGATCGAAGACGTAGAACCTGCCGGATGCCGTGCCTTCGCTATCGTCCATCGATCCGAACCACACGCGCCCCCACGGATCGGTGCAGGCATCGTTGAGGCGATTGCCTGCAGGTTCGCCGGGGACGTCCATCAGCTTTTCGAAGCGCTTTGCTTCGGAGTCGAAGGTATAGAGCCCGTCCTTCAGGCCACAGAGCAGGAGCCCGCCTTCCGCCGGTATAGCCCAGCCGATCTGGTCCGGTGCGTCGGCATAGGAATTGCTACCGGTGGCGGGATCGTAGTGCCACAACCGGTGGCGCTTGATGTCTACAAACCATACGACTTTGCGATCGGCGTCCCAGAGCACGCCTTCGCCGAGCTTGCTTTCCGCTGCCAGAACCGTCCTTACCTCGACCATCAGCGCCACCCTCCATCGACCCAATAATTGTGCGCCGTGCAGAACCTCGCGTCGTCGGAGGCGAGAAACATTACCATTGCGGCGATATCGAACGGCTGAATACGCCCGTCGAGGCACTGTGCGGCAACGATCTCCGCCTCGCCCTCGGGCGTGTACCATTTCATCTGGCGCGGTGTCTGGACGTTGCCGGGGATCACCGTATTTACCCGGATATTGTCCCGCCCCAACTCACGAGCCAGGCTGCGGGTAAGCCCCTCGATCGCAGCCTTGGCAGTCTGGTAGAGCGTGAGGTCCGGCAGGCCCAGATGCCAGCTGATCGACCCCATATTGACGATCGAACCGCCACCCGCATCGCGCATTGCCGGGACGACAGCTTGGGCGGCGAAGAACTGGTGCTTGAGATTGACGCTCATGCGCTCGTCCCAATAGGCGCTCGAAACCTCGTCGAGTTTGTGGCGGTCGTCGTTCGCCGCATTGTTCACGAGAACGTCGCATCCGCCGAGAGCATCGATCATCTGCGCGATCTTGCGTGTGTAGTCGTCGCAGTCGGTAATATCGCAGTGATGGAAGATCGGCTCGATCTCGGCGTCCGAGAGCCGTTCGATCAGGGCATGGCTCGGTTTTTCCATGAGATCGACAAAAGCGACCGCAGCGCCCTGCCGAGCGAACCCTTCGACAATACCTTCACCGATACCGGACGCACCGCCGCTGATTATAACCTTGCGGCCTCTCAGGCTGGGGTAATTCGCCTGCGCGGCATTCTCGCCATGATGGCCCATCAACTCGTAGTCCTCGTCCCTCTAGGCGCCACCGGTCCATTGCCCCGGCAGTCGTGCCCGTCAAATTCTGTCGATCAAGCCACGCTCGGCCAGATTGGTTGCGAAAGCGGCAACGCCCATTTGCCAGGGTGTGGCCCTGGATGACAAAGTCACCGTGTTACGCAGCGTCCCGATCCGCTCCGAACTGATCGTGACGACGTCGCCAACTTTATGCGTGAACCCGGCGCCGGGCTCGTCGCGATCCTGCGTCGGCGCGAACAGCGTGCCGCAAAACAGAACGAATCCGTCCGGATAGTGGTGCTCCGACAGGCACTGGTCGACCAGATCCGTTGGATCGCGACTGATTTGCGACATGTCGTTCGTGCCTTCGAGCCGGTACCCTTCAGGACCTTCGATGGTCAAATCCACACTGGCGGCACGGACATCGTCGAGCGCGTAACTCTCGTCGAAAACGCGGATGAACGGGCCGATCGAGCAACTTGCTGTATTGTCCTTCGCCTTGGACAAAAGCAGCGCCGAACGACCTTCGAAGTCGCGCAGGTTGACGTCGTTCCCCAAAGTCGCGCCGACAATCTCGCCAGCGCTGTCGCACACCAGCACGACCTCGGGCTCGGGATTGTTCCAATTGGAATCCGACCGCACGCCGATTTCTGCACCGTGGCCGACGGAAGACAGCACCGGCGACTTGGAAAAGATTTCCGCATCGGGCCCGATCGCCACTTCGAGATACTGCGACCACATTCCTTGGTCGATGAGTGCAGCCTTCAGCTGCATCGCCTCCTCGCTGCCCGGTACCACCGACCGGATACCGGAGCCGACTTTATCTTCGAGCTGCGCACGGATCACGGCCGCGCTGGCCGCGTCGCCGCGGGCGCGTTCCTCTATCACTCTTTCGATTGCCGACAGGGCAAAGGTGACGCCGGCGGCCTTGATGCACTGAAGGTCGATCGGCGCGAGCAGCTTCCAGCCTTCGGGCAAGCCGTTCTCGACCGGCCCGAGCTTGACACCGCCGTCGAAATGCCGCCGCTCGATCGCTCCGGACATGGAGGCGGCCACTTCGGTGATGTCGTAGATCGTTCCCTTGCGGATAACCAGGATCGACGGTCCGGCCGGCGTTTCCGCACGACCGAGAAACTGGCCGCAGGCATAGTCCGACGGCAAACTTTCAAGAATGTTCGTGGCCATTTCTGGCTCTTGCCCTCCCTCGTGATAGCGCTACCATAGGAAAGCAATAGCGATGGGACAAGCCCAAACAGGCGAGAGGATTGATGAAGATGAAGGCAAGACGGACCCTGCTGGCGGGGCTCGCGCTCTCGGCGCTGACTCCGGGTGCGGCTCAGGGGCAGCCGATCGCCAGTTTCGACTATTTGGCGTACGAAGCCGTCGATTCCGACAGGCGCCAGACGGACAAATCCTACAGCAATCCGGTCATTCCCGGATTCCACCCTGATCCTTCGCTCGTGAGGGTGGGCGAGGACTTCTACGCTGTCACATCCACATTCAGCTGGTTCCCGGGCTTACCGGTTCTCCACAGCACCGATCTCGTGAACTGGCGACAGATCGGCAATGCGATCAACCGCCCGAGCCAGGTCGATTTCGGCGGTCTTGGCACCAATCGCGGCCTGTTCGCTCCGGCAATCACGTTCCACGACGGACTGTTCTGGATCGTTAATACCTGCATCGAATGCGGTAACAATTTTGTCATCACGGCCAAGGATCCAGCGGGACCATGGAGCGATCCCAAGTGGCTCGATTTCGGTGGAATCGATCCCTCGCTCTATTTCGCGGACGATGGCACGGCGTGGATCGTCTACAACGATGCGCCTCCCGGAGAGCCGCTGTATGAGGGGCATCGCGCGATCTGGATGCAGCAGTTCGATCCTGAGGCGATGCAGGTCATGCCGGAACGTACGCTGCTGGTGAACGGCGGCGTCGATCTTTCGACCGAACCTGTCTGGGCCGAAGGGCCGCATATCTATCGTGTAGACGGCTGGTATTATCTTCTGACGGCAGAGGGTGGAACCGCGGACCAGCATTCGCAAACGATCTATCGCTCGCGCGAATTGCAGGGTCCGTACGAGCCCGGACCGTTCAATCCGATCCTCACGCAGCGGGACTTGCCCGCCGACCGGCAGGATCGCGTGGAGGCTACCGGACATGCCGATATCGTGAAGCTCGATGATGGCAGCTGGTGGGGCTTGTTCCTTGCAACGCGCCCCTTCGCCGGACAATCCACTCTCCTCGGGCGGGAAACCTTTCTCCTGCCGCTCGAATGGATCGATGGCTGGCCCCGCTTCCTCGACCGCGGCCAACCGGTGCCGATAAAAACGGGCCGGCCAAACCTACCGCCCGCGGAGCCGGTCGATTACGACAGCTGGCGGGAAGACTTCATTTCGCCGCTCGGCCCGGAATGGATCGGTTTGCGTACGCCCGGCTACATACAGGACATCATGGTCGGAAATGGATCGCTACACATGATTTCGGGGCCGAATGCGGCAGGTGGCCTGGAAAGACCGGCGTTCGTCGGACGGCGCGTGCGCCACCATTCTGCCGATTTCACCTCCAGAGTCGATTTCCAGCCCACCGGTGACAGCGACTTTGCCGGGCTGCTCGCGCTGATGGACGAGGCTCATTTCCTTGCCACAGGGATCGAGGGCGAACGTTTGGTAATTCGGCTGCGTACCGATCCCTCGCAGGACGAGCAGGGCGAGATAGTCGCGGAGCAGCCGCTGACACGCGAGGGACCTGTGGAATTCAAATTGGCCTTACGTGCCGGCGAGGCACGGGTTTTTTGGCGCACCGCCGGGGAAGACAGTTGGCAGCGGCTTGGCGAGGCGATCGATGTCGAACCGCTCGCCTCGGTCCATGCGGGGCTTTTCACCGGCCTGGTCGTCGGACCCTATGCCTATTCTAAGCCATGACTGTATCTGCTGTCACTCAGGCTCGCTTAGTCCGATTGCGCCTAGCAGGCCGGGTTGCCAGCGTTCTTCATCCAGATCGTAGAACGGGAAGGTGTTGGCATAAGCCCACATGCACATGCCGATCCCGGTCGGGGCGAAGGCTTCGGCAATCGTCCGGTGATAGGCAACCCGATCCTCGAGGGAGATATGCGCGTCGTAAGCGCCGACTTCGCCCATGAAGGGCACTTTCCCCGTACGCGCTTTGTAGGCCTCGATTGCCAGCACATCTTTCGCGAGCTTGGCTGCATCGTCATGCGTGGGGAAGGTCCGGCCCACAGGCGGGATATCCGGCGCGGTCCAGCTTGCACCTTGGTGAGTGTATGGAAACGGATCGTAATAGTGAAAGGTCGGATGGACATTCGGATCGTCGAAAAGCGGCAGCGTCGCGAGTGAATCGATCCCGCTCCAGTTCTCACCGCCGATAATAACGGCACGGTTCGGATGTAGCGCGCGGACGGCCTCGAAGGATGGAGCGAGCGTTTCGAGCAGGTTCGAATGGTCGAAATTCTTGTGCGGTTCGTTCTCCAGCTCGAACCATAGCGTATCCTCCGGATAGCCCGCGAAGCGCTCCGCGATCTGCTGCCACACCCCGCCATGCCAATCCGCCACGGCGAGCGGCGTTTCGTGAATGGGGTCGAAATGGTGGCTGTTGAGGATCACGTTGAGGTCTGAGGACAGTGCCCAGTCGACGATCTGCTGAACCCGGTCCATCCAGGCATTATCGATGGTGTAGGGGGCTTCGCTGCTGGACTTGTTGTGCCAGCGCACGGGAATGCGCACTGTCTCGAATCCTGCCGCCGCGATCCGCTCGAAATCGGACTTTCTCGCAGGCGCGCCGCCCCAAGCCCCCTCGGTCTCTGGCTCCAGCGTATTGCCGAGATTGATGCAGGTGCCGACCGGTAGGGGGTCGACCGTTCCTGCGTTGGTGGAGGCTTGCTGCGCCGAAACCGGCGCAGGTAACGCCGCGATCGACACAGCAAGCGCTGTCGCGAAACCGAAGGACTGCATTCTTTTGTCTCCCATGTCTGGCCGTATTGACGGCGATTTTTTCTCAAGTCGAAGAAAGAACCTGCAAGATGAACCTTCGCATTTGTTCATCGCGCTCAGGCGACGCCGGACCATTCACGCCGCGGGCATGCAGCGGAAGATGATCCGCAGCTGTCGCCGACCCGGCCCCGAAAACGAAATGGTCGAACCAGACCCGCCATGCTTCCTTCTGCGCCTCGCTCTGTTCGCGTATGGCGAGCATGGCGTGTACCAGCGCCAGAAATCCGCCCCCTCGCGATGCGTCGTTGTGCCAGTAATTGACCAGGATATTGAGGGGCGCGTCGGCCGTGACATGGTGCCACCAGAGGGTCGGGATGTAGATCGCATCGCCCGGTTCGAGATCGGCGAATTGCCCCTTCGCCTCTGCCGCCTCGTATTTCGGAAAGCGCTGCCGGTCCGGCGCGAGTGGATCGACCATGCTGACAGGCTGTCCCGCCAGCGTGATGTTGAGCGGACCGACATAGAGATCGGGAGTCGCTTCGGGCGGGAATAACGTAAACCGGCGCTTGCCCAAAGCGACGACCGCGATGTTGTCGGAAAGATCGAAGTGCGTTGCGACCTGCGTTGCATTGCCCAGCCAGATCCGTGCGACCGCTTCCATGTCGTCTACCAGCGGCAAAGGATGTCGTTCGGCGAAGCCCGGCAAATGACGCACCGTCTCGGCTGCACCGGCATACATCGCCAGGGGCTCCGACATGAACGCGAGTTCGCGCAAGCGCTCGACGAGATGGGACAGGGAAGCCTGTTTACGGCTGAAATTGAAACCGCGCATGTCCGGACCGAAGAAGAACCGTCCCTTTTCGCTTGGCGGAGCGATCATTACATCCGTCGGAATTCCGCTATCCATCTCCTCGACCATCTGGAGCGTCGCATTGGCATCCGCCCTGCCCGCCTTTACGATCTCCCAGTCATCCGCGATGGCCCGCATCACGACAGGCCTGAAAGCCGGACGGATTTCATCCTCGAAGTGCTGCGCGTCGAAGCGCGTGATCTCGTCAACGGGTCGTATGGCGCACCCGATCAATCACAGGGAAGTGTCACCTCTGCATCCGTTCCAAGCCGAACCTCTCCGATCGCGAAATCGGCAGCGCCTTCGGTCTGGAGGACGAATGGCTGGGTTAAAGAGGTGACATCCGCACCCTTCGACCGCAGGCATTTGAGCGATATGCCATAGCGTACGAAGTCGGGCGTCTCCGGCATCGCGAAATCTGCGAAGCCGCGACTGTCTTGACCGATCGCGCCGATGCGTGCGCTGTCGGGCGCATCCCACACCTTCATGGTCACCAGCAGGAGAATGTCCGCATTGGTTTCGCGATTGATGTCCACGGGTTCGAAATTGCGCAGCTGAACACTGGCCATGCCCCCATCGATGGCGAAGCGACGCGCGCCTTCCTGTACCAGATAGTTCTCCGCCGTGACACGAGCACGACCGCCGAGAGCCTCCGCCGGAACCGTCGTGATCCGGGTCTGGTCGCCCGTGGTCTCACCGGCGACAAGCAGCGACCAGCGCGCAGCCGGGGAGCCGGCGCTGAACCACAGACGACTGTCTCCGGCGAGAGTGCTAGCATCGACTTCGGGAAGCTCCGCCCATTGGCTAATCGGGTCTGCGTACGACAGCCCATAGCCGTAATCGTAAAGGGTCCCGTCGCTCATCAAGGTAGCCAACGGCCATGCGGCCGGCAGCCTCCCGGTAAAATCGTAGCGCGGGTTGCCCTGCCGGTCGCCTACAAGGACGTCGGCAATGCCGCCCCCTTCGCTGCCCGGAAGCCAGGCCACGACGAATGCGTCGGCATCGTTGAGCGCCGGATTGACGTAAAGCGGGCGACCCGTGATCATCACGGCCACTACCGGGATGCCCTGGGCTTTCAGTTTTTCAATGGTCTCGAACGGCGTGGTAAGCTCCGGGTCGAGCACGAGTGCCGCACGGTCGCCCTGGAATTCCGCATAGGGCGTCTCGCCGAAGACCACGACTGCGGCGTCGGGCCTTGTCGTGAAGCTGCCGTCGGGCGACAGCTCGGCGCTTCCTCCTGCGGCCTCCACGGCCTGCGACAGGCCTCCGAAAATAGAGGTCGCGCCGGGGAAATGGCTGTTGTCCACGCCGGTGCCTTGCCAGGTGAGCGTCCACCCGCCCGACTGACGCGCGATGTCGTCGGCACCCTGACCGGCAACAAGCAGGCGACCGCCCGGTGCCAGCGGCAGCACGCCACTGTTCTTGAGCAGGACCAGCGACTTGCGCACGGCGTCACGCGCAACCTCGCGGTGTTCGGGGGCGCCGAGGAGCTCATATTCGCCGGAATAGGGGCGGTCGGAGGGCTTGCCCGCCTCGAACAATCCGAGACGGCCCTTCACGCGCAGGATTTGGGTCACCGCATCGTCGATCCGCGTCATCGGCAGCGTCCCGGCCCGCGCCCGTGCGAGCAGATCTTCGTAGATCGGTTTCCAGGTGTCCGGTGCCATGTACATGTCGATCCCGGCCGTCAGCGCCTGCGGGCAGCTTTCGTTGGTGCAGCCGGCCACCTGGCCGTGCGCATTCCAGTCCGAGACGACGAAGCCCCCGAAATCCATGCGGTCCTTGAGAACACCGGTAACCAGCGACTTATTGCCGGTCATCTTCTTGCCCTGCCAGCTGGAGAAGCTGACCATGACGGTCGAGACACCTTCTGCGATGGCGGGACCATAAGGTAATCCGTGAATATCGCGCAGTTCCTCTTCGCTGATCGAACTATCGCCCTGGTCGACCCCGTTATCTGTCCCGCCATCGGCGAGGAAATGCTTGGTCGAGGCGATCACGTAGGGGCCGGCCAGCAGATTATCGTTGCTTGGCGGGCCCTGTAGTCCGCGGACCATAGCGCCGACATAGGACGCTACCAGCTCCGGATCGGACGAGTAGCCTTCGTAGGCGCGCCCCCAGCGGAAATCCTGGGGCACGGCAACTGTGGGCGCGAAAGTCCATTCCTGGCCCGTCACGCGGATTTCCTTCGCGGTCACCTCGCCGATCTTCTCGATCAGAGCGGGGTCGCGCGCGGCGCCGAGCCCGATATTGTGCGGAAAGATGGTCGCGCCGATGATGTTCGAGTGACCGTGGACCGCGTCGGTCCCCCAGACGATCGGGACGCCAACACCGCCGTCGGTAGTGTCCACCGAAGCCTCGTAAAAATCGTCGGCTGCCTTCAGCCAGTCAGGTGCAGGAGAGAGATCATTGCCGTTGGGTCCACTGTTGCCGCCGACCAGGATGGAGCCAAGGTTATAGGCCCTGACGTCTTCCGGAGTGACGCAGCACAGGTCCGCCTGAACCAATTGGCCGATCTTCTCCTCGAGCGTCATGCGCGCCAGCAGTTCGGCGATACGGGCCTCGTCATCTGGCTGTAGGGGGACCGGATAGTCATAGGCGGGCCAGATTTCGGGGTTGGCAACGCCCGCCATCTCCCCGACATGTTCGGACTGGGACGCCGGTGCGGTTGGCGCGTCCAGCGTAGCCGCGGTTGCGCATCCCGCAAGGGCTGCGCCTGCACAAAGCGATACCCAAACACGACTAGACCAGCAGTTCATACGTCCTCCCCAGTCGGGTAATCCCAAACCCGAAATTCAGCCTCACTCTTTGTGAGCGCTATCATTGTGCTATGCAAAGCTCAGAGGGGAGTCAATTGTCAGGCCTTGCATTTCGTGAACGGCCTACGGTAGCAATCCCGAAAAGTCCTGCGCCAGACGGGATATATTGGTGGGTGAGGGGGAAAGTTCTTGATCGGACCTAAGATGATATCGCTACCATTCACTTGTGCAGCGGCGATGGTAGTTGGTTTTTCGGCGGCGCAGGCGCAGGCGCAGGCGCAGAACGCCGACCACCGTCAGGCGCAAGTTGAAGGCGCATCCCACACCGATATCGACGCGTTTCTGAAGCTAATGACGCGGGCCGAAAAAGTCGGACAGCTAGTACAGCGGATGGGTGGCCGCTCCAAAGCCTTGAATTCGCGTCTTGGTCCCGAGGAACTGGACCGGGTCCGCAGGGGAGAGGTCGGCTCCTATCTCCATGTCGCGGGTGCCGGACCACTGCGGGAACTACAGCGGGTTGCAATCGAGGAAAGCCGGCTGGGCATCCCGCTGTTGTTCTCGATGGATGTCGTCCATGGGTATCGCACGATCTTCCCGGTGCCGCTCGCAATGGCGGCGAACTGGAATCCCGACGCGGCGCGTCTGCACGCGGAGATCGCCGCGCGAGAAGCAAGTGCGGCCGGATTACACTGGACCTTCGCCCCGATGGTCGACATCGCGCGCGACCCGCGCTGGGGCCGCATCGTCGAGGGGGCGGGGGAGGACGCTTATCTCGGCAGCAGGATGGCCGAGGCGCAGGTGCGAGGCTTTCAGGGCGGCGACCTGTCCGCCCGTGATACCATCATGGCCGGGACCAAGCACTTCGGCGCTTACGGAGCAGCCGAAGGTGGGCGGGACTATGCGGGCGCGGAGGCGGGCGAGCGCAGCATGCGCGAGGTCTATTTGCCGCCTTTCCGTGCCGCGGCAAACGCGGGAACTGCCAGCTATATGACCGCCTTCAATGCTGTCGACGGCGTACCCACGACCGGCAACGCGGCCTTGCTGCGCTCCATGTTGCGCGACGAATGGGGCTGGGACGGGCTGCTACTGTCGGATTGGCGCGCGGTCGAGGAGCTGATGGCGCATGGCGTGGCGCGCGATCGTCTGGGTGCCGCAACATTGGCCCTGCGCGCGAGCGTCGACATGGACATGGTCGCAGACGTCTATGCCGAGGATCTGGTCGCCGCGCTGGAGTCGGATCCATCGCTCGAGCCCCTGCTCGACGAAGCGGTCCGGCGCATCCTCAAGGTGAAACGCGATCTCGGCCTGTTCGACGATCCCTACAAATATCACGATTCCGCGCGCGAAACCGAGGTCATGCTGACTGCAGCGCACCGCGATGCGGCGCGGCGTATCGCCGAGCAATCGATCGTTCTGTTGAAGAACGAGCGCCAAGTGCTGCCGCTTGCTCGGGACGCCGGGCGCATCGCGCTGGTGGGCGCGCTGGCCGATGACGCGCTCTCCCAACTCGGCTCGTGGCGCGCCCGGGGCGATGCCGCCGACGTCGTGACGCTTCGCGCTGCGCTGGAAGCGGCACACCCCGACGTAGTCTATGCCAGCGGAGCTGCCAGTCGTTCCGACGATGAGAGCGGCATCGCAGAAGCCGTGCGCGCCGCCGAAAATGCCGATATGGTGGTGCTGGCCATCGGCGAGGATTACGACTGTTCGGGTGAGGCGCGCAGTCGGTCCTCGCTCGAGCTCCCCGGCGCGCAGCAGGCGTTGTTCGATGCTCTCGAGGCGACTGGCAAACCCGTGGTCGTCGTGCTGACGGGCGGCCGCCCGCTCGCCATTCCCGAGGTGACGGAGCGGGCCGACGCTGTGCTTGCAGCCTGGCTACTGGGGGTGGAAGCTGGTCCGGCCATCGTGAACACGCTGTTTGGCGCGAACAATCCCGGCGGCAAGCTACCGGTAAGTTTTCCCCGTGCGACGGGGCAGGTACCGGTGAATTACGACCACCTGCCGAGCGGACGGCCCGCGGATCCCGATCTGTCGAAGGATACGGCACGTTATATGGATGCTCCGGTCACGCCGCTCTACGCTTTCGGTCACGGCCTGAGCTATACGAATTTCGACTATGGCGAGGTGCGGCTGTCCGCTGCCCAGATCCCGGCGCAGGGCGGCGCGATCTCGGTCACCATTCCGGTCACCAATACGGGGCCTGTGGCCGGTGACGAAGTGGTGCAGCTCTATATGCGCGATCCCGTCGCCAGCGTATCCCGGCCGGTCCAGCAATTGCGCGCCTTCGCTCGCATAGCCCTCGACGCCGGTGAGCGCCGCGAGGTCATGTTCACGCTCACATCGGATCAATTCGCGTTATGGAGCCTCGATGACGACTGGCTGATCGAGCCTGGCACGATCGAACTGATGGTCGGCAGCTCATCCGATGATATCCGCAAGCGCATATCGTTCGAGATTGCGGGGACGGCCACGGGGAGCATCGCGCCAGCGGCCATCGCCAGCGGCGTGTCGGTATCGGGAGAGTGACCATGGCGCGCAGGATTCTCTTCGCACTGACCGCGCTGCTAACCACTCCCGCCTTTGCGGGCCAGGCCGAGCAGGTCGCGCATGGAATGATCGTGACCACCGATGCCGGCGAGAAGGTCCGCGTGCTTGCCTATGCCGATGGCACGTTCCGCGTGACGGTGGCCGACGAGCTGCCCGAGGGTCGACCGACGACGATGGTGGTCGCCGAGCCGGACGGATCATCCGTTTTTTCTCAAGATGGAGAGACTGCATATCTCCGCAGCGGCGGGGGCTCGGCTGCAGTAAGCCTCGATGACGGTCGCCTGACCGTATACGATCGCGGCGGCAAGATCCTGCTCGACGAACACGCTCCCGCCCGCAGGATCGATCCGGTCGAGATCGAAGGCCAGCAGTGGTTCGAAACGCGGGTCCAGTTCAATCGCGGCACCGACGAGGGGCTTTACGGGCTCGGCCAGCATCAAAACCGGCAGATGAACTACAATGGCGAGGATCTCGAGCTCGCCCAGCACAATATGGCGATCACCGTACCCTACATGGTCTCGACCAAGGGCTATGGGATATTATGGGACAATGCGTCGATCACGCGCGTGGGCGATCCGGAGCCATACGAGAAGCTCGCTCTCGATTGGCAGGCGCAGTATTACCTCGGCGACCGGCTGGTGCTGGACCGTTTGGAGCGGACCATCGACTACCAGTATCTGAAAGATCAGGAGCGCTGGCCGGAGGAAGCCGATGTTGCGGTCGAAGCAGCGACGACCGGTCAGAATACGCAAGGCAATGCAGTCGAAACGCAGCGGGTCGTCTGGACCGGTAGCTTCACGCCGCAAGCAGCGGGGACGCACAAGTTCCGGCTCTATTCTTCGTCCTATGTGAAGGTTTTCGCGGGTGACGAGCTGGTGCTCGACCGCTGGCGGCAGAACTGGAATCCATGGTACCACAATTTCGAACTCGATCTTGCTAGGGGCCAGCCGATCGAGCTGCGGATCGAGTGGGAGCCCAACCAGGGCTACATCGCACTCGAACATGCCGATCCTCTGCCATCGATGGATCGCAATTCGGTGAGCTTCGCCAGCGAGGCGGGCAAGGCGATCGACTATTACGTGGTGCAGGCACCGACAATGGACGAAGGCATCGCCGGATACCGCCGACTGACAGGCAAGGCTCCGATGATGCCGCGCTGGGCTTACGGTTTCTGGCAGTCGCGCCAGCGCTACAATACGCAGGCCGAACTGGAAGATGTGTTCCAGGCCTATCGCGACCAGCGCATTCCAATCGATAATATTGTGCAGGACTGGTTCTATTGGCCCGAGGATAGCTGGGGCTGCCACTGCTTCGATCCCGAGCGCTTTCCCGACCCAACCGCCATGGTGGAAAAAGTACACGAGCTCGACGGCCGGATCATGATTTCGGTCTGGCCCAAGTTTTATCCCACGACCGAAAACGCCCGGGAACTGCGCGACAAAGGCTATCTTTACGAACGGCCGCTGGAAGCGGAGCAGCTCGATTGGGTCGGGCAGGGCTACCCCAATACTTTTTACGATCCCTACAGCGCCGAGGCGCGCGAGATCTACTGGCGCCAAATGGCAGAAACACTCGCTCCGCTCGGATTCGATGCGTGGTGGATGGATGCGACCGAGCCCGATTGGCATTCCAACCTCTCAGTCGAGGAGCGCAAAGACCAGATGACTTCGCCCGCGACCGGTGTGCCGGGTGCCGCGATCTTCAATTCCTATCCGCTCGTCCATGCTCAAGGCGTTTTCGAAGGGCTGCGGAAGGATAAGCCCGGGAAGCGACCGTTTATCCTCACCCGCAGCGGCTTCGGCGGTGTGCAACGTACATCCTCTGCGCTCTGGTCCGGCGATGTCGCGGCGCGATGGGATGATCTGCGCGACCAGATCAGCGCCGGGCTCAACCTGAGCGTCGCGGGCGTGCCGAACTGGACGCACGACATCGGAGGTTTCGCGCTGGAGGATCGGTTCAGTCGGCAGGATCCCGAACACGTCCCCGAGTGGCGCGAACTCTATCTCCGCTGGTTCCAGTTCGGGGCCTTTACCCCGCTGTTCCGCAGCCATGGCGAGTTTCCTCAACGCGAGACCTACATCGTAAGCGAGAGCGATCCCGCCATGCGCGAAGGGCTGATCTACTATCATCGCCTGCGTTATCGCTTGATGCCCTACATCTACACCGTAGCCGCTGGCACCCATTTCGAAGATGGCACGATAATGCGCCCGCTGGTGATGGATTTCGAGAACGACCGGACAGTTTGGGGCATCGACGACCAGTATCTGTTCGGGCCATCCCTGATGGCTGCACCGGTAAGCGAATTCGAGGCTCGAGAGCGAGAGGTTTACCTGCCTGCCGGAGCGGACTGGTATGATGCGCTGAGCGGACGCAAATTTGCGGGTGGACAAAGAATTGTCGCCTCGGCGGCGCGAGAACGGTTGCCGCTCTACGTGCGCGCGGGAGCGATCGTCCCGGCAGGGCCGGATGTGCAATGGACCGGCGAAAATCCGCAAGGGCCGCTGACGCTACATGTCTTCGCGGGATCGGACGGCAGCTTCACGCTCTACGAGGACGAGGGTACCGACATGGGTTATATCGATGGCGAGCATGCCCAGATACCGATGCGCTGGAACGACGAAGCGCGGACGCTCACCATCGGCGAGCGGAAAGGAGACTTTCCCGGTATGCAGGAAACACGTGCGCTCAAGATCGTGCTGCATGACGGAAGCTGGACCGGCGATCTCTTCGAACGGCGATCCGGGCAGGAAATCGTCTATTCCGGTCAAGCCGTAGAGCTGGCATTCTGATATGCAGTCCAGACTCTCAAATCTGATCGTCGCGATGCTGCTGCTGGGTGGGTGTAACGATACGCTCCAGAAGGCATCCTTCGACTACACGGGCAATCCCATCGTGCGGGACCGTTTTACCGCCGATCCTGCCCCTTTGGTCGTGGGCGACACGCTCTATCTTTATGTTGGCCACGACGAAGCCTCCGGCGATCAGATGTTCAACATCACCGAATGGCTGGCCTATTCGACCCGCGACATGCGTGAATGGACGCCTCATGGTCCGGTCATGACGCCGACCGATTTTTCGTGGGCAATCCGCGATGCCTGGGCGAGCCAGGTGCATGAGAAGAACGGCAGATACTGGTTCTATACCGCGGTTGAACACGATCCTGCGCAGGGCTCGCGCGGCAAGGCGATCGGGGTCGCAGTTGCGGACAATCCGCTGGGACCGTTCCGCGACGCCAAGGGCAGTGCGCTCGTCCGCAACGAGGACACCGACGGCCCGCACCACTGGGACGATATAGACCCGACCGCCTGGACCGATCCGGATGGACAAAGCTGGCTGATCTGGGGCAACGGCAATTGCTATATCGCGCCTCTGTCCGAAGACATGATCAGCTTTTCAGGGCCGATCAGGACCATCGAACTGCCGGACTTCGAAGAAGGACCATGGGTCTTCAAACGCGGTGATCTGTATTATCTGATTTATGCCAGTCGCGACGAAGCGATCCATCCGGATGAGCGAATTTCCTACGCGACGGCGCCCGCCATTACCGGCCCCTGGACGTGGAGGGGCGAGGTGACCGGACCGGCAGCGAACAGTTTCACAATCCATCCCGGTGTCGCGCAGTTCAAAGATGAGTGGTACCTGTTCTACCACATCGGCACCTTGAATATCGGCGACCAAGCCGGCGGGCTGGGTCGCAGGGCGGTCGCCGTCGAACGGCTGCGATTCGACGGAGAGGGAAGGATTCTTCCAGTCGCACAAACACAAGCGGGAATCCTTCGCCCCTAGCCCATCACCAATGTTCACACTGTACCATCCTCGATGCGGGCGATGGGAACCTGCGCCGGCCTGTAAGGATATTTCGCAGCCAGCTTCTCGTCGATACCGGTTCCATGACCGGGCGCTTCATCGCAGTCGAGTGTTCCGGCGGATATTCTGGTCCAGGCCTTGCGAACTTGCGCGGCCAAGCTGTTCGCCCGCTAGACCGGGATGTCTACCTTCACCACTGCGCCACCCTGATCGGCACTGGCATAGCACGCTTCCATGATGCGCATGTCGCGCAGGCCCATTTCGCCTGGCGTGCGCAGTTCCATCGCGCCGCGTGCTGCCAGAGAGAAACCGTCAACTTGCGCAGCGAACTGGCTCATCGCATCCCCTGCCTGATAGGTGCGCGGGGCCGAGCCGCCGCTCTCCAATGTAATCTGGTTGAACCCGTAAGTCGTCGCAGGCTGCAGTTCGATACTGGCCTCGCTTCCGAAATAGCGCTGGCGCGAAACGTAGGGGCTCCAGCAATAGGAAGACGATCCCTGTACGTTGATGCCGCTCGCCATGGTCAGGCGGTAATCGATGGCCCCTTCGACCTCGGTAAAGCGAGGGTCGCCCTCTGGCGTGGCATAAGCCGCCGACACCCCTGTCACCCGGTCGCCCGGAAGCATCATCAGCGAAGTGTTGATGCCGTAGATGCCGATATCCCACAGCGAGCCTCCGCCGCCCAGCGCCTTCTCGAGACGCCATTTGTGCGGCGGGTAGTCGGGATTGGCGGAAAAGCCGTGCTCGGCCGAGATGAAGCGCATCGTCCCGAGCGTGCCGCCGCGCACCTGGCCCAGGACATGGACATTGTTCGGTTCGAAATGGACGCGGTATGCGACGCCCAGCTTGCGCTGCGCTTCGGCTGCCGCGCGGACCATGGCTTCGGCTTCCTTCGCGCTCGCGGCCATCGGCTTTTCGCACAGCACATGCTTACCTGCTTTAAGCGCGCGGATGGTATATTCGGCATGCAGACCCACCGGGAGGACGATATAGACACAATCGATCTCCGGATCTTCGGCGATGGAGTCGAAACTGGAGTAGTCATAATGGCGCCCGACACCGTACCGCTCGCCCAAAGTCTGCGCCTTGTCCGAATTGCCCGACACGAAAGCGGTCATGCGCGAATGGCGCGCATTGGCGAAACCGGGAATGACCTGTCCCACGCCGAATGTGCCGAGACCGACTATCGCCCAGCCCATCCGCTTGCGGGGCTCTTCGGGGAGGTCGGGATTGCCCATCAGCGGCTGACCTTCGGCGGTCTGCGCGGCCGCGCTACCCGCTGCGAACAGTGCTGCGGCGCTGGCCCCTCCGACCAGTGTCTCGCGCCGTGTGGGATGTCTGCGCTTGCCGGTCTTCTCCATAATGCCTTGCCCTTCGTTGCCCTCCAAACCGCTATGGCAAACATCGAGGCGGGAGACTAGGATGGCAGGGCCGAGGAAGAGGGGGACGGAAGATCGCTGAGCAGGCCGGATTGCTGGGCGGTATCGAAGCGGGCGGGACCAAGTTCGTGCTCGCGGCTGGCAGATCGCCCGCCGATATCGCCGCGCGCCACGTCATTCCTACGAGCGATCCTACAAATACCTTGCGGGAAGCGGCAGACTGGTTCCGAGCGCAAGGCGCTCTCGCATCGCTCGGCATAGCCAGCTTCGGTCCGGTAGACCTTGACCCTGGATCGCTCACCTGGGGCCATATCACCTCGACGCCAAAGCCGGGCTGGAGGAATTGCGATATTGCGGGTTTCTTCGCCCAAACGCTGTCCTGCCCGATCGGCTTCGATACCGATGTCAATGCTGCTGCGCTCGCAGAATGGCGCGCGAGGGGAGCTTCGCGGCAGGCCTCGCTGGCCTATGTGACCGTGGGAACGGGTATCGGCGGCGGCGTGGTTGCAGGTGGCGAAATTTTCGGCAGGCCTACCCATCCCGAGGTCGGACATATCCGCGTGGCCCGGCATGAAGCCGATGGAGAGTTCGCAGGCAGCTGCCCCTATCATGGCGATTGCTTGGAGGGGCTTGTCAGCGGCCCTGCCATTGTGGCGCGCTGGGGCAGACGGCTCGATGAGTTGCAGGACGAAGGCACGCGGGAGGTGGTGGCCCATTACCTTGGCCAGCTATGCTTGGCGATCTTCTCGTTCTCGGCAGTGGAGCGAGTGGTGATGGGCGGCGGGGTCATGGAAACCCCGGGCCTGCTCGAACGTGTCCGCGATAGTTTCGCAAAGCTCGACAATTGCTACCTGCCCGGTGGGGTCGAGAGGAAGATAGAAGGTCCCGCGCTTGGCGAGCGTTCGGGCATTACCGGAGCGCTGGTGCTGGCCGAAAACGTCCTCTCGCAGCAGGACGATTAATCGCTGCCACCCTCATATTGCTGGCGCCATTCGCGCGCTCCCGATTGCGACTGCTGCCTGATCCTGGGCACTTCTATCTCCGCTGCCGGGTCGAGCGCGACCGACAGATAGTCCGCCACCGCTGCTACTGCATCCGTGGGAGAGGCGACCACATCTTCGTACCACAGTACTAGTGGCGTGATGCCCATCTCACGGCACATCTGTGCCCAGGCTTCGTCCTGCGCAGCGAGTTCGCGGCGGGCCCGCTTCACCATATGTGCCGAATAGATAGGGTCCGAGTCTTCCCCGCGTTCCTGCTCTGCGCGCCAGATCCCCGACAGGCTTGCTCGGGCCAAGGAGATTGCGTGCGCGATTTCGTCTCTGCGTCGCAATTGCACCACCCGGCTTCCCGGCCCTTTCCCGAGAAGGAAGCGCATGGTTCTTGTGAGAAGCGAAAGGTTCTGGCTGCCCAAGACCTCCATCTGGAGCGGGAAGGCCTTCATCCCGAAAATGCCGTTGGGCGAGGTCCGGTGTGCGACGACATGCTCCCAGACAGCAGCCTGCCGGTCCGGCAAGCCGCTAGCAGAGCCGAAGGGGCCGGTGGCTTCGAAGTTCAGATATTCCAGCGGAGCTCCGAGGCAGCCTGTCTGCCATAGCAGATGGCTGAGGAATGTGCTGCCGCTCCTAGGCGTTGTCGCGAGCAAATAGGGTTTGGGTTGACCTTGATAAAGTGGCCAATCCAGCGTCTTTTCATAACCGGTCACAATAGGGCTCATGGAATCCCTTCATAGTGGGCAGTAGGCGCCTGCGCACCCTCTGTAATTTGGTTCGTTCCCGGAGTAGGTTGCAGCACAAGAAACGCGTCTATTGCAAAAGAGCTGAGGCTTCGGTCTCTCGAGCAGCTGCCAATCTGGCTGTGCGGTTCGTCCGTGCCGCTCCCCGGTCACTCCAACACAGCGTCAATTCTAATCCCTCGCCGCAGGGAGCGTTCGGGTCCAGATCGACGCTGGTGTAGCTTCGCCACCGATCGGCCAGACAACCCCAAGGGAGCTGTGTCCGGTCAGTCAGCTTATTCGCATTATCGCAACTACAGGGAAATGTTCGTCCGTCGTGCGGTCCGGTGCCGGGGTTTAACACTTGTCTATGGTCCGAGAAACCACGCTTGAACGGACCTCGTGTCTTGGTTAGTCGAAAATTCAGCGACAAACCTGGAAACTGCATTGCACACCGAACTTTTTCTCAAAGGCCGCCTGCGGCACGAACTGGCTGCTCAAGAAAAGACCTGGCTCGAAGAAGCGGTCCGTCGCACTATCTGGCTCGAACCGCGGCAAACTCTGGTCGAGCGTGGAGAGCGGATCGAGCATTCCTATTATATCATCGAAGGGACCGTGCTTCGCCACCGCGACGATCGGAAGGGTGAGCGGCAACTGGTCGGGTTGAATATTCCCGGCGACTTCGTCGATTTGCACGGCTTCCCGATGAAGCGGCTGGATCATAATACGACGGCACTAGGGCGCGTTCACCTTGCCGAGGTCCCCCATTCGGCCATTGCCAAGCTGGTCGATCGATCAGGCCATCTAGCCCGCGCACTGTGGTTCTCCACCTTGCTGGATGCAGCCATGCACCGCGAATGGATCTTCCGCCTCGGACGGCTCAATGCGGAAGGGCGAATCGCCCACCTCGTTTGCGAGATCATCGAACGGCTCAAGTTCGTCGGCCTGTATGACGGTCGCAATCTGCCGGTACCATTGCTGCAGCGCGATTATGCGGAGGCGTGCGGCATCACGCCGGTCCATGCCAATCGCAGCTTTCGTATCCTGAAGGAACGCGGCGTGCTGGAACCGCATGGCGAAGGACGGATCGAGATTTTGGACGAGGCCGAGCTGAAACGGCTCGGCGAGTTTTGCGGCGACTATCTCTACGGCGAAGGCATGCTGGCACTGGATTCTTTCGAGGACCGGGACGAACAGGCCTCGCGGTAAAGCGACAGCGTCTCGCGCGCCATTCGCTGGGCAGAAAACCGTTCTTCGAACCGGTGGCGGATGGTTGACCGGTCAAGCTGCAGTACTTCGTCCATCCTACCGATTGCTTCGGCAACGCTATCGACGACGATACCTGTTACCCCGTCCTCGATCACTTCGGGGACGCTCCCCTGTCGCCATGCGATTACAGGCGTCCCGCATGCCATCGCCTCGATCATCACCAGGCCGAAAGGTTCGGGCCAGTCGATGGGGAATACCAGCGCGGCTGCCTTACCCAGATAGCCCTGCTTTTGCGCATCGTCGACACTCCCGACATGCCTGATCCGATTGTCCAGTGCGGGCAGTACGACCTCCTCGAAATAACCGGGGTTGCCTGGATCGACGGGACCGGCGAGGCGCAAGTCCCGGCCGGTTGCGCGCGCGAGTTCTATCGCGCGATCGGGCCGCTTCTGGTCCGTCATCCGACCGAGGAATGCGAGGTAGCCCCCCGATCCATCGCCCGCCCGATATCGCCCTGTGGGCATCCCGTGATGCACAACGCCTGCCAAACTGCCGACCGGCACTGCCCCTGCCTGCGCATTCGATATCGCGATGATCCGCTCTTGCGGGAATGCGCGAAAATGCTCGACGTGATCCGGCTCGTCGGCGCGCCAGTGGATCGTGCGGAACGCCGGGATGCCGAGCGCGCTGGCCGCAGCGCTCGCATGGGCCGAGCCGTGCAGATGAACGACATCGTGCGCTCCGCCATGGGTCAGCACGTCACGCAGCAATTGCGCCTCCAGCACCGCAGGCAGGCCCGGTGGGGCGGAACCCCCTTGCTGCTCGTGCCAGGATAGCGAACGGTAGTCGCCCACGTGCCGCACATCCGGAAGCGTGCAATCGGCCGGGCCGAACAGGGTGACCTCGTGACCGTCCTCGACCTGCGCGGCGGCAAGGTCCGCGATGACCCTTTCGGTGCCGCCGTAAGTGACGGGCGGGACCGAGTGAATGACTGGCGCGACGTGGGCTATACGCATGAAAGCAACATTTATCACCTTGATTGTCAGGAACTTGGAACAGCCACGAGCATCGGTACCCGCAGATCCGGAGCCCGTCGATGTTTGTTTGTCATATTGCCCTGCAGGGCTGCCTCACACTGTCCGATGTGCCCTATGGCATCAACGCCGATACCGGTGGCCACATCACCTATCTGCTCGAACTGGCCTGCGCGAGTGCGCGCGATCCGGCCATCGACCGTATCGATATCGTGACCCGTGGCTTTGCCGATGCGAAGCTGGGCATGCGCTTCGATGCGCAATGCGCAGAGGTGCAAGGCAAGATACGGCTCGTCCGGTTGGATGATGGCGACCCGTCATACCTGCCCAAAGAAGCCCTGCACGAGCGACACGAAGAGCTGTGCGAGGCGTTTCTCGCTTACCTGAACGATCTCGATCGCAAGCCCGACATCATCCATGCCCATTATGCCGATGCCGGCATCCTGGCCCGTAAGGCGAAGGAAGAGCTCGATATCACCTACGTCTTTACCGGCCACTCGCTTGGGGCGGTCAAGCGCGAAGTCAATGGCGGGGCCGACGCAAGCCTGCATACGCGGATAGCTGTCGAAGAGCGGGCACTGGCTCTTGCCGACGCCGTAATAGCAAGCTCGCGCGACGAGGCGGAAGCACAATACGCTCACTACGACAGCATCGAAGCGGGTCGCATCCGCGTGATCCCGCCGGGATGCGACCTGACCCGGTTCGAAAGCGCGCAACCCACCGACAAAGTGCGGGCGGATCTGGCGCATTTCCTGCGCGATCCGGCCAAACCCATGCTGCTCGCCATCGCCCGGCCCGTTCGCAAGAAGAACCTGCTCGGTCTGGTAGAGGCCTACGCCGGGGATCCGAAGTTGCAGGACGCCGCCAATCTGGTGATCGTCGCAGGCTGCCGCTCGCTGCTCGGCGATCTGGAAAACGAATGCCGCGAGGTGATGCAGGAGCTGATCGAGGCGGTCGACCGACACGATCTATACGGCAAGGTCGCCTATCCCAAGCATCACGACCCCGCCGACATCCCCGCCTATTATGCCTTGGCGCGCGAGAGCGGTGGCGTATTCGTGAACCCCGCCCTCAACGAACCTTTCGGCCTGACGCTGCTGGAAGCAGCCGCGTCGCGCCTGCCGGTGGTCGCCACGGACAGCGGCGGCCCGAACGATATTGTGGAACGGTGCAGCAACGGCGAACTCGTTTGCCCGCGCGATCCGCAGGCGATTGCCACCGCTTGCCGGGACATCGTGACGGACAGGCGCAAGTGGGTACGCTACGCCACTGCGGGTGTGGAAGCGGTTGCAGCCTACGACTGGACGGCTCACCGCGGCCAGTATCATCGCCTTCTGCATGAATTGACCGGCCCGCTGGAACGAGCACCGCACTGGGACCGGATCCTGATCTGCGATATCGACAACACCCTGCTGGGTGATCGGGAAGCCTTGCGCGAATTCCTCGCCTGGCAGGCGGAACAGTCGGGCCATATCGCGCTCGGCATCGCGACCGGGCGCAGTTTCCACAGCGCGCAAGCAATCCTTGCGGCGGAAGGCGTACCGACACCCGACGTCATCATTAGCAGCGTGGGCACTCGCATACACTGGTACGACCGGGACGAACGCTGTTTCTCGGAAGACGAAGGCTGGCGACGCCGGGTGGAAAACGCCTGGCAGGAAAATACGGTCCGCGAGACTACGGATACACTCGGGCTGCGGCAGCAGGCTTTGCTGGAACAGCACAGTGGCAAAGCCAGCTTCTTCATAGACCAGCACGATCCCGAAGACATCCGCCGCGCGTTCCGGAAAGCCGGCCTGCGCGTGGAGATCGTGGCCAGCCATGGTCGGTATCTGGATATCCTGTCCGAAGGTGCCGGCAAGGGGCCGGCGGTCGTCCATGTGGCGGATGAGCTCTCGCTGACCCAGTCGCGTGTCGTGGTCGCAGGGGACAGCGGGAATGACCTGACCATGCTGCGCGCCTGTCCATTCCCGATCGTGGTCGGCAATGCGAGCGACGGGTTGGCGCAGGATCCGTCGCTGTCCCATGCCTATTGGGCGAAAGGGTGCTACGCTGCCGGCGTGCTGGAAGGCGTCCGGCACTACCAGGCGCAAGGCAGCTGGTGAGTACCTATCGATCCGTTTCGGTGCTCACGCTGGTGCGCGGGCGCCAGCAGCATCTCGATCACCTGATTGCAGGCCTCGAGGCCCAGACCTTCCCGCCAGACGAACTCGTTGTCGCCTACATGCAGGACGAACCGCCGCGAATCGAAACCGGCGGACGCTTCCTTGTCCGCTGTGTGCAGGTACCGGGCGATCCCATGCCGCTCGCCGCCGCGCGAAACCGTGCTGCGGAACTGGCGGAGGGAGATGTTCTGGCTTTCCTCGACATCGATTGCATTCCCGATCCTGAATTCGTGCGCCGCGCGGCGGAAGCACATGTGCACGACGGCGAGGGCGTGTTCCTGCCCGAAGTGCGGTACCTGCCCGGGCGCGACGACGGCTGGCTCACCTCCGACGGGGCACCGGATTACGACCTGCTGGCCAGCACTGGCGTGCGCCATCCGAGCAAGCGCCCCCTCGATGAATCCTCCGTCGATCCGATCGCGGATTTCGGAGAACTCTGGGGGCTGGCCTTCATCATGTCCTCGCAGACCTGGGCTGAGGCTGGCGGAATGGATGAGGATTACATCGGCTACGGTGCCGAAGAGACGGATTTGGGCCAGCGGCTGAAGCGGGCAGGCGCGCGCATGTACTGGCTGGGCGGGACGATCTGCTTCCACCAGCACCACCATGTTCACAAGCCGCCCTTGCAGCATTTCGATACCATCATCCGCAATGCCCGGCTCTATCGCAGCCGGTGGGGGGAGTGGTGCATGCAGTACTGGCTGGACGATTTCGAGCGGCGCGGACTGGTGAAGCGGTCCGAAACACGCCTCGAGGTGGTGCGTCAGCCCACAACTAGCGAGATTGCGGATACCCGGCAGGGTGCCGACGTGCTGTTCAGCTGACCGCCCACAGGCGGGTTGCCTGTTCCTCCAGCCAGTGCGCGGCCTTCCGCGCGGCATCATCGTCATGCAGCGATGCAAGAACGCCGGCATCCAGCGCGTCGGTCTCGGATAGCGCGCGCTGCCATTCGGGGATCGAGGCGGGCCAGGTCTCCCGATAAGTCGCCGCGCCCAGGCGCTCCAACTCTCTCGCCTTGGCCTGCTGCTCGTCGAAATACCGCCATTCCGGGATGCACAGGAACGGCTTGGCCGCCCGGGCGATCTCGTGGACCGTATTGTCGCCGGCCGAAGCAATCACGCGGTCGGCGGCGCACAGGTAATCGGTCAGATTGTCGATCCAGCCTAGCTCTTGGAGGTTGCCGAAATCGGTTTCGTGCCCTTCGCGGTGTACCGGTCCGGCGACCAGCCATTGCGTTTCCGGCTCCGCCCGCGCGGCGACCGTGAGCGGGGCGTAAGGCGTACCCGATCCTCCGCCACCGGCGATTACCAGCGTCATGGTCCTGTCTTCGGGCAAGCCGAGCATGGCGCGCGCCTTTCCTTTATCGAGCAAGGGTGCGCGGGTGGTGCACAAGCCGCCCGTGTAAAAGGTGCGATCGCGAAGGCGCGGCGGGTAGCTCGCCTGCTCCATCCGCTCGTCGAACGGGGCCAGCATGGCGACACAGGCTTCGTAGCCCGCGACATGACCGACATCCTCACGGTCACCATGCATCCTGATAGTCACGGCCGGCACACTCATGATGCGCGACAACAGGGCGATCTCCGCCGAAACGTCGATGACGAACAGCGCCGGGTCGGCCTTCCGCAGCGTTTCTGCAATCGACCCCATGTGCTGGCGCATTTCCTCCACGCCGAGCGGGACGCAGTGCATCACCTCCGGCGTCGGCTGGTCGTGCAGCGCCGGACTGCGCGAGGGCGCACCGATCATGTTCGGCAGCTCGACCATGGTCGCATCGCGCGGCCGGTCATCGAACTGCGAGGGCGCTGCCGTCATGATCGTGACCGGCCGATCGTCCGGGATATGCTCCAGGATAGCCATGATCCGGTTGGCATGACCGCGGCCCTGATGGTGCGCGAAAAAGGCCAGTGGGCGCTTGTTCATTCCTGTTCCTTCGATTCCTCCTGCTGGCCACTATCCCGCGCTGGATTGACGATACGGCCGGCAGTCCAGTTTTCGCTGAGCCGAACCTTGGGATTGGGGGCGCACCAGATTTCGCCGGTCGCATCGATCGCGGTGATCCAGATAAGATTGTGCTCCAACCCGTAGTCGATGACCGCAAAGGCGAGCCCGGCGCCGCGATCAATGACGTGCACGGGAAGCGGAGGGTTCAGCTGGGTGAACATGTCAGGGGTTCCGTCTGCCTGAAGGAGGGCTGCCTCTAGACATCGTCGTGCGGCGTGAGCTTGGCGATCAGCGACCGGACGGTGCCGAACAGCATGGTGACCATGGCGACAAGTCCAGCACTGAGGACCACCACGATCCAGTACAGAACCTTGAAGAGCATCGGAAACCAGTTTTCCGGCACGTCGTCGAATTCGCCGATCGGCATCGTCATCAGGAGCAGCATGACGACGGCACCGCCCAGGAGGACGGTCGACATTACCGCAATGCGGTAAATCTGCTTGTACATCCGGACGTCGAACTCCGCATCGGCGCGCCTCACCAGACCGAGCAAGGTCAGCATCAGGGCAAGCGTCGTGGCCGCGCTTCCGGCAATGGCACTGCCGAGATAAAGTGCCGGGCTGGATAACGCCGAGATCATCTCGCGCGCTTCGAGCGAGGAGTAAATCGCACCCGAAGCGAAGTGTCCGGCCAGCCCGACAAGCAGGATGATGCCGGCCGAACTGATGGTCAGCGCGGTGTGTTTCATGCCGCGTCTCCAGCCTCGTTTGCGGGCTGCTTGCGTTCGCCTTTTTGCGGGCCGAGATAGCGATACACGCCCCACAAATTGATTAGCAGCAGGGCGATATTCTGCCAGCCGATCCCTTCGGCATCGTCGCTGAGGAAGCCCCAGGCCGTCAGCGCCAGCGAAGACGTGACGAAGAGCACGAAGGCCCATCCCGTCACCCGCGAGCTGACATTCGTCGCCACGACCAGCGCTGCAACCACGGCGGCGATGGCGCCGTACCATTCGAGGAAATCCAACAGCATTTCAGTTGCTCACATCGTAATCGATCGGTTTGAAAGTGCCGCCGTTCGAAGCATAAGCCGCGCACGCGGTGAGCCCGATCACGAGGTCCATCTCGGCCCGGAATCGGGTGAAGGTGCCCGGCGGAGACTGCGGCGGATCGACCGAAAGCGTGCCGTCGCCGGCGACCGGTACGTTCATGAATACGTTGAAGGCGGTGGGTATGTCGTCGGGACCGACGCCATATGGCTCCAGCGCTTCGGCCAGATTTCCGAAACAGCCGCGATGGACCGGCTTGTCCGGGTAGAAGTGGCGGAACGTGTCCTTCGAACAGGGCGTAAGGAGGAAGTCGTGCGCGGGTGCCGTATCTTCCAGAATGGTGAGCATGGGGTTCGACCGGTTCGACCAAAGCCGCGCGCCGGTGGTCAGCATGATCCGTTCTTCGTAGTCGAACGTCCTCCCGTTGGAGAGGATCTCCGCCGGATCGGCCCGCGACACGGCCAGGAGGTCGCTGACTTGCCCGCCCTCGGGATCGGTCACGGTCAGCACCTGCCCTTTCGACAATTCGAAGGCGGTTCCGGTGCGGGGTTCGATGCGGGTCATTTGCCGCTCCTCGGGTCGGAAAAGGGGCAGCGCCAGTCATCGCCGACGACGCGCCCGCTGTACTGCCGCGCCTCGCTCGTCGTGCCGTGCCGCGAAAGCATGGGGTTGATGGATCCGTCCAGCGCCATGTCGCGCTTCAGGATCGTCTCGCGCATGCGCTCGTATCTTTGCGAAGCGCGCAGGGCTTCGAACTGGTCGTGCAGATTGAAAACAAGGGTCGGATGCGGCATTCGCCGTGCGGCACGCGAAGCGTTGGGATGCATGCCGACCACGAAATAGGCCTCGCCGCCGAAGCTTAGAGAGAAATGCGGATCGCTCGGATCGCTGCTAACGTCCGGGTCGTAGTCCAGCCCGCGCCAATCATCCTTGGCAGCAAGCGAATTCAGCCGCTCCCACATCGCTTTCTCGAACGCCGCTTCATCCAGATCGTCGGGTCCCGAGAACACTACGGCGAGGCTGCGCAGACCATCAGGATCACTGGCGTAATCTTCGCTCCAGTCGAGCAAGGCGTCATGGATTTCGATATCGTTCCATGCGCTGGTCAGCGAACGGGCGGAGAGCACCTTGAGCCTGCCGGTCGCCAGAGCCGACTTCGCGCCGACACAGGGGAAGCCGTCCTCGGCAATATGCGCGCGCAGGACATCGGCCAGCGAAGCCTCGCCGTCGGTTGCATCAGCGTCGGTGTCGATGTCGATCTCTCCCATCATGATCGTACAGACGTTCGGGCAGGGAAAGCGTTGCTGCAATTTAACATGGATCATGCGGAAAGCCCGTGCGCATCACGGTAAGGGCCTCGCTCCCTACTCGGAGACATGTCTTGGCTATCGCGAAATTCAGGCGCTTTCAGGTCTATGGCCAGCGGTGCAGCGGCACCAACGCCCTGATCAAATTGCTCGAACGGAATCTGGATGAGCTACAGTTTACCGAAGACTTCGGCTTCAAGCACTGGCTCGTCCCCGAAGAGGTCGAGATTCCCGGCGATGTCTTTGTCGTCGTAATCGCGCGGCAGGTCGACCAGTGGCTGCGCAGCCTGCACGCCAAGCCGTGGCACGCGCATCCGGAACTCAAGCAGATGGACTTCGGCGAGTTTATCAGGGCCAAATGGCGCAGTGTGTGGGACGAAGATTTCTGGGGTATCGACAAACAACACCCGAAGTTCGGACAGCCGATCGAGGAAGAGCTCTGTCCGCAAACCGGATCGCCGTTTCCCAATGCCATCGCGATGCGCACCGCCAAATTGCGCCACTGGTCAGACGTGGCATCACGTGCGACCGGGCATGCACTGGTATCTCATTCCGAGCTTGTTATCCGGCCGGAGAGATTGATCGAGCGACTGGCTGCAGCGGCCAGACTGGAAAAACGTAGAGAATTCGTGCCGGTGACCACTTACAAGGGCCAGAATTCGAGCTCGTTCGTCCCCACGGAATATCCGCCCGTCCACGCCGCGGATGCTGCGTTCATCGCGCGTTATCTGGACCAGTCAGTCGAAAGCCAGTTCGCTTTGGGCCCTCTCCCGCATGGTACGGGTAATACCAGGACCGCTCGTCTCGCTAGTTCCTGAGCGGTCGCGAATATATCCTCCGAATGTCCGGCCGTGTGTTCGATCGGCTGGGCACAACCATTCACTCTCCTGCTTAAATGACCGATCTCGCGCATCGGAGTTTCGGGTGTTCTTAAATCGATCCGGTGCTAAAGAGCATGGTCGTGGACGGAGTTAAGTATCTGAAGGGCTGGATTTTGGCTGGGGTCTCGCTCGCCTTGGTGGTGAGCGCTTCGCCTGCGCTTGCCTCGCAGCAGGAAGACGCTCTGCCAGACGTTCAGAACGCGACGGAACTACCCGATCCGGGCGTGAGCCTGCCGACCGTCACGGAAGTCACCGAACTTCCCGACCCCGGCGAGAGCCCGCTCCAGCTCGATTTCGGTGCCGACCCCATTCTCGGCCTTGCCGACAGTGCGGCGGATCCAGAGCTTTTCCGGCGGATCGTGGCGTCGTCGCTGCAAGCCAACGCCTCGCGCCGCGAGGTCGAGGCCCAGGTCGATCTGGCCGAAGCGCAGGTAGACGAGGCGGAAGCCGGACACTTCCCGACGGTCGATCTCAACTTCACGACCTACAAGACCATCACGCGCAATTTCGGCGACGATCCCTTCAACCTGCTCGAACGCTCGCGCCCCCGCGAACGCTCCGATGCGACCGCGGCCGTGGAGTACACGATCTTCGACTGGGGTGCCGTCAACGGCGCCATCCTCGCCGCGCAAGCGCGTCTGCGAGCGGCGGGATACGAACGCGACGCAGCGCTCACGGGCCTGGTCAACGATGTCGTGACCAATTGGTACAGCGTGTTCGCCTACCAGTCGCTAAGCCGCCTCGCCGAGGGCTATCTCGCAGCGCAGGACGGGATCGACGAGGCACTCGACAAGCGCATCGCCCAGGGCGTCAACGCGCCTGCGGACCGGGCGCGGGTGGAAACGCTGCGCGCCGACGGGCAAATCCGCCTGGCGCAATTCGAGCGGCGGCTGGCTTCGGCAGAAGCACGCTTTGCCGAGCTTACCGGCGTGCCGCCGCCGCCCCTGTTGCAGCGCCCGCCGGTTCTCTCCGACATGCGGATCAGCCGCGACTACGCCGTGATGGCCGCCAGCGAGGCGCCTGCGGTCAAAAGCGCCGAAGCCGCTGCCGAAGCCGCGCGGATCGATGTGCGCAACAGCTGGGCCAGCCAGGCCCCCAAGCTGACCGCGCGGGTCGATGCCGGCCGCTACGGCGTGTTCGAGGACCAGCAGGATTACGACGTTCGCGGCAGTTTGAACCTGCGCTATCGCCTGTTCGGCGGCGCGCTTGCGCGAGACGATCAGGCACGGGCCCGCTCCGCCGCCGCCGAGGCGACGGCCGACCGCATCCGCCAGGAAAGCGAGCGCGATGCCGCGATCATCTGGGCCGATGTGCAGGCGCTGGAACAGCAGCTGGTCGCGCTCGAAGCCGCCTATGTTTCCGCCCGCCAGACGCGCGACGTCGTCTTCCGCCGCTTCGCCGCGCTGCGCGGCACGCTGTTCGACGTGGCCGACGCGCAGAGCGCCTATCTGTCTGCAGCCATCGCCTATATCGAAGGGCTGACCCAGCTCGACGCTTCACGCTATGTCCTGCTGGCGCGGACCGGACGCCTGCTCGAACAGTTCGACATGGAGGCCCAGCCATGAGCGAAGAGCGGATCGTCGACGTCCCGCAAAAGCGGCTCGCCGACTGGATCATGGAGCCGATCAAGGCGAACTGGCGCACCTATTCCAAGGTCGCCATCGCCGCGACGCTGATCAACATCTTCGGCCTTGTCACCGCTCTCTTCACGATGACGGTGTACGACCGGGTCATTCCCAACAGCGCCTTCACTTCGCTGGCGGCGCTCTCGATCGGCCTCGCAATCATCGTCATCTTCGACTTCGCGCTCAAGCTGCTGCGCGCCTATTTCGTCGATCATGCGGGCACCAATATCGACAAGGACGTCGGCGAAACGGTCTTCGAGCGCCTGATCGAGATGCGGCTGGAGCTGCGCAAGGGTTCGACCGGGCAGCTGACGGGGCTCATGCGCGAACTCGAAACGCTGCGCGATTTCTTCGCCTCGGCGACGCTGGCGGCCGTGGTCGACGTGCCGTTCATCTTCATCACGCTGACCGTGGTCGCGCTCATCGGCGGCTGGGTGGTGCTGGTGCCCGCGCTGATGGTCCCGTTAGTGATCCTCGTGGGCCTCGCCGTCCATCCGACCCAACAGCGCCTTGCGGCGAGGGCGATGGACGAGGGGCTGCTGAAACAATCGGTGCTGGTCGAGACGATCGGCAGCATCGAGGCGGTGAAGACCGCCGGGGCGCGCAATCTGTTCGAGGACCGTTGGGCGCGGGCGCTGGGCGACCACGCGCATATCTCGCTCCAGCAGCGTCTGATCTCCAGCATCGGGACCACTTTCGCCACCTCGGCAGGCACGATTTCCTATGCCGGCGTCGTGATCGTCGGCGTGTTTTCCGTGGCCGACAACCGCCTGACGATGGGCGGCCTGATCGCCTGTTCGATTCTCGCCGGGCGGGCCATCGCGCCGCTGGCGCAGATTTCTCAGCTGGTTTCGCGGCTGACCGCCACGCGCACCGCCTATCGCCAGATCCGCGCGTTGATGGAGCGGCCGCCCGAAGGGCCGGGCAGCGATGCCATCGTGATCGACCGGACGCGCGGCGAGCTGGAGCTGCGCAATGTCAGCTTCCAGTATCCCGGCGCCGCGACCAAGGCGCTCGACAGCGTCAGCCTGACGATCCGGCCGGGCGAGAAAGTCGCGCTGCTGGGCCGTGTCGGTTCGGGCAAGTCCACGCTAGCGCGAATGATGCTGGGCCTTTACCCTCCGCAGGACGGCATGGTGCTGTTCGACGGGATCGACATCGCCCAGCTCGATCCCAACTCGCTCCGCCGCTCGGTCGGATCGGTGCTGCAGGAACCGGCGCTGTTCTCCGGCACGATCCGCGAGAATATCGCACTCGGCCGCCCCAATGTGGACGACGAGGAAATGCTGCGCGCCAGCCGCGTGTCGGGCACCGACATCTTCGCCAGCCGCATTCCGCGCGGCTATGACTTGCGACTGGTCGATCGCGGCGAAGGGCTGTCCGGCGGGCAGCGCCAGTCGATCGCCATCGCCCGCGCGCTGGCCGGCAAGCCGCCGGTGCTGGTGATGGACGAACCCAGCAGCGCGATGGATGCGCAGACGGAAGCCGATCTGATCGGGCGCTTGCGTGACGAATTGGCCGACCGGACGCTGGTAGTCGTGACTCACCGCCAGCCGCTGCTCGCGCTGGTCGATCGGATCATCGTGGTCGATGAAGGAAAGATCCGCGCCGACGGGCCGCGCGATGCAGTGCTGGCAAAACTCGCCGAAGGGTCGCGCCAGCAGGGCAACCCGACCAGCGGCCACGTCACTACGGCAGTGACGTCCAAGGCAGTGAAACCGACATGAGCGCGCGCGAAGATCCCGTGAACGAGACGCCCGAAGGCCAGCCCCAGCCTGAGCCGATGCCCGGCCAGGTGCCCGAGCGCGAAGAGGGCCGCGTCGAGCGGTTCATCGACAATCTCGAACCGCGCCGCGTCTCGCGCTGGCTGTTCTGGGCGATCGTCGTCTTTTTCGTCATCTTCCTGGTCTGGGCGGCACTGGCGGAAATCGACCGCACCGTGCGCGGGCAGGGACGGGTCATTTCGAGCAACGAACTCCAGATCGTCTCCAGCCTCGAAGGCGGGGTTCTCGAGGAGATTTTCGTCACCACCGGCCAGCAGGTCGAAGCGCTGGACCCGGTGCTGCGGCTGGATCCGACAGAGACCGGTTCCAATCTCGGCAGCACCTCCGCCACGGCCGGGGCACTCGAAATGAAAGTCGCGCGGCTGGAGGCCGAGCTGGCCGGTCGCGCGCCGAGCTTTCCGGCACCGGCGGATGAGGAGGCGGCACGCCAGCGCAGTATCGAAAGCGCGCTGTACGCCTCGCGGCAGGCCAATTTGCAGAGCTCGCTGGCAGGTGCACGCGCGCAGCTCGCCCGGGCGCGGCAGCAGGTGACCGAAGCGGAACGCCAGTCGGACTCGCTCGCCAGCCAGGCGCAGGCGGCGCGGGCCGAAGCCGATCTTCTGAGGCCACTGGTCGATCAGGGTATCGAACCGCGTCTCTCTTTAGTGCGCGCGGAAGGTCAGGCGACAAGCGCCGAGGCGCAGCTGGCCGGAGCCCGCGCCAGCATCGGGCGCGCGCAGGCGCAGGTAGTCGAAGCGCAGGCCAATCTCGACCGGACCCTGCGCGACTGGCGCGCGCAATCGGCGAATGAACTCGCCGCCGCGCAGGCGGAACTGGGGGCACGGAGTGCAACCTTGCCGGCTCTGGAAGAGCGGCTCGAGCGGACGACCTTGCGGTCGCCGGTGACGGGCACGGTCAATCGCGTGCTGGTGAATACCCGCGGTAGCGCCGTTTCTCCGGGCGAACCGCTGGTCGAGATTGCCGCTACCGACGATGCGCTGCTGGTCGAGGTGCGCATCCGCCCGCAGGACATCGGCACCGTGCGGCTCGGGCAGGAAGCCAAGGTCGGCATCACGGCATTCGACCAGACGATCTACGGCAGCCTCGACGGCAAGGTCGTCACCATTTCGCCGGACTCGATCGTCGATGAGCGGAGCGGCGAGATTTTCTACCTGGTGCGCGTGCGGACCGAGATGGACTCGATCCCCAATGTCGATGGCGACCTCGAAATCGGCACCGGCATGGTCGCGGATGTCAGTCTGCTTGGCGACAAGCGGACCGTGCTACAATACATCCTGACCCCGCTGCGCCGCTTCAGCGATCGCGCGTTTCGCGAATAGGGCGCGCCGGACACCGGGCGGCTTGCAAGTCCGGGTCCGAGCGGCGACAATGCGTTGCATGAACACGACAATTCCGCTCGCCCTGCTCCTTGCGACCACCGGCTGCGCGGCCAGCGAAGGAACTTACGTGGCGGAGCAACGCGCGACCTGCACGGTCGAGAATGCCGAACGGGCAGGAATGGGCGAGGCGGAGCTGTGCGCCGCGTTGATGGGGGGCTTCGCCGAGACGGGTGGCGATCCGGCGATGAGTATCGCGGTGACCGTTGTATCGCCAACGCAGCTTGAAGTGCTGGTGACGGACGCGTCTGGCGCGCAGCGCGAACCGATCACTTTCGATGTGATGGACACCGAAATGCGCGAAGCGATCGTGAAGGGCTTCGGCGCCGATCTCGCGCGTATCCTGGCCCGAGACGCAGCCTCCGGTGGTTGATCCGGCCCATTCGCCCAAACTCGTCGTCTTTGCTCGCCTGCCGGTACCCGGAAAGGCGAAGGCGCGGCTGATTCCGGCGCTCGGCGAGGAAGGCGCAGCACGGCTCTATGCCCGCTTGCTCAATCGCACGGTGGATGAGGCGAAGACCAGCGGGCTGCCGTTCCAGCTGCGAGTGACCGGCGGCGAATGCGCGGCATTCCGCGAGATCTACGGCGAGGATATCGAAGTGGTCGAGCAAGGCCCGGGCGATCTCGGCGATCGCATGGCGCGGGTAGAGGGGCCGGCGCTTATCATCGGGAGCGACTGTCCGGGAATGACAACGTCCCTGATCCATGCCGCTGCGGGGGCGCTGGACGATCGTTCGGTTGTTATCGGGCCGGCGACCGATGGCGGATATTACCTCATCGGCTTTCGCGAGCAGTTGCCCTGGCTATTCGCCGAGATGGAGTGGAGCACGCCGGCCGTCTTCGCCGAAACGCTGGCGAGGCTTGCGGCTCGCGGGCTGGGGCCGGCGGTGCTGCCCGAGCTTTCGGATATCGACACGCCCGAAGACCTTGCCAGCTGGCCGGAACTCCAGTGAGCACCAGCATCGTCGTTCCGGTGCTGGACGAGGAAGCTGCACTGCCTGCGCTGATCGAACGGCTTGCCAGCCTCGACCCCCGGCCTGCCGAGATCGTGCTGGTTGATGGCGGCAGCAGCGATGCGACGGTCGAACTCGCGCAAGCTGCGGGCTGGCGGGTGCTCGCCAGCGAAAGAGGTCGGGCGCGGCAGATCAATCTCGGGGTCGCCGAAGCGATCGGAAACAATGTCTGCGTGCTCCATGCCGACACGCTGCCGCCCGCGGACATGGTCGCCGTGATCGAGGATACGCTGGCCGACAAGCGCATCGCGCTCGCCAGCTTCACGCCGCTGATCAAGGGGCCGCACAAGACCCGCTGGTTCACCACGGCGCATAACTGGATCAAGACCTGGTACGCGCCACTGATCACCCGGCCGCACCTCTTCCTGCGCGGGGTCCGCCTGCTGTTCGGCGATCACGCGATGTTCTTCCGGCGCAATGACTTTCGACGCATCGGGGGCTGCACGCCGGGCGATGCCGTGATGGAGGAAGCCGATCTCTGTGTGAAATTCGCGCGGCTCGGACGGATCAACCTGGTGCCGCGCTGGGTCGAGACATCCGACCGCAGGATCGCCGCCTGGGGGCCGCTCAAGGCGAACTGGATCTATTTCAAGGTCGGCATGATGTGGGCCTTCGGTCTGCGCGACAGGATGGAAAAGCACTATCCCGACGTGCGCTAGGCTTTCGGCAGGAAGCCCGCTTCGATGCAGTAATCGATGAGGCGATGGATGTAGGGTTTGCCGGTCGCCGGACAGGCCTCGCCGCCAAGCTTGCGAAAGGCGCTGTCGTCGAAATGCGGGTCGCGCTGGAAGTAACTGGCATAAAGCCCCGCGATCCGTTTGAAGAGCCGGCGCTCGATAGCCGGAAGGGTGGCCGGATCGAAATTCTCGGGCGCGACCAGCTCGGGTTCGTGGAATTGCGAGTAGGCCCCTATCACGCCGGTAAAGTCGGTCACTGGCAGCGGTTGTCCCGCCACGAGATGGAAGGTCCCGCCGCTGCTCGCGCCAGACGTCGCGGCGAGACTCGCGGCGATGGTCACGATGCCAGTCGCCACATGATCGATGGGCACGAAATCCAGCGTGGCCCCCGGCTTCGCGGGCATGTGTTTAACCCGGCCCTCGGCGATCAGCTTGAAGGCGGCATAGGTCGTGTCGAACTGGCGGATCGCTCCGCTGTCACGCTCGCCGACCACGATCGAAGGCCGCGCAATCGCCCAGCGCAGATCGCTGGCGCGCACCAGTCGCTCGCCCGCCGCCTTGCTCGCCTCGTAGCCATTGGCAAAGCCGCCATCGGGCAGGGGATCGTCCTCGCGGATCGTGCCGTCGCGCGCGCCGCAGACATAGGCGGTGGACACGTGCAGCACGGCCATATCCCCCGCCTCGGCAAGTTCCAGCATGTGCGCGACGCCGTCGACATTCACGGCGCGGTAGTCCGCCTCATCGAGATCGAAGCGCACCGTCGCGGCGCAATGGACCACGACATCGTGCGCCTCGGCCACGTTCGCGAACAGCTCGTCGTCCCAGCCGAACCGCGGCTGCGACACATCGCATGTCAGCGTGCGCGCAGGCACCGGCGTCCCATCGTTCGCGCGCACATCGGGCGTGCGATGGACCAGCGCCGTCACGCGATGCCCGGCATCTATCAGCCGCGCGCAGACCTCTCCGCCCAAGAGACCGGCGGCGCCTGTAACCAGAATGCTTGCGATGACGAATGCCTTCCCATGGACTGCCGGGGGATGCGAAAGAGTTCGCTTCCTAGGCGTATTGGGTTACGGGACAAGCGATGAAATTCACCCATGACGTTATCGTGATCGGCGGCGGTGCCGCGGGCCTCACCGCTGCGGGTGGCTGCGCGCTGTTCGGCCTTGATGTGGCGCTGATCGAAGGCCACAAGATGGGCGGCGAGTGTCTCAACAACGGCTGTGTCCCCTCCAAGGCGCTGATTTCTGCGGCCAAGCGTGCGGCCGAAGCGCGCGAGGAAAAACGGTTCGGGGTGACGCTGGCTGCCCCGCAAGTGGAGTGGTCCGGCGTTCACAAGCATATCCACGACGCCATCGCCGGGATCGAGCATCACGATTCGAAGGAAACCTTCGAAGAGATCGGCTGCGAAGTGTTCCTCGACACCGCTCGGATCACCGGTAAGCAGACGGTCGAAGTTAGCGGACGCACCTTGCGCGCGCCACGCATTGTCATCGCGACCGGCTCCGCCCCCCTCGTACCGCCGATCAAGGGCATCGAGACCGTCCCCTATCTCACCAATGAAAACCTGTTCGACCTTACCGAACAGCCCGGCCATCTGATCATCATCGGCGGCGGGGTCATCGGCATGGAAATGGCGCAGAGCTTTCGCCGCCTCGGCAGCGAGGTGACGGTGATCGAGCCCGGCGAGCCGATGGGCCGCGACGATCCGGAGTCGGTCGCTGTCGTGGTCGATGTCATGACAGCGGAGGGCGTGCACTTCGTTAAAGGCTCGGCCGCGAAGGTAGAAGGCGGCGAGGGCAGCGTGACGGTGCATACCGACAGCTGTGAGACGGTCAGCGGCACCCATCTGCTCGTCGCCGTTGGCCGCACGGCGCGCGTTTCCGGCTTCGGTGCCGAGGAGATCGGCATCGCAACCGGCAAGAACGGCTTCAAAACCGACGAGCGCAGGCGTACTTCGGTGAAGGGCATCTACGCCATCGGCGATTGCCGCGAAGGGCCGCGGCTGACGCATGTTTCGGGTTACGAGGGCTCGAACGTGGCGCTGGAAATCGTAACCGGCTTGCCGACCAAGGTCGATTTCAGCGCGCTGCCCTGGTGCACCTATACCGAGCCCGAAGTCGCGCAGATCGGCCTGACCGAGGCGGAGGCCCGCGACAAGCACGGCGATGCGGTGAATGTCGTGAAGGAGCAGTTTTCCGAGAACGAGCGTGCCATCGCCGAAGGCTATACCAAGGGGCACATGAAGATGGTGCTGAAGGGCAAGAAGGTGCTCGGTGTCAGCATCGTCGGCAAGAATGCGGGCGAATTGTTGCTGCCGTTCACCCAGACGATCAGCGGCAAGAGCGGCACTTTCGCGCTCGGCAGTGCGATCGTCAGCTATCCGACGCGGAGCGAGATTTCCAAAGCGGCGGCCTTCAGCGCCTGGGAGCCAACCGTGTTCGGCAGCCTGCCGAAGAAGTACGCCGGTTTCGTCGCCAAGATGCGGCGCACCTTCGGCTGATGGCCTCGCGCAGCAAGAGCCGCACCCCGCCGGGCGGACCGTCGCCCTTTGCCGTCGAGGCCGCGCCGCTGCCGCGCGAGAAGTTCAGCGATCCGCAACTGACTGCCCAAGGTGAACCGCGCGCCAGTGTCGCGCTGAGCGAACTCGACACGCTGTGGCTCAATACCGGAACGCTCTGCAATCTCGCCTGCGCGACCTGCTATATCGAAAGCAGCCCGACCAACGATGCGTTGGTCTATCTGAGCGCGGACCATGCCTCGCGTTTTCTCGACGAGGCACAGACGATGGGCGCGCGGGAAATCGGGTTCACCGGCGGCGAGCCGTTCATGAACCCGGACATGATCCCGATGCTGGAGGAGACGTTGGCACACGGCTTCGAGGCGCTGGTGCTGACCAATGCGATGAAGCCGATGCGGAGGCACGAGGCGGCGCTGCTCGAGCTGCGCGAGCGTTTCGGGTCGAAGCTCACGCTGCGCGTCAGTCTCGATCATCACAGCCGGCAGGTGCACGAGGCCGAGCGCGGCACGAAGACGTGGGAGCCTGCTATCGATGGCCTGCGCTGGCTATCGGATAACAAGTTTTCAATCGCCGTCGCCGGACGCCTGCTGCCGGGCGAAGGCGTGGTCGAGGCACGCAACGCCTATGCTGCCCTATTCGACGCAGAGAATATCTCAATCGATGCCCGCGATCAGATGCGACTCGTCCTGTTTCCCGAAATGGACGCGGACAAGGACATCGCCGAGATCACCACCGCCTGCTGGGACATCCTCGGCAAGTCGCACGCGGACATCATGTGCGCCACCAGCCGCATGGTCGTCCATCGCAAGGGCGAAGCTGCGCCACGCGTGGTCGCCTGCACGCTCATCCCGCATGATCCGGGCTTCGATCTTGGCGCGACGCTGGACGAGGCAAGCCGCGACGTATCGCTCAATCATCCCCACTGCGCGCGCTTCTGCGTGCTGGGCGGAGCGAGCTGTTCGGCCTGATCTTTATCGGTTTTCGGACCGAAAGCAGTTGCCCGCGCATTTGGCAGGCATGTTCTTCGAAGAAACCTGGCTCGATATAGCCGCCCGCGCTGTAGTTCTCTCGTTGATCGGCATCGCCTGGGTCACGCTGGTGATCCGAATGATCGGCTTGCGATCACTGTCGAAGATGACGAATTTCGATTTCGTCGTAACAGTCGCTTCGGGTTCGCTCCTCGCGGGCGCAGTCCAAGCGAGCGAGTGGCCGGCCTTCATCCAGACATTGGCCGCTCTGGCGGCGCTCTTCGGGCTGCAGTTCGTCATCGCGAAGCTGCGCCAGCAGTCGGAGAGCTTCGAGCAGGCGATCCAGAACGGGCCGATCTTCCTGATGTGGGAGGGCAAGTTCATCGATGATGCGCTCGAGACATCGCGCGTCGCTAAGGATGATATCATCGCCAAGCTGCGCGAGGCCAATGTGCTGGATATGGGACAAGTGAGGGCAGTCGTACTCGAGACGACCGGCGACATATCCGTGCTGCATGGCGACCATCTCGACGACGACCTCGTCGACGGGATCGATCGGCCCTGACGGTCTAGAAGCTGCGCTTGTCCAGTCGGCGAGCCAACGCGACGCCGCCGGTAATCAGGAACGGCACCAGCACGATGCTGAGGGTCACCTTGGCGATCACCTGCCCGATCAGCAGCGGCGTGATGTCGAACTCGCCATAGAAGGCGAGCGTCACGAAGATGACCGAATCGATCGCCTGGCTGAGCGCACTGGCGATCGCGCCGCGGACCATCAGCCCGATCGTATTATCCTCGCCCGAACCGCGCAGGCGCGAGAAGATCCAGACATTGAGCAGCAGCGAGACGATATAGGCGGCAGGCCCGGCCGCCATGATCCGCGGTGTCTGCGCCAGCACAGTGTTGAACGCATCGAGATCCGCGCCGCGATAGTCGACCATGTCGGGGGAAGCGGGCAGCGACAGGACGAGGAAAATCAGTAGCGCGGACACCGCCAACGGCAGAAAGCCCCACCACACCAGCTTGCGGGCGAGTTTCTCGCCGTAGAGCTGGGCGATCGTGCTGGAAATTACCACCAGCCCGAGGAAGGCGAAGATGCCCGATTCCACTGCTAGCTGGGTCGGCCACAGCTGCACCTGCTTGAAGGCGAGGACGCCGGCGATCACCGTCAGCCCGCCGTAAAGCACGAGATAGACGAACAGGCCGAGAGGGATCGAGGCGGCGGCTACGCGTTCCTGATGGGCAGGCTGGTCGGTCATGCGGGGGAAAATCGTCCTTGAAAATCGGGTGACAGCGAATGCTGGCTTGAAATGCGAAAATTGACTAAGCGGACCCGCCGCGCAAGGTAGCGGCCGATTTCATCCGCAATTCGTCGCATCGCGAGAGGGGTCCGCAGTGCAGCCCATCCTGATCAATATCGCCGGTATCCTCGCGATCCTGGCGATCGCTTTCCTCCTGTCGACCGGCAAGCGCCGGATCAAGCTGCGCGTCGTCGGCGCGGCCTTTGCCTTGCAGGCGCTCATGGCGCTGCTGGTGTTGCGCACGCCCTGGGGAGTCGAAGCGATTCAGGCGATGTCCAACGGCGTGATCGCCCTGCTCGACTATTCCAAGGCGGGCATCACCGCGATTTTCGGCCCGATGGAGGGGAACCCCTTCGCCAATACCTTCGTGATTGCGGCGCTGCCGGTGATCATCTTCTTCGCCGCGCTGGTCTCCATCCTCTACCACTGGGGAATCATGCAGCGGCTGGTGCGCTGGGTCGGGGGCGCGATCGGCTGGATCACCGGGATCAGCAAGGTCGAGGCGCTGGGCAGCGCGGCGAACATCTTCGTCGGCCAGTCGGAAAGCCCGCTGGTGGTGCGCCCCTATCTCGCCGCACTGACGCCGAGCCGCCTGTTCACGCTGATGGCAGTCGGCATGGCCGGGGTCGCTGGCACGATCCTCGCGGCCTATGCCAGCTTTATCGGCGCGGAGGCCGTGCCGTTCCTGTTGGCGGCCGCCTTCATGTCGGCACCGGGCGGCATCCTGATGGCGAAGATCATTATGCCGGACGACGAAAGCGATCTCGCCCGCAATGCCGCAGAACTGGCCGAGGTCCAGTTGCCGACTACACGCATCAGCGCCGAAGGACCCGCTGCCCTGACCGAGAGCGGCAAGCCGCATGAGGTGGAAGTCGCCGAGACGTTCGAGGAAGGCCACAAGCCAGCCAATGTCATCGAGGCTGCCGCGCAGGGTACGCAGACCGGCGTGAAGCTCGCCGTGGCAGTAGGTGCGATGGTCATGGTCTTCGTCGCCCTGGTCGCGCTGGCCAACGGCATTCTCGGCGGGATCGGCGGCTGGTTCGGCTATCCGGATGTCAGTTTCCAGCAGTTGCTCGGCTTCATCTTTGCGCCGGTGATGTTCCTGATCGGCATCCCTTGGGAGCAGGCGGGGGCAGCCGGCGGGTTGTTCGGGACCAAGATCGTGCTCAACGAATTCGTCGCCTTCATCGAACTGGGCGCAATGGACGCTACCGTGCTGTCGGACCGCAGCCGCGCGATTGCGACCTTCGCGCTCTGCGGCTTTGCCAATTTCAGCTCGATCGCAATCCAGATGGCGGTCACCGGCGGCCTTGCCCCCAACCAGCGACCGGTCATCGCCAAGCTCGGCCTGCGCGCGCTCGCCGCCGGCAGCCTTGCCAATCTGATGAGCGCGGCGCTGGCGGGACTCTTCCTGCCGTATTAGAGAGCGCGTCATGAGCGAATCGAACACCGACATCGCGGTTGTGTCCCTGGCGCAGCCGATCGAAAGCATTGCCGACGAACTGGGCCGCAGCTTCGAGGAATACGGCTTTGCCGTCATCCGCGATCATGGCATCCCGCAGGAGCTGATCGACCGGGCCGAGGCCCTGTCGAAGGAATTCTTCGCGCTACCCGATGATGTGAAGCGTGCTTACCACATCCCCGGCGGCGGCGGCGCGCGCGGCTATACGCCCTTCGGCACGGAAAAGGCCAAGGATGCCGAGGTCCACGACCTCAAGGAATTCTGGCACGTCGGTCGCGAACTGCCGGAGGGGCACGCGCTCGCGGAATATATGGCCGACAATGTCTGGCCCGAGGAGGTCGGCGGGTTCCGCGACACTTTCACCGAGCTCTACGCCGCGTTCGAGGAAGCGGGCGCGCGAGTGCTGCAAGGCATCGCCCTGCACCTCGGACTGGATCGCGACTTCTTCGCGGCCACGGTAGAGGACGGCAATTCGGTTATGCGCCTGCTTCGCTATCCGCCGCTGGAGGGCGAGGAAGCGGAAGGCGCGATTCGTGCGGCGGCCCATGGCGATATCAACACGATCACGCTGCTGCTGGGCGCCGAAGAGGCCGGGCTGGAGCTGCTGACCGCACAGGGCGAGTGGAAAGCCGTCGCGCCGCCGGAAGGGGCGCTGGTCGTGAACATCGGCGACATGCTCGACCGGCTGACCAACGGTCGGCTACGCTCGACGACTCACCGGGTCGTCAACCCGCGTGGCGAAGCGGCCTACCGGGCGCGCTATTCGATGCCTTTCTTCCTGCATTTCCGGCCGGACTATGTAATTGAAACCCTGCCGCAATGCATCGACCCGGCACGCCCGGACGATCACCCGGAAACGATATCCAGCCACGACTACCTCATGCAGCGGTTGCGCGAGATCAACCTAGCCTGATCGATGCTGCACTGCGGCAAGACAATAAAATTCACGCGGCGTTGCATTTGCGCAACACCGTGAAGTGTCTGATAAGGCATGCATTTTCTGTCGTTCGCAGGTGCAGCGTAACCGGGCGGCCACCACTGTCTTGACTCTGTCACAAAACCTCCGCTTTGCGGCAATCAACCCGGATTAGCCGGGCTCCGCTTCTCTCGAGCACAGTTTTGATTTGGACACTTAAGGGGTCTCCTGACATGAAGTTCAAGTATCTCCTGGCTGCCTCCGTAGTCAGTACCGCCAGCGCAATGGTCGCCGCACCGGCGGCCGCACAGTCGACCGGTTCGGTCGAATTCGAAGACGATGTGATCGTCGTTTCCGGCGCCCGCAATCAGGACGTTGGTGGCATCGAAGTCCCCGATACGCCCAAGGCGAAGCAGGAGCTGAACGAAGAAATCATTCGTCGCCAGCGCCCCGGCCAGACGGTAAACGACATCGTCAACCTCGTCCCCGGCGTCAGCTTCCAGAACAACGACCCCTGGGGCTCGTCGGGCGGTAGCTTCACCATCCGCGGCTTCAACGACAGCCGTATTTCGCAGACGCTCGACGGTCTGCCGCTGAACGATTCGGGCAACTACGCGCTCTACACGAACCAGCAGGTCGACCCGGAAGTTCTCG
Source organism: Qipengyuania sp. 902 (assembly GCF_051195295.1). Lineage (NCBI taxonomy): Bacteria > Pseudomonadati > Pseudomonadota > Alphaproteobacteria > Sphingomonadales > Erythrobacteraceae > Qipengyuania > Qipengyuania sp. 902. The sequence continues at coordinate 234,086 of NZ_JBNJLJ010000001.1, read as the reverse complement.
AATCGGTCAACGTCAACCTTGGCGTTACCGACGTCGACAGCCCGACTGCTTCGGCCGTCGGCGGCACGATCAACATCCGTACGCGTGAACCCGCCGACGAATTCGGCGTGACCATGACGCTGACCGCTGGCGACACCTTCCCTGAAGGCGACAACATCGGTGTCGACCGCCTCTACGGTCGCGGCTTCGTAATGATCGACACCGGCGACATCACCGGCATGGGCACCAAGGCGTTCGCTTCGGCCAGCTACACGACCTACGCCAACCCCTTCAACAATTACGGCGAAGTGGAAAAGCAGCAGTACAACGGCCGTATCTGGCAGGACATCGGCAGCAATGGCGATTTCGTTGCCGTTGCCGGTCACTATAACGAGAACCGCAACAACTTCTTTGGTTCGTTCTTCGTCACCGACATCATCGATGCGATCGAAGCGGGTAACGACAGCTTCCGTTTCTACAACATCAACTATCCCTGCACCGTGGACAGCGTTCCGGGCGTGTTCGAGACTCCTGCCGATCTGGTTAATCCCGCTAACCTCGATGACGAAGGCGATTACATTGATCCCGATGGTGTGAATGGCTGCGGCGCCGAATTCGAGCGTCGCTACAATCCTTCGAACACCGGCAACATTCGCGGTGCGTCGCGCTTCACACTGACCCCGGACCTGATTCTGACGATCGACCCGAGCTATCAGTATGTGAAGGCCAACGGCGGTGGTAACGAAGAATTGCTGGAAGGCACGCGCACATACAATGGTCAGCAGTACACCGGTTTCCTTCGCGGCGGCTACTACTTCGGCCGTGACCTCAATGGCGACGGCGACATGCTCGACGAGATCAGCGGTTTCGACCCGAGCCAGACCCGTACGCACCGTTTCGGCGTAATCTCGAACCTCGCGTACGAGATAAATGCCGACCACCGCGTCCGCCTGAGTTACACCTATGACGATGCGAACCACCGTCAGACCGGTCAGACCTCGATCGCGCGCATCGACGGTGAAATCGTCGACGTTTTCCCGGTCAACGATCCGGTCATAACGGCAGACGGTTTCGAACTGAACAAGCGTAACCGCCAGTCCTATGCGACGCTGCATCAGGTGTCGGGCGAATATCGCGGTCGCTTCGGCAACCTCACGACGGTTCTCGGCCTGCGTGCGCCGTTCTTCAAGCGCGAGCTCAACCAGCTCTGCTACACGACCAGTGCTTCGGGCTTCGTCGATTGCTTTGCAAACCAGGATGCCGCTGCTTACGAAGCAGCCAATCCGAATGCGGCACCACCGATCTCGGTCACCTACAAGTACGACAAGCTGCTCCCGAACGTGGGTGCGGTTTACGAATTCGGCGATGCTTCGGTTTTTGCGAATTATGCCAAGGGCCTCTCGGTCCCTGGTACGGACGAACTGTACGACTCGCTGTTCTTCTCGAACAAGACCGACGACTTCCAGCCGGATTCCGAAACCACCGACAGCTTCGATCTCGGTTTCCGGTTTCAGAACGGCCGCGTTCAGGCCCAGATCGCCGGCTGGTACACCAAGTACAGCAACCGCCGTGCCGTGGCTTACGATCCGATCCTCGACGAATCGATCGCGCGTAATCTCGGCCAGGTCGACAAGTACGGTATCGATGGCTCGGTCGCGTTCCAGCCGACCAACAACACGCTGCTCTATGTGTTCGGTTCAATCAATGAATCGGAGATCAAGAACGACGTGCTGGGTGGCGTTTGCGGCTTGGACGATGGTGAGCCCGATCCTTCGGAATACTGCACACTGGCCACTGTCGGCGAACAGTATTTCATTCCCACCGGCGGAAAGAACGAGAGCGGCACGCCGCTTTGGTCGGTCGGCGGCCGCGCCCAAGGCTCCTTCGGTCCGGTCGAACTGGGCGTTCAGATCAAGCACACCGGCAAACGCTGGGTCAATGACACGAACACGCTTTCGGTCGGCGGTTACACGCTGGTCGATCTCGACGCGCGTGTCCGCCTCGGCGAGTACTTCAACGGTCGCGACGCAGCCTTGCAGTTCAACGTCACCAACCTGTTCGACGAATTCTACGTCGGCGGCTTCGGAGGCGATCTGGACGGCGTCGGCTTCGCGCAGCTGTCGCCGCCGCGCGCAGCCAGCGTGTCGCTGATCCTCGGCTACTAAGCCTATAACGGAACCGGGGCACGCATCCCGGGCCGATATACACTGGGGGCGGCCTTCTTTCGGGAAGGCCGCCCTTTTTGTGTCTCACGGAGTTTCAGGCCGCTTCGAGCAATTCCTCGGCTAGCTTCAGGCGCACATCAACGTCTACGCTCGAGCGAAGCGCCCTTTCGAGCGCCGCTGCGCGCGAGCCGAGTTCCTCCTCGCCGAACATCCCGGCTGTCCCGGCAAGCTTATGTACCACGCGCGCCAGGTCCTCGATCCCGGCGCCCTCCATCGCTTGGGCGCGAACCGCAGCTCCGACCGCTTCGATCGCTTCGCTGCGGCGTTGCTTCCAGCGTTCATCGATGTCTGAGGATTTCGGTGGCAGGGTCGCGGCGCCCGGATCGGGACGCCGGATGCGGGCCTTTTCGTTCTCGTTGTCCGCCACGATGTGCATCGGAAGCCAGCGGGCGAGCGCGGCGGCGAGATCCTCGAACACCAGCGGCTTGGCCAGATGCGCCTGCATCCCGGCTATTTGCGCTGCGAGCACATCTTCGGGATAGGCGTTCGCGGTCAGCGCAACGATCGGCAGGTGCTCTGCCTCGATGCCGTAAGAACGAATGGCGCGCGCTGCCGCATAACCGTCGCAGCCGGGCATCTGGATGTCCATCAGCACCAGGTCGAATGAAGGCCGCCTACCGAAATTCGACGTCACCGCTTCGATCGCGGCCACGCCGTCATGCGCATGAGTTACCTCCTGCCCAAGGTCCTCGAGCATGGCGGTCACGAGCATGCGGTTCACGTCGTGATCCTCGGCCAGCAGGATGCGACCCTTGGGCGGCATGGCAATATCGGTCGCTCGGCGACCATGACCTTGCTGGCGGGCAGGTACGGTTTCCACTTCGACGAGCGGAATGCACAAGGTGAAGCGCGATCCGATGCCGGGCATGGAATCCACGCTCAAGGACCCGCCAAGCAATTCCGCCAGCTGGCGCGAAACGCTGAGGCCCAGGCCGGTCCCGCCGAAGCGCCGCGTAGTCGATCCTTCCGCCTGGACGAAGGGATCGAAAATCATCGCAAGGCGGCTTTCATCGATGCCGATGCCGCTGTCCTCGACCGAGATTGCCAGTTGCGTCTGCTCCCGAGCGACTGCCATCTTGATGCCTCCGCTTTCGGTAAACTTCACGGCGTTGCCGATGAGGTTGAGCATTATCTGCCGCAGGCGCAACGGGTCGCTGGAAACCGACTGTGGTATGCCGACAACCGGTGCGATACTGAGAGACACGCCCTTGCATTCCGCCTGGGCGCGGTGCAACTCGACGCAATCCGCCGATAGCTGCACGACATTCACCGGCTCGCTGGTTACCTTGAGCTGGCCGGATTCGATTTTCGACAGATCGAGAATGTCGTTGAGCAGCATCATCATGGACCGGCCGGAACGTTCGATCAGTTCCGCATAGCGGGCCGATTCCGCATCGAGGTCGCGGCGCTGCAACAGCTCGGCGAAACCCAGCACGCCGTTCATGGGTGTGCGGATTTCGTGGCTCATATTGGCAAGGAACTGCGCTTTGGCGCGCGCCGCGTTCTCCGCATGCGATCGTGCGCCCTTGAGCTGGCGCTCGAGCAGCACGCGGTGCGTTACGTCGCGGGCGGAGACCACGATGCCTTCCTGCTCGCCTGTTTCGGCATCACGCGCAACGGCACAGTCGGCCTCGATGTAAACCGCCTCGCCATCCTCGCCGTCGAGATATCGGCGGTAAGTGAAGCGTTCCTTCTCGGCCTCACCGGAATTGAGCCGGTGTTCGACCGCAGCGATCTCGTCCGCGGCGTCGGCGTGGACCCGCTCGCTGACGCGCTTCCCGATGAACTGCTCTGGCGGAAGACCCAGGACTGCCATCACCGAAGGTGACGCATAGGTAATTACGCCTTCGCCATCGACCCGCAGGATGGCGTCGGTTACATTCTCGGCCAACAGGGCGAGCTCGGCTTTCTGCGCAGCGAGTTCGGCAGCGAACCTTTGGCGCGTAGCAAGCACTGCGGAGACCGGCAGACCCAACAGGATGGCGGAAGCAAGGAAAGCTTCGAGGACCAGGAAACGGATGGTTTCCGGATAGGTCAACAGGTTGATCGGACCATGGCCCAGCTCGGTGCAGACCAAGGCGATCACCGCCACCTTGATCGTCGAAAAGGCAGTCCCGAGGCTGCCGAGCCGGAAGGCATGGATGACCACGACCGGCGGGACGAGGAACAGCAGCGGATAGGTCGTCTGGACGAAGACCACGATCGTGAGGGCCGTCCCCGCGAGGGACAGGCCGACCCATTCGGCAAGCTCTCGCCTTCGCAGCTTCCTGCGTGTCCGCAAGGCATCGATCGCAATCATGATGCTGGGCGCAAGGATCAGCATGCTCAGGGCATCGGACGTCACCCACTTGCTGTAGACCGCCAGCAGAGTCGCCGGCTGCGCCCCGAAAGCGAGGATCGCGATCAGCCCACTGGCGGCGGGCGCGATCATGCCCGAAGCAATGGCGAAACGGCGCAGGTCGTCGATATCCTCCATGATCGGCTGCCTCCAGCACCAGCGCCGCGTGAGCCACACCGCGAGTGCGATCTCGATGCCGTTGGCGCTGGCGAGCAGGAGGGCTTGCGCGATCGGGTCCCCGGAGGCGATGTTCGCCACGACATTACCGACGAAGATCGCGCCAATCAGGGACCTGAATTGCTCGAAACGGAAGCGCAGGAGAATTGCGACGGCAACCGCATTCGGTAGCCAGATCGCCGCGATCCGCCCCTCGTTACGGGCGAAATCGATGCTGACATAAGCCAAGGCGAAGAACGCCAGCGCGGCTCCGGTGTGGATCGCCACCATGCGCCTAAGTCCGGGAGATACTGCCTCGGAAAGCGAGGAAGTGGCGAGCGTCTGGTCCATGCTGTCCTCGTGCAGCGATCGATGATCCTGCCCCTGCGTCCGGCGGAACACGGGGGGCGAGTGGGCCGTTCCAAACCCCATGGCACACGAAGCGACGCGCTACGCAGGGATCAGAAGAAAGCCCAATCCGTGGGTTATCCTCGCCATCGTGCTGATTCATTTGGGCATCTTCTACGTGCTCATACGTAGTCTGGCGCCGAATGCGGTCGCGACCGTGGAGGAAAGCGTCGTCTCCGCCTTTACTGTCACCGTCACCGTCCCGCCAGAGCCAGAGCCAGAGCCGGAGGTGCAGCAGCCGGAGCCGGAAGGGGAGCAGGGCGACCCCGGGCGCGATGCGGTGGCGAAACCTGTGACCGCGCCCACGCCGAAACGTCCGCTGCGCGAGGATCGGCCTGCTCCGCGTGCGGCATCGACCGGCACGGCAGATACCTCGGGCGCAACCGACGCAGGCGACGGCACTGGCGCTGCGGGATCGGGGCTCGGCACCGGCAGCGGCAATGCCGGAACCGGTCGTGGCGGAGGCGCGGTGACGAAGCCGGAAATTGTTTCCGGCGCGCTCAATTCGGCGCGCGACTTCCCCATTCCGCCAGGCGGGCGCGAAGCGCGTATCGGCACCTCGGTGATCGTGAAGGTCACGGTGTTGCCGAGCGGCCGGGCGACGAATTGCTCGGTTTACCGCTCAAGTCCGTTTCCCGACACCGACGCGGCAGTCTGCCGCTTGGTGGTCGAACGGCTGCGCTTCCGCCCGGCGACCGATGCCGACGGCGAACCGGTGGCCGCGCCGTTCTATTACCAGCAGCGTTTCTTTAATTAACTTTCCGCTGATCAGGCAGCAGGCTCGTATTCCGACAGTATTCGCGATAGCTCCTCACGGCCGTATGGCTTGGTCAGCAAACCAGTCGCGCCGAGTGCTTCCAGCCGCTCCTGCATCTCGCCATAGCCGGTCGCAAGCCAGAACGGGATGCCGAGTTTCACAAGCTCCTGCGCGACACGCTCGCTCGACTCCTGGCCTAGGTTGAAATCGAGGATCCCAAGTTGGGGAGCGTTCTTGCGAATGGCATCGAGCGCGCCGGTGACATTGCTCTCGACATCGACCGTCGGCACGCCGAGATCGCGAAGACAGTCTTCGGTATCCAGCGCGATCAGCATGCTGTCTTCGACCAGCAGAACTCTCTCAGGAAGATCTCCGGGCATATCGTCCTTCGGTTTAGGGACGCTGGTCGGGCTCGGCGTTTCTCCGCGCGATGCCCATTCGACGAAGCGCTCAGGCACGCAGAAACGCGCTCTAACGCCTTCCAGCTTATATTCGATGCTGGCCTCGCCGCCGAGTTCGTAAGGCAGTGAGCGTTCGATGATCGTGCTGCCGAAACCGCGACGCTTGGGCGGTTTGACCGGCGGACCGCCGCTTTCGTGCCACAGGATTTCCAGATCGCCGGTATCCCCCCGCCGGACATCGATTTTCAGCTGACCGGTCGAATCGCTGAGCGATCCGTACTTCGCCGAGTTCGTAATCATCTCGTGGATGACGAGTGCCAGGACGGTGTAGGCTTCCGGGGTAATCATCGCTTCCGGCCCATTTACCTCCAGCCGGTCGCATTTGCCGGCAAGATAGGCTTGGGCTTCGGAATCGATCAGCTCAGAAAGCGGGGCTGAACTCCAGTTCCCCTTGGTAATATTGTCGTGCGCCATCGCGAGCGAAGCGATGCGCCCGCCGACGATTTCGGCGAAATTGTCGACGTCTTTCGCATCGCCCTTCGACTGATTGATCAGGCCGCGGATCAGGTTGAGGATGTTGCGGACCCGGTGGTTCAGCTCGGCGATCAGGAGTTCCTGCTTCTCCTGAGCCCTGCCCCGCTCCTGCATCGCCTCGTCGGTGACGCGAAGGATGATTTCGAGCAGCGTGACGCGCAGGCCCTCGGCGATCTGTTTCTCGGATGCCGTCCACGGGGAAGACCTGCCGTCGACCGTTTCCTGCCAGGCCTCGAAGCTCTTGCGCGGGGTCAGTCGCGCGCCGTTCGGTCCGTATTCGACAGGCTTTTCCGGATTGCCCGCCCAAGTCACGACCTGGCTCAGCGGCTTGCGCCAAAGAACGAGATAGTCGCGCGGGGTGCGCGACACCGGGATGGCCATCGCGCCAACTGCGCGGTCGGCAAAACGCTCGGCCTTCGGGATGCGTTCGGCGATCGCGTCGGTGGTAAAGACGCGGCTGGTTGCAGCCGCGTTGAGCAAACCCACGATGGCACGGAACTCTTCCTCGTTCGGTGCCGAGCCGCGGGCATTGTAGACATCGTCTATGAAGACGCTGGCCCCGTCGTGCTCGACTATGCGCTGGATCAGCGGATCGATCGTCGGCAGGCTTTCGGAGAGCGACTGGCCAGCGGCGATGTCGCGCATCAGGCGGTCGTGCACCTTGCGACCTTCTTCGCGAACCGCTTCCTCCTGGCTGGCGATTACGCGCTCGAGCGTCAGGGAGAAAAGCTCGGAAAACAATTCCGCGCCGGTGCGCTGCGAATAGGGAAGCAGCTTGGGGCTGTAATGATGGCAGGCGAACAGGCCCCACAACTTGCCGCCGATGATGATCGAGATCGACAGCGAGGCGCCGACGCCCATGTTTTTCAGATATTCGATATGGATCGGCGAGACGGCGCGCAGTGTGCTCATGCTGAGGTCGAGCGGTTCGCCGTCGAGCGAGATGCCGGGCTCGATCGGGACGGGCTCTGAATGCACATCGCTGATGATGCGGAAGCGATTGCGCACGTAAAGCTCGCGCGCCTGTGCGGGAATATCGGACTTCGGATAGCGCAGGCCGTGGAAGCCTTCCAGATCCTCGCGCTTGGCCTCGGCGACGACTTCGCCCGACAGGTCATCATGGAATTTATAGACCATGACCCGGTCGATATCGAGGCTGTGGCGCAACTGCCGTGCCGCTACGCCGACAAGCGCCGACACCTCCGTGAACTTGTCGAATCGACCCAGTACCGGGCGCAGCGCAGCCAATTGGCGGTCGAGTTCGCCTTCCAAGTACGGCTCGATTTCCAGAACGGTGTAATTGCTCGTGGAGTGGATGGCGCAGTCGAACTTCTTGCCATTGCCGAACAAATCGAATCCGAACATCCGTTCGACCTGATCGGAATGGGAGACTTGCGAGGCAAGGCTGCGAAGGCGCTGCATTGCATGGGGCGGCACGATGTCCGTGAGTGCCATGCCCAATTCTATAGGCTTCTCGGAGCCGGTAATCTCCCCGAAATTTGCCGAGTAATGCGACACGAACCAGTCGGCATTTAATGCGACGAGCGCGCCGAAGGGCTGGATAGCACCCAGCTGGTGGATCGGCTCGCGATCGCAATTCGTCAGGTCGACATCGTATTTGGCGGCTTTCATGCGGCGGCCCTTTCGGTCGCTGAGCGCTGAACCGCAAGGAAAATCTCGAACACCCGGCGCGCACCGCGGATGGCGTGCTTATGCGTTGCTTCGTCCATGGGGACTTCTATGCGCGGGCGCAGCTCCGCCCAATAATGCGGCATGGCTTCGTCACCGAGAAAGCGATCCGCGCCGCGCAGCCCCGCCTTGCGGCGTCGGTGCAGCAAGGCCCGGTTGCCGAGAGAGGACCCGGCGAGCGTCCATGCGATGCCCCACGCCTCACGTGGGTCTTCCGCCTCGAACGTCGGCACATCGTCGATCGGCCGAGCGCCAAGCTCTCTAAGGTCTTCCCGGATCAGCGAAGTCTGGTTTGGCGGCAGGGGGGCGGTTGCATGCACCGACAGCCAGCTTTCGACCGGAGAGCGCACGGCATGTTGGATCTGCAGGAATTGGGCATACTGCGCGCCCTCGGCCAGTGACGATAATTCCCGGTCGAGCGCATCGTGCTGGAAGCGTGTGGCTGCCTTCAAATCGGTGCGGAGCGTGGTTCGCTCGGTCATGGAACGGGTTGGTCCCCCAAAAATCGGACTTTTCCCTCCGCGACAGCCTAACCCGCCTGCGACGCGGGATGGGGGATGATGCCGATCTCAAACAACCGCGCAGGGCAGTTGCTGTTCCGGGAAATGGGCAGTTTTCGGCTGGTGGTCAGTCGCCGCTCTTGTCGGCCAGCATCCGCTGGCCCTGGCTGGCGATCGCCTTTGCGACCATCGGCTCCACGAAGGAGAGGGCCGGAGGCAGGTTCACCTCGAAAACGACCTGGTTTTCCTCGATCAACACCTTGCCGTCCACGCGCTGGCCCATGGTGGAAACCGACAGGTTCATGCAGTCCTCGTCCGGCCAGCTGGTCTCCACCTCGGCCATGCCGCCGGGGACGAAGTCGCGGATCTTGTGCGAGCGCGATTTCAGGCGGTTGCGGACGGTGTCCTTGGGCAGGTCGTGGGCAATCGGAACGCGCATCAGCTCTTGTCCTCCAGTTGCGGGCTGGTCTCGGTGCCCGCGCCGAACTTGTAATCGAGATAGCGATGTTTGATCGCCAGATCGTCGAGCGAACCTTCGGCCAGTTGGCGGGTGATCGAATCGATCTCGCCGCTAATCTTGCCAAGGCTCTCGGTCAGTTGCTCGTCGGGCGTTATCCCCGCGCGCTTCTCGGTGCGGAGATGCGCCGGGATCTTGCGATAGCTTTCGATCATCTCGGGGAGCTGCTCGCCGACAAGGCTGCGCACTTCGCGCGCCTTGGGATGGTTCTGGTCGACACCTTCGAGCTGGAGGCCGAGCGCGTCGAGCTGGACGCCCATGTCGTTGACGATAGTCGCGGCAGGCGGGGGCAGGGCGGGGCGCTGGGCTTCCAGCCACAATTCGGTCCGGCCGACCATCTGCTGGACATTGCCTTTGTTGATGTCGGCCCGCCTAGGCGTCTTCACCTTCGGGAAATTCGAGAAAACGGCGATGGCTATGGCAGTCGCGACGACTACGGCCATCACGCCCCAGAAGCCGATCCCGCTCAGGATGGCCCCGGCGATGCCCGCGCCCACCCAGATCGCGAAGACGGCGAGCACGATATTGCGCACGCGCAGCCACAGGTTCTTCTGCTTCAGCCTGGCCGAACCTTCGCCGATCGACGGCGCGCGGCGGTGCCGACCGCCCGCGCGATTGTCGTCGCGCAAGATGCGGCCCTGCTCGATCAGGCGCTCGCTATCGCGGGTGAGGTCGTCCACGTGACTGGCCTCAGTTCTCGATGCTCAGCAGACCGCTGTCGGCCACCTGCTGCTGCGCTTGGGCCTGCCCTTCGGCGCGGGCGATATAGCCCTTCGACTTTTCGACCTCCTGCCCCAGCAGGGTGACGGTCTGCTTCATGGAGTCGAGCGCGCGGATTTTGAACTCGTCCACCTCGTCCATCGTGTCGTAGATGTTCTGGAAGGCGCGTTGCAGCGTTTCCAGAGGAATGGTGCTGGCGGCGGCCTGCTCGTGGATCTTGCCGGTCTGATCACGCAGCATGGTGCTGGTGCTGTCGATGATGCCGGCGGTCGTGTCGTTGAGTGCGGTGATCTGGCCGAGCACGAGGCGCTGGTTGGTCATCGCCTCGGCAACCGTGACCGCCGTGCGCAGCGCGCCGACGGTGGTGGTGCTGGCGCGATCCACGCCCTTGACCAGCTCGACATTGTTCTTCTTCACGAGATCGAGCGCGAGATAGCCCTGCACGCTCACCGCCATCTGCGTAAGCAGATCCTGCGTGCGCTGGCGGACATAGAACAGCGCAATTTCGCGCACGGCCTTGGCTTTCGCCGGATCGGTCGCGTCGAGTTCGGCGGCCTTCTCCTCGAGCTTGGCGTCGAGCGTGTTGGAGATGTGGATCATCTGTTCCAGATTGCCCATCGCCTCCCACAGCTTCTGGCGCTCCACATCGATCGCGGCATTGTCCATGATCAGCTCGTCCTTGCCGCTGGCGAGGTTCGAGAGGATCGACTGGATGTGCGTCTGCGCACTCTGGTAGCTGCGGAAGTAATTGGTCAGCTTGTTGCCGAACGGGATGATGCCGAGGATCTTGCGCGTGCCCGACAGCTTGCCGCGCTTGCCGGGATCGAGGTCCTCGACCACGCGGCGCAATTCGGCAAGGTTCGCGCCGACGCCTTCGTCCTTGTCCATCGCGCGCACGGGGCGGTCGAGGAAGCGATTGGACATGCCGGCGGCCGCCATGATCTCCTTGCGGCCCATATTGGTGAGCTGGTCCACCTTCTTGCCGAATTCAGGCGAATTGGCGTCGGCGGAGATCAGGTCCTGAACGAAGCCGTCGACCTTGGTTTCCAGCTTGCTCTTGGTCTCTTCGGAGACGGGAACGAGGCCGGCTGCCTTCTCGGGCGCGACCTGCCGCACCGGATCGGGCGGCGTCAGGTCGAATTCGGTCGCAGTGGCAGTCGCGGTTTGCGTCTTGCTGTCGCTCATGGTCGCGCGGGTCTCCCGGTTACAGGCGCTGATATCTCTCCACCTGTATTAGGATCGTAAGACACGATCTTCAAGGCGGCATCGCAATCCTGCGCGCAGCGTCGCGCGTTCGGCAAGCATTTTCGGCGGTGGTCGCCCGCGCAGGGCTCGTTAGGCGGCGAGGTCCAGCGGCTGGATTTCGCCCGACAGGTAGAGCCGCTTGGCCTTGGCGCGGCTGAGCTTGCCGGAACTGGTACGCGGCAGCGTGCGCGGCGGTACAAGTTCGACCACGCAGCTCATGCCGGTGACGCCGCGGACCTTGTCGGCGATCTGGTCGCGCAGCTTGATGCGTTCTTCCGGTTCGGACACGCGGCAGTGGACCAGCACGGCGGGCGCTTCTTCGCCGTTATCGGTATCGACCGAGAAGGCGGCAATGTCGCCGTGGTTGAAGCCGGGCAACTGCTCCACCGCCCATTCGATATCCTGCGGCCAGAGGTTCTTGCCGTTGATGATGATCATGTCCTTCGCCCGACCGACGATGAACAGGTAGCCATCGGCCATGTAGCCCATATCGCCCGTGTCCAGCCAGTCGTCGACGAGGCATTCCTGCGTCGCTTCCTCGTTGCGGAAATAGGAGTGCATCACGCTCTTGCCGCGGCACCAGACCTTGCCGATCTGATGGTCGCCCTTGGCCGTGCCCTTTTCGTCGCGGATCTCGACCTCCATGCCAGGGATGGGTTTCCCGCAGTTGACGATGGCGCGATAGCGAGCAGGCTTCGACAGATCGCGCGGGCGACCCGACAGGCGCTCTTCCTCGACCAGTTCGACTCGGATGCCTTCTCCCGGCGGCATGACCGTCACCGCGAGGGTCGCTTCGGCGAGACCGTAGCTGGGGTTGAAGGCACTGGCCTTGAAGCCTGCTTCGGCAAAGGCATTGACGAAATTCTGCATGACGTCGGGCCGGATCATGTCTGCGCCATTGCCCGCGACCCGCCAGCGTGAGAGGTCGAACCGGTCGCCGACATTGCTCTGGCTGGAAATGCGGCGCGCGCAGATGTCGTAGCCGAAGGTCGGGGAATAGCTGAGCGTGGTGCCTTTGTTGCGGCTGATGAGATCGAGCCATGCGAGCGGACGGCGGGCGAAATGCTCCGTCTTCAGATAATCGATCGACGCCTGGTTCGCGATGACCGACAGGAAACAGCCGACCAGCCCCATGTCGTGATACCACGGCAGCCAGCTGACCACGCGGTCGTTACCGCAGAACTCCATCGAGATGGAATGGCCCTGCAAATTGTGCAGTAGCGCCTCGTGCGTCACCGCGACGCCGGTCGGGAAACGGGTCGAGCCGGAGGAATACTGGAGGTAGCAGATGTCTTCGGGCCGCGCTTCGGGCAGATCGCATTCGGGATCGGGCCGCAGGGCGAAATCTTCCCAGCTCTGCCCTTCGCAACTCTGCCGTTCGGCAGCCGCGGCGCCCATTTCGGCGATTTCGTTGGGGTAGATCAGGATTTTCGGATCGCTGCTGTCCAGCTGCACGGCAAGCTGGTCGATATAGCCTTCCTTGCCGCCGAAGCCGGTCGGCAAGGGCAGCGGCACGGGCCAGGCCCCGGCATAGACGCAGCCGCAGAACAGCGCGGCGAATTCGGCGCAGGTTTCCGCCACCAGCGCCACGCGGTCGTCCTTGCCGATCCCGGCGGCGACCAGCTGGCGCGCGACCTTGAGCGCGTCTTCCCGCATGTCGGCATAGCTGTAGACGCGCTGCAACGTCCCGCGCATATCGTGGAAATTCATGCCTTTCGCGCTCTTGGCGGCATAGTCCACCGCCTCGGTAAAGGTCGCGAAATCGGAACGGCGACGGGTGAGGTCGCAATCGTTCGGCGTCGGCGTCAATGCGGCGTCGGTCATAATCTTGTAGCGATACCCGTGGATTGCGTAGGCGCCCGAGGCCACCCTCATGATTCCCGAAAAGCGCCCGTCGTTATGCGGGCGCTTGCACAGTCTTTCCCATTTCATGGGGACTGTGGCAGGAATATGGCCGATGAGTGATGCAGACGCAACGTCCCGGCGTAGAAAGCGCACGCCTAAACCCCTCGACGCAAGCCGTCTGGAGGAGCTGGCGCTGGCTTACGTGGCGCGGTTTTCCACCAGTGCAGGCAAGCTGCGCGCCTATCTGAAGCGCAAACTGCGCGAGCGGGGCTGGGATGGCGATAGCGAGCCGCCGGTGGAGCAGCTCGTCACGCGCTTTGTGGAAAAGGGCTATGTCGACGACGCGGCTTACGGTCGTGCCAAGGCGCAGGGCCTTCTTGCACGCGGCTATGGCGGGCGGCGGGTCGAACAGGCGCTGCGCGCTGCCGAGATCGAAGAAGAAGTGCGGAGCAAGCTTGCGCCCGACGAGGCGGAGCGGCGCGCGGCGATCGTCGCGCTGGCGAGGCGGCGCAGGTTCGGCCCTTATGCCGGGCCGCCGCCCACAGATACAGAAGCCGCGCACAAGCTGCGTGAAAAGCGGCTTGCCGCGCTGCTGCGTGCAGGCCATGATTTCAACGCGGCACGGCGCGTGCTGGAAGCCGCGACTGTCAAGGAGCTCGAAGAATGGGTCGCGGAAGCAGCGCAGGACGATTGATGGCGCGTGGCCTGGCGGGGCTCGCCGCGGCGCTGCTCGCGGCCTGTTCGGCGCAACCGGCAGCGGAAGCCGGACCTGCGGCGGACGTCGCGGCCGAGACGACGCATCCCGTTTCCGGCCTCGAAGTCATCCCGCTCACCGTCACCGGCGCGTCGGGCACGCATCGCTTCGCTGTCGAGCTTGCCGACTCGCCCGAAGCCCAGCGCCGCGGCCTGATGTTCCGCACTGAGCTGCCGGACGATGCGGGCATGATCTTTCCCTATGACGGGACGACGGCGCAAAGCTTCTGGATGAAAAACACGCCGCTGCCGCTCGACATCATTTTCATCGGGCCGGACGGGCGGATCAGCAATATTGCCGCGATGACGGAGCCCTATTCGCTCGAATCGGTTTATTCGGTCGGCCCGGTCCTCGGCGTGCTGGAGCTGCGCGGCGGCCTTGCGAGCGAGCTCGGGATCGAGCCCGGCGACAAGGTGGATTGGTGATGGGGAGATGAGTGTACGCCTGCGCCTGCCAGGAACCAGACAACCGAGCGGATGCGAGGCAAGCGCGACTGCGCGCCCGCAGCGACGCGACCTTAAGGTCGTGTGAGCGAGGAAAGCCAAGTGCGCGGATGCGCACGCCGGCGCTTGAGGCGCAGCAAATAAAAGGCTAATCGCGCCGCCATGAGCTTTCTCGGCAAGATCTTCACCTGGTGGAACGGTGCCACCATCGGCACCATGCTGTGGTCCTCGCGCAATGGCGAACATGTCGGCACCGATGCGCAGGGCAATGCCTATTATCGCTCCAAGAAGCGCGGCGAAGGGCAGCGCGAGCGGCGCTGGGTGATTTACGAAGGCAATAACGACGCGAGCCGCATCCCGGCCGAATGGCACGGCTGGCTGCACGGCGCGGGCGAAGATGTGCCCGAGAGCTTCCTGCCGCCGCCGCGCATCTGGGAAGCGGATTACACGCCGAACGCCACGGGCACGACGGGTGCCTATCGCCCCGCCGGTGCGCTCGAACGCGGCGGCAAGCGTGCGCGCGCGGTCGGCGATTACGAAGCTTGGTCGCCGGACGCGTGAGCATGCGCGGGGCACTCGCCCTCATCGGCACCATGGCTTTGGTCGCAGGCTGCTCGGACGAGGTTCCGGAAACGCCTGCGACGCTGGAAACCGAAATCCCCGAGGATTTGCAGCAGTCGGAGCTGCCTGAGGTGCCCGCCGACGAAGCCGGCATCGGCACGCCCATGGCCGAGCGAGTCGCCACGATCGGCCTTCTCAACAAGCGCAACAATGTCAGCCAGGAGTTCGAGCTTTCGCCCGGCGAGCAGCGGCGCGCGGGCGATGTCATCGTGCGGCTGCAGGCCTGCGAGCGCACCGCGCCGTGGGAAATGCCGAAGGAAACCGGTGCCTTCGTCCAGGTGCTGGTGCGTCAGCGGGGTAGCGAGGACCAGTTTGCCCGCATTTTCTCGGGTTGGCTGTTCAAGAACTCGCCCAGCCTGAACGTCGTCGAACACCCGATCTACGACGTCTGGGTCAAGGATTGCGCGATGAGCTTCCCGGGCGAAGAGGCCTTGGACGAGGCCACTTCCGAATAGGAGCGGATCGCCGTGGGGATTGCCATCTCCGGCGACCCCGTGGCCCCCGACAGCAGGCCGAGATAGCCCGCTTGCGGCAGCGCCACAGCGCCCAGCGTCGCGAGGTGTTCGGTCATGAACTGGCAATCGAGCAGGCGATAACCCGCTTTGCGCATAGCGGCGACCAGCCACGCCAGCGCCACCTTGCTCGCATCGGTCCGGCGGCTGAACATGCTTTCCCCGCAGAACACCTGGTCGAAGGCGACGCCGTAAAGCCCGCCTGCCAATTCCCCGTCCTGCCAGCATTCGATCGAATGGGCATGACCGGCGCGGTGGAGCGCGAGATAGCTCGCCTCGATGCGGTGGCTGATCCAGCTTTCCGCATGCTCTTCGCGCGGCTCGGCGCAGGCGGCGATGACCTCGCCGAAAGCGCGGTCGCACGTTACCTCGAAGCGACCTTGCCGCAGCGTCTTGCGCAGGCTGCCCGACAGGCGGAACCCGTCCAGCGGGATGATCGCCCGCTCGCGCGGCTCGACCCAATAGACCTCCGGGTCACTACGATGGTCGGCCATGGGGAACACGCCCGCGCGATAGGCGCGCAGTAGCAGGTCGACGGGAATCACTTGGGAGCCAGGGGCGTGCATCGCGGGCGGTCTTACCAGTTCGCCGCCACGCATGATATCCGCCTTGCTATTCGCGCGGCCCCATATTAGAGCGCGCCCTCGCTGCAGGGGTGTAGCTCAGCTGGTAGAGCATCGGTCTCCAAAACCGAGGGCCACGGGTTCGAATCCTGTCACCCCTGCCATTTCCTTTTCCTTACTTGTCCAGCGCCGCGCCGCGCCCTATCGCGCCGCGCATGACAGAAGAAGAAAAGCGGAGACGCGATCTCGCAGATCGCAAGTTCTACCCGGCCGAAGAAGAGGCCAAGTTCGAAAAATCTTTGCCGAAGCAGACGCCGCAGACGGCGCATCCGGCCTATAAGCTCGCCTTCCAGGACAAGGACTTCCTGCTGCGCGAGGAATTGCGCCCGGTGCGCTTCCAGCTGGAGCTGCTGAAGCCGGAAATGATCCTCGACGAGGCCGGGGTCGGATCGACCATGGTGATGTACGGTAGCGCGCGCATCCCGCCCCCCGAATCTGCCGAGGAAGCACTGGAAGGCGCCAAGGACCTGCCCGACGACGAGCGCAAGATCGTTGAGAGCCTTGTCGCGAAGAGCAAATATTATGGTGAGGCGCGCAAGCTCGCACGACTGGTCACCGAAAAGTCGATCATCGAGGACGGCAAGCGCCAGTTCGTCGTCTGCTCGGGCGGCGGCCCTTCCATCATGGAAGCGGCCAATCGCGGCGCCAGCGATGCGGGCGGGGAAAGCATCGGGCTCAACATCATCCTGCCGCACGAACAGGCGCCCAACAGCTATGTGACGCCCTATCTGTCGCTCAACTTCCACTATTTCGCTTTGCGCAAAATGCATTTCCTGCTGCGCGCGAAGGCCGTTGCCGTATTCCCCGGCGGCTTCGGCACGTTCGACGAATTCTTCGAACTGCTGACGCTGATCCAGACCGGCAAGATGAAACCGATGCCGATCCTGCTGTTCGGCAAGGATTTCTGGACCCGCGTGGTGAATTTCGAGGCGATTGCCGAGGAGGGCACGATCTCGAAGAAAGATCTCGACCTGTTCCGCTGGTGCGAAACAGCGGACGAGGCCTGGGCGCATATCAGCGCCTTCTACGAACTCGACCGCTAAGGCCGGGTCACTCGGAAGATAGCGAGCGCACGGCCTGATGGCCGAGCGGGCCGTTACCCTCACCGAAGCCGGGCGCGCTCTCGATTGCCGCGAAGGTAAAGGCGCGGGCGATCCGCACGGCATGGGTCAGCGGCTGGCGATGAGCCAGCATTGTGGCGAGCGCGGCGGATAGCGTGCAGCCCGTGCCGTGGGTGTGCCGCGTATCGAGTCGGGCGTGGCCGAAGCTGCCGATCTTGCCTGCTGCGGAGACGATCCGGTCGATGGCTTCGCTGCCCTCTCCATGACCGCCCTTGGCGAGGATGACCGTGTCGTGGCGTGATGCGAGTTCGCCGGCCGCGTCGTAGATTGCTTCGTCTGCCAGCGTGTCCTGACCGGTCAGCGCGGCGAGTTCGGGCAAGTTGGGGGTGACCACCGTGGCGATGTCCATCAGCGCGCCAAAGGCGGCGATCGTCGCCTCGCTCGCCAGTTCCGCACCGCTTGTCGCGACCATGACCGGATCGAATACGATGGGGCCGGCAAAACTGTCGAGACGCTCTGCCAGCAGCATGGCGATCTCGGGCGAGCCGAGCATGCCGATCTTGATTGCGTCGGCGCCGATATCGTCGAGGCAGCTCTCGACCTGATCGAGTACAAGGTCTGGATGCATGACCTCCACCCCCTGTACGCCCCGCGTATTCTGCGCTGTCACGGCGGTGATCGCGGTCATCGCATAGCCGCCGAGCATTGCGATGGTCTTGATGTCGGCCTGAATACCGGCTCCGCCCGAACTGTCCGAGCCGGCGATCGAGAGGACTCTGGGAGGGGCGCTCATCCCTTGAACCTGCGCTCTTGCGAGGCAGGAAGCTTTTCCTGCAGCGCCTTGCTTCGCGTCGGGCGATCCATCAGTTCGCCGCCGCAATTGGGGCAACGGTCGTCGAGCGCTTCGGAGCATTCGGCGCAGAAGGTGCATTCGACACTACAGATGAAGGCACCGGGCGCCTCGGCGGGCAAGTCGGTGCCGCAACGCTCGCAATCGGGACGCATTTCCAGCGCCATCAGGCAGCTGCCTTCACGGCATCGCAGATCCGGTCGACGCACGCCTCGACCTGTGCGGCATCGTCGCCTTCCGCCATCACGCGGATGACGGGTTCTGTTCCGGAAGGCCGGATCACCAACCGACCCTTGCCTTCGAGCTCAGCTTCGGCTTCGGCAATTACCTGCTTCACGGTTTCGTTGTCGAGCGGCTTGCCGCCCGAATAGCGCACGTTCTTCAGCAATTGCGGCACCGGATCGAAGACATGGAGCAACTCGCTTGCCGGCTTGCCCGATCGCACGAGGCTGGCGAGCACGCGCAGCGCCGCGACCGACCCGTCTCCGGTAGTCGCGTGGTCGAGCAGGATCATGTGGCCGGACTGCTCTCCGCCGACGTTGAACCCACCTTCCTTCATCCGTTCCAGCACATAGCGATCGCCGACCTTGGTCCGCTCCAGCGTCAGGCCGAGGTTCTCGAGATACCGCTCCAGCCCGAGGTTCGACATGACCGTCGCCACGACGCCGCCGCCGGTCAGCGAGCCGCGCTCGTGCATGCGCGAGGCGATCAGCGCCATGATCTGGTCGCCATCGACCGTCTCGCCCTTCTCGTCGATGACGATCAACCGGTCGGCATCTCCGTCGAGCGCGATGCCGATGTCCGCGCCTTCCTCCACGACCCTGGCCTTGATCGCTTCGAGCGAAGTCGAACCGACGCCGTCGTTGATGTTCGTACCGTTCGGATCGACGCCAAGGGTGATGACCTTCGCCCCCAGTTCCCAGATGACCGATGGTGCGACCTGATAGGCCGCGCCGTTGGCGCAATCGACCACCACCGTGAGGTTGTCGAAGCGGATGTCGCTGGCCACCGACTGCTTGATCGCATGGATGTAACGCCCGCGCGCGTCGTCGATCCGGCGGGCGCGGCCAATGCGGTCTGCCGAGACAA
This sequence comes from Qipengyuania sp. 902, assembly GCF_051195295.1. NCBI lineage: Bacteria > Pseudomonadati > Pseudomonadota > Alphaproteobacteria > Sphingomonadales > Erythrobacteraceae > Qipengyuania > Qipengyuania sp. 902. Next base: position 214,819 of record NZ_JBNJLJ010000001.1, on the reverse strand, counting down.
GCAAGGGCTGTTGTTCGAGCAGACGCTCGATCGAAACCTCCGCATCGTCCGACAACTTGAAGCCATCGGGACCGAACAGCTTGATGCCGTTGTCCTCGAACGGGTTGTGGCTGGCGGAGATCATCACGCCGAGGTCGGCGCGCATCTCGCGGGTGAGCAGGGCGATGGCGGGGGTGGGCAGCGGCCCGGTCATGATCACATCCATGCCCACGCTTGTGAAACCGGCAACCAGCGCGCTTTCCATCATGTAGCCCGAAAGGCGCGTGTCCTTGCCGATCACGACGCGGTGCCGGTGGTCGCCGCGCAGGAAGTGCGTGCCTGCCGCCTGGCCCACGCGCATGGCGGTTTCGGCTGTCATCACGCCTTCGTTGGTGCGTCCGCGAATGCCGTCGGTGCCGAAGAACTTGCGTGCCATATGCGTTGGAAACTCCTGCCTTTCGCGCGCGCTCTCTGTGCCGCGAATGCCGGGCGAAAGAAACCCCTGGCGATCTTTTCGCCGGGAAATGGCGGGAGGCTGCAACTCATCGCTTCCCCGCGCGTTGCAAACCTGAACCTTACCTTTCCGACGCCAGACTAGAGGGGACTCCCAATGGCATTCGATCTGATCGACCTACCCTATGACGACACTGCACTCGAGCCGGCCGTTTCGGCCAAAACGCTGTCGTATCACCACGGCAAGCACCACCAGGCCTATATCGACAAGACCAATAAGGCGATCGAGGGCACCGACCATGCCGACAAGAGCCTGGAAGAGGTGATCGCTGCGGCCCGCGGATCGGACCAGGGCCTGTTCAACAATTCGGCCCAGAGCTGGAACCACGGCTTCTACTGGCACTCGATGGCGGCTGACGAGACCTCCGCTTCGGACGAACTGAAGTCCATGATCGACCGCGACTTCGGCTCGGTCGATGGCCTCAAGGAAAAGCTCGCAGAGCGCGGCGCCGGCCATTTCGCCAGCGGCTGGGTCTGGCTCGTGGTCAAGGGCGGCAAGCTGACCATCGAAGAAACGCACGATGGCGACACGCTGGCCGATCAGGACGGCGTGAACCCGCTGCTCGTGATCGACCTGTGGGAGCATGCCTATTATCTCGACCACCAGAACGCCCGTCCGGCCTATCTCGACGCCGTGAACGGCAAGCTCAACTGGAGCTTCGCCAGCGAGAACCTCGCGCGCGGCACGACTTGGGTCTATCCCAGCTAAGTCACTTGGCTATCTGATTATGCGAAAGCCCGCTGCGCCACTCGCGCGGCGGGCTTTTGCGTTTGCGCTCAGCTACTTTCCTCGGTTTCTTCGCCACCGAATATTTCGCTGGCGAACAGCGGCTCGCCGAAGACGAAGCCGACGAGGTTCGGCCTGCCGACATGGTCGAACAGGGCAGTCAGCATGAGCAGGATCGGGACCGACAGCAGCGCGCCGAAGACGCCCCAGATCCATGAAAAATAGGATAGGGCGATCAGGATCATTACCGGGTTCATGGTGAACCGGGCGCCGAGGATCGACGGGGTAACGACATTCGCCTCCACCGTGTGCAGCGCGAGATAGGCGATCGCCGGGACCATGCCGAGCAGGATCGTATCCGCCGTGCCGATGCCGAACAGGCCCAGCAGCGTGACCATTACGATCGGCCCGATATAGGGCAGGAAATTCAGCAGCGCGGCAAGCCCGCCCCACATGATCGGCGCGTCGACACCAAGTGCCCATGCGCCGAGGGCCACGACCACGCCGACCATCGCGTTAATCCAGCCGACCGTGAGGATATAGGCGGCAACGCGCTCCTGCACCTCGCGCAGCACCCGCGCCGCCTTTATGCTGGTGCCGAAGCTGGCGCGGCCGAACAGCAGGCGCTGGCGCAGGCGAACGCGCGCTTCGATCATGAAATAGGCCATCAGCAGGGTGAGCACGGTTTCGAGAACCACGCCGGGCGTCGCGAAGGCCAGTTCTTCCAGCAGGCTTGGGCTGGCGAGAACCACCTCGCGCCCGCCTTCGCGGCTCATCAGCTCGGCCAATTGCTCGTTGATCTGCGCAACCCAGGCGAACTGGCGCTGCAATTCGCCGAAGCGGTCCATCACCTGGTTGGCCATCGCCGGCACATCGTCGAACAGCGCCACCGCCGGCTGGAGAATGAGCGCTAGGGCGAGCAGCAAGACAGCGAAAAATATCAGCAGCGCGACCAGCGAAGCGATCGCATTGGGCAAGCCCCAGCCGTTCAATTTGTCGGCGAGCGGGGACAGGATCACGGTCAGTACCAGCGCCGTCACCAGGGGCAGGAATACGACCGCGCCGATCGAAAGGACGAAGGGCAGGGCGAAGAACAGGCCGAGGCCGATCAGCAGCACCAGCGAGGAAATGAGTCGCAGCTCCTGCTCGGCAAAGGCGAGCCGCCGCGAGCGGCCCGTGCGCGCAGGCGTCGGTTCGACCGGTGCGGAGGCTTCGCTGTCGTCCATCGCGCCTATCTGCCGCGCACGGCAATTTCTGACAAGTTTACAGTGCGGTTTGCGCCTGCGTCAGCTGCGCGCGGCAATGCCGTTGCCTGCGGCGACGTCGTCGAGTTCTTCGAGGATCGCCCGGTGCGCCGCATCGTCCTGGAGCGAGCGCTTGGGGATCGAACCGTCGCTGAGCATCGTGTTCAGCGCAGCACGCGCGCGCCCGACACGGCTCTTGATCGTACCGACGGCGCAGTCGCAGATCGTGGCCGCTTCCTCGTACGAAAAGCCACCCGCGCCGACGAGCAATAGCGCTTCGCGACGTTCCGGCGGAAGCGTCAGCAGGGCGCGGTGCATGTCCGACAGATGGATCGGCTCTTCCTGACCGGCGGGCGCCGTCAGGATGCGCTCGGCCACGGTCTCGTCATACTCGCCGCGGAAGCGGTTGCGCCGCATGTCGGTGAGATAGGCATTGCGCAGGATCACGAACGTCCATGCGCGCATGCTGGTGCCCGGCTGGAACCGTTCCTGCGCAGCCCACGCCTTGAGCAGCGTTTCCTGCACGAGGTCGTCGGCCATATCCGCACGTCCGCAGAGCCCGCGCGCAAACGCGCGCAGGTGCGGGACGACTTCCGTCAGTTCCCGCTTGAATTCGGCCTTCTCGGAGGCCGTTCGTTCAGTGCCTCCCATCAGTCCTTCGTATCCAGTTGCTCGAGAAGATCCTTGAAGCTGTCCGGCAGCGGTTCGTCCACTACAGAATCATACAACTTGCGCAAACCGTTTGCCCATTCGGGATCCTTGCCGTCCCTCTTCGCGGTCGATCCGCCGCGAGGGGATGGCATGTGTGACTTATCGGAATTCATATCGATCCAGAATTATTCCCTCTACGGCTCTATTGCGCGCATCGCCATCACTGTGAGAGCGCAGAACCGAACCCGTGTGTGGAGGCGGAACGCAGTCGATAGCTTCTGGTTCCCACCAAAATGTATCATGGAACCAAACGCCGGGCGCGACATACTACAGGCACGCCATCAAATGATAACAGGGGTTCGCGCTGGGAACCGAGAATTTCGAACGAAAGGGTAGCCGCCGGCGATTGCTGGCCGAATACCCGCGTGCGGCGCCGGTGGTCATTTTTCTGCTGGTCATGGCGATTACCGTCACCAGCGTTTTCGGCATCGAGCGTGGGGAGACGAAGCGCGACGAAGCCGAGATCAACCGCCTTACCATGGCGATGGCATCGGCGATCGAACGGCGGGCCTTTTCCAGCACCTCCTATCTTCGTGCCGGTGCGGCCCTGCTGAGCACCCAGGACGAGGTGACCGGCACTCTTTTCCGACGGTTCGTCGAGGAGTTGAGGCTCGATTCCAATTTTCGCGGTGCGGAAGGGATGGGCTGGGCGCCATCGATCACGGCGTCGGAGGTGCCTGTCTTCGAGGAAAGGCTGTCCGAAGGCCGAGTGTCCGACGTGAGGATCACGCCGTCGCTTCCCGCCCAGCCGCGGCCTACGCTTGTGCCGATCCTGTATCTCAGACCCGATACGTTGCGGAATCGCCGCGCGCTCGGCTACGACATGTACTCCGAGCCGGTTCGCCGGGCCGCTATGGACCTTGCCGAGCGCGAGCAGCGTCCGATCGCAAGTGGCCGGATCGTTCTCGTTCAGGAAGGTAGTGGAGACGAGCCAGGCTTCATCGTATTCATGCCGGTCTTCGACACGAGCGGATCGGGCCAGGACCTGAAGGGCTTCATATATAGCCCGTTCAACGGCCAGCAGCTCCTTGCTTCCGCCGCCGAGCTGGTAAGCTACGACGGCCTGTCCGCTCGGTTGTACGATGTCGAAGGCGGCGAACGCAGTCTGCTTGCTCAGCTGCCGGGTTGGCGCAATTCGGCGAACGTGGTCGAGCGCGAAGTCGAGATCGCCGATCGCAACATGCTCTTGGTGGTCGAGTCCGGTCGCGACGAAGCGTTGTCGATGATGTCCATGATCACGCTGCTGTTCGGTCTGGCGGTGGCCAGCCTGCTGATGCTGGTCGCGCGCCTATTGGCCCAGCAAGCGATGGAGGACAGTCGTTCGCTCGATTGGTTCGCGCAGCAGAATTCGATCCGCGATTCGCTGACCCGCGAACTCAATCACCGCGTGAAGAATACACTCGCCAACGTGCTTTCGATCGTCTCGCTGACCCGCCGTCGGGCCAGCGATCTCGACGAATTCGCCGAAGGGATCGACGGGCGCATCCGGGCCCTTTCCGCCACGCACGACCTGCTGACCCAATCGGAATGGGGCACGACGCCGATCCGCTCCGTAGTGGAGGTGGAGCTGGCGCCCTATTCGCGCAACGCGGAACATGAAGTGGTGCTCGACGGGCCGGATGTTGATCTGGCGCCCAACGATGCGTTGAGCTTCGGTCTCGCGATCCATGAACTGGCAACCAATGCAGCGAAATATGGGTCACTCAGCGTGGACGGTGGAAGGGTCGAGGTCCAGTGGGCCAAGGTCAACGAGCGCCTCGCAAAGGTGGAATGGACCGAGCGCGGCGGGCCGACCGTCGTCAAGCCGGAGCGGCGCGGCTTCGGCACCGAACTGATCGAGAAGATCGTGGCGCATGAACTGCGCCATCCGGTCGAGCTGGTGTTCGACGAACGCGGTGTGTGCTGCACATTGCTGGTCCCCGTGCGCCAACCGAGCGAGTTTGCCCTGCGGGCGGCCTACCAGACCGGCAGCAGGCCCACCCCGCCCGACCAAAGCTAAGCGCCGCTCTGCGTTGCTAGCGCAACGAAAAAGGCCCGCCGGATTGCGGCGGGCCTTTCGGATCATTCTGCGATGACTGTCTTCAGAATCAACCCAAGGGCCTGCTCGATCCGAAGAAGAGCGCCTGACTGATGGCAGCGCGAACGGTCTGTTCCTGGAATGGCTTTGTAACCAGATAGGTCGGCTCGGGCCGATCGCCGGTCAGCAGCCTCTCAGGATAAGCCGTGATGAAGATCACGGGTACGCTGCTGATCGCGAGAATGTCGTCCACCGCGTCGAGACCCGACGAACCGTCGGCGAGCTGGATGTCGGCCAGCACGAGGCCGGGCGTCTTATCCGCCACGACTTCCTGTGCCTGCGTCCGCGTGGCGGCCGTGCCGCAAACTTCGTGGCCGAGCGAGGTCACAAGATCTTCGAGCTGCATCGAAATGAGCGGCTCGTCCTCGATGATCAGCACGCTGGTCGCGGATTCCTTGTCGATTTCGCCGACGGCCTCCTGGACCAGCTGCTCGATCTCTTCAGGCTCCATTTCCATGATGTCTGCTGCCTGTTCGACGGAAAAATCCTCGAGCGTGGTCAGAAGCAGGGCCTGGCGGTTGAGCGGCGTGATGGATTTCAAGCGGTCATGCGCCGCGCCTTCGTGGCCTTCGCCGGAGTCCGGCTCGGACACATCCATATAGGCGCTGGCCCATACCTTGTTGAACGCCCGGTAGAGCGGCACGCGCCCCCCTTCGAGCGATGCCTTGAGACTTTCATCGGCTAGCGCCGCCTCGAGCGTGGCGCGTACGAACGCGTCACCCGTGGCCTGCGAGCCGGTCAGTGCGCGCGCATAACGGCGCAGATACGGAAGGTTGCGGGCAATTTGATCACCAAGCGACATAAGACCCCTTTTGGTTAAGTGCGCGCATTGAACGCCCTGCATCCATCTTGGTTCCTTTCCGCGGCGCGTTGTGTAGTAAGGACGAACGACATGCAGGTGCAGGCGGTTTGGAGCCCGTCTGTAGCGAAGAGGGGAGATGATGCATGCACGAGGTCGCAAATCCGTACAGCTGCGAGAATTGCCCCCTTCAAAGTAGGCCGGGATTGCGCCCGCTCGAACCGCAGCAATTGGCTTACATGGGCGAGTTCAAGGAAGGCGAGATTGCGCTCGAGGGTGGCGAGAGCCTGCTGGAACAAGGCGAGGAAGGTAATCGCCTCTACACGCTGATCGAGGGTGTCCTGATCCGGTTCCGCACGCTCGATGACGGACGCCGCCAGATTGTCAGCTTCATGTTTCCGGGCGACCTGAGCGGACTTCAGGGCGCGTTCGACGAGCCGGCGAGTCATTCGGTCGAAGCGCTTACCAACGCACGCCTGTGCACGTTCAAACGCCGGGACTTCATCGAACTGATCTCCCAGCATCCGCGCCTCGGTTATGACATTACCTGGCTGGCCGCGAAGGAGGAGCGTCTGCTGGAAGACCATATCGTCGCGCTGGGCCAGCGCAGTGCGCGCGAGCGAGTGACCTATTTGGCGGTCTGGTTGGTGGATCGGGCCCTCGAGACCGGACTCGCGGCACGCGACAATGTGCTGCACCTGCCGATTAAGCAGGCCCAGATCGCCGATATGCTCGGCCTGTCGCTGGTCCACACCAACCGCACCATCCGACAGCTGGAGCGCGAAGGACTGGTGATCTGGAAATCGCGCGAAATCTGCGTGCCGGACATGGATGCCGCCTGCAAGGTCGCGCAATTCGATCGGGACGACAACAGCCTGCGGCCGTTTATTTGAGGCGGAAACCAAGGATTTCCGGTCCTATGAAAGTGGACCGAAAATTTTTTCCTTTTCGATGGAACCGGATTTCAGGCCGGTCATTTAGTCTATGTCACCGCCGAGACCCCCCTCCCGTCCAAGCGGCTGGTGATACGATCCCGAAAGGCCTCCATTGGAAATATCCAGTGGAGGCCTTTTTTCGTGGATCGCGATTTTCCATCCGGCGATGGCAAGCATGTGGTGCTGCGCCGCGGGTGCGACGTTTCCTTCCTCCAGCGATTTATAAGATTCAGCGGAGCCGGCCGCGAAGGCGCGAAATTATGCCGCGGCGTTTGGGCTCGCGGAGCAGGTCGATCAGCGTTTCGATATCGTAAGGCTTGGCAAGGACACAGCCCATCTCGGCGACCTCCTCGGGAATATCCTGCGGCGCCCCGGTCGAAAACACGATCCGCGGGCTGTCGGGCCCCAGCGTCTTGACGAGCTCCGCGATCGCCCAACCGTCGTCGCGATCGGCCAGATGCACATCGAGCACAATAGCGTCGGGGCGTTCGCGGCGCAGCGCATCGAGCGCCTGCTCCGTCGTCGTGCTGATCTCGACATTCCGCACGCCAGCATCGGCCAGTGCGTCCTCGAGCGCCAAGCCGATGATCGCATCGTCCTCCACGATCAGGACGCGGTCGGGAAGGGGCGGCAGGTCTGTTTTCGTGGTTGCGGGTGCGTCTGGCATTGTCTGGCGATCGAGTGGGCGGGCGGCTGCCCATGTGTCGCCTAACGGTGCAGGGCCGCAGTGTGTTCCGGCAGGGCGCAGAACGCAGGGTTGGCGTGTCCGCGATGCAACAGCGCTGCGCTATAACGGCTTGCGATAGATCACGTATTCGCGATTTACGGAGCTGTCGATCGCATCGGCTATCGCCTTCATTCCCTGGTTGTCGTCTAGGATCCAGCCGATCTCCGCCCGTTTCGCGCCGTAGGCCTCGGTCGCGTTCACGCGGATCTGGCTAATCATCATGAAGGCGAGCTGGCTGGCGAGGCGCGAGTTATGCAGTTCCCTGAGGACCCCCATCAGCGGCACGCGCATGGCGGACCCGGTTGGCTTGCGCAGCCAGCGCAGCATGCGCACCCAGCCGAAGGGCAGCAGCTTGCCGCCGGTCTTCTTCAGCACTCCGTTTACGTCGGGGAAGGTGAGCATGAACGCCACCGGACGGCCATCCAGCTCGGCGATCATGTTGAGATTTTCATGGATGATCGGCTTCAGCTTCTTGCCTGCATAGGCGATTTCTTCGGGCGTAAACGGGACGAACCCCCAATTCTTCGACCACGCATCGTTGAGAATGGACAGCACGATCTCGATCTCTTCGGCCCAGCGCGATTTGTCGACCGGGCGGATGCGAATGCGCTCGTTGCGCTGGCCCGATTGCACGATGCGGCGGATCAGCGGCGGGAAATCCTCGGTGACATCGAGATCGTAGGTCAGCAGCGTCTTCTCGCGCACATAACCCGCGCTCTCGATCCATCCGGCATAGGCTTCCGGATGGTGGCCCATCATGATCGTCGGCGCGTGATCCTGCCCCTTTACGAGCAGCCCCGGCTCTTCCCAGACCGACATGGAAATCGGGCCGATGACATGCGTCATGCCCTGTGTACGCAGCCAGTCCTCGGCTCGCGCTAGAAGTGGAAGGGCGACTGTCTCATCTTCGGCATCGAAATAGCCGAACATGCCCGTGCCCGGTCCCATGCCCTGTTCCGGCGGCAACTCGAGAGCTAGATGGTCGATATGTGCGGAAATCCGCCCGACATCTCGGCCGCCCCGGGTGGCGACAAACAGTTGGTGGCTGGCGTGGCCGAAGAACGGGTTCTTGCCCGGATCGACCAGCTCGAGCTGCTCCGAACGCAATTGCGGAACGGCATGGGGTTCGCGCGCGGCGAAGGCGCGGCCTAGGTCGACGAAGCGGGCGCGCCCTTGCTTGCCTTCGACCGGTTCGATCACTATTTCGCCTGCCGACACCAAAACACTCCCGTTCAGTCTGCATTAGCCCGTTGTGTGCTGAATGATCTTTGTCAAGGAATGACCCCGCGGCCCCCGCGCACCGTCGATCACAATGATCGCAAGCGCCCGCTGTATTCCGCGCCCCTTTTGCGATAGGGGACCTCCAAGGAAATCGAGAGATGAACGCCCACCAGCCCATGCCTTCCGACGATTTCGTCGCACGCCGCGATGCGGGCGCCGGCTGGCATGCGCAAATGCCGGATGACAAGGCGATGCTGCGCGCCGCGCGCGACCTGACCAAGGACATCGCCGAAGCGCGGCCCGCGATTTACTGGCCAGACATGATCGGCTCCGCGCTGCTCGGCTACGTTGCAATTGCGGCTGCGATACTGGTCGACGGGGCGCTGGCGAAGATCGCTTTCGGCATCGTTGGCGCGCTCGCCTTCTACCGCGCGCTGATGTTCATCCATGAGCTCACGCATATTCACAAGAACGCGCTGCCGGGTTTTCGGTTGGGCTGGAACCTGCTGGTCGGCATCCCCCTGCTGGTGCCGTCTTTCATGTACGAGGGCGTGCACACGCTGCACCACAAGCGCACGCAATACGGCACCGTCGAGGACCCGGAGTACTTGCCGCTCGCGCTGATGAAGCCGTGGAGCCTGCCGCTGTTCGTGCTGGTTTCGCTGCTCGCGCCGATCGGGCTGATCGTGCGCTTCGGCCTGCTGGTACCACTTGGTGCAATCTTGCCGCCGGTCCGCAAGTTCGTGTGGCAACGTGCCTCCTCGCTCTCGATCAATCCCGAATTCCGCCGCCGTCCGCCCGAAGGCGATATCTCGAAGCGTGTCTTCTGGCAGGAGCTGGGCGGTATGCTGTGGGCCTGGGCGCTGGTCGGCAGCGTGTTCTGGCTCGGCTGGGCACCGCTGCTGACTGCCGGAGCGATCCTTTCGGTAACGGCCCTGCTCAACCAGCTGCGCACGCTGGTGGCGCATCTGTGGGAGAACGAGGGCGAGGCGATGACTGTCACCGCGCAGTTCCTCGACAGCGTCAACGTGCCGCCGCCGGGCTATGCGGCGGAAATCTGGGCGCCGGTCGGCCTGCGCTATCATGCGTTGCATCACCTGATGCCCTCGATGCCGTATCACTCGCTGCCCGAGGCCCACCGCCGCCTGGCCCGCGAGCTTGGCGTGAGTTCGACCTATCACGGGGCCAACCACAAGGGCATGGCGACGCTGGTGGGACGGATCGCGCGCAGCACGATGACGCCGCGCGGCTGATCAGCCGAGAAACCGGATCATCGCACAGCGCCGTTCGCGCGGCAGGCCCATCTCGACGGCTTTCTCGAGCGATTCCGCCAGATGCGGGCGGCCATCGAAATCCTGTAGCTCCACGAAACCATGGCGCGCATAGAACGGCGCGTTCCAGGGGATGTCGATATAGGTGTTGAGCGTGATGGCGCGGAAACTGGAATTCGCTGCATCGATCGCCAGTGCTTCCAGCAGCGTCGCGCCGATGCCGCAGCGCTGGTGCGTGCGCGCGACGCTGATTTCGGCGAGGTGCAATTCCCGCCGGATCGGCGCGGCGGCAGCGAAACCGACTACACGCTCGCCTTCGTAGGCCGTTAGGCAGTGGCCCTTGCGGATCAGGCGGCGATAGTGATCGGCGCTTTCGGAGGGCGGGACCGGGATGCCGTCCAGCGATGGCTCTTCGCGGAGTAAGCGGGCCGCATCTTCCTCGACCTCCCGGAACCCTTCCGCATCTTCCGCCCGCGCCAGCCGGATATGCCAGCCGCTCATTCCTCCGTCCGGACGAGCACCGTCTCGCCGATCAGGACGAACAGCAGGAACGGCGCCCAGGCGGCAAGGAAGGGCGGGTAGCCGCCGAAGCTGCCCATGGCGAGCGCAGCATTGTCGACTACGAAATACGCAAAGCCCAGCGCCATTCCGATGACCGCGCGCACGAACAGCTGTCCCGAGCGGGCAAGGCCGAAGGCGGCCACTGCGCCGAGCAGCGGCATGAGGAAGGCAGATAGCGGCCCGGAGATCTTGTGCCACCACTTGGCGCGCAATTCGGCGGTGCGCCGGCCGACCCTCTCATAGGCATCGATGGAGTCCGACAGCTCCCAGAAAGGCTGGGTCTCGGGATCGACCTTGGCAAGATCGATCTGCGCCGGTGTCAGACCTTCGCCGACCACCAGCGTATCAAGCTCTTCGGTCACCGCATTCTGCACGCTGAAGCGGGTCGCATCTTCCAGCCGCCAGCCGGGGGCAGCATAGGTCGCGCGCTCGGCATCGACCTGCTCGAGGATCGTGCCGTCCGCGTTGCGGTTGTACCAGGTGACGTCGGCCATCGCGATGTCGCTGCCGGAGCCGGTGAGGTTGGCCGCGCTTAGCACGCCCGTACCGTCGGTGAGATAGACATTGGCCCGCACGTCCGTCTCTTGAGGGATCGCGCCGTATTCGACCGCCTCCCACGCCTTGAGCGTGGCAGTTGCCCGTGTCGTGATCTGCTCGTTGAACGCGAAGCTCAGCAGCGAGACGATCCCGGCGGTCAGCAGCAGCGGCGCCAGCACCTGATGCGCCGAAAGCCCCGCCGCCTTCATCGCGATCACCTCGCTGTTCTGGTTCAGGGCAACCAGCGTAATGAGGGTCGCAAGCAGCACCGAATAGGGCAGGAAGCTCTGGACCAGCTGCGGTATCCTGAGGCCCGCATAGGTTAGCAACTGGCCTTGGCCGTTGCCCTCGACGGCGAGGATCTTGCCGCTGTTTGACAGCAGGTCGAGCATCATCAGCACCAGCACCAGCATGAACAGCATGGCGAGGATCCGCACCACGAACAGCTTGGCGAGATAGACCGTCAGGGTCTTCGACGGGAAGAAATCGAATTGCATGCCCGCGCCCTATTCCGCCGGTTGCGCCACGAGGTCGGGCCTCGCCCGCCTGCGCCGGAACAGCTTGCCGAGTTTCTTCGACAGCTTGGCGAACCACACCTCCAGCGCGCCGATCGCCTGCCCGCCCGGCACGAAAGCAACGCGGTAATACATCCAGCCGATCAGCGCGGCGAAGATGACGAAGGGGCCCCACAGCGCGATGATCGGGTCGATCCGCCCGAGGGCGGCCACGTCCTCTCCATACTGATTCACCTTGTGATAGCTCACCACCATGATGATCGAGAGGAACACGCCCAAGGCGCTGGTCGATCGCTTTGGCGGGATGCCCAGCGCCACGGCCAGCAGCGGCAGCATGGCCATCATCACCACTTCCACCAGCCGGAAATTAAAGCTCGCCTGGCTGGCATCGCGCTGGGCTTCGCTGGCATTGTCGCTCCAGCCGACGCGAAGCAATTCGGGCAGGATATACTCGCGCTCCGCATCGCCGCGGTCGCGGAAGGCCTCGATCGCGGGCAGGTCGATCGGCAGGTCGTGGCGAGTGAAGGTGAGCACGCGCGGCGTCTGTTCGCCGGTGTCCTGCACGATCGTGCCGTCGGTCAAGCGCAGGATGATCGTGTCGGGATCGTCGGAGGTCGCCAGGAACGCGCCCTGCTTGGCGGAGATCGAGAGGACCTGGTCGTTGCTGTCCGACACGCGCGCGAAGATGCCGTGCAGTTCGCGCCCCTCGTCCTCGCTCCGCTCGATCCTGAGCGCCATGCGATCGGCCAGTGTGGTGAACTCGCCGACTTTGATCGATGCTCCCAGCGCGCCCGAGCGCAGGTCGTATTCGAGCTGTTCGTAGTAATACCGGCTGATCGGCTGGACGTAGAACACCAGCGCGACATTCACCGCCATCAGGATCGCGGTGAGGATATAGGGCACACGCAGCAGCCGCCCGTATCCGAGGCCGACCGCGCGAAACACGTCGAGCTCGCTGGTCGTCGCGAGCTTGCGGAAGGCGAGCAGCACGCCGAGCAACAGGCCGAGCGGGATGGCGAGGCTGGCATATTCGGGCACCAGCGCGGCCAGCATCTTGAACACCACGCCGACGGGCCCGCCCTCGACCGAGACGAATTCGAACAGCCGCCCCATCTTCTCCAGCGTCAGCAGCGACGCGGCGACGAAGAACACGCCGAGCATCGGGACGATGACCAGCCGGAAGATATAGCGGTCGATGGCGGGAATGAAATTCAGCAAGGCGGTACCGGCGTTGAGGCGTTCGAAATGGCCCTAGCGTGAATTGCGGGCGAGGTCATGTCTCTTGGTCGATCGATGAAATTACCAGAACCGGCTGCCGGGGATGCCCTTGAACGGACCAGCTTCCTTGCTGGTGATCCACCCGCCGTAGAAGCCGCCTGGTTGCGGCACGACCTGCTCGCCATCGACCAGTACCTCGTCAAAGGGCTCGGGGTAGAAGGCGACATGTCCCGCGATGCCGGAAAAGCTCAGAGTGGGATCGGGGTAGGACCATCCCGCCGCCTCGATCCGCTCGCCTGCGATCTCGACATCCCAGTAGCCGGCCTGCCCCTTCCACTCGCACAGCGAACGACGGCCATTGGGCGACAGGTGGTCCATCGCGATGTCGGCCTGCGGGATGTAATAGGTCGGCGGGTGGCTCGTCTCGAGCGTCCGCCAAGCGTCGCGCGTATCAGCCAGCGTTACGCCGCGGTGGCGGATGACTGTGTGGCGGTTTGTGGGCTCGGCAATGGCGGGGCGGGGATAGTCCCAGACGCTTTCCTGCCCGGGGCCGGGCGGATCGGGCTCCGGATGGCCGAAGAGCGAAATCGCGTCAGGCCTTTTCCAGCGTACATTGCAGCGGATGCTGGTTCTGGCGGGCGAAATCCATCACCTGGTTCACCTTGGTTTCGGCCACTTCGTAAGGGAAGATGCCGCACACGCCGACGCCCTTCTGGTGGACGTGCAGCATCACCCGCGTCGCCTCTTCCATGTCCATGCGGAAGAAGCGCTTGAGCACGATCACCACGAACTCCATCGGGGTGTAATCGTCGTTCAGCAGCAGCACCTTGTACTGGCTGGGCTTCTTGGGCTTGGTCCGCGTCTTGGTGGCGATGCCGACCTGGCCTTCTCCGTCCTTCGCATCGTCGTCGTCGCCATCGGCGGCGCGGGCGGGAAAGGGAGGAAGGCGATCTATCATTGCAGGCCCATTATCGTAACGCTTTGCCAAATCGCAAGGCGGACGAGCGTTTCACACCATGTTTCGGGTTAAGAAAACGCTGAAATGCTGCGCCCCACGGTCGAAAATCGATGAAGCGAAAAAAATGGGCCGAATGGCGCGATGCCATCCGGCCCGGGTGTCCAATCACCGGGCGGGGAGAGAGGAGAGAGTGCCCGGCGGATTGAAGCTGGTAATTTCGCTTAGGCGGCGTTGCGGACCTTTTCGGCGGCGAGGCTCATGCGGTTCGAAACCGGTGCGAAAGCTTCGTTGGCGAGCTTCAGCATGGCTTCGGTGTTCTTCGAGGTGGTCGAAACCATCGCGTCGAAGTTGCGGCGCATGATTTCGCCCTGCAGCTGGAACAGCTCGGTCGGCGACTTTACGGCAGCCATCTTCTTGACGTCGGCCTGGACGGTCTCGGCAGCGGTCTTCGCTTCCTCGACATAGGTGCGGCCCATGTCCTGCATGCCCGAAGCGAGGATCTTGCCGCTTTCCACGAGAGCTTCGAAATTGCCCTTCTGGAATTCGACGGTGTCCTTGGTCAGCTCGGTGCCCTTGTCGTAGGCAGCCTTGGCGCGGGTCTGCATGTCGGCAGCAACTTCCTTGGCCTTGGCGGTGTAGTCGGTGGTCTTGGCGTTCTTGGCAGTGGCCATGATATTTTCCTTCAGCTTGGAAATCGGGGTGGTGTTGGTGGTGGCCGCTTTCTTGCGAGCGGCGATAGTCTTCTTCGCGGCGACCGGTGTCTTGGCCGGGGCCTTCTTCTTCGCGACGGTCTTGGCGGCAGCCTTCTTCGGCTTGGCCTTTTTCGGTGCAGCCTTGTTGGCGGCGACCTTCTTGGCCGGGGCCTTCTTCGGCGCTGCCGTCCTGGCAGGCGCGGCAACGGCTTCGGCGACCTTGTCGGTCTTCACCGGAGCGGTCGCGTCCGCTTCGACAGCCTTCTCGACGGTCTTCGCGTTCACGCTCGCCTTGGCGGCGTCGGCGGTCTTCTTTTCCGCAGCCTCGGCGAAAGCCTTCTCGGCGGCGGCATCGATTTTGCTCTGGCTGTCAGCCATGGGAACCTCGCTTTTGTTGCAGTGCACAAAATAGGCATCGCAGGTGCGAAGTCAAGCGGTTTTTGTGCAGTGCACAATAAAGCGCGATAGGTCGTTATATCAGTAAGTTAGCGCATGGCGACGTAGCGTCCCGGTGCATCTTCGATCACTTTGTCGCCCTTGCAGCCCGGCTTGCGCTTGCCCTCGGCGGGCACGGTTTCGCCGTCCTGCTCGCGCAGCCAGTCGATCCAGTCGGGCCACCAGCTGCCCGGATGCTCGACCGCGCCTTCACGGAACTCGGCCAAGCTACGGGGCTCCCCGTCGTTGAGCCAGTATTGGTATTTGCCCGCATCCGGCGGATTGACCACGCCCGCGATATGGCCGCTCCCTGCCAGCACGAACTTGATCGGTCCCTTGAAGTGGTCGGTGATCTTCCAGACGCTTTCGGCCGGGGCGATGTGGTCTTCCTTGCCCGCCTGCACATAGGTCGGCGTCTCCACGATGCCGAGATCGATCGGCGTATTGTCGACGCTGAGCGCACCCGGTTCGACGAGCTTGTTGTCCTTGTAGAGATCGCGCAGATACTGGGCGTGCCACTTCGCCGGCAGATTGGTTACGTCGCCGTTCCAGTGCAGCAGGTCGAAGGCCGGATAGTCCTCTCCCAGCAGGTAGTTGTTGACGACATAATTCCAGATCAGATCGGTGCCGCGCAGCAGGTTGAAGGTCGCCGCCATGTAGCGCCCGTCGAGATAGCCGTCCGCACTCATCGCCTTGACCATGCCGAGCTGCTGGTCGTCGACGAAGTTGAGCAGCTCGCCCGCCTTCTCGAAATCGACCTGCGCGGTGAAGAAGGTCGCGCTCTTCACCTTTCTTTGTTCGCCGCGGCGGTGCAGCAGCGACAGCGTCGCGGCCAGCGTGGTCCCGGCAACGCAATAACCGATCGTATGGACGGCCGGCACGTCCAGCCGCTCGCGAATATGGTCGATCGCATCGATCTGGGCGCGGACGTAATCGTCCCAGATCACATCCTTCATGCTGGCATCGGCCGATTTCCAGCTGACCATGAACACGGTCACGCCCTGGTCGACCGCCCATTTGACGAAGCTCTTCTTCGCATTGAGGTCGAGGATGTAGAAGCGGTTGATCCACGGCGGGAAGATCACCAGCGGCGTCGCCAACACTTCATCGGTGGAGGGCGAATACTGGATCAGCTGGTAGAGAGGCGTTTCGTGGACCACCTTGCCCGGCGTCACGGCGATGTTCTCACCCAAGGTGAAGGCGCTGGCATCGGTATGGGACAACTGGCCGCGCCTGAGATCGTTGAGCAGGTGCTCCATGCCCTTGACCAGATTGTCGCCGCGGCTTTCCAGCGTGCGCTCCATCACCACAGGATTGAGCAGCGGGAAATTCGCCGGGCTGGCAGCTTCGGTGATGGCCTTGGTGGTGAAGCGCAGCTGCTCGCGCTTGTCCTCGCTCAGCCCCTCCATCTGGTCGACCATGTCGGATACGCGCTGGGCGAGGAACAGATAGGTCTGGTGGATCAGCGCAAAGGCGGGATGCGCGCGCCACTTGGGATCGGCGAAGCGGCGATCCTTCAGCGGCATCTCGGGATCGTCCGCCGGGATGCCGGCCATTTCGCCCAATCCGTATTGCCCCAGCACCTGCTGCCAGAGCTGCATGCCTTCCTGCATCAGCTGTTGTTGCTGCGCCGGATCGGCGATCGGCATCTGGCGGAACCAGTCCTGCGCGAGGCTCTGCCAGCGCGTGGGATCGAAATAGGGTGCCATGGCCTGCGGATTGGCCAGCTGTTCGGCCTGATACTGCATCCACATGGTCTGCAGCTTCGTGCCGACCTCGGCCCAGTGCTGCGCGTCTTCCGGCTTCATCGGCGTATCGCCCATCATGCCGCCCGCCATCGCGCCCTGGAACGGCGCAAACATCATCCGCGCCAGCTTGGCCGGGGCTTCGTACATGTTGGTGAAGGGATCGGGGCCGGTCTCGGTCATTGTCGCTCCTGAGGGTGGCAAGCGCGGATTGTGCTGGCCATAGGATATTGCGTGCCCGCATGCACCTAGGCCGATTGCACCTGCACCGTGAATAGGTAATCAGTGTGACTCGTGTAACGCCTTACGGAGCCGGAATGTCCGAAGAATTCTACCGCATCAAGCGCATGCCCCCCTATGTCATCGCGGAAGTCAACGCGATGCGGCATGCGGCGCGGCAGGCGGGGCGCGACATCATCGACCTCGGCATGGGCAATCCCGACCAGCCGCCGCCGCAGCATGTCATCGACAAATTGTGCGAGGTCGCAGCCAAAGCCGACGCGCATGGCTATTCGCAGTCGAAGGGCATTCCGGGCCTGCGCCGCGCTCAGGCGAATTACTACCAGCGCCGCTTCGGGGTGGAGCTGGACCCTGAACGCGAGGTGGTGGTCACCATGGGCTCCAAGGAAGGCCTTTCGTCCATGGCCACTGCTATCAGCGCGCCGGGCGACGTGATCCTGGCGCCGAGCCCGGCCTATCCGATCCATACCTATGGCTTCATGATCGCTGGCGCCACGATCCGCAGCGTGCCGACCACGCCGGACGAGAATTACTGGAAAGCGCTGGACAATGCGATGGCTTACACCGTCCCGCGCCCGACGGTCTTGGTGGTCAATTATCCCAGCAATCCCACGGCCGAAACGGTCGATCTCGATTTCTACGAGCGGCTGGTCGCATGGGCGAAGCGCAACGAGGTCTGGGTGCTGTCCGACCTCGCCTATTCGGAACTCTATTACGATGGCAAGCCGACCCGCTCGATCCTCGAAGTGCCGGGCGCGAAGGATGTGGCGGTGGAGTTCACCTCCATGTCCAAGACCTTCTCCATGGCCGGCTGGCGGATCGGCTTTTGCGTCGGTAATCCCACGCTCATCGCCGCGCTGACGCGGGTGAAGAGCTACCTCGACTATGGCGCCTTCACCCCGGTGCAGGCCGCGGCCTGTGCGGCGCTCAACGGCCCGCAGGACGTGGTCGAGCAGAACCGCGCCCGCTACCAGCACCGGCGCGACGTGATGGTCGAGAGCTTCACGCGGGCAGGCTGGGCGATCCCCAATCCCCCCGCCAGCATGTTTACCTGGGCTAAGCTTCCGCCGGGTTTCGAGCACATGGGCAGCCTCGAGTTCTCGAAACAGCTGCTGCAGGAGGCCGGAGTTGCCGTGGCGGCCGGAGTCGGTTTCGGCGAGGAGGGGGAGGGCTGTGTCCGTATCGCCATGGTCGAGAACGAACAGCGCATCCGGCAGGCCGCGCGCAACATCAAGAAATTCCTCTCCGACCACCCACGCTGAGGCGCTGGCCTACCGGGGTGCTGGACAGACCGGTTGCGATCGGCAACGGTGTTCGCCTTCACCCGACGACTTGCACAAAGGATCCATCATGCAGCCCAACGACCGCGTTTCGATCGAGCTTGGCGACAATGGCGTGGCGCAGGTGCGCTTCACCCGCGGCGACAAGATGAACGCGCTCGACCAGGCGCAGTTCGCCAGCATCATCGAGGCGGGTGAGGCGCTGCGCGAGATGGAGGGCCTGCGCGTCGTGGTGCTCTCGGGCGAAGGGCGAGCGTTTTGCGCCGGGCTCGACCTGTCGAACTTCAACGCCGCACCCGATGTCGATCGCACGCCGCTGACCGAGCGCACCCACGGCAATGCCAACCAGGCACAGGAGGTCGCGATGACCTGGCGCAAGTGCCCCGTGCCGGTGATCGCCGCGGTGCACGGCGTATGCTTCGGCGGCGGGCTGCAGATCGCCAGCGGCGCGGACATCCGCGTGGTCCATCCCGACACGCGTATGGCGGTGATGGAAATGAAATGGGGCCTGGTGCCCGACATGGGCGGCTATGCCCTGTGGCGCGGTCTGGTGCGTGACGATGTGCTGCGCGAGCTTACCTACACGAATCGCGAATTCACCGGCGCGGAAGCGCTGGACCTAGGTTTCGCTACCATGGTGGAGGACGATCCCCTCGCCCGCGCCACCGCGCTGGCCGAAACCATCGCCAACAAGAACCCCGCCGCCATCCGCGGCGCCAAGCGCCTGTTCAAGGTGATGCACGAGGAGGGCGAAGACGCGATACTGATGGCCGAGAGCGAGGAGCAGGCCGGCATCATCCGCAAGCCCAACCAGATCGAGGCGGTGATGGCGGAGATGCAGAAACGCGCGCCGAAGTTTGCGTGACCTGACGCGGTGGGGCCGCAATCGCTGTCTCCTGCGACAGCCAGGCGGACTACTGTCAAAGCATTAGCACATACAGGTTAGCTCTCATGTCGAATTGAAAGGAATCGCGCTGTCATCGACCAAACCAGGACAGATCCTCTAATTCGTGAGGATTTGTTCTAACAAAATAAGGAGTGAGTTGATGGCAGTAGCAATGATCTGCGAACTTGACGAAGCTGAAATGACTGTAATTTGCGGAGGTCAGGTCAGCTACGAAAAAGGCACCGGAGATGCCAGCGTGAGCTGTTGTTCGTGGAGCTTTTTCGGTGTCGAATTCAGCATCGACCTCGGCACAGTGAACGTTGAACTGAATTCGGATTATGCCGCGCAGGAAGGTGCGCGTCAGCAGGAAATCGGTACCACGCAGGCCGGACGCTGACCTTGCGGATAGCAAATGCGAGCGGGGTTTTACGCCTCGCTCGCTATTTCAGATCGAGGCGGTACTCTGCGCCGTATGAGTGACTTCAGACTCTATCTCGAAGGGTTCGGCTGGACAGTGCTGATCGGCTTCTGGGTCACTATCGCAACGGTTATAATCGGCAAGGTCTTCCCACCGATTTTCAATCACTCCAATACGCTGGCCATCGTCGGCATCGTTCTGTCCAAAATCGTGACGGTTTCGATCGAGGACTCGTTGCGATACTTCGGTCTGAGCAGAATGCGCAGACGCTATAAGCTTGGTGCCAGCGCCTTCATCGTCGCGCTGTACATCGCACTTATCGAAAATGTGCAGCAGTTCTTCAGGGTCAGGGATGGCCTCGCAGAAAGCGGCGAAATGATGAACGCCGGCCTGCTCGTCGCGATCTTCATCGTGATCGGAGCAGCGCGACTCTTGCTTCATTTCGTTTTCGGCAAATATTACGTGCTTTTCGCCGACAAACGCCTGTGGGGTGGTATTGCCTTTCTGTTTGTCCTCCATGTCACCACGAATGTTGTTCTGGCGATCTTGCCGTTCTTCGCCGACTCATTGGCGCAAACGGTTGTTTGGGCGTGCGCATCCTTTGTGTTGGCGTCGGGTTTGGCTTTCACTGTCTGTCGCAAATGGTTCGGAAGATCAGCGCGCTCTATGACGCCGACATGACCGTGCATGTTTTCGTCTTTCCCAAATAGTTGGCGAAAGATGTCTTTCCTACTCGCGCCGAATTTGTCTTAACCTCGTGGATGACGAACCAACCGCACCCCTCTTCGTTCGCGCCCGCCGGCGATTCCGCTGCCGAGACGCTCCCTGCAACCCTCGATGGGTCCCCCGCCGCTCCCTCCCCATCCGAGCGCCACGATGGCTGGACGCCTGCCAGACAGGCCGCGTTCCTGCGCGAGCTTGGGGCGACGCATAATGTCTCTGCCGCGGCGAGGGCTGTGGGGATGGGGCGGCAGTCGGCCTACAAGCTGCGCGCGCGGCTACGCGGGACGCCATTCGACCGGGCGTGGGAGGCGGCCTTCGCCTCGCGCTTCGATGCACTGGCCGAGGCAGCGCTCGATCGCGCGCTCAACGGCGTCGAGGTTCCGCATTTCTACAATGGCGAGTTGATCGGCACCTCGCGCAAATACGACGAGCGGCTGACCTTGTCGCTGCTCGCCATGCGGCGCGAACTCGTGCGCAAGCCGAAATACGACTTCCTGCCCGAAGCCGCCTTTGAAACCGGCGATCTCGCCGCGCTGGCCGACCGGGTAGAGCAGGGGCCGCCAGAATGGCGGTCGAACGCCGATGCCGAATGCAAGGCCCTCAAGAAAGCGAAAAAGGCGAACGGTAAGTAAGGTGCGGGGGCGGGGGCGGCCCTTGCAATGCCGCTTTTCCAAGAACGGAAAACTTCCTTTTGTAACAGCGGTTTAGCGCCTATCATGAGCGGGCGACAGAGTGTCGCCTTTGTCGCCGCAGTGTCGCCCTATCCGAACACCGCCACGCACTGCATCCCGTCCAGCACCTGTTTGCCATCCGCGTTCCACAGCCGCAGCCGCTCGCTGGAATAGCCGGCATCGGCATGCTGGCTGGCATTCTCGCTCAGCCACCAGCCGTCGCGGGTCGTCGGTTCGGTGTCGAGCAAGTTGAATGACCAGTTGATCGAGCTGATCGGGCCCTGCCGCTCCATCGCCCGCATCGCGCCGGGCGGCAGGACATCGCCGAGCAGGATCAGCTCGCTGACGGGATCGAGGCCCTCGCGCTCCGTCAGCCGCGCCCAGCGGCGCACCACCGGATCGCCCGGCCCGCGCATCTTCTGCGCGCGCAGGATCTCGAAATTGTTCTGGATGAAGGCCGGGCCCTTGCCCTTCATCGCCGGCTCTTGCTCCTCCGGCGCGCCGGGCCAGTTCTCGACCGGGGCGGCGGGATGCACGGCATTAGGCTCGCGCGCGGTACCGAACAGCCAGAAAGCGGTGAGGGTGCATTTGCCCTCGCACCAGATCTCGCTGCGCACCTGCGCCACGTTGCGGCCCTGGCGCACGATCTCGCGCCGCAGTTCGACCTCCGGCCCGGTCGGTGCGACGAACGCCACCTGTCCGGCGCGAAGCGGCGGGAGGTCGGGAAAGGCGCGCACGGCGGCGAGATACGCGATCAGCGCAGACGCGCCGCCATAGAGCGTGCGCCCCTGCATCCAGTTGTCGAGGCCGCTAAAACGGGTGGCGCCGCCTTCGGCAGTGATGGGGTCGATAAGATTGGCAAGGCTCATGCGCGCTGTCATTGCGGCTGAGCGCGCGCGCGTCCAGAGTGACGTTACGTAAGGGTGTCACGCGGCGATTGCCAAGCCCGCGCAGAATCGCTAGTGCGCCGCTTCCCGTGCCGAGAGGCAAGGGCGAGGCCCGATGGCGGAGTGGTTACGCAGAGGACTGCAAATCCTTGCACGCCGGTTCGATTCCGGCTCGGGCCTCCACTTCCCGCAGGCGGGAATGTGCCGCTTTAGCTCAGTTGGTAGAGCACATCATTCGTAATGATGGGGTCACGTGTTCGAGTCACGTAAGCGGCACCACTTTACCCATCTCTCATTCGTCCGCCTCGCGGCTCGCGCCTCACGCTCGAGCCTGCAGATCGCCAGGCTTTGGCGGCCCGACTAGTGCAATGGCACTATTTGCGGCATTGAGGCCGAGGATAGACAACCATGCGGTGGACGATCGGGTCACACCCGGTTGGCAAGCAGGGGGTCGAGGCGGAAAATGGCATCAGGTTCGGCCAAAACATCCCTGTTGCGCATTTCGTCGCGCCGCGAGAAGGTGTTCTTTGCAACCGTCGCGGCTCTTTTCGCCCTGATCGCACCTTTGCAGCTATTTGCTCCCTACGACTGGATGCAGAGCATCGTATCCGCACATATCAACCAGAAGCCCTACGATGGGGATGGGGTCGTCGTCGCAATAGACGACGCGACCATTGCTGCCTCTCCGGAGGGCGAATGGACGCCGCAACAACTCGCGGCGCTCCTCGATCGGATCGCGGCCGCAAAGCCTGCGCGGGTGGTGGTGGAAAACCAGTATCTCGATCCGGGAGAAACGCAGCGGACGGGCGCGCTTGCGCAGGCGCTGGCCCGCTTTACGGCCGCTCCCATCTGGGAAACCAGTCTGCCGACCGACGACCGGCAGGAATTGACCACCAGTTCCTTGCCACCGCCGGATGTCGAGTATTCCAAAGTCGCCCTAGCCGGAGAGGCCTTGCCGGGTCCCGCAACCATTCCGGCTGTAATGCCGATCAAGGCGACGTTCTCGCCCGCTCCTGTCTGGACGGTCTATACCGCCAGCGCTGCGACCGGCGTCTACCCCTCGGTGGCGAACCTGCTGGCAAATGGCAGCCGGCCGGGGGAGAACATCTTCAATATAGACGTCAGCTACGATCCGGAAACGGTGCCGGTGATAAGTGCAGGTTCCGTTTTGAAGGGTGAAGATTTTCGGCCCACTCTTGCAGGGCGAACGGTAGTAATCGGCCTCGTTACCGATGCCAGACGCGATTATGTGGCGACACCACACGATTTCTATACACCGAAGCCAATTATCACCCTACTGGCGGCTCAGACCCTTCTCGACGGCCCGCCGGTTTACATCGACTGGCTCCCTGCTTTTCTAGTCGCGCTGTGTGGTGCTGCCGCCTGGCTGTTCCTGACCCCGGCGGTCGGGCGCACCGTGCTGTTCGCCAGCATCGTTTGCCTGGTCGTGGCACCGACGATCCTCGAAGCGCGGTTGATCTATCTGGAAAGTTCGGCCGCTGTCGTTTTCCTGGCTGTGCTGATGATCGGGCGGCTGTGGCAAAAAAGCGGCCACGCGGCGCGTGCCTATCGCGAGGCGGCGGAATCCAAATCGCGCTTCCTGGCCCAGGCCAGCCATGATCTGCGCCAGCCGATCCATGCGATCGGCTTGCTGGCCGACCGGCTCGAGCAGACACGGCTTTCAGCGCAACAAGGCGATATGGTCGCCAAGATCTCGTGGTCCGTCGACAACGCGAGCAGGATGTTCCGGGTCCTGCTCGATATCGCCGCTATCGAAAGCGGTGCCTTGCAACCGGACATCGAGGCCGTTTCGATGAACGAGCTGCTGGCCAAGATCGATGGTCAGAACTCGCTGGCGGCCGAGCAGGCAGGGGTCGAGATCAGGTTCGTCCCCTGCGATGTCACGGTGCTGACCGACCGGGCGCTGATCGGCACCATGCTGCAAAACCTGGTATCGAACGCGATCAAATATTCGCGCGGCGGGCGGATCGTCGTCGGCTGTCGGCGGGTGCGCGGGCGGATGGCGATACACGTCGTCGATACCGGCAGGGGTATTTCGCAATCCGATCTCGCGCTCGTCAAAAAGGAATTTTATCGTGGCGGAAGCAATTCGCTGATGCGGAGCGACAACAAGGGGCTTGGCCTTTCGATCGTCAATCGCCTCGCTTCGCTACTCGACTTGAAGTTCACGATTAAATCGGAAGAAGGAAAGGGTACGTCGGCGATTATCAGCGGCCTCAAGGTGACCGATGCCTTGCCCGAGCTTGCTACGCCCAAATCCAGCCAAGGCCTTCCTCTCGAAGGATTGTCGGTTCGTATTGCGGATGACGATCCGGAATCGGTCGAGGCGACTGTAAAGGTGCTGAGCCAATGGGGTTGCGATGTACGCACGACCTTCAAACCTGCGACAGGCGACGTGACTGAGGCCGTTCTTCTTACCGATTTCGACTTCGGCGATGGCGAGACCCTAGCCGATCATGTTGCGGTATTGGAGCTGATACGCTCGAACGGCACGAGGATTGCAATCCTTTCGGGGCGCCATCCAGATCAGATCAAAGAGGAATTGCCGAACTTCCCGGGACTGGTTCTGACCAAGCCCTTACGTGCAGCCGAATTGCGATCCGCACTGATGTCCATGAAAGCAGGCGACGGGCGCAGATAATACCGCAACTAGTGCAAATTCACTAGTGCAAGCTAGGCAAGCGCAATCCATGCTGCTGTTATCAAAGGAGATCAGATTCGCAATCAGGAGGACGCGATGAATAAGACGGCTGGTGAAATTTTGATCGAAGACGAGGTCGAACTCGTTGTCGGCGGCAATGACGAGACCGATACGTCGGTCGTCACGCCACCACCCCCAGGCCCGGAAGACATCCTCAACTGGATGCCGCCCTGGCGCTCTCCCATGCAAAGTTAAACAGAAATAATCTAGCCAAAAAGGTGCCGCTCGTGGGCGGCCCTTTCTATTGCACGAGGCGGGATACGGCTGCGCGAACCGATGCTTTCGGCAGTTCAATGCACCCCGTATTTCATCGCCATGGCCGCTGCTGCCGTGCGGGTCTCCACGCGCAATTCGCGGAGCAGCGCCGAAACGTGAATGCGTACCGTGAAGGGCGATATGCCGAGGTCCTTGGCGATCTGCTTGTTGGAATGGCCATCGGCGATGCCGCGCAACACATCCATCTGACGCGGTGTCAGGCGCGAGAACTGCGATACCGAAGCGGCTTGCGCCAGACCGCTCCCGACGCTGACGTTGACGAACTCCCCCTCCATCACCGCGGCAATACCGTCACGGATCTGGTCCTGTGTGGCGGCCTTGCTGATGAAGCCGTCGACACCGCAGGCCATCACATTGTCGGTCGATCGCTTGTCGTCCGCCATCGAGATGACGACGATCGATGCCAGCGGGAACTTGCGCCGCAACTGGGGGACCGCCGTTTCGATATCCATCCCCGGAAACCGCAGGTCCAGCAGGAAGAGGTTCGGGCTGTATCCGGCTTCGGCCGTCTCCAGCATTTCCTCGTAGGTGCCCGCCTGGTCGATCTTCGCATCGGGGTCGAGCTTCTTCAGGATCGAGCTGATCCCTTCGCGGAAAATCGGATGGTCATCCGCCACCATCATTCTGGCCGGTCTATTGTCCATCGGTCTGCGTTGCACTCTCACGACTTCAAACTCCCGCAATCATGCATCGGTAGGGGCCGCTGACCATAGCACATGACGACTATCGGTTGGCGATAGAAAACGGTCGCCGCCGCTTGCTTCGTGCCCGCATGCGGATCGCGGCATAGTACATTCGCACTGTTGCCCGCAGTCGTTCGTTGCTGAAATCAGCAGGGCGGCATACTGATCGACAGTAGGCGCACCGGCATACAGGCGCGGGGGGGAATTCGGGTCGATGACACAGCTCTTCCGCACGGAAGCTCTGCAACAGAAGAAGGATCGCCTGTCGGGCGAAGTGGCCATTGCCGTCCCGGTCAAATGGCAGCTGATCGGCTATCTCATCTTCGGCAGCCTCGCGGCGGCGCTGATCTTCCTCTCGCTGGCGAGCTACGCGCGGGTAGAGACCGTCACCGGCACAATCGTGCCGGACAAGGGTGTCGCATCGATCGTGCCCAACCGCCGCGGTGTCATCACCGAAATGCTGGTGGAGGACGGGCAGTTGGTCGGCATGGGCGAGACGTTGGTCGCGATCCGTGCCGAGGAAGACAGCGCATCCGGCGTGTCCGCACTGGCGATGACCGAACAGGCCATCGCGCAGCAGGACGCCAGCCTGCTTGCGCAGTTGACCGCGACCCAGCGCACCGCGTCGGCCCAGCGCAGCCAGATTTCTGTCCAGGCGGCAGGCCTGCGTACCGAAATCGACCAGTTGCAGTCGCAAATCGCGCTCCAGCGGGATCTCGTCAATTCGGCCGAAGCCGATCTCGAACGGGCCCGGCGGGTGGCGGAACGCGGCTTCATCAGCCAGCAGGACCTGCGCGCGCGGGAGGATGTGTATCTCTCACGTCGTCAGCAATTGTCGCAGCTCCAGCAATCGTTGACTTCGCGGCGGGCGACCCTGGCGGAGCTGACCAATAGTGCGGCGGGCATCTCGGCGCAGGCGGAAAGCCAGGCGGCGAGCATCGCGGCCTCGCGGGCGCAGGTGGCGCAGCAAGCCGCCTCCAATGCCGGCGCGCGATCCTATGCGCTGACGGCTCCGGTCGCTGGTCGGGTCACTGCGCTGACCATGCGGGCAGGCCAGCTCGTCAGTCCGCAATCACCGGTCATGGCGATCGTGCCTGAAGGCTCGACATTGAGGGCCGAGCTTGCCGTGCCGAGCCAGGCGATCGGCTTCGTCGAGCCCGGTCAGGAAGTGCGGCTGGCAGTCGATGCTTTCCCCTACCAGCGCTTCGGTACGGTGACCGGCACGATCCGCACCGTCTCTTCCAGCGCGATCAGCCAGGCGCTGCCGAACGGCGCAGTCGTTTCGGTCTATCCGGTAATCGTGGACCTTTCGGCGAGCGAGATATCGGCTTTCGGGCGGATGGAGGAGCTGGTGCCGGGAATGTCGCTGACCGCCCGGATCGTGACCGAGAACCAGTCGCTGATCGAGTGGCTGTTCGAACCCCTCTTTGCAGTGCGGAACCGCTAGGATGGAACTCGACCTCGGCCTCACCACCCGCAGCCGCGTGCGCCTCGTCCGGCAGACGGAGGTGGCGGAGTGCGGGCTCGCCAGCCTGACGATGGTCGCCAACTATCACGGGCTCGACATCGATCTCGGCACCATGCGGCGACGCTATTCGCCTTCGCTGCGCGGTGCTCCGCTGCGGGCGTTGATCAACCTCGCCGACCAGATCGGCCTGACCCCGCGCGCCGTGAAACTGCCGCTGGAAGAGCTCGGCAATCTGCACATGCCGGCGGTCCTGCACTGGGACATGAACCACTATGTGGTGCTGGAGGCGGTGAAGGGCGGCAAGGCCCTGATCCACAATCCCGACGGCCGCTCACGCTGGATGCCGCTGCTGGAGGTGTCCGAGCATTTTACCGGCGTCGCTCTGGAATTGCGCCCGAGCAGCGATTTCGATCGCAAGTCGCTGCGCGAACGGCTGAATCTATCGCAGCTCTGGCAGAGCATGACCGGCCTCAAGCGGTCGCTCGCGCAGATACTGTTGCTCAGCCTGGTGCTGCAGGCCTTCGTTCTCGCTTCGCCCTATTACATGCAGGTTGCGATCGACAGCGCCCTGCCCGCGCTGGACAACGATCTGCTGACGGTGCTCGCATTGGGGTTCGGCCTGTTCACAGTCATCAATGTCATGGCCAGCCTGTTGCGATCCTTCGTGCTGCTGAACGCAGGTACAAGTATCGGTTTCTCCCTCGCGTCCAATATCGCGCGCCGCCTGTTCCGCCTGCCGGTGGAATGGTTCGAGAAGCGCCACACGGGCGACGTTCTTTCGCGCTTCCAGTCGATCACGCCTATCCAGTCGCTGCTGACACAGGGGGCGGTGGCGGCGCTGGTCGACGGGGTGATGGCGCTGCTGACGCTGGCGGTGATGTTCTATTACAGTCCGATGCTGGCCTTCATCGCGATCGTGGCTTTCGGCCTCTACGCGCTGGTGCGCGCGATCAGCTTTTCCTTCCAGCGCGAGGCGCAGGAAGCGAGCATCATTACCAAGGGCAAGGAACAGTCGACGCTGATCGAGACCGTCCGCGGCATGGTGACCCTGCGCCTGTTCGGCCGCGAGGCGCTGCGCCATGCGCTGTGGCAGACGCGGCTGACCGATGCGGTCAATTCCAATGTCCGGCTCGCGCGGATCGGCATCTGGCAGTCGACGGCCAATATGCTTATCTTCGGGATCGAGAACATCATCACGATCTGGCTGGCAGTCGGCTTCGTGATCGACGGCGCGGGCTTCAGCGTCGGCATGGTCTTCGCCTATATCGCCTACAAGGGACAGTTCATCAGCAAGTCTGCCGCGCTGATCGACCAGGCGATCGCCTTCAAGATGCTCGGTCTGCACCTGGAGCGCCTGTCGGACATCGCCCTCTCGCCCGAAGACCGCAGCTTCCAGCCCGGCACCGATGCCGTGACCGAGCTGAAGGGCAAGATAGAGATGCGCGACATCTTCTATCGCTATTCGTCGAGCGACCCGATGGTGTTGCAGGGCGTCAGCCTGACCATCGAGCAGGGGGAGCACGTAGCGATCACCGGCCCCTCGGGCGGCGGCAAATCCACCTTGCTCAAGGTCATGCTCGGCCTTGTCGAGCCGGAAAGCGGCGAGGTGCTGGTCGACGGCATTCCGCTGCACCGCTTCGGCTACAAGAGCTTCCATTCGCAGACGGCCGCGGTGCTGCAGGAAGACAGCCTGTTTGCCGGATCGCTGGCCGACAATATCGCATTGTTCGATGACGAGGTCGATATGGAGCGGGTCATTTCCGCCGCGACCGCCGCCTCGATCCACGACGACATCATCCAGATGCCGATGCAGTACGAAACCCTGATCGGAGACATGGGATCGACGCTGTCGGGTGGTCAGAAGCAGCGCGTGATCCTGGCGCGTGCCCTGTATCGCCAGCCGAAGATCCTCTTCATGGACGAAGGCACCGCGCATCTCGACGCCCGCCACGAGCGCAAAGTGAACGAAGCGATATCCGCCATGGGTATCACCCGCGTGATCATCGCCCACCGCAAGGAAACCATCGAAGCGGCCGACCGCACGCTGGTGATGATGGGCGGGGCGATGGCCGAATGGCATGGCGAGGGCGCCTGATTGCCACCGGAGCGCTTTCAGGGTAAAGAGTTCGCAGCGTTTACGACTTAATGGGTGCGCAATGCGTAAGCTTCTGATCTCGACCATTTCTGCAATTTCGCTTGCTGCAGGCGGTGCCGCAGTGGCGCAGAGCGTTGGCGATCAGGCGATCCCGTCGGACCAGGATGACGCGCTCGATGAGCCGGAAACCTGGAATTGCACCCGCATCCAGCCGGAATATTCGCGCTGGCTGGATGACGGCAACAGTCCGCAAAGCTGGCGCTATGTTGGCAAGACCTACCGCGATGCCGATACGGGCGAATTCTACACTTGGCAGGACTGGCTTGAGTGGGCGGAAGATGCCGGCTGCGGGGTTGCCCCCGTGGAGGAGATTCTCCCTTTCGCCCCACTTCTCGCACCAGCAATCACCGCGCTTGGGGTAGGAGGGCTATTGTCGAGCAGCAGCGGAGCCAGGCCTATGAGCCCGGGCTAGATAAGCCGAGTTCTTCAGAAGTCTCTGCCGTATTGGGTCAGTGAATATCACAGCGACACCAAACGCTCTCTCTCGGCCGCTGTGCACCCCTATGATCTGAAGATGCCCATCGCGCGTCTGCAAGATCGGTGCGCCGCTCCAGCCACGACCGGTATCACAGTCGTAATGCAATACCGCCGCTCCCGATGCCTGTGGAGAAGACGCACAAGTGCGTCGCAAGAGGCGTGGTCCGCCACTTCGTCGATCCATTCCGAAGAGGCTTACCGGCGCTCCGTCTTGCACTCGTTGCTTTCGACCCAATTCTATCGGGCTGAATTCCACAGGAGCGGGTTTGGTCAAATGGAAGACCGCCCAGTCGGTCGCCCTGGAAAAGCGTCTGTCTACGGCCTGCCCGCCCTGTGCCATCAGGATCACATCTGATTTGAATGAAGCCTTCCCGCTTTTGTCATAGAGCACAAATTCACAGTTGTTCGAACGCATTGCTGACGTTCTCTTGCCGCCATCTACAGCAGCGTAATGCCCAACACCGACAATCGTCCGGCGATCCATCGCAAGAGTGGCGATACTGGACCATCGGGTGAGGCCCGATCTACATTGCAAAAGACCGATGGAAGTGATGATCTGTCTAACCGGTTCCTGCGCCGCCAAGCGTCCTTCCATCCCATGAAATATCAGACCGAGCAGAACGGTGCCGATGACGACTGTTTCCTTGATCATGGCTCGAACCATGAGCACTTGAGATCAAATCACAGCTAGGGAGCAAATCCGGTAAACTACCTAATGCTGGTCCTCCGAGCCTTATGGATGGAAGCTCATTTCAACGGCAAAATTTTCCCGATGATGTAATCGGCCGCCTCTTCCGGGCTCATCTCCACCGTGTTGACCCGGATTTCGGGATCCTCCGGTGCCTCGTAGGGGCTGTCGATGCCGGTGAAGTTCTTGAGCTTGCCCTCGCGGGCCTTCTTGTAGAGCCCCTTCACATCGCGCGCCTCGGCGACCTCCAGCGGCGTGTCGACGTGGATTTCGATGAACTCGCCCGCGTCGATCATGTCGCGTACCAGCTGGCGGTCTGCGCGGAACGGACTGATGAAGGCCGTCAAGACGATCAGCCCCGCATCGGTCATCAGCTTGGCGACCTCGCCGATGCGGCGGATGTTCTCGATCCGGTCGCTTTCGGTGAAACCCAGGTCCTTGTTCAGTCCGTGGCGGACGTTGTCGCCATCGAGCAGGAAGGTGTGGCGATTCATGATCGCCAGCTTCTTCTCCACCTCGTTGGCGATGGTCGACTTGCCCGAGCCGGACAGGCCGGTGAACCACAGCACGCGCGGTGTCTGGTTCTTCATTCCGGCGTGATGATCGCGGGTGATGTCGGTCGCCTGCCAGTGCACGTTCTGGCTCCGGCGGAGGCTGAAGTGCAGCATGCCGGCACCGACCGTGCGATTGCTGATCTTGTCGATCAGGATGAACCCGCCCAGCGCGCGGTTTTCCTCGTAGGGATCGAACACGATCCGCTTGTCGGTGGTGATCTCGCACACGCCGATCTGGTTGAGGTGCAGCGTCTGCGCGGCGAGATGGTCCATCGTGTTGACGTCGATCTCGTATTTCGGCTCGGCGACGGTCACGCTGACCGTCTGCGTGCCGAGCTTGAGCCAATAGGCGCGACCGACCACCAGCGCTTCGTCGTCCATCCACACGATGGTGCTTTCGAACTGGTCGGCCACCTCTGGCGGGTTGTCGGCGGCAGCGAGCACATCGCCGCGCGAGCAGTCGATCTCGTCCTCAAGTGTGATGGTGACCGACTGGCCGGCAATCGCCTCGTCGAGCTCGCCCGACATCGTCACCACGGATTTCACCGTGCTCGTCTTGCCCGAAGGCAGCGAGCGCAGCGTATCGCCCGGCTTGACACTGCCGGTCGAAATCAGCCCGCTGAAGCCGCGGAAGTCGAGGTTGGGGCGGTTGACCCACTGCACCGGCATGCGGAACGGCTTGGCCAGATTGGCAGCGCTGCGCACTTCGACCGCTTCGAGGTGATCGACCAGCGTGGGGCCGTCGTACCAGCTCGTATTGTCCGACGACGCGGTGATATTGTCGCCCGCGAGGCCCGAAATCGGGATGGCGGTAAAGCTCTCGATCCCGATGCTCCTGGCGAACTCTTCATAGTCCGCGACGATCGCATCGAACTTCGCCTGGTCGTAACCGATCAGGTCCATCTTGTTCACGGCGAGGACGAGGTTCTTAATGCCGAGCTGATGGCATAGGAAGCTGTGGCGCTTGGTTTGCACCAGCACGCCCTTGCGCGCATCGATCAGGATGCAGGCGAGGTCGGCGGTCGAGGCGCCGGTGACCATGTTGCGCGTGTACTGCTCGTGACCCGGGCAATCGGCGACGATGAACTTGCGCTTCTCGGTCGCGAAAAAGCGATAGGCGACGTCGATCGTGATGCCCTGTTCGCGCTCGGCGGCGAGGCCATCGACCAGCAGGGCGAAATCGATCTCCTGCCCCTGCGTGCCGACGCGCTTGCTGTCGGCTTCGAGGCTGGCGAGCTGGTCCTCGAAGATCATCTTAGAATCGTAGAGCAGGCGGCCGATCAGGGTCGACTTGCCATCGTCCACGCTGCCGCAGGTGATGAAGCGCAGCATCGACTTGTTCTGGTGCTGCTCGAGATAGGCGTCGATGTCCTCGGCAATGAGGGCGTCGGTCTGGTACACGGGTTCGGTCATCAGAAATAACCCTCCTGCTTCTTTTTCTCCATCGACGCGTCGCCCGCGTCCTTGTCGATCACACGGCCCTGGCGTTCGCTGGTAGTGGTCAGCAGCATTTCCTGCACCACCTCGCTCAGCGTGGCGGCCTCGCTCTCGACCGCGCCGGTCAGCGGGAAGCAGCCCAGCGTGCGGAAACGGATCGATTTCTCGGTGATCTCGGGGCGGTAGCCCATGACTTTTTCCAGCCGGTCGAGGTCGTCGGCCATGAACAGGCCGCCTTCATATTCGAAGGTCGGGCGCGGTGCGCTGAAATAGAGCGGCACGATCTCGATGTTCTCGGCCATGATGTACTGCCAGATGTCGAGTTCGGTCCAGTTGGAGAGCGGGAAGACGCGGATGCTCTCGCCCTTCTTCTTGCGCGCGTTGTAGAGGTTCCACAGCTCGGGGCGCTGGTTCTTCGGGTCCCAGCCGTGGCTGGCGGTGCGGAAGGAGAAGATGCGCTCCTTGGCGCGGCTCTTTTCCTCGTCGCGGCGGGCGCCGCCGAAGGCCGCGTCGAAGCCGTATTTGTCGAGCGCCTGCTTGAGCCCTTCGGTCTTCCACATATCGGTATGCAGCGGGCCATGGTCGAACGGGTTGATGCCGCGTTCCTTGGCTTCCGGGTTCTGATGGACGATCAGCTCCATGCCTGCATCCTGCGCGCTCTTCTCGCGCAGGGCGTACATGTCCTGGAACTTCCAGGTCGTGTCGACATGCATCAACGGGAAGGGCGGGGGCGAGGGATAGAATGCCTTCTTCGCCAGGTGCAGCATCACTGCGCTGTCCTTGCCGATCGAATAGAGCATCACCGGCTTCTCCGCCTCGGCAACCACTTCGCGCATGATGTGGATGCTTTCGGCCTCGAGGCGCTGGAGATGGGTAAGGGTCTTCGCGTCGCTCATCGGAACTCCTTTTCGGCGGCGAGGGGTAGCGGACCGGCAATTGGATGGACCTCCCAAATGGGAGGCATTATATACCATGCATGCGTATTCCGAATATTGGCGAGGTCGAACTGCTTGTCCCCTTGCAGGAGGGTGTTTTCGAGCAGCCGATGTGGGGCACGTTCCTGCGTCGCCTGAGGCGCGTAGCAGGCGTCGACAGTGCGATGATCCGCTTGAGTATTCCCGGCGCGCGGGACGAGATCGATCTCGTCGAGGGGAAAATGCGGGCATCGGCTGACCTGCCGCTCGCCGATCTGCGGGAGGGCCGCGTTTATTCGGCGGACGAATTGAGTGAGCCGGGGGCGGGCGGGCCGGACATGCGCGTGATCCGGCTGGCGGGGGCAGAAGGGATAGAGGCGTGGATGGCGCTGCTAGGAGACGATATCGATGCCGAGCATTCGCGCCTGCTCACCGCTCTCGCGCCATATTTCCGCGTCGCCTTGCGCGTTCTTGCCAGCATGGAGCGCGAAAAAGCACGGGCCTCGCTGAGCGCGGATGCGCTGGCGCGGATGAACTTCGGCTGGGTCGCGCTGGACGAACGCTGCCGCATCGTCGAATGCGATCCCCAGGCGGACAGATTCCTCTCCCGGTCCGGGGCATTGCGGCGCGGCCCGTATGATCGCCTGACACCTTCGTCGCCGGAACTCGACCGCCAGCTGACCGCGCTGGTACGCGAATGTGCTGCCGATCGGCACCTTCGCCCTCGCGCCATCAATTTGAGCCGCGATCCCTGGGTGGAGGTGCTTGTATCGCCCGTCCATCTCGACACACTCGTGGGCGACAGCCGCGCGGTTGCCATGCTCTACCTTCGCGGCGACCGCTCCTCCAGCGCGGACCGGCACGAGCAATTGGCCGACCTGTTCGACCTGACACCAGCCGAGGCGCGGCTGGCTTGGTCGCTATCGCAAGGGCTGTCGATCGCCGAAGCGGCGGAACAACACGGCCTGACCATCGAGACGGCGCGGTACTATTCGAAGAAGATCTACGCCAAGACCGGCGCGCGCGGGCAGGTCGACCTCGTGCGCAACATCCTCACCGGAGTGCTGGCGTTGGCCTAGTCGGCCCGCGCGGTCAGGTCCGGCCAGAAAGCGTCGGCGCCGCGGGCGATCACGCTGTCGCCAAGCGCCTTGCTCCAATACGCATCGCCGCCGAACTCGCTGCGCCAGTGGCGAAGGCGGCCTGTCAGATCGTGGAGCGGATATTCCTGCGTGAAGCCGATCGCGCCATGGACCTGGTGGGCAATGCGCGCACCTTCGCTCGCCGCGCGATTGGCGCGCAGCTTGGCGGCAGCAATCTCGAATGCAGCATCGCCGCGGTCGAGCGCTTCGGCCACGCCCATCGCGGCGCAATTGGCGGCGGCCGCTTCGCAGGCGAATGTCGCCAGCTCTTGCTGCACTACCTGAAACTTGCCGAGCGGGCGGCCGAATTGCTGGCGCTCGTTCACGTAAGCAACGCTCATCGCCAATGCCGCATCGAGCGCGCCGGCGATCTGCGCCGCGCGGGCAAAAGCACCGAGATGGAAATGCGCTTCGGTTCCTTCCTCTTCGCGGCTGGCGACGATTCGGTCGACCAGAGGCAGGCCGAGCGCGTGATAGCCGGCGAGGCGGAAGACGGTCAGCGCATCGACATGGTCCCCGCCGAAGCCGTCGCCCGCTTCGGACACGAGCAGCAATGGGAGACCGAGCTCGTCTAAGCGAGACCAATCGCTGTCGGTCGCAGCGGGCCCCAGCTCGGCGAACAGGGGATCGGCCATTTCGGCCAGCATTCGGCGGGTGTCGCTCATCTCAGTCCTAGTCCCCGCGCAATGATGCCCTTGAGGATTTCGCGCGTTCCGCCGCGCAACGAGAAGCTGGGCGCGACCTGTAGCAGATAGGCCGTGACGCTCGCCAAGACCTCGTCGCCGGACAGGTCCATCTCGATGGCGCCTTGCACCAGCTCGGGGATCGCCTGTTCGTAGGCATTGCCGAGATCCTTGACCATGGTCGCCTCCAGCGCGGGATCTTCGCCCCGCGCGAGCTTGGCTGCGACCGATGCGCTCATCAGGCGCAAGGTCCACGCGTCCGACGCCAGCCTGCCGACGAGATCCCAAGTCGCAGGATCGGCGTGCTTCTCGGCATGACGCACCAGTTCCAGGAACAGCACCATCGAAGACAGATACCGCTCCGGCCCCGAACGCTCGAGCGACAGCTCCGCCGTTGCCTGTCGCCAGCCTTGGCCTTCCTCTCCGAGCAGTGTGGAGGCGGGCAGGCGCACATCCTCGAAGAACACTTCGTTGAACTCGTGCGCACCGGTGAGATCGATGATCGGCTTTACCGAGACACCCGGCGCATCCATCGGAATGACGAATTGCGACAGGCCCTGCTGGCGCTCCGAGCCCGCTTCGGAGCGGATCAGCGCGATCATGAAATGCGACCAGTGCGCGCCGGTGGTCCAGACCTTCTGCCCGTTAATGATCCACTCGTCTCCATCGCGTCGTGCGGATGTCCTGACGGAGGCGAGGTCCGAGCCCGAGTTCGGTTCGGACAAACCGATGCACGCGAATACTTCGCCGCGCGCCATGCCGGGCACCCAGCGCTCCTTCAACTCGTCGTTGCCGAGCCGCAGCAGCAGCGGCCCGCTCTGCCGGTCCGCAATCCAGTGCGCGCCGACCGGAGCGCCGGCAGCCAGCAATTCCTCGATCACCACATAGCGCTCGAGCTGGCTGCGCTCGTGGCCACCATACTCTTTCGGCCAGGTCATGCCGAGCAGCCCTGCCTCACCGAGCCTGCGGCTGAAGTCCGGATCGGCCTTGGTCCAGCAATTGGCCCGGCGCACCGGATCGCGCTCGCCATGCTCGGCCACCAGCGCGCGAACCGTGGCGCGCAGTTCGGGAGCGCTCTCCGGCCAGTCGACTGCTTCGGTGACGAAGGTCTGCACGCATTCTCCTCTCACGGCCTCTCTCACCAATTTGCCGCCGCACCGCAAGACCCGTTGCAACGAGCAACGAATCCCGACAGTGTATCGGCAAAAGAAACGAGTCCCCAATTTGCGAGGAGAGACCATGACCGATTACAAGAACCTCATCGACGGCGAGATGGTCGACAACGGCGAATGGCTGGATGTGCTTAACCCGGCCAACGAGCAGGTCGTCGGCCGGGTGCCCGCCTGCGGCAAGGACGAGCTGGACCGCGCCGTCGCCGCCGCGCGCCGCGCATTCAAGGACTGGCGCAAGACCTCGCAGGAAGAGCGCCAGAAAGTCGTCCATGGCATTGCTGCCGCGATCAAGGACAATGCCGACGAGCTGTTTCGCCTGCTGACCACCGAACAGGGCAAGCCGCATGCGCAGGCCCAGCAGGAGATCTACGGCGCCGCGGGCCTCGCCGCAGCACAGTCAACACTGACGCTGGACGATGTCGTCAATCAGGACGACGACCAGCGCTTCAGCCGCACGCGCCGCGTGCCCGTGGGTGTGGTCGGCGGCATCGTGCCGTGGAACTTCCCCGTCATGATGGCGATCCAGAAGATCGTCCCCGCGCTGGTCGCAGGCTGCACCATAGTGCTGAAACCGTCGCCCTTCACGCCGCTCACGACGCTGCGAATTGCCGAGCTGATAAAGGACGTGGTTCCGGCAGGGACCGTCAACATCATCACCGGCGAGGATCACCTCGGCCCGATGATCACCGAGCACCCGGATATCGACAAGATCACCTTCACCGGCTCCACCGCGACCGGCAAGAAGATCATGGAGGGCGCATCGGGCGA
Organism: Qipengyuania sp. 902; assembly: GCF_051195295.1. Classification (NCBI taxonomy): domain Bacteria; kingdom Pseudomonadati; phylum Pseudomonadota; class Alphaproteobacteria; order Sphingomonadales; family Erythrobacteraceae; genus Qipengyuania; species Qipengyuania sp. 902. The sequence continues at coordinate 177,713 of NZ_JBNJLJ010000001.1, read as the reverse complement.
CCTCAAGCGGATCACGCTGGAACTCGGCGGCAACGATGCCTCGATCGTCCTGCCCGATGCCGATGTCGAGAAGGTGGCCGAACAGCTGTTCTGGTCCAGCTTCTCCAATGCCGGCCAAGTCTGCATCGCGGCCAAGCGCGTCTACATCCACAAGGACATCTACGACGATCTCAGCAAGGCGATCGCCGAATATGCCAAGAGCGTGGTCGTGGGCGACGGATCGCAGCAGGGGACTGGCGTCGGCCCGATCCAGAACAAGAAGCAGTACGATCGCGTGCTGGAGCTGATTCAGGACGCCAAGGACAATGGCTACAAGTTCCTGACCGGCGGCGACAAGGACCCGTCGGGCACCGGCTATTACGTGCCGATCACCATCCTCGACAATCCGCCCGAAGACGCGCGGATCGTGGCCGAGGAACAATTCGGCCCGGTCATGCCGCTGCTCAAGTTCGACAGCATCGACGAAGTCATCGAGCGGGCGAACAATTCGGAATACGGCCTCGCCGGTGCGGTCTGGACCAAGGATACCGACAAGGGCGTCGAGATCGCCGAGCAGCTCGAAACCGGTACGGTGTGGATCAACGAATTCATGCACCTGTCGCCCTTCTCGCCCTTCGGCGGGCACAAGCAGTCGGGCTTCGGCGCAGAATACGGCGTCGACGGATTGAAGGAATTTACCTACCCGCAGGTGATCACGGTCAAGCGCGACGCGGTCGTCTGAGCACATCGGACTGCGTCAATTCTACAGGCTACGCCAGCGGCATGCAGCTGCTGGCGTAGTCGTTTCGATATCTCGAGCTAGTAAAAAGCTTTATCGGCGGCGAAATCGGGCGATGGAGGTTGAACCTTTCACCTCGCGGGCGAGAAAGGCGTTCGGTGCGGTCCCGAACAGATACTCGTCCTCCGCGTATCGCTTATTCCAGAAGGTCGCCTGATCCGCTTCGGCCATGGGCCGCTTTCCATGCGCCCATGGAGCCGAGATAGATGTCCAGCTTGTCGAAACCGCGGCTCGCAAGCCAGCCGGCAGCGACCGTAGCCCGCATTCCGCTGGCGCACATCAAAGTGTAGTGCTGCGCCGGATCGAGATCGCAATAGCGCACGTTAAGTTCGCCCACGTAGATATGCCGAGAGCCTTCGATAGCGCCTTCTGCGCGTTCGTCCGCATCCCTTACATCAAGCAGCGTCCAATTATCCCTGCCGCCTCTTAGGCGACGCTCGACTTCCTCGGTTCCAATCATCGGGATAGTCCGCATCGCCTTGCCCTGCGCAGCGGCAGGCACGACGCCGACATAACCGCCTTCGATATTGTCGAGAGCGATCCGTACGAGATGCGTCATGGCAGCTTCGAGCTGGTCTTCATCGGAAGCAACAAGAGCGACCCTCTCTCCCTCACGAATGAACCATCCTGCGAATGCCGAGATCATTCCGACCGGCAGGTTCATGGAAACGGGAAGATGGCCTGAAGCAAAGGCAAGCGGCTCGCGCACATCCACCAGATGGTCGACCTCGATGTCGCCCAACTGGGGCAGCGACAGCCGCTTGGGTCGCATTACGCGAGGCGCAGCATCGCCGCCTTCCAGATTAAGGCGCTCCATCAGCCGGAAATATGGTGGCTGGTAGTGGTTTTCCTCCACTTTGAAGTCGATGAAAGCATCGCGGCTTTCGATTTGCAGCCGTGGATTGTTCGCCCGTTCGTGGCCGAGGGTCGAGAACTCGCGTTCCGCCATGCCCGATCCGCAGACCGATCCTGCCCCATGTGCCGGGTAGAGGATGACCTGATCCCCGAGTGCCAAAATCTTCTGGAGGGAATCGTAGAGAAGGCCAGCAACCTCGCGCTTGCGATCAGGATAGAAGTCCGTGCGACCGACGTCGCCGACGAACAGCGCATCTCCCGTAAACACGCCGACCGGCCCATCGGAGTAGGCAGTGTCGTGGAGAACGAAAGCAAGATGATCGTCCGTGTGTCCCGGTGTCTCGAGCACTTCTAGTTTGAGCTGGCCTATTTCGAACTCGTCATCCTCATGCGCCGTTTCGGCATACTCGACAGGGCCGGCAGCATTGGGCCCATGAAGGACGCGCGCGCCGGTCAGTTCTTTCAGGATCGGCGCTCCGGACACCAGATCCTCGTTGCGATGGGTCTCGAAGATATGGGTAATCTCCAACCCTTCGGCGCGTGCCATTTCCACGTAGCATTCGCAGTCCCGGCGCGGATCGATGACGGCCGCCTTGCCGCCGGAACCGATCAGGTAGGACAGGTGGGACAGGCCGGGTGTCCTTATTTTCTCGAGCAGCATGGTGCCTCCTTCAGTACAAAAAACGGGACCGGCGCGAACCGATCCCGTCCCTTAGGACAAGCTACACGTGCGACGCCGTCGGGATAGCTTTCGCGCCAGCGGCGAGAAAACAGGAGTCACTCCGCAGCGGCCGCACCGTCCCGGGAACGCTTTTCGTGTTGCCATGGCTTTTAATCGTCGATTGCAACCGGCACCAACTCCCCGATCGAGCTGGATGCGGAAGGGACTGCCCGGCCCGCGGGCTAGACTTGTACATTTCGGCTTGGGAATACCAATTCCCGCCGTGCAGTTTTTCTGGTCACAGCGATCCGGCAAATTCTTCGTAGGGTCTGCCTATCCCCGCTTCCCCCGGCCCTGTATATTCGTTAGGTCGCAAGCGTGCCCAGTCCGATCTTTCGACTTAGCGCCGTCGCACTCGCGCTTCTCGGCACGGCTTGCGGAGAATCCGAGACCGAGCCTCAACGAGAGGCCGTTCCGGTCGTGGCGCAGACTATCCGCCTTCTGCCCGAGGAGCTGGAAGTCGAGGCGATCGGTTCCGCACGGGCTGCCACCTCGGCCGAAATCTATGCCGAGACAGACGGTCGTGTTACGAACGTGCTGTTCAGCGCAGGCGATTTCGTCAGAAGCGGGCAACCCCTCGTTCGTCTCGATTCCAGACAGGAAAGGCTCGCGGTCGAAGCGGCGCAAGTCGACGTGCGCGAGGCGGATCAGCTCCTCGGGCGGTATCGGCGCATCGAAGATACCGGGGCCATTTCCGAAAGCCAGATCGAGGCGGGCGAAACCGCACTCGCGTCCGCCCGTGTCGCCCTGGAGCAGGCTCGAACCGCACTGGCCGATCGCGTCGTGCGCGCGCCGTTCAGTGGCCATGTCGGCCTGACCGAGATAGATCCGGGCGACCGTGTGAACGACGCGACGCCTATCACCCAGATCGACCAGCGCGGCACGCTCTACGTCGATTTTCCTGCGCCGGAGGCTGTCTTTAGCGCGCTTCGGCCGGGGCAGGTCGTGCAGGTTACGCCGTTCTCCGACCCCTCGCGCGAAATCGATGCTCGGGTGGTGGCAACCGACACCCGCATCTCGCAGGACAGCCGCGACTTTATCGTTCGCACAGCGATCCCGAACGAGGACGACCGGCTGCGTCCCGGCATGAGTTTTCGCGTGACCTTCAATCGCGCAGGTGAGACGCGGCCCGTCGTTCCGGAAGAGGCAATCGTGTGGGGTGGCGAAGGTTCGCACCTCTTCGTAATCCGCGAGGGCAAAGCGGTCCGGGTGCCGGTCACCATCACGGCACGGCGGGAAGGAAGCGTCTTCGTCGACGGCGCAATCCGCCGGCAGGACCGCGTGATCGTCGAAGGCGTGCAAAAGGTCCGCGACGGTCAGGATATCCGGATCGTGCGCAATGGGGGATCGGGCGAGCAGCAGGTCCGGGTTCGCGAACGGCAAGGCGCGGCCGCGCAATCCGCAGCCGATGAAGAATAAGTTCGACCTGCCCATGCTGGCGGTCAAGCGACCGCTGCTGATCGGCGTTCTCAACCTGCTGATCGTCATTGCCGGGATCGCGGCGCTGCTGGGCGCGGAGGTCCGCGAATTGCCCAATGTCGATCGCCCCATAGTCTCGGTCACGGCGAGCCTGCCCGGTGCCGCGCCAGAGACGATGGATTCCGAAGTGACCAGCATTCTCGAAGACGCGGTCGCGCGCGTTTCCGGCGTGCGCCAGATCAGCTCGTCCAGCGAGGAAAACAATTCGCGCATCCGGGTCGAGTTCAATCCCGGTATCGATCTCGATACGGCGGCATCGGACGTGCGCGAGGCGGTGAGCCGCGTCAATCGGGACCTGCCCGAACGGGTCGAACAAGTGACCGTGGTCAAGGCCGACCAGGATGCCCAGCCCATCATGACGCTGGCGGTGCAGTCGACCGAGTACGACCAGGCCGAGCTGACACGCATCGTCGAGAACGACATCGTGCCGGAATTGCTGGCTGCCGAAGGTGTGGCGAGCATCGAGCAGTTCGGGACCCGCGCGCGGCAAATGCGGGTGTCGGTCGATCCGGCGCGGCTCAATCGTTTCGGCCTGACGCTGACCGACGTGGCGGACGCGCTGGAGAATGCGCCCTACGACGTACCGGTCGGCTCGTTCCGCTCGGATGCGCAGGAGCTGGTGGTGCGCGCCGAAGCGAGCGCGACGAGCCCTGTGCTGATCGAGAACGTCGTCATTGACGGAACCACCCGGGTCGGCGACGTCGCCCAGGCCGATTTCGCGCCTGCCAATGCCACGAATTTCGTGCGGCTCGACGGACGGCCCATCGTGGGATTGGGCGTCGTGCGGCAGGCAAGCTCGAACACGATCGAGATTTCGGACAGCATCCGTCAGGGTGTGGACCGGCTGAACGAGCGCTTCTCCGACATATCCATCGAAGTCGTATCCGACGATGCCGAATTCATCCGGATTTCCGTGCGCGAGGTGCTCATCACGCTCGGCTTCACGATCCTCGTCGTGGTCGGGACGATGCTGGTATTCTTCCGGGCATGGCGGCCGACCGTCGTCCCGAGTGCGACGATCCCGGTCGCCCTTGTTGGCGTGGTCGCCGGTATCTGGCTCATGGGCTTCTCGATCAACTTGCTGACCTTGCTTGCCCTGGTCCTGGCGACGGGCCTTATTGTGGACGATGCCATTGTCGTGCTCGAGAATGCGCAGCGATTGCAGAACAAGGGGCTCGGTAGGCGCGCGGCTGCCGTGCTGGGGACGCGGCAGGTGTTTTTCGCAGTGGTCGCGACCACGGCAGTGCTGGTGTCGGTATTCGTGCCGATCAGTTTCCTTCCATCGGAGGCCGGCCGGCTGTTCCGGGAATTCGGTTTCGTCCTCGCAGTTGCAGTGATCATTTCGAGTTTCGTTGCACTCTCCTTGGTGCCAGCACTCGCCGCCCGCTTCGACCTGACGAGCGACAAGGATGACGGGGATGAAGCGGAAGGCGGACACCTCTCTCGCTGGGGTCACAAGGCGAACGACTGGTACGAAAGCGCGCTCAGGCGCTGCCTCGACCGGCCGAAACTGGTCGGCATCGCGTCTATCGTGGTCGCAGGGGCTGCAGGCCTGCTCTATTCGCAGCTCGACAACGAGCTCGTGCCGGACGAGGATCGCGGCGTGATCACGGTCGATGCGACCGGGCCGGACGGCGTGGGCCTCGACTTCATGGACGGCGAACTCGACGAGGTGGAGCGGGTACTCCAGCCCTATCTCGACAGCGGCGAGATCGAGAGCACCTTCTCCATCGTCGGCCGATACGATCCCAACCGCGTGCGTGTGACCGCCCAGCTCGCCGACTGGAGCGACCGCGACCGTAGCCAGACGGAGATCGTCGACGAACTCAACGAACCGCTGCAGGAAATCCCGGGATCACGCACCAACGCGCGCGGGCGCGGGACTCTGAGCTTCGGCGGCGGCGGCAACGGGATCGAGGTCGCCCTGACCGGCGCCGAATACGATACGATCTACGCATCGGCGCAGGCGCTTGCGAATGCGATCGACACCCGGTCGGATATCCTGTCGAATGCCGAAATCTCTTATCAGCCGACCCAGCCCCAGTTGTCCGTGCAGATCGACCGGCAGCGCGCTGCCGATCTTGGCGTCGATCTGGACGATCTGTCCCAGACCTTGCGGGCGATGATCGGTGGAGAAGACCTCGTCGATCTCAACGTAGGCGACCAGGCGGTGCCGATCTTCCTGACAGCGCAGGCGGTGACGGTCACCAACCCTTCCGACCTGCGCAACCTCTACGTTCGGGGCACCGTCGGGGGCGAGAGCAGCCTGGTCCCGCTTTCCACGCTGGCCCAGATCGAAGAACAGGGAATCGCCGCCGAACTCGACCGCACCGAACAGCGCCGGGCGATCGAGGTCAGCGCGAACATCGAAGCGGGCACGCCGCTGCGCGATGCGGTAGACGAAATCGAACGCTTGTCCGAAGAGGCCGTGGGTCCGGGCATCGACATGCTGCTGCAAGGCGAGGCCGAAAGCCTCGAAGAGACCTCGAACGATCTGCTGCTGACCTATGGCTTCGCGCTGATCATCGTATTCCTGGTGCTGGTGGCGCAATTCGAAAGCCTCACGAGTGCGCTCGTCGTGTTGCTGACCGTGCCGTTCGCTCTCGCAGCGGCGATATTCTCGCTGTATCTATCGGGCGTGTCGCTCAACATTTATTCGCAGATCGGCCTCGTCATGCTGATCGGCCTGATGGCGAAGAACGGAATCCTGATCGTCGAATTCGCCGACCAGTTACGCCAGCAGGGCCGCAACGTGCGCGAGGCAGTCGAAGAAGCCGCCGCCATTCGCCTGCGCCCGATTGCAATGACGCTCATTTCGACCGTGCTCGGTGCCGTACCGCTGATCCTGGCGAGCGGAGCCGGCTCGGAAGCGCGCCAGTCGATCGGCTGGGTAATTTTCGGCGGTCTAGGCATTGCGGGCGTTTTCACCCTGTTTCTGACCCCGGTCATCTACCTCGCCATCGCGCGCTTCGGCAAACCGCGCAACGTCGATCTGGAGCGACTGAATAGCGAGATCGAGGACGTGGACGAAGACATGACGATGGCTCCGGCATGAAGAGGCTGTTCGCTGTCACCGGAGCGGCTCTGATGGCGTCCGCATGTGCGGGCGTCGAGCCGGAGGTGATGATGCCGGTCGTCGAGGCACCGCCGGCTTATGCGACGGACCTTCCGCCATCGGGTATCGAGCGGGACTGGTGGCTCGGCTATAACGACCCTGTGCTCGACGCGCTCGTGCGCCAGGGCCTTGCCGCCAACCTCGATATCGACGCGGCGACCGACCGGCTCGGTTCGGCGGCGGAATTGCTGCGCGCCGAACGATCCGACCTCGTCCCGTCTGTCGACGGCACGGCCGAGATTGGCGCATCCCTGACGAACGACAGCGCGATCACTGCGAGTGCGGGCCTCTTCGGTCTGTTCAATCCAGATATCAACGGCAGGCTTGCAGCCGAAGTCCGCGCTGCCGCTGCAGATTATGCCGAAGCGGAATACCTGCTTGCGGATCAACGGCGCATCGTGGCCGCGGCGATTGCCAGCCAGTATATCGAGTATCGCCGCACCGGAGCGCAGCTCGAATTGCTGGAGCAATCGACCGACTTGCAGGAACAGACGCTGCGGATCGTCACCTTGCGCTTCGAGGCCGGTCTTGCCGCCAACCTCGACGTGCGGCGAGCCGCAGCGGACCTTGCGCAGACGCGGGCCCGGCGCGGTCTCATCGAGATCGCGCGCAACGAAGCGCAGAACGCCCTCGCGATCCTTCTGGCCGAGCCGCCAGGCGCTTTCGCTGTTCCGACACGTGAAGAGGCCGAAATCCCCGATTACGGGCTGGCGCCGCCCGCAGGTGTTCCTGCAGACCTGCTGCGGCGGCGGACCGATATTCTCGCGGCCGAAGCGCGGCTCGCGCAAGCGGCAGCCGCAATCGGGATCGAACGAGCGGATTTGCGACCTTCGCTGACCATTCCGGGGATGATCGGTATCGGTGACGGAACGCTCGGCGGCCTGTTCAGCGACTTTCTCGTCGGGATCGGCGCGGCGCTCGACTTGCCGCTGTTCGACGGGGGCCGGCGCCGGGCGGAAGTCGCCGCGGCCGAATTCGAGGCCCAAGCCCGGCTTGCGGAGTACAACAGCGTATTCCTGAACGCGCTGGGCGAAGTCGAAAACGCTTTGGTCGCGATCGAAGCCTATCAACAGCGCAGCGAGGCGCTGTCGGAAGCGATCGAACAGAGCGAGGTCGCCCTTTCGCAATCCAATGCCCTTTACCGCGAAGGGCTCGCGTCGCTGTTCGATGTGCTGGATGCGCAGCGCCAACTGATTGCGAGCAGGCAGTCGTTGATCGACAGCGACGCTGCATTGGCCAGCTCCCACACCGCGTTCCACGCAGGCATTGGTTCGGACTGATCTTTACCGCATGTCCGGGGCGCGTTCCCGGAACGAGCAAAACTGGGGCGCGATGCGGCTAGGGCAAGGCTATGTGTGGCGGAGCAGGAGTCCGCCATACTACTTGCCGGAGGCGTGCTAATCAGTCCAGCTAAGGTGCCAAAACACGGGAATTTCTGCGATAGCGCTGGCGAACCAGTTCAAATCTGTTCGATTGCGTTCCCATAAAACCGCGCTATTATCGGGGAACGGTTATGGGAACGGCTGCTATTTCCGCTAATCTGGCGGGACGCTGGCAGGTTCGATTCCCTCACAGGGAGCCGAAATGCCAAGAAAGCTGCACAACGCGCTAACTCCTCTCGCCGTAAAGAACGCAAAGCCCGGACGCCATGCCGATGGTGGCGGGCTACATTTGCTGGTGAAGCCGACCGGCGCGCGCTCTTGGGTTTATCGCTTCATGCTCAACGGCAAGTCGCGCGATGTTGGCCTTGGCGCGGCTGGGCAAGGCGGAATGTCGCTTGCCGATGCGCGGGACGAGGCGGCGGCGCTGCGTCTGAAGGTGAAGGCGGGCATTGATCCGCTGGAGGAGCGGTACAGGGAAGCTGCTGAGGCGCTTGCGGCGGCTCAGGCTGCCAAGGTGGCCGGAACCACGTTCAAGGACGTAGCCAAAGCCTATATCACCGCGAATGAGGAAAGCTGGCGCAATCCAAAGCATCGCCAGCAATGGCGCAATACGCTCGATAGCTATGTTTATCCGGTGATCGGAGATTTGCCGGTTGCCGAGGTCGAAACGGCGCACGTTTTGAAAATCCTTGAGCCGATTTGGAAAGGGAAAGCCGAGACTGCCAGCCGCATTCGCGGGCGGATTGAAACCGTGCTCGATAGCGCCAAGGCACGCGGCTATCGGCAAGGGGAGAATCCGGCGCGCTGGCGCGGGCATCTTGCGCAAATCCTCCCCGCTCGCACTCGCCTATCTCGCGGGCATCACAAGGCCCTTCCCTATGAGGAAATTCCGGCATTCGTCCGCGCGTTGCACAAGCGGGAGGCGGTTGCGGCGTTGGCGCTGGAATTTACGATCCTCACCGCTGCCCGCTCTGGCGAAGTGATCGGCGCGACTTGGGCAGAGGTCGATCTGGACAAGGCAATCTGGACGATCCCAGCCGACCGCATGAAGGCCGCGAAAGAGCATCGCGTGCCGCTGTCCGCGCGCGCGGTTGCCATCCTCGAAAGCCTCCAGCCGCTTGGCAGCGAATATCTGTTCCCCGGGGCGAAGGGCGGCAAGCTGTCCGGCATGGCCATGTCCATGCTCATGCGTCGCATGAAGGTTGACGCGACCGTGCACGGTTTCCGTTCGGGCTTCCGCGATTGGGCAGCCGAGTGCACCGGCTATGCCCATGAGGTTGCCGAAATGGCGCTGGCTCACACAATCGAAAACAAAGTTGAGCGGGCCTATCGGCGCGGCGACCTATTCGACAAGCGGCGACGTCTCATGGACGATTGGGCCACCTATTGCGCCAGAGACGGCGCGGCTGGTGCCAAGGTAGCGCCGATCAGAAAGGCAGAAGCCGGATAATCCGCAGACAGCACAACGTCCGATGACTCATGCTATTGCAGGCAAGAAGAAATGGGGGCATTCAGCTCGCCGCGAGACGGTAAGGGCTTCAAGAGGAAAAATCGTGCCACTGGTTATACTTCACGTCGGAAATGATGCGCGGCGCTATCATAGTGAGCATGATGCCAAGACTGCTGGAGCTGTGAGCCATACCATTGAAAATCCGGCCAAGATTGAAATTACACCCGATGGCGGCGGTCTCGTGACAACGCTTGCTTATGATGCTGCAACTGGAGTCTGGGTCGAGCAATCGGATTGAAAATTCGAATAAGGGTGTGGAAAAACTAAGCAAAATCAGACCCAACTTGGTATTTTCAAGATTTGAGTAGGTTTAGCTAATTTTTGTGCATTTCCCGACTTCGATTGCGAGGCTATCCTTGTAATCATTTTCTGGACGTGCAGCGGTATTCGTATGGTTACTTGCTCGATGAAATTCACCATCGAACGAGCCTGCGAAGCTCGTCATTGCCCTATCACACGCAAATGATTTGTCCCATTTCCCATTTTCAAGAAAGTAGGTTTCTTGACAGGGTTGCGATAGAAATGATGAATATTCGTCTTCTACATCTCGCACATTCAAGCAAACTGACTTTTGATACAGCGGCCCAAAATTTTGCATGACTCCGTTATTTGGGATGCTCTGAAACTTGCCATTGTAGACGATGCGGCAGTTGTTGGATTCAATCTTTGCGACGATATAGCGCCTGGGGCTATAGCGAGACTCCACCCATTTCCCGGCTCGCCAATTGAAGCCAATGCTCTGCTGCCCCTCGCATAGCAATGTATAGCTGTCGGGCATGGCTGGAACATTTGCCAGTGAAACCGCTGTGGCCAGTGTAATTATAGCGATGTTCATTTGTCCCCCTTTCCCGAGAGGGTTAGCTGTGGAAACGTGATCTGCCAAGGGCCGTAGGTCGCATTGTGTGCACTGCCATCGGAAAGTTGTGTTCGTGCTTCCCGGCTAACCTGAGGATGGTTTCTGAGTGCGGCTGGCAAGCTGCCGCCTGAGATAATAAATTGCGGGCGGGGATAGGCAGGCCAGCCGACAAGCGCGCATCCCACGCGCTTCCCCGCCTTAATTTGGGTGCCGCTAGGGAGGCGGTATGGATCATTGTAGCGAAGGCACCTCGCCACCATCCGCGTTGGAACGCCGGACGTTGCCAAGCGTCCCGTGGGTGTCATTGGCGGAGACATTGACTTGGGTCGCGTTCGGCAGTGCGATCACAGTGGATCACCTCCGGACACAGGTGGAAGGTCATTGCCCACTCATCACTGATGACCCTGCGGAGCGGTCGCGAAAGTTCTTCGCCGGGCACTACGACGAGGTGGGCAAAGTTCCGGGCCTCGAATTTTTCAAAGAACGTCAGTCGGGGCTAGACAGGCTGACAGAAGCCTGGAACCAATTGCGCAACGAGCTCGAGCGCGGGGCCGTCAAGGTGCGTGGCCGGTTCACACCAACATACTCACTCGCCGACGCTCACTTAGCAGGCTTGGAGGATTTGACAGCCAATTTACTCGGGACGTTCTCCCAGTTCGACGTCTCGACAGGTGGTATTCGACGCCAGCCCCCCGGATCACCGGACGTCCTCTGGCAAAACGATCCCCGCAGTTTCGACCGGGAGTACGAGGCATTTGGTGACGATGCTCGCGCGGCAGATGGATACCTTCTGGTCGAGGTCTGCCGCGCCGATTTGCTCAAAGCATTTCCGGCAAGAATCGAAGGTACTGAGAGGCCTACCATGCAGCGCAAGCGGCGCGGTCCCGCGCCTGATCCTGACTGGCCACATGCAATCGCCAAGGTGACGCAGGATTGCGTTGCTGCTGGCTACAAGTGCCCCTTGAAGCGCGGCGACAAAGCGGCAATTCAGATAATGTTACTCAATTTCATGGCTGAGAAGGATAAGCATTTCTCAGATGACACCGCGGCGAAGTACGCAACGGCGGTGATCGCACGACTTCCCGACAAATAGCGCCGAATTGTCGGCAAGTTAGTCGTATCTGTCGGCAAGAGACGTGGCGGGTTAGAGCATGGTTGAACAGCCTCGCACATAACAAGCGAGGTTTTTCAAATGCACACCGAAACTAACGATCCCCCCAAGATCGCGTATTCCATCAAGGAAGCCTGCAAGGCGTCTAGCTTGGGGCGCACCACCATCTATTCGCACATTGCGGCGGGGCGCTTGCTCGCACGGCGCATCGGCGGGCGCACGGTCATTCCGGCAGAGAGCTTGCACGCGCTTATTGCGGGAGACGCTTGAGCCATGACCCAAACATGCGAAACCCGCGCGGATGAGGCGCGGGCATCGCGGAATAGCTATGTCGGCTGGTTCCGTGATCCCTCTAACCTCTGCACCCCTAAACCGCAAGCAATCCCGCCCCTGATCGCTTCCCATATTGGCGGGCCGTATCTTTCGCAGCTGGCAATGGGAGGCGAGCATGGATGATCGCTATCCTGAAATTCCCGGAGCAAAGGGAGCGGACGGCACAAGCCAGGATGCTGCCGAGGCAATCGCCCCGACCGTCTCCCACCTTCGCCGCCTCGCCATGCGCGCACTGGCACGGCTGGGAGAGGCGACCCCGTTGGAGGTCGTGGCAATATCCGGCGTCACGCGAGAGTCACTCCAGCCGCGCTTTTCGGAACTGCGAGCTATGGGCTTGATCGAACCGACCGGCGCGCGGCGGCGTAATCCCAGCGGCAAGAGCGCATCCGTGCTCAGGCTTACCAACAAAGGGAGGGCCGCGCTGTGATCGTAGATATTGAAGCGATAGCGCGCCACTATGGCGGCAAGGTCTGCAAGGGGAATGCGCTTATCCCGACACCGGGCCATTCCGCCCGTGACCGGGGGACAGCGATCAAGGCGAGCGCGCACGCTCCCGATGGCTGCCTTGTCGCCTGTTACAATGGCACTCAAGCCGATGCGCTGGCAGTCAAAGCAATGCTTCGCGCAGACGGTTTTCTATCGGACAATACCTCGCTCGCGCGCGAATTATCTGCGGCTGAGCGGAGCTCGATCCGGCAGGCCGAGCTTGCCCGCAAGCGCTACCGGCTGGCGGCTGAGGATGCGGCGGCACGGTGCGCCGCGAACCTGTGGGCCACTGCCAGCCGCGCCGATCCCGCGCACCCCTACCTTGTCGCCAAAGGGCTGGAGCCGTTCGGCATCCGGCAGGCGGGGCGCGATCTGCTGGTGCCGATGGTTGATCCCGGCTTCAGCCTGCGCAACGTCCAGCGCATCCGGCCCGATAGTTTCAAGCTGTTCGGTAAGGACGCTCGCACGGCTGGCCTGTTCTGGCCCCATGGTGTGCACCTGATCAATGGCATACCATCGGCTGGTCCCTTGGTGATCGGAGAAGGCTTCGCCACTATGGCGGCTGTCCATTCGGCAACTGGCTTTGGCGTTGTCGCTGCCATGTCTGCGCGCAACCTCGGAACCGTGGCGCGGGCCATACGAAAGCTGTTTCCCAGCCGTGAACTGATCCTTGCTGCGGACGATGATCGGCATCTTGCCGACAATCTCGGCCTAAGGGTCGCCAAAGAGGCCGCTCAGGCGGTTGACGGGGTTGTTGCCACCCCAAGGCTGGAAACGAGCCCAGCGGACTCCAGCGCCGATTTTGCGGACATTCCGCGCGGCTCTGTTGCCGGTCGCATTGAAGCGGCGCGGGTGGCTAAGGAATGCTAAGCTCCGAACCGCTCGATTTTGCCGCGCTCCAGCCGGACGAGGCGGCGGCGCGCATTAATAGACCTTCTGCCTTGCGCGCCACGCCTTATCGTTGGCCCGATCCCGCTTCGTTGCCACGGCGTCAGTGGCTCTTGGGCCATTGGTTGCTGCGCGGCGAAGTGACTGCGATCATCGCACCGGGTGGCACCGGCAAAAGCACAATCGGCAACGCGATTGCGCTTTGTCTCGCCAGCGGACAGCCGCTATTGGGCAAGCCCCTGCATCGCGGGCCGCAAGCGGTGTGGATCTTCAACCTTGAGGACGGCACCGACGAATTGGAGCGGCAATTGTCGGCTGCTTGCGCCTATCATGGCATTGGCCCCGACGATTGCGGGAACCGGCTCCACCTCGATAGCGGGCTAGTCCAGCCGCTCTGCACGGCAAGCGAGGACCGCGACGGTTTCACGCTGGCGGAGGACGTGTTTGCCCAGCTCGCCGCCACGATCCGGGATCTGGGCATTGCAACGGTGATCGTCGATCCTTTCGTTTCGAGCCACGCCGTGCGGGAAAGCTCGAACGAGGCAATCGACGCCATCGCCAAGCGGTGGAAGCGGCTGGCTCAGGAAACAGGCTGCGCGGTCGTGCTGGTGCACCATACCAAGAAACTGGGCGGGCGTGAGGTCACGGCAGAGGATGGGCGCGGCGCGGTCGCCCTGCGCGATGCTGCCCGCGTGGTGCTGCCGCTCAATGCCATGAGTCAGGCCGAGGCCGAGGAATTGGGCATTACCGATCCCGCCTTGCGCCGTTCGCTGGTGCGCGTCGATACCGGCAAAGCAAATCGCGCTCCCCCCGACGCGGCAACTTGGATCAAGCTGGAAAGTCAGTGCCTTGATAACGGCGATGGCAGCGAGCCTGCCGATTATGTCGGCGTTGCCTGCCTTTGGGAAAAGCCGGACGTGTTCCACGGGCTGAGCACGTGGCACCTTTACATGGTCCAGCAACGGCTTGCGGCTGGTGACTGGCGCGAGAGCGTGCAGGCAAAGGATTGGGTTGGCCATCTTGTTGCTGACGTGGCGGGCCTGTCCGCCGAGGCCGACAAGGGGCGGATCAAGGCCATCCTACGGACATGGTTCCGGAACGGCGCACTGGCGACCGAGCATCGCCGCGATGCCAAGGGCAATGACCGCCCGTTTGTCATCGTCGGCAACCCCGTCGAACATAGCGAGATTGGACGTCCTCCCCACCCTGAAAAGTGGGGTGGGGAAAGTGGGGAAGGTGGGGAAGATGACCCGCGCTGAACGCCATCCCCACCACCCCCACCTCCCTTATAGGGAGTGGGGTGGTGGTGGTGCGGGTGAGGTGGCTCGCATGACCGATGATGACCTGACCCCATGGTGGGGGTCGCCAAGGGGGTGCGGCCTCGCCAAGCGGACCGTTGTCATCCTCCATGCCCCGATGTATCGCAGATGCCGTCGCAGGGCCGCCTTGGCCGAGTGGTTAGGCACCGGGCTTCCATCCCGTTCACAGGAGTTCGATCCTCCTAGGCCGCTCCATCGACGTGATGACCGTCGCCATCATGACCTCGATGGGCACGTCTCGAACCACAGGGGGATATATCAAGGACGTGGCGGAGTTTGTGCCAACTTGTCGATTGGCAAGGGGTGTTTCCGCCCCTTGGTGGGTCAACATGGGAACAGGGTAAGGCACATGCTCCAAGGGGTGGCCACTTACCCTGGGCTTACCCGATGAGACGTCTGCCTGATGTCATCAAGCGCCGGATCGTCGAGCATCTGGCATGCTATCAGACACATGCCGAGGTGGCTGACCTGGTTGCCGGTGAGTTCGACGTCATCCTGACCCCGCGACACGTCCGAGCCTATGACCCCACGTCGTTCCAGTTCGCCGGGTCACACCGTTGGCTGGACTATCACCGGATCGTGCGCGAACGCTGCGAGAACGAGTTGGGTGAGGTCGCCATTGCCCATCGCGCGTACCGGATGCGGCAGCTTCAACGAATACTCGATCTGGCGATGGACCGTGGCGACTATCGGCTGGCCCTCAAGACTCTTGAACAGGCCGCAAAGGAAATGGGGAACTGGTATGTCAAACGCTGAGCCTTAGGCTCGAAGTCACGGCGCACTGATCTCAGGGCAGGCTCCTGCGCCCACAAGCAAATTCCATGATTGTGTAACCGATCGTGTCAGGTGTCTCCGGCTCATACTTAAAGTCGTAGTCCTCGTCAGACCATGACCGAGCCACACGACCATCGGGATTGTAGGTTACACTGCTTGCGATCATGCTTGTCTCGGCGGTGCAGTTAAAGCGAAATAGCTGACGACGCTCTCGATACGTCACAGATTTGTCCTGACTAAAGTCCATCAGGACCCAAATCTGTCGCACCGGGAATGGCCGCCGAATTTGGATGGCTGGAAGTTCTCGCACTGATTCCACATCGACCTTCACGATGACGCCAGTCGTGCCTGAGGTGAGATAGCGCCAATCCGATGCAACGGAGACATTCGGAAATGCCGCCGCGACAAGTGCAAGTGCAACATACTGGAAGCGCCAACTCTGCATCATGATCGATTCCCCCGAAGCCGAGCCAAACTACTGGCTTGATGCCGAGTTTGTTGCAACCCAGACAACACAGGCGAAAGACTGTGACGGCTTGGCGCTTGACGTTTGTGCGGTAGTGTTGTTGGCTCGTCCCCGTCGCCCAACTGGATAGTGCAAGACTCTTCTAAAGTCTCAGGTGCAGGTTCGAGTCCTGCCGGGGGGGCGCCAGCTGGAAGACTACGGAACCCTGGTGCTTCTAATGCTGAGACACGTACCGCAACGGGTACCATTCATGGCTGTTGCAAACCATCAGAACCATCCTATGTTCTCTTTGATCGAGTACAAATCCCACTCGTTGGGCGTGTATTGGATCACTCATCCTGACACCGTCAGGTCGCTGAAAACGGACCCGAGCCCTTGCGCTCTGTTGGGGTTCGTACCAGCGATGCAGAGGCTCGGCTTCTCTTGGAGATTGCCGATGAACGAGTGCATTCCACGCAAATTTGCGGACCCCACTTCTCGATCCAATACGGACAATCAAATACTGTTGGAAGCTGTATGCTTTGCCGCCGAGCGCCACCGTCATCAACGTCGTAAGGACGCCGGCGCCACCCCGTACGTTAACCACCCTCTTGAGGTTGCTCGGATACTCACTCAGGCGGGCGTGGTGGACCTAGATGTCCTCCTGGCAGCACTTCTTCACGACACGATCGAGGACACCGACACCACCGTCGACGAGATCACTCAACGGTTCGGCGAACGCGTTAGCGGGTTCGTCCTCGAGGTGACGGACGATAAGCGCCTGCCAAAAGCTGAACGCAAGCGGCGCCAGGTCGAGAGCGCAACTGGTAAGTCAGACGGGGCGAAGATGATTAAGCTCGCTGATAAGATCGCCAACCTGCGGGATCTTAGTCAATCTCCTCCGCGGTGGACGTCTGATCGCATGTGCGCCTACCGCATCTGGGCGCATGAGGTTGTTAGCGGGTGTTGCGGCGTAAACCGGCAACTTGACGAGTGGGCTGCAGAGCTTTGCGGGCCAGACGTCACGTCTCTTACTCAAGGAGGCGCATGATGGACGGCCGGGGCAAGCTTGTTCGTCTCCCAATGATGTATATCGAGGGCCAGTGGGTCCTCGAGTGCGGTGGCGACCTGCCAGTCAATCACGGCGCGTCATGGGAGCTGTTGCTGGAAGCGGCCTCTATCGAGTCCTCGCCGGCTAAGGATCTTTTCTTGCAAGAAGAGAGGGTCAGGATACTTCCTGAAGGGAGCGCTCTGCGGATCCTGATGGATGTGCGCGACTGGTCTTCCATTAGCGATGAGCAGGTGAAGTACCTACTGCACTGGGAGGGTGCCTATCCGCGACCGTTCTTGCATCCTTCGCCGGACCATCGTTTCGTCGAAGTCCATCTCTCAAGTCCCAGCCCCCACCAGTCCACGTTCCTTTCCAGCGATAGGGGTGGGCTATGGCTACGGGTGCAGGGCGTTAGCGCGATTGGTCTTGGCTGCTCGGGCGTGACGCTACCGGCATGCCTTTCGGCTAGGCCCGCTCAGAGCTTGAACCATGCCTACACTGTGCTCTCGGAGATCTTCGAGCCGTGGCGAACCTCGCACACGGGCAGCGTCTATCGACACGTATTCTATCGCGAGGCGGACGGTAGTTGGCACCCGTTACGCTTACTAAGGGACAGCTACCTATCCGAAAAGTCCCATCAGATTGCGCACGAACTTTGGCAGCAAATGCTTCATCGCTCTGCGAAGGACATCACGAATAATGATCGGGCGTAGGTCGTGCCAATCGCCTACGGTGAAGGGCAAGGAGCGGTGCAGGATGCACGGCGGGACAAATCCTGGCGCGCCGAGGGGTAAATGCAACGCGTGGAAGCACGGGGTTCACTCTGGTGAGACAAAGGCGGCCGCGCGCTACCTGAGCGAAGTTACAACCAACTTTCGCGGCTTCGCTAGTTGGCGCCACAAGCCAGAAAGAAGTTCCTGATGCTGCGTCGCTCTCGCTCGGTTCGCACCGGATAATAGCGGCTTTTCGCACCTAGCGAATTTCCACGAGCCCCAATGTGAAGGGTCTCACCCTCCATCAAGGCGCTGACTACTCGGTGCTTCGTAGGTAAGGCTGCATCATAGTAAAACTCCTCTGTCGCCTCGTCAGTTTCGCCAAGCAGAGGCAAGATGAGCGCATTCCCGCCAGATTGAAGGATGAGGTATTCGAGGTTCGGCTTCGTTTCCTCCGGGCTCAGGAAAACCCAACCGCTTTCCGGCTCGCATCTGAAATATAGAAGTCCGTGGTCGCTATGCGGCCTGCTGAAGAACAATTTATGATAGCCTTCCGATTCGCCGTACTGATAAGACCATGAGCCCTCTTCAGACTGGGCGAGGGCGCTCCCTGAAGAAAATAGAAAGGCGATGCTGCAGAACGTCTTGCTTAGCGTTTTCACTGTGTCCCCCGTGAATACTCTGGCATTTTGCTTTGTCAGCTGACGATGCGCATGCCTAATCATTCCGTTTATAAGTCTCTCGTCTCCTTAGCAAACGGTGCGACACGTGCACGTCAAAGAAGGCGGGCAAGCGGTCGTGGCAGACCATTTTCACAATCATACCGGGGGCGCAGCAAATGCCGGAACGAACAAACAATCCCATGCAACAGGACCGGCTGGCAAATGCGCCTCGCTGCCTCGCCCAGACCCGCAAGGGCACGGAGTGCCAATCGCCGGCGGTGAAAGGCAAGCGACGGTGCCGGATGCATGGTGGCAAAATCCCGGGCCGCCGAGGGGTAATCGGAACGCATGGAAGATGGCGGGTGGTCAGCCGACATTGCCGCGGCAACAAGATACCTGAAGCAGCTTGCGCGCCTTACCCGTTCGACGTTCAATCATTGACGAGAGCTGTCGTTGTTTTCAGCCGACAACGCCAGCCCCCCGGATCCTGTCACTCGTCCTATCGCGAAAGCCGGTATTCCATGGAAGTACGAAAGCTTCCTTCAACTGGCGTTCCATCGTTACCCAGCGCCGGTTCGAACCTAGCCGAGCGCATCATCCCTTCGCAAGCTGCCGTATCTAAGACCGCGTGGCCGCTTGACCTCAGCACGTTACACGCGCTTACGCGGCCGGTTGGCGCCACCAACAGTTCCACCTCGACCTGACCCTCCAAGCCGTCGCGTAGCGCGCGGGAAGGATAATTTTGAGCAAGAGAGGCGCGGAAGTTATTGGTAGGCGATGCTTGGCGGGGGCCTAGTGCAGGCCTATTTTCGCTCGGGCCAAGCTGCGCTCCCGCTCCTACTTCGCGAATCGCGCGACCTGCTGCTTCCGCCTCAGCCGCTGCTATCGCATCTTCCACCGCTGCTACTGCTGCCTCCGCTTCCGCTGCTGCAGTCGCTGCGGCTTCTTCGCCCTCTTCTGTCGAACTGGTTACAGGTTCTGCATGATTGGCTTGCTCGATTTTGTCTTCGTGGCTGAAACTGTCTTGTGTTTCAGAAGTCCACAGGACATCCTCACTGGCTTCATTCGTTCTGTCCGCCAAGAGGGCGTACATTCCCGCTGCTATCGCAGCGATTCCGAGAACGCCGGCAAGCGAAAAGTAAACCAATTTTCCTCTAGTTGGCTGTTCAAGGGAAGAGGCATAAAGATCGTCATCCGAACGGGCATCGAAGGTCGTTGCGCCTTGAGCGAGCACTTGCTTCTTCGCGTTCGCAAACTCGTCGTCTGTCAATGCTCCCGCTCGACGAAGTCTAGCCAAGCCCTCGATTGCCGTCAGCTTATCGGAAGAGTTCATATCTTTAACTCGCCTACCGCTCGAAACATTCGAGAGACTCGATTCCGGTAATCGTTCGGCCTTCTTCGCCTTCGCTGGGCGGATCGCTATTCTTTATGGGACACAATACTCGAAGATTGTAGGAGGTGCCGTCAACGACTCCGCTAATAGCGAACTCGGCGTGACATTCTCCTCGGACTGACTTGACATCAGTGAAGGCAACTCCGCCATTCTGCCTTAGCTGGCCATAAACGCTGGACTCGATCGGGGAGGACATTGCGAAATAAGCGTATAACGCACTGTAAGGACTATCAACACCGGTTGAGGTTTGAACGAATTGGTATCTTTGGCATAGGTCGGCTGAGGGTGCTGCTGCGAGCTGGATCTCGGGCTGTTCCAAATCTTTAGTGCTGCTGGCCCCACTTTCATTATTGGCCATCTGGTTGTTCGCGGCTGGCGAGGGGGAAGTGCTCGACCACCAAAGCATGATTGCAACGGCGATGACCGCCGCCAGCACTACTATAGGAAGCCAGAAGGCCGTTGATCGGCTGGCGCGAAACTCCTCCGAACCATTCACGGCTGGAGCAGAATGGGAGAAACTCGCCAAGATGAGAGACTTCTCTTCCGCGAACTCGGCTTCGCTTAGGTGACCTGCCTGGCGCGCAGCCGCTAAGCGCTCGAGCAGCGCAATTTTTTCAAGCATAAGTCCTCGTCAAGCCCCCATCTTGTCCCCTTGGTGACGCTTCGGGGCCCGCGCGATTAACTTGTCAGTCCGCGCCGAAGTGGCGCTGGCCATTGAATGTGTTAGCCGATCGAATCCACCATTACGTTATAAAGTTTAGAAATTGATGAAACGCGCGAATAGTCACGTGCAACCAAAGTGACTGGCATCGACCCCAGCGCCGTTTGGCGAGGACGGGCTCGGGGGGTGCAGTGCGAACCGGATCTGAGGGTGGAAATGGTGCCGCATATAGGGCCGAACGAGCGCGGCCGCGTCTAAGGGTAATCGTAACGCCTATATCGACGCTTTGGAGCGATACGGGCGTCTAGCACTTCGCGCGCAAACGAATTGCAGAACGACACTGGAGGCGCTGGCCAAGCTGCACCAGCCGCGCGAGCAGACTGTGCGACACGTGCACGTCAATGAAGGCGGGCAAGCGGTCGTGGCGGACCATTTTCACAATCATCCCGGGGGCAAAGGAAATGCCGAAACGAACAAACAATCCCATGCAACCGGAGCGACTGGCAATTGCGCCTCGCTGTCTCGCCCAGACGCGCAAGGGAACGGAATGCCAATCACCAGCGGTGAAGGGAAAGAGGCGTTGCCGGATGCACGGAGGGACAAACCCCGGAGCGCCAAAAGGTAATCAAAATGCTTGGAAGCATGGCGCGCGCTCTAGGGCTGCGACATTGGTTGCCCGCAAGCTTAGGTCCATATCTAAGTTACTCGTTTAAACGCTGTGATGTTTGATGATCACGGGTGCACCGTTGGTACGCTTGATGATCACCGTTTAAACGCTGTGATGTTTGATGATCACGGGTGCACCGTTGGTACGCTTGATGATCACCGTTTAAACGCTGTGATGTT
>NZ_JBNJLJ010000001.1:0-156239 GCF_051195295.1 Qipengyuania sp. 902 | reverse complement strand
TGTTTGATGATCACGAATTAGCGCCTAACGTGTTTCATAATCACGGAGTGAATTAAAACGCATCCTTGCCTTCCGCGATATTGAGCAACTCCGAGAATGCGAGCGTCGCGGGCCGTCTGCCAGAAGCAGGCCGAACCTCTCTCAGCATTCCGTTCTCACGCAAAACACGCACAATGCGACGAGCTGTAGGCGCTGGAATTTCAGCATCATCGATAAAATCAGGTGGCTGGAAAATAGGGCGAACAAACATCCAATCTAGCGCTCTAACCCCATACTGAGAGTGGGTTGCGTCAACGATCCAATCACGAAGCCGCGCGTGCAATTTCAGTATCAAGTCGGCCTTAATCAAATTCGATTCAGCCTGAGCTGTCACCGCACGCAGAAAAAACGAAACCCAGCCAGTCCAATCCCCATTCTCCGAAATGGCCAGCAATCTATCGTAATACTCGCCCCGGTGCTCCTCAAGGAACTCTGAAAGATAGAAGCTGGGGCGCGATAAAAGGCCATGTGAGTGCAGAAAAAGCGGGATAATAAGCCTTCCCAAGCGCCCATTTCCATCGAGGAAAGGGTGAATCGCTTCAAACTCAGCATGGACAATCGCTAACTGAATAAGGCGATCTGGCGCATCAGCGTGGATATAAGTTTCCCAATCGGCCATGCATTGAGGGAGTTGATCCGCCGCACACGGTACAAATCTGGCGCTTTCGATCGGACTGCCCTCAGGACCAATCCAATTCGGAATCTTCCTATATTCACCCGGAGATTTGTTCCGTCCTCGCACCCCATCCATCAAAACAGCATGAACACGTTTGATAAGGCGTTGAGACAAGGGCAACCCCTCAGCCATGAGCCGGACGGCCTCATTCAACGCGCGTCGATAGTTAAGTACCTCGCGAATATCCGCCTTTTTAGCCGTACTCTCGTCATCGCCTCCCTTGGAGGCTTCAAATTCCAGCACTTCTCCGAGGGTAGCTTGAGTACCTTCAATACGGCTCGAAAGAACCGCCTCTTGAGCGGTAAGAGGCGAAAGCAAAACTCCAGCGTTCGGAATGCCTGACAGCACGCCCTCATACTTCGCCACTGCGGCATTCGCCGGTCCAATCAGCGGAAACAGAACCGCCAAATCTAGATCACGAGGGGGGAAGTCTCCGAGATGATACTGAACTGCCATTAAATTCCCCTAACGGGTCATGACTCGCTTGAGAAGCGGGCGAACATCGAATCTGCTGCGATGGAGACGGGCGGCCTTCCCGAAGATTGGGACTTCACAGGCCTTCTTTGCAATCGCGCAGTCCTCAAGCAAGCTCACATCGGAAAGGTAACACACACGGCTACTAAAATCGCTCGCCGGTATATCGCTCTAGCGACGCGCTTTTCGGGGAACGTTTATGGGAACTTCCCCCTAGAAACGAAAAAAATCCAAAAAAACAAAGGTTAATGGCGGAGCAGGAGGGATTCGAACCCTCGATACGGGGTTACCGTATACACACTTTCCAGGCGTGCGCCTTCGACCACTCGGCCACTGCTCCGCATTCCCGTGCGCGCTGCCGTTTCGCTGCTTGCGCGCGGCAGGTCGTCCGGGAAGGCGCGCGTCTAGCGGTGACGGGTGGGAATCGCAAGCCGAAGTGGCGGCGGCCTATTCCGCTTTGCGAAATTAATGGTAGAGTGCTGGTCAGCGACGGTGCTGCGCGGATCAGGCATCCCCTGCGAACACCGTCTCGAAACCCCTTTCCGCCCTCGAAAACGCGCGGGAAGGGGTTTTCGATTCCCGAGGCCAGCGAAACCGAGCGCTCTTGCCTTTCGGCAGGGTCGTGGCATCGTCAATGCCATGACCAGACAGTCCATAGCTCTCGCCGCAGCCGTCGCGCTCGCTTTCCCGGTTTCGGCGCAAGAACCGTCGGGGGGCGCGGCTTCACCGAACGAGATCGTCGCCGAGGCTTCCGCGGAGGAATGGGTAACGATCGCCGCTGACGACCTGCTCGTGATGACGCTTGCCCCGGATGCCGATGGCAACGAGCGCAAGGTGACCATCCAGATGATGCCCGCGCCCTTCTCGCAAGGCTGGATGGAGAACATCCGCACGCTGGCTCGGGCGGGCTGGTACGACGGGAACAGCATAAACCGCGTGCAGGACAATTACGTCGTCCAGTGGGGCGATCCGAATTACGACAATCCCGAGGCCGACGGTGCCGCGAAGCCGCTTCCGGACTCGCTGAACGCAGTGCCGGAAACCGCCTATACCGTGGATGGCGACGCGATCGCCCTGTCGGTAAAGCTGGCGGACAGCGAGCGCGATCTCGCGCTGGAGCGCGGAGAGGCTCTGGCGGGCACGGACGAGACGACTGGCATCATCCTGGCGAACGGGTTGGTCGATTCCTATTCGCAGGCGGCGCTGTTCGACAATGGTTGGCCGCTGGCAACCAACGCCGGCGATGCGGCGGAGGGCGAACCCGCGACCATCTGGCCCGTCCATTGCTACGGCATGGTCGGTGTCGGCAGAAATTACTCCCCGGACACCGGTTCGGGCGCCGAGCTTTACACCGTGATCGGTCATGCGCCGCGCCATCTCGACCGGAACATCGCGCTCGTCGGGCGGATCGTGGAAGGGATGGAGCACCTCTCTTCGCTACCACGCGGAACGGGCGACCTCGGCTTTTATACGGCCGACGAGGCGAACATGCGAACGCCGATCCTGTCAATCCGCGTCGCCAGCGATCTGCCGCAAGCCGAGCAGCCGGCCTTCGAATACCTCTCCACCGAGGGCGAGACCTTCGCCCGCTACGCAGATGCGCGCGCCAACCGCCGCGATCCGTTCTTCATCGTGCCCGCGGGCGGGGCGGATATCTGCAATATCCCGGTGCCGGTGCGGCGCGTGGGCGGGTGAGCGAGACACTCGCCTGCACTGCCGAGATCTGGCGCTGGGTAGGCGAAAAGACAGTCTATCACATGGTCACAATCGGCGGCGACATGGCGGAGCAGATTACTATTCACGAGCGGCTGCGCCGTTTGGAACTCGGGGGCAGGCGCGGCTTCGGATCGGTCAAGGTTATGGCAGCGATCGGCAATACGCGGTGGAAGACTTCGGTGTTTCCGTCGAAGACCGGCGAGTGGTGGCTACTGGTGGGAAAGAAGGTCCTTAAGGCCGAGGATCTGCTGGCGGGCGACACGGCCGAAGTCGCGCTGGAATTGCTGTGAGGCGCGGGCAGCATCATCCGAAACTAGCATGGGCCGTCGGCGGAGGCTTGCTGGTCGCGGGCATTGCCGCGCTCGCGAGCGCAACAATACCGCATAATGAAACGCTCTGGCACTTGATCGCGGCACCGCAGGAAGACGGCCTGTGGCGCTTCGAGCGGATCGACGGGCGCGACGTGTCGGGCGTCGGTTATTCGGTTCGCGTCCACTGGGGCGAAGTGTCCGGGTGGTACAATGGCTGCAATTATTGCGGGACCAGCGGTGAGGGCATGACGATCTGCACCTTGCAGGCGTGTGTCGAACAGCCCTCCGACCGGCTCTATTTCCGCTTTTCCCGCGAAAGTCCGCAAATGCGCGTCGACGGCGACCGAATGGTTCTGACCTTACCCGGTCACCGCGCCGAATTGGTCCGCTTCACCGAACGCGTAATCTAGACCCGCTGCATCAGCTCGATGCGGTTGCCGAACGGGTCGGCGGTGTCGCCGCGGATGAAGCCGTCGAGTTTCTTGCCCTGCTTGAACGGAATGCCAGCCAGTTCCAGCCGGGCGATGAGGGCCCGCAGATCCTTCACCAGCAATGCCGGATGCGCGCGGCGGGCGGGCAGGAAACCGTCCTCCACCCCGCAATGGATCGCGACGCCGCCGCCTTCGAACCAGCAGCCGCCATTGACCGCGAGGTGTGCAGGCTTGGCGATTTCGTCCAGCTCCATGATCTCGCTCCAGAACATGCGGGCGTGAGCTTCGCCGCCATGGGGCATGGCAAGCTGGATGTGGTCGATCCCGGCAAGCTGCGTCACACGCGCTCCGCCTGGGCGATGGAGTCGCTGGCCCGCAGCGCGCTGAGGATGCGCGTGAGGTGGGCGAGATCCTGCACTTCGAGATCGATCTCGTAGGTGGTGAACGGATGGTCGAGCTGCGTCTGCTCGAGGCTTTTCACATTGACGTGGTTCTTGGCGAAGATGCCCGCCATCTCGGCCAGCGTGCCGGGCCGGTCGTACAGCGTCACCCGCATCCGCCCGACCGCCCCGCGCGAGCGCTTGTTCCACGAGAGGTCCAGCCAGTCGGTATCGATCCCGCTGGCAAGCTGCGCGCAGTCGATCGCGTGGACCTCCACGCCTTCGCCCGGTTTGCGGATGCCGACGATGCGGTCGCCGGGGACGGGGTGGCAGCATTCGGCCAGCTGGAAGCCGACGCCGGGAGTCAGCCCGCGGATCGACAGCGCCTTACCCTCGCGCGCCCAATCGGGTTCCTCTTTCATGCCCTCGGTGCAGCCGGGCAC
The DNA here is from genome assembly GCF_051195295.1 of Qipengyuania sp. 902. Taxonomy (NCBI): domain Bacteria; kingdom Pseudomonadati; phylum Pseudomonadota; class Alphaproteobacteria; order Sphingomonadales; family Erythrobacteraceae; genus Qipengyuania; species Qipengyuania sp. 902. The sequence continues at coordinate 151,769 of NZ_JBNJLJ010000001.1, read as the reverse complement.
CAGCGCTTCCATCACCGCGCGATCCTCGATCTTGGCGGCGCCGATGGCGTAGAAGAGGTCTTCCTCTTCCTCCAGTTCCAAACGCTTGAGCGCATCGCGCGTGGCCTTTTTGCCGATCTTGGCAGGCACCCGAAGGGCGATCTCGTCGAACAGTTTCTTGCCGATCTCTGCGACTTCGGCGCGTTCTTTCAGGCGCACCGCGCGGCGGATCGAGGCGCGCGCCTTGCCGGTGACGACGAAGCCCAGCCAGCTCATCTGCGGATCGGCCTGATCGCTCTTGATGATCTCCACCACGTCGCCATTGTTGAGCTGTGTGCGCAGCGGCATGTGCCGCCCGTTGATCTTCGCGCCGACGGTCTGCGCGCCGAGATCGGTATGCACGGCGAAGGCGAAATCGACCGGGGTCGAGCCCTTGGGCAGCTGGAACAGCGCGCCTTTGGGGGTGAAGGCGAAGATGCGATCCTGATAGATCGCCATGCGCGTATGCTCGAGAAGCTCCTCGGCATCGTGACTGGCATCGACGATCTCGATCAAATCGCGCAGCCAGCCGACCTGCCCGTCCGGCCGGTCGCCCTGCTTGTAGGCCCAGTGCGCGGCATAGCCGAACTCGTTGAGCTTGTGCATCTCGCGCGTGCGGATCTGCACTTCCACGCGCATCGACTTGCCGTAGATCAGCGAAGTGTGGAGGCTGCGATAGCCATTGGTCTTGGGCGTTGAGATGTAGTCCTTGAACTTGCCCGGCAAGAACTGCCAGGTCGTGTGCAGGACGCCAAGCGCGCGATAGCAATCGGCGACATCCTCGCAGATGACGCGGAAGGCCATGATGTCGGTCACCTGCTCGAAACTGACGTGGCGCTCGGCCATCTTGCGCCAGATCGAATAGGGGTGCTTCTCGCGGCCCGAGACTTCGGTAACGATGCCGGCTTCCGAGAGCGCATGCTTCATGTCGAGCGCGATGGCATCGACCTGTCCGCCGTCCTCGCTGCGGATCTGGTCGAGGCGCTGGGTGATCGTCTCGAAGGCTTCGGGCTCGAGCTGCTCGAAGGCAAGCATCTGCATCTCGCGCATATATTCGTACATGCCCACACGCTCGGCCAGCGGGGCATAGATATCCATCGTCTCGCGCGCGATGCGCTGGCGCTTCTCCGGCTTCTTGATGAAGTGCAGCGTGCGCATGTTGTGCAGCCGGTCGCCGAGCTTCACCAGCAGCACGCGAATATCTTCGCTCATGGCGAGCAGGAACTTGCGCAGGTTCTCCGCCGCACGCTCGTTCTCGGGCATCTGCTCGATCTTGGAGAGTTTGGTGACGCCATCGACCAGCCGCGCGACGTCGGGTCCGAAATTCGCCTCGATATCGTCGATCGTCGCCAGCGTGTCCTCCACCGTATCGTGGAGCAGGGCGGTCATGATCGTTTCCTGATCGAGCTTCAGGTCGGTCATCAGCCCGGCGACTTCGACCGGATGGCTGAAATAGGGATCGCCGCTGGCGCGGGTCTGCGTGCCGTGCTTCTGCACCGTATAGACATAGGCGCGGTTCAGCAGCGCCTCGTCGGCGTCGGGGTCGTATTCTTGGACCCGTTCCACAAGTTCGTACTGGCGCAGCATCGTGGACAGGATGTGCGGATTCGCTCGCCTATTGCAACGCAAAAAAGCTGTGCGGTGTGATCGGGTTGCTCGGTGCGACCCGCATAGCTTGTTCTCGATCTATGTATGCCTAGAGTGAGCAAATGGACAATGATGAGATTTCCGCTTCAGGCTGGCGCTTTGCGATTGATCGCGGCGGTACTTTCACGGACGTCGTAGCGACGACGCCTGGCGGCAAGCTCGTCACGGACAAGCTCTTGTCAGAGAACCCCGGCTTCTATTCCGATGCAGCGAGCGAGGCGGTGCGGCGGCTCATGGCGGAGCACGGCCAAGGACCGATCGCGGAAGTCCGCATCGGCACGACGGTCGCCACCAACGCGCTTCTGGAGCGAAAGGGCGAGCGGCTCGCGCTCGCGATCACGCGCGGCTTCGGCGATGCCCTGCGCATCGGCACGCAGGCGCGGCCCGATATTTTCGCGCGGCACATCGTGCTGCCCGAGCAATTGCCCGCGCAGGTCGTGGAGATCGAAGAGCGGGTAGCTGCGACTGGCGAAGTGCTGCTCCCTCTGGACGAGGCACAGGCACGCGCGCAATTCGCAGCGCTGCGCGAGGACGGTTTCGACGCCATCGCCATAGTGCTGATGCATGGCTGGCAGCACCGCGATCATGAGGCGCGACTTGCCGCGATCGCTCGCGAGCTCGGCTTCGCGCACATCAGCGTCAGCCATGAGGTCGCGCCGCTGATCCGGCTGATCCCGCGCGGCGATACGACGGTCGTCAATGCCTATCTCTCGCCGGTCCTGCGCCGCTATACCGACAATCTCCAGGCGAGCCTCCCCGAAACCCGCACATTGCGCTTCATGCAGTCGAATGGCGGATTGGCGGAGGTCGGCGCGTTTCGCGGCAAGGATGCGATCCTTTCGGGTCCGGCCGGCGGCGTGGTCGGCATGGTCGCAGCGGGCAAGGCGCTGGGCAACGGCAAGCTGATCGGCTTCGACATGGGCGGGACCAGCACCGACGTCGCGCATTACGCGGGCGATTACGAGCTGACCGGCGACAGCGTGGTCGCGGGCGTGCGTGTCGCAGCGCCGATGATGCAGATCCATACGGTCGCGGCGGGCGGCGGCTCGGTCTGCCAGTTCGACGGTGCGCGCTTTCGCATCGGGCCGGATAGCGCGGGCGCCGATCCCGGCCCCGCCTGCTATCGCAAGGGCGGCCCGCTGACGGTGACCGACTGCAACCTGTTCCTCGGGCGGATCGACCCGGTTTTTTTTCCGAGCGTCTTCGGTCCGCGCGGTGACGAACCGCTCGATCCCGCCGCCTCGCGGGCGCGGTTGGAGGAGGTGGCAGCCGCCATGCCGGACCCGCAGCCGCTGGAGGACATCGCCGGAGGTTTCCTCGCCATCGCGGTCGACAGTATGGCCAATGCCATCCGCAAGATCAGCGTTGCGCGCGGGCACGATGTAACCGGCTATGCGCTGGCCTGTTTCGGCGGTGCGGGCGGCCAGCACGCCTGCAAGGTCGCCGATGCGCTGGGCATGGAGACGGTGCTGGTGCATCCGCTCGCCGGCATTCTGTCTGCCTATGGCATCGGCCTAGCGCCGGTGAAGGCTATTCACGAGGTCAGCCTGGTGCGGCCATTGGTCGAGAGTTTCGATGCCGAACTCGCAGCGCTGCAAGACGAAGCGCGCAACGCGCTAGTGCAGCAGGGGATCGCACCGGACGCGATTGCGCTCGAAAGCCGCGCCCGGCTGCGCTTCGAAGGGAGCGACAGCCTGCTCGCGGTCGAGTGCGAGGATCGCGATGCAATGGACACGGCCTTCCGCGCCCTGCACCGCCAGCGCTTCGGCTATTCCGATGCCTCAGCTCCCATCATTGTGGAAGCGCTAAGCGTCGAGGCAAGCGGACATGCCGGCGGCCTCGGCGAAGCGCAGGCTGCTCCTGAGGCTGTCGGCGTCCCGGCTTCGGGGACCTGGCGGACCATCGAACGCGCTTCGATGGACGAAGGCGAAGCGGTCGAGGGTCCGGTCCTGATCATCGACCCCGGATCGACCACGGTTGTCGAAGAGGAATGGCGCGCACGCCTCGCTGACGAGGGTAGCCTGGTCCTGACGCGCGCGCAGCCGATTGCGCGAGACCGGGCGGCGGGGACAGAGGCGGATCCGGTCCGGCTCGAAATCTTCAACAACCACTTCATGGCGATCGCCGAGGAAATGGGTGTCGTGCTGCAATCGACTGCGACATCGGTCAATATCAAGGAGCGGCTCGATTTTTCCTGCGCGCTGTTCGACCGGCATGGTGCGTTGATCGCCAATGCGCCGCACATCCCGGTGCACCTCGGCAGCATGGGCGACAGTATCGCCCGGGTGATCGAGACGCGCGGCGAAAAGCGCGACGGGCGCGGTTTCCGGCGCGGCGATGCCTATGTGCTGAACGATCCCTTCCGCGGCGGCACGCATTTGCCGGACATCACGGTAATCGTCCCCGTATTCTACGATGAGGGTGGCGCCGACGAACCGGACGCTTTCGTCGCCGCGCGCGGGCATCATTCCGATATTGGCGGTATCGCACCCGGTTCGATGCCGCCCGAGAGCCGCACCATCGAGCAGGAAGGCGTGCTGATCGACAATCTGCTGATGGTCGACGAGGAAAATTTTCGCGAAGCGGCGGTGCGTGAAGCTCTGGCCGATGCAAAATACCCCGCGCGCAATCCGGACCGCAATTTGTCGGACCTGCGTGCGCAGCTCGCCGCCTGTACGCGCGGTGCCGAGCTATTGCACGCGGCTGCGAAGGATCACGGGGCCGAAGTCCTGTCGGCTTACATGGGCCATGTCCTCGCCAACGCCGAAGAGAGCGTGCGGCGGCTGCTCGACCGGCTCGACGATGGCGAATTCGCCTATCCGATGGACAATGGCGCGGTGGTGAAGGTGGCGATCCGCATCGACCGCGAAGCGCGTTCGGCGGTATTCGATTTCACCGGTACCAGCGCGCAACTGCCGAACAATTTCAACGCGCCGAAGTCGATTACCCGGGCAGCGGCGCTCTATGTCGTGCGTACGCTGATCGACGATGCGATCCCGATGAACGACGGGTGCCTGCGACCGGTCGAGCTGATCGTGCCCGAAGGCTCGATGCTCAATCCGAGGCCGGGCGCAGCAGTCGTCGCCGGCAATGTGGAGACGAGCCAGGTCGTCACCGATGCGCTGTTTGCCGCAACGGGCCGCCTCGCGCCGAGCCAGGGGACCATGAACAACTTCACCTTCGGCAACGAGCGGCACCAATACTACGAGACCATCTGCGGCGGTTCCGGAGCGGGGCCGGACCATGACGGCACCAGCGCAGTGCAGACGCATATGACGAATTCGCGTCTCACGGACCCGGAAATCTTCGAAACGCGACTGCCGGTGCGGCTGGAGCGCTTTGCAATCCGTCACGGGTCGGGAGGCGACGGCGCGCATCGCGGTGGCGACGGCGTCGAGCGCTGCGTCGCGTTCCTTGAGCCGATCCGCGCGAATATCCTCGCCAATCGCAGGTCTGTGCCGCCGAATGGTATCCGTGGCGGTGGCGATGCCAAGCCCGGTGCGAACTGGGTGGACCGCGTGGACGGCACTCGGGAGTCCCTCGGAGCGACGGGAGCAGCCGACATGCAGCCGGGCGACCGGTTCACGATTCTCACGCCGGGCGGCGGTGGATTCGGAGCGGCGGCCATTCCCGACCCGACCGAGAAGCCCTAGCTGTTGGCAGCTCCCTTCAGCGGCAAGGTCGTTGCTTTGCCTGCACCGTTCATCGCATCGGCGACCGGCTGCGGCAGCGCGATTTCGCCCACCCGGACCCGGGCCGTGCTGAAGCCCAGCCGGACTTCGTAATCGCCCGCTTCCACCTTGAAACGCGCTTGCGCATCATAGTGCGCGAGAGCCTCGGCAGCGAGTTCGAAGGTCATTTGCGTGCTCCGGCCCGGTTCGAGCGCGATCCTCTGGAACCCGCGGAGAACGGCGTCCCGCGATGCAGCAGGACCGTCGAGCCTGCGAAGGTAGAGCTGCAGCATCTCTTCGCCGCGCCGCTCGCCGATATTGCGGAGGCGGGCGCTGGCAAGGATGCGATCGGCGCCCAGCTCAAGCGACAGATCGCCAAGCGTGAATTCGCCATACGACAAGCCATGGCCGAAGGGTAGGCGGACTTCTCCGCTGCGCGTCCTGATCGCATAGGGCAGACGTGCGGACGGCTCGCTTTGTCCGCTCAGTATCTCGGCGATCGCATCACCCGAATGCGTGCCCAGCGTCCCGGCATGGAGAATGCAGGGCAGCGGCTCGCCGCCGATGTCGGGATCGCAGGGCCGCGAGCCGAGCGTAACGAGGACGGTTCTCGGATTGGCGGCGCGCAAGGTCTCGAGCAGCACTGTCTGCGCTTCGCCCAGCGGCTCGCCCGGTCGCTCGCTGCCCTGCCCAAGCACGGCCACCACTACTCCCGCACGGCGCGCGGCTTCGCCGGCCATGCCTATGGCCATGCGATCGGCGTGGATCATCCTGTCGATGACCGACTGACCTTCGCGCAGGGCAAGGCCGGCCACGAACTTGTGTGCGATGCCGAGCGCCTCGAGACCATCGATGACGCTAGTCGCGTCGCCCCGGTTTCCGCCGGAAGCAAGCGAACGGTCGCGAGCTGCGCTGCCGACCACGAGGACGTCTTCGCCGCCGGGCGACAACGGGAGCAGTCCGCCCTGGTTGCGGAGCAAAACGATCGACTTGCTCGCCAGATCGTGTGCCGGGTCTCGAAGGTCATTGGGCCTTGGCGGTGCAGCGGGCGCCACATCCTCCGACGGACGGAACAGCCCGAGATCGAATTTCGCCGCGAGTACCCGGCGCACGGCTTCGTCGAGCTCGCTGGCACCGATGCGCCCGTCCTCGACGGCCGCGACCAGGCGCTCTACCGACAGGCCGACGAAGGCCGGTCCGTCGGCGTCGTGTCCGGATTTCTCTGCCAGTTGCGCCCAATCTGCCAGCAGGATGCCATCGAACCCGCCGGCGCGGCGCAAGTTTTTCAAAGCGTCGTTCGCGATCCGGGAGACGTTGCGCCGGCCTTGGCCTCTCGTATCGAGACCGATGGTCGCGGGAGCAGCCTGTTCGACCGTCTTGAGAATGGCGCGAAATTGTTCGCGCTCTCGCAGGCTGCCTTCTCCGCGGCGCCCGACCCTGTCGTTGAAAGCGAAATCGAGCGTGGCCAGAACCTGCCGCCGAAAGTCGCTGCGTTGCGCCTGCAATCCGCGCACGCGGCCAGCAGCGATCTGCTCTGCGAGCCAGGCGCTTTCGCCGTAAGACTGCTCGAAGCCGACATCGGTGAGATAGTTTGTCGTCGCGAGGACCGGTGAAAAGGCCCAGTTCAGACCAAGTGCGAGGTATTCTTCAGCAAGCGCCTCTTCGGCAGCAGCTACTGCCTCGGGGTTCCAGCTGGCGGCCATACCGACCGGGGCGGGCAAGCGACCGGGCAGCACCTGCGCCGGGTCGGCAGCGAAGAATAGCGGTATGCCGAGACGCGTTTCCTCGATCGCGATCTGTTGCAATTGGTGGGTGCGCATGGCGCCGACCGGATCGATGAACCCGCTCACCAGCCCGCGCCGCAACTGATCTATGCGCGTCGGATCGCTGCTCGCCGATCCATCCGGCAAGAGCACCAGTTGCCCCGCTTTTTCTTCCAGCGTCATGTAGTCGAGCAGGTCCTCGACGAACCTGACGCGCTCGGGAGCGGGAGTGAAGGGCGTTTGCGACATTGCCCGCCGGTGATCGCGGGGAATGGTAAATATCCGGTTTGCAATTGCCGCTTGCTGCGACAGGCCGTGCTTCGGCAGCGACCCTTCTGCAGTGATTTACAGATATAAAAATATCTTTATATCCCCTGCAGGAATGCACACCGAAACCCTCTTCCGCGCGCTGGCCGACCCTACGCGCCTCAGGATCCTGCGGCTGCTGGGGTCGATGGAACTTGCCGTGGGGGAGGTGGCGCAGGTGCTCGGCCAGAGCCAGCCGCGGGTTTCGCGCCATATCGGCATCTTGTGCGACGCCGGTCTTGCCGAGCGACGGCGGGAGGGGAGCTGGACGTTCGTCCGCGCCGGATCGGTGACGACTGCAGAGCCATCGCTTGCCGGAGGTACCATCCGATTGCTCGACGTTGCGGAACGCGCGGACAGCGAGTTTGCCGAACTATGCGCCTCCGATCGGCGCAAGCTCGCCGAAATCCGCGAAACCCGCGAAGCCGAGGCGCAGGCGTATTTTGCCCGCCATGCGCACGATTGGGATGAATTGCGCCGTCTGCACAGTTCGGACGAAGCGATCGAAAGCGCGCTGGACGCAGCCTTGGGCAATGCCCCGCTCGGGCGTTTGCTCGATATCGGTACCGGAACTGGACGCATGGCCGAAATCTTTGCCGAGCGCGCCGAGCACATCGTGGCGCTCGACAAGAGCCTTGCGATGTTGCGTGTGGCGCGAGCGAAGCTGCAGAATCTGCCTGCCCAGCGGGTCGAGCTCGTTCAGGGCGACTTCGGATCGCTTCCCTTTGCCGCGGCGAGCTTCGACACGGTGCTGTTCCATCAGGTGCTTCATTTCGCTCAGGCTCCGCGCGCCGCCCTGGCTGAGGCTGCGCGGGTCACGTCTGTGGGCGGGCGCATCGCGATCGTCGATTTCGCCGCCCACCAGCGCGAGGAGCTGCGTGAGCGCTACGCTCATGCCCGGCTCGGCTTCGGCGACGCGCAGATGCGCGGCCTGCTGCAAGACGCCGGCTTCGTTCCCGGGGAGACCGCCGCTTTGGAGGATGGCGAGCTGGTCGTGAAAATTTGGATCGCAGAGCGCGATGCCGAAGCAAGAAAGGCCGTATCGTGAGCCCAACCCTCAACCAGATGCGCGAAGCGCAGCGCGCGCTGGAAGCGCCGCTGTTCTCTGGCCTGCCCGGCGATATCGAGGTGAGCTTCGAATTCTTCCCGCCCAAGTCGGAGAAGATGGCGCAAACGCTGTGGCGGAGCGTGGAGACCCTCGCCCCGCTAGACCCGCGTTTCGTGTCGGTGACTTATGGCGCAGGCGGCTCGACTCGCGAACGCACACATGCGGCCGTGCGGCGTATCGTGAGCGAGACCGATATTCCCGCCGCTGCGCACCTCACCTGCGTGCAAGCGACCCGCGAGGAGGTGGACCAGGTCGCGCGCGAATACTGGGAAGAGGGCGTGCGACATATCGTCGCCCTGCGCGGCGATGCTCCCGACGGTGGCGGCAGTTACGCTCCGCATCCCGGCGGTTATGAAAATGCCGCAGACCTGATCGCAGGCCTCAAGCAGATCGCGGATTTCGAGATTTCGGTCGCGGCCTATCCCGAAGTCCATCCGGATTCGCCCGATCGCCAAGCCGACCTCGACAATCTGAAGCGCAAGTTCGATGCCGGGGCGACCCGCGCGATCACGCAGTTCTTCTTCGATCCCGAATGCTTTTTCGAATTTCGCGACAAGGCCGAAGCTGCCGGGATCGAGGGCGAGATCGTGCCGGGCGTCATGCCGGTGATGAGTTTCGCCGCCGTCCAGCGGATGAGCGGATTGTGCGGGACCGCCATCCCCGACTGGATGGAGGGTCTGTTCGAGGGGCTCGACGAGCGGCCCGAAGCCCGCCAGCTGGTCAGCGCCACGATCGCTGCCGAAATGTGCCGCCGCCTCTATGCCGGCGGCGTGCGCCAGTTCCACTTCTATACTCTCAACCGCGCCGAGCTGAGCTATGCAATCTGCCACATGCTCGGCCTGCGACCGAAGGCCTGACATGTCCAAGCGTACCGAGTTCGCCGAAGCCGCCAGCCAGCGCATCCTGATCAAGGATGGCCCCTACGGTACCGAGATCCAGCGCGCCAAGCTGGCACCGGAGGACTATGCGGGCGACACCGGCCTGACGGCCGACCAGAAGGGCAATAACGATCTCGTCAATCTGACGCAGCCGCAGGTGATCCGGAAAATCTGCGACAGCTATATCGATGCTGGCGCGCATATTCTTGCGACCAACACGTTCAACGCCAATCGCATCAGCCAGGCGGATTACGACGCCGAGCATCTGGTGCACGAGATCAACGTCTCCGCCGCCCGGATCATTCGCGAAGCGGTGGACGAGGCAACGGCGAAGGACGGCATCCCCCGTTTCGTCGCAGGGGCCATGGGGCCGACGAACAAGACGCTCTCGCTCTCGCCCGATGTCGAGGACCCGGGCTTTCGTGAAGTCACCTATGACGAGATCGTGGCCGTCTATGTCGAACAGGCGCGCGCCCTGATCGAGGGCGGGGCGGATTTCATCCTGATCGAGACCGTTTTCGACACGCTCAACTGCAAGGCCGCGATCATGGCGGTCAAGCAACTGGAGCGCGAGCTCGGGCAGGACATCCCGATCATGATCTCGCTCACGCTGACCGATCTGTCTGGCCGCAATCTGTCGGGCCACACGGTCGAAGCCTTCTGGTATACTGTGCGCCACGCCAAGCCGCTGACGATGGGCCTCAACTGCAGCTTCGGTGCCGAGCAGCTGCGCCCGCATGTCCAGATCCTGTCCGACATCGCCGAAACCTATCTGATGGTCTATCCCAATGCGGGCCTGCCGAACGACCTTGGCGAATATGACGAACTGCCGGAGACCACGGCGACGCTGACCAAGGTCTGGGCCGAGAATGGCCGTGTCAACGCGCTGGGCGGCTGCTGCGGTTCGACCCCCGCCCACATCGCGGCGATGGCCAAAGCGGTCGACGGCATCGCGCCGCGCAAGCTGCCCACTGTCGACCCGGACATGCGCTTGGCCGGCCTAGAACCCTTTACGATTGCTGCCTGACCCATGAGTGACCTTACGACTGCCCGCTTCGTCAATATCGGCGAACGCACGAATGTGACCGGCTCCGCCCGGTTCAAGAAACTGATCCTGGCGGACGATTACGATGCCGCCGTCGAAGTCGCGCGCCAGCAGGTCGAGAACGGCGCGCAGGTTATCGACGTCAATATGGACGAAGGCCTGCTCGACGCCGAGAAGGCGATGACCACCTTCCTCAAGCTGATCGCCGCCGAACCCGATATCGCGCGCGTGCCGGTGATGGTCGACAGTTCCAAATGGGATGTGATCGAGGCCGGTATCAAATGCGTATCCGGCAAGCCGATCGTGAATTCGATCAGCATGAAAGAGGGCGAAGACCAGTTCCTCGAGCAGGCGCGCAAGTGCATGGACTATGGCGCTGCCGTGGTGGTCATGGCCTTCGACGAGACCGGCCAGGCCGATACGAAAGACCGCAAGGTCGAAATCTGCACGCGCGCCTATGACTTGCTGACGGGAATCGATTTCCCGGCGGAAGACATCATCTTCGATCCCAATATCTTCGCCGTGGCGACGGGGATCGAGGAGCATGACCGCTACGGGCTCGACTTCATCGAAGCGGTGGCGGAGATCAAGGCGGCCTGTCCGCACGCCAAGACCAGCGGCGGCCTCTCCAACCTCTCCTTCAGTTTCCGCGGCAACGAGACCGTGCGCCGCGCGATGCATTCGGTCTTCCTCTATCACGCAATCCCCGCCGGGCTGGACATGGCGATCGTCAATGCCGGCCAGCTCGACGTCTACGATCAGATCGACCCGACCTTGCGCGAGGCCTGCGAGGACGTGATCCTCATGCGCCGTCCGGATGCTACCGAGCGGCTGATCGACCTTGCCGAAAGCTACAAGGGCAAGTCCGCCGCCGACGAGAAGGCGGCCGAGGAATGGCGCGGATGGGAGGTGAAGAAGCGGCTGGAGCACGCGCTGGTGAAGGGCATCGATGCGCATGTCGTCGCCGATACCGAGGAGGCCCGCGAGCTGGTTGCAGCGTCCGGCGGTCGCCCGATCGAGGTGATCGAAGGTCCATTGATGGACGGCATGAATGTGGTTGGCGACCTGTTCGGCAGCGGTAAGATGTTCCTGCCGCAGGTCGTGAAATCGGCCCGCGTGATGAAGAAGGCGGTCGCGCACCTCATTCCCTTCATCGAGGCGGAGAAGGATTTGCTTCCCGAAGCCGAGCGCAAGGCCAAGGGCAAGATCGTGATGGCGACCGTGAAGGGCGACGTCCACGATATCGGCAAGAACATCGTCGGCGTGGTGCTGCAGTGCAATGGCTATGAGGTGATCGACCTCGGCGTAATGGTCCCCTGGTCGAAAATCCTCCAGACGGCGCGCGAGGAAAAAGCCGATATGATCGGGCTGTCCGGGCTCATTACGCCTTCGCTCGACGAGATGGTGACAGTGGCCGAGGAGATGCAGACGGCGGGCATGGACATGCCGCTGCTGATCGGCGGGGCGACGACCAGCAAGGTGCACACCGCGCTGCGCATCGATCCGGCCTATGAGGGGCCGGTGATCCACGTCCTCGATGCCAGCCGCGCGGTCGGCGTCGCCAGCCGCCTATTGTCGGACACGCAGCGCGACGAGTTCGTGGAAACCACGGCCAGCGAATATGGCCATGTCCGCGATGCCCGGGCGGGGAAGGGGCAGAGCGTGCTGCTGAGCCTCGAGGACGCCCGCGCCAATTTTTACGATGCCTTCCTGTCGGACAAGGCCGCCCCGCCGCTGAAACCGGGCGTACATGTGTTCGAAGACTGGTCGCTCGCCGATCTGCGCGACTATATCGACTGGACGCCGTTCTTCCGCGCCTGGGAGTTGCACGGCAACTACCCGGCGATCCTCGAGGATGACGTCGTGGGCGAAACGGCGACGCAGCTGTTCGCCGACGCTAATGCCATGCTCGACCGGATCGTGGGGGAAAAGTGGCTCACCGCGAAGGGTGTCGCCGGCTTGTGGCCCTGCGCGCGCGACGGCGACGACGTGACGCTGCATCTGGACGATCGCGACGACGTCGTGCTGCCGTTCCTGCGCCAGCAGGTGAAGAAGAGCCGCGACCGGGCGAATATGTGCCTCGCCGATTTCATCGATCCGGCGGGCGACTGGATGGGCGGTTTCGCAGTCGGCATTCACGGGATCGACGAGCATTCGAAGCGCTTCCTCGAGGACAAGGACGATTATTCGGACATCCTCCTGAAAGCGCTGGCGGACCGCTTTGCCGAAGCCTTCGCCGAACGCCTGCACCAGCACGTCCGCACCGACCTTTGGGGCTATGCGCCTCACGAGCAGCTGACCAACGAGGCGCTGATCAAGGAAGAGTATCGGGGTATTCGGCCCGCCCCGGGCTATCCAGCCTGTCCCGATCACAGTCTGAAGCCGATCCTGTTCGACCTGCTCGATGTGCCCAGCAACGCCGGCCTGACGCTGACCGAGAATTTCGCCATGTGGCCGACGGCGGCGGTCAGCGGGTTCTACTTCGGGCACCCGGAAGCGCAATATTTCGGCGTCGCCCGGATTGGTCGGGACCAGCTGGAAGACTATGCGCAGCGGCGCGGGGTCGATATGGCGACGGCCGAACGATGGCTGAGGCCCAATCTCGATTGAGCACCCTGCCGAAGGGGAGGCTGGTTTGGATCGGCGGCGGCATTCTGCTGCTCGCCTTCGGCGCGCTGTTGTTCTTGGCCCCCTACGATACGCGACTTGTCTCTCGCCTATGGTTCCTCCCCGGGATCGGGGTCATCGGAGCGATCATCGCCAATACGTCCGGTACCGGCGGCGGGGTGGTCTTCGTGCCCGTCTTCAACGCCTTGCGCGAATGGCAGGTTATGGACCTCCAGCCACTGCAAGTGGTGGGGGTTTCCATGTGTATTCAGAGTTTCGGCATGACAATGGGGGCCCTGCGCTGGACCGACCGATTGTATCACCAGCCGCAACCCGAACCCTTGCACGCCGAGGTCCGTCCGAGGGATTTCTTCACCGTGGCCGGGGCGGTCCTGGCGCTGTCGCTGCCTGTCATGCTTGCAACCCAGCGCCTGACGGCTTTCGACCAGCACGCAGTCTTGATGGGCTACAAGACTTTTTCCATACTGCTCGGCATTGCGTTGATCGCCTCGACCTGGACGGTCAATCTGGAGCGTGCGGAAAAGGCTCGGCTCGAGCGTCTCGACCTCGCTGTCTTGCTGATGCTCGCAATACCGGGTGGCATGCTGACGGCTTTGTTCTCCGTCGGCATCGGCGAACTTGTCGCGCTATACTTGTTCATCCGGCGTTACCCAGTCCTGCTCTGCACAGGGGCAGCCTGCCTGATCTCCTCGGTCAGCGTGATCGTAGGCGCTCTCTGGCATGTCGAGGCGGGCACGATCCAGTGGGAGGTGGTACTGCTGGCCGGGCCTGCGGCGGCGCTGGTTGGGTTCCTTGCGCGATTGCACTCTGGCTTGGGGCGAGGCGCCTCAAAACGCTCGACGGCAGTTGGATCGTCCTGTCCGCGCTTTATCTACTATGGCTCAATTGGAGCTGATCGACATGATTTAGCTCGGCGCGGTAACTACGGGACAGGCGTGCGCACGCTCTCTCCGGCATTTGATGGTTGTGCCGACGATCTCTTCGCGGACAGTGTACGCCGTGATGGCCATGCGGGCGAAGCGTATGGCTTGCGCTCGGGCCTGTGGATCGCGGAGGACGACAGCGAATGCCTCGCCTACTTCGCCACCGCCGTGCCCGATCGCACATCGCGGGACGAAGGCGGTTCGCGCCCGCGGAAATCGACCTGGTCCGCCATGCGCTCGAGGCCGGGGAATAAGGCTTTTCGCGATTGACGCTGCGCGGGGATTGCCGCAGTGCAATAGCCGTCGGCTGCGGGAGCGATTCTGTAGCGGGCGCGCACGGGAGAGCGTGCGGGGCGGCGTCCCCGTACCGCCGAAGGAGCAACCGCCCCGGAAACTCTCAGGCCACCGGACCGTGCGGGCCATCGACACTCTGGAAAGCGCCGGTCGCCATCGCGGCCAGCCACCGAAGGGGTAAGCACGCCCATCCGCGTGTCAGTCTCTCAGGTTTCCCGACAGAGGGGGCATGGGTTGTTTTCCCGCGCCGGGATCGGCGCGCCCATGCTTTGAAGGACGGGATTTGAGCGAGACTGAAGAAAACGAACAGCAGGAAACCGGCACGCTGCCGCTAGATGCATGGCATCGCGGCAAGGGCGCTCGCATGGTCGAGTTCGCCGGTTACTGGATGCCGATCCAGTACAACAAGGAAAGCGGCGGCGGGATCGTCGCCGAACACGAATGGACGCGCAGCAGTGCCGGCCTGTTCGATGTGAGCCATATGGGCCAGCTGATGGTCACCGGCGAGAAGGCGGCTGAGGAGCTCGAGAAGCTGCTCCCCGGTGCGATCGGGACGTTGAAGCCCGGGCGGGTCCGCTATTCGCTGTTGCTCAACGACGAGGGCGGCATTCTCGACGATCTCATGGTCACCAATGCCACGCCGTGGATCGAGGGCGACGAGGAAGCGGGCACCGAAGGGCATTGGGGCGAGCCGGCCTATTACATCGTCGTCAATGGCGCGATGAAGTGGGACGACATTGCCCATTTGCGCGAACATCTCGACGACGATGTCACGCTGACCCACATGGACGATTATGCGCTGGTCGCGCTGCAGGGGCCTAATGCCGCGACTGCGCTCAACCGCATCATGCGCGGCGTGCCCGAACAGCTCGTCTTCATGCAGTCGCTGGAACATGATTTCGGCGAATGGCCGCTGCGCATCACCCGCGCCGGATACACTGGAGAAGACGGGTTCGAGATATCGGTGCCCGCCGAATTCGCGGAATCGCTGTGCGACCGGCTCTGTGCGGAGATCGAAGTGCGTCCTGCGGGACTTGGCGCGCGCGACAGCCTGCGGCTGGAGGCGGGCCTGCCGCTCTACGGCCACGACATGACCGAAACGGTCGATCCGGTCAGCGCCGATCTTGCCTTCGCGCTCACCAAGAAGCGCCGCGAGACTGGCGGCTGGATGGGCTTCGACGCGGTGAGGACGCTGATGGAGTCCGGCCCGAAGGAACGCCGCGTGGGCCTTGCCCTCGAAGGGCGCCTGCCGGCCCGCGAAGGTGCGGAAATCTACGTCGGCGACGACAAGGTCGGCCGCGTCACCAGCGGCGGTTTCTCGCCCACGCTCGGCCACCCGATCGCCATGGGCTATGTCGATGTCGCCCATGCCGAAGCGGGAACCGATCTCGAGATCATGGTTCGTAACAAGAGACTTGCGGCGAAGGTGGTGACGCTCCCCTTCGTCTCCCACAACTATTACCGAGGGAGCTGACCCGATGGCCCGTTACTTCACAGAAGAGCATGAATGGATCGACGTGGAGGGCGATAGCGCCACCGTCGGCATTACCGATTACGCGCAGGGCCAGCTGGGCGATATCGTCTTCGTCGAGCTGCCCGAAGTCGGCAGCGTGATCGACAAGGGCAAGGACGCTGCCGTGGTCGAAAGCGTGAAGGCCGCCAGCGACGTCTATGCCCCGATCAGCGGCGAAGTGATGGAATCGAACGAGGCGCTGGAGGAAGACCCGGCGCTGGTGAACACCTCGCCGGAGGAAACCGGCTGGTTCTTCAAGATGACCATCGGCGACAAGAGCGAGCTCGAAGGCCTGATGGATGCGAAAGCCTACAAGAGTTTTTGCGATTCTCTCTAGTCGTCACCCCAGCGAAGGCTGGGGTCGATTTCAGCAACGTCCGGCCTCGCGGACAGCGATCCCAGCTTTGGCTGGGATGACGGGAAATTGAAATGCGCTACCTACCCCTGACCGATACCGACCGTTCGGCGATGCTCGCCAAGATCGGCGCGAGCGACATCGATGCCCTGTTCGTCGATGTGCCGGAAGAGGCGCGGCTGAGCGGCCCGATCGAGGGGCTGCCGATGCACGCCAGCGAGATGGCGGTCGAAAAGCATATGCGGCGGCTCAGCAAGAAGAACCTCGCGGCGGCAGATGCGGCCTTCTTCCTTGGGGCGGGAGCCTACAAGCATCATGTCCCCGCCAGCGTCGATCACATCATCCAGCGCGGCGAGTTCCTCACCGCCTATACGCCCTACCAGCCGGAAATCGCGCAGGGCACCCTGCAGATGCTGTTCGAGTTCCAGACGCAGGTCGCGCGGCTCTATGGCTGCGCTGTGGCCAATGCGTCGATGTACGATGGCTCGACTGCGTGCTGGGAAGCGGTTGCCATGGCCAGCCGCATCGCCCGCGGCAAGAAGCGCAAGGTCGTGCTCTCGGGCGCGCTGCACCCGCATTACGCCGAGGTGGTGCGGACGATGGCCAAGTTCACCGACGACGAGATCGCCGGCGCTCTGCCCAGTCTGACGGCAAAGCCCGATGACGACGGCCTGATTGCGCGGATCGACGGCGATACAAGCTGCGTCGTGGTGCAATATCCCGACATCCTCGGTCGCCTCCCCGATATCGCGAAGATTGCCGAGGCAGCGCATGAGCAGGGCGCGCTGGTCATCGCAGTTAACACCGAGCCCGTGGCGCTCGGCGCGGTGAAATCGCCCGGCGAGCTGGGCGCGGACATCGTCGTTGGCGAGGGCCAGTCGATCGGCGTCGGCCTGCAGTTCGGCGGACCGTATCTCGGCCTCTTCGCCGTGCGTGACGAAAAATATGTCCGCATGATGCCGGGCCGCCTGTGCGGGGAAACGGTCGATGCGGAGGGCAAGCGCGGTTTCGTGCTTACGCTGTCGACGCGCGAGCAGCACATCCGCCGCGAAAAGGCGACCTCGAACATCTGCACCAATTCCGGCCTCTGCGCGCTGGCTTTCAGCGTTCACATGACCTTGCTGGGCGAGAAGGGATTGCGGCAGCTGGCGATGGAGAACCATCGCCTCGCCTGCATCGCTGCCGACCGGCTGGCCAAGGTGTCCGGTGTCGAGGTGCTCAACGATTCATTCTTCAACGAATTTACCGTGCTGCTGGGTGGCGATGCCCGCCAGATCGTGCGCAAGCTGACCAAGCAGGATGTCCTGGCGGGGGTGTCCCTCGGCCGCCTGTTCCCCGGCAATGAGGCGCTTGCCAATGGGCTGCTGGTCGCCGTGACCGAAACCACAACGGAGGAGGATATCGAAACCCTTGCCTCCGCGCTCGAGGAGGTGCTGGCATGAATGCGCCGACGAAAACTCCGAACGCTTCGGGCTGGAAGCCCGGCACCCCGGTCGAGGGCGACAAGGCCATGAGCGGTCCAGATACCGCAACCGGCAATCGCGCACTGATGCTCGAAGAGCCGCTGCTGTTCGAGATCGGTCACAGCGAGACCACCGGCGTCGATTTCGATTTCGCTGCCAAGCCGGACCTTGCCGGAGTGGAGCAGCCAAGCCCGCCGACGCCTGCGCCCACCAGTCGCCTGGGCAGTTTCGAACGGAGCGAGCCGATCGGGCTCGTCGGCCTGACCGAGCCGGAAACCGTGCGTCACTACACGCGCCTCAGCCGCCAGAACTATGCCATCGATCTCGGCCTGTTCCCGCTCGGCAGCTGCACGATGAAACACAACCCGCGGCTCAACGAGAAGGTCGCACGAATGCCCGGCTTTGCCGATGTCCATCCGCTGCAGCCGGTCGATACGGTGCGCGGCGCGCTGGAGGTGATCAACGAGCTCGCTTTCTGGCTGATCCACCTCACCGGCATGCACGGAGTGGCGATGAGCCCCAAGGCGGGCGCGCATGGCGAACTGTGCGGCATCCTCTGCATCCGCGCCGCACTGGAAGCGCGCGGCGATGCGCGGAAGGTCATCCTCGTGCCCGAAAGCGCGCATGGCACCAATCCCGCCACCGCCGCCTTCGCCGGTTACGAGATCGAGGACATTCCGGCCAATTCGGACGGCCGCGTCGATCTCGATGCGCTCAAGAGCCGCCTCGGCCCGGACGTGGCTGGCGTGATGATCACCAATCCCTCGACCCTCGGCCTGTTCGAGCGTGACCTGAAGGCGATCTCCGACGCAGTCCACGAGGTGGGCGGCTTCGTCTATTGCGACGGCGCAAACTTTAACGCCATCGTTGGCAAGGTCCGCCCCGGCGATCTCGGCGTCGATGCGATGCATATCAATCTGCACAAGACCTTCTCTACCCCGCATGGCGGCGGCGGCCCCGGCTCCGGCCCGGTGGTGCTTTCCGAAGCGCTCAGCCCCTTCGCACCGCTGCCCTACACCTCGCGGACAAAGGACGGCGTCGTTCACCTCGTCGAGGAAGAGGACGCCGACAGCTTCTCCGAAGAGCATTTCGGCGGGCGCATGCAGCATTTCGGGCGCATGACCGCGTTCCACGGCCAGATGGGCATGTTCACCCGCGCGCTGTCCTATATCCTCAGCCATGGGGCGGACGGCTTGCGGCAGGTGGCCGAGGATGCCGTGCTCAATGCGAATTACATCCTGCGCAGCCTGGAAGACGTGCTCGACGCGCCCTTCGCGCACAGCGGGCCCTGCATGCACGAGGCGCTGTTCAGCGACAAAGGCTTTGCCGAGGGGATGTCGACGCTCGATCTCGCCAAGGGGCTGATCGACGAAGGCTATCATCCGATGACCATGTACTTCCCGCTGGTCGTACATGGAGCCATGCTGGTCGAGCCGACCGAGACGGAAAGCAAGGCGGCGCTGGACCAGTTCATCCTGGCTCTGCGCAGCGTGGCGGAACGGGCCAAGGCTGGTGACGAGACGCTCAAGACTGCGCCCTTCTATGCCCCGCGGCGCCGCCTCGACGAAACGCAGGCCGCAAGGAAGCCGGTGCTCGCTTACAAGGAGCAAAGCGCTCCGGCCGGAACGCCGGTCGCCAGCGAAGTCGGCGGTCGCTAGTCGCGGCTGTCGGTTTTCGGTTCCACGGTGATGGTGATCTGGCTGAGCGAGATCACCGCCACCCAGAACCCGATGACGGACAGCGCGCTGGCGCCGAGGACGGTGAAGGCTGCGCCCTTCAGTCCGTTCCAGTCCATCGCGACCTGCAGCAGCGACAGGCCGATGATAGTGGGCACCGCGCGCATGATGAAGGCGGTGCCGGCCCGTCCGGCGCTGACCAGTAGCGATTCAAGGCTGGCACCGACCAGTTCGATCGCCCCGGCAATGGCGAGAATAACCATCGCCCAGTAGACGACGCGAAATTCGGGCCCGGCGATCAGGACCAGTCCCGGCCGCCCGAGGAAGATTGCGACCAGCACGGCCAGCGCGCCGCCAACGAGCGCTATGTTGGCCATGCGGCGCGCCATATCGTGGGCATTGTCGCGGGCGTGCACCAGCTCGGGATAGATCGCCTTGGAAACGGTCTGCGCCAGGCTCACCAGCGCCTGGCCGAGCTGGCTGGCGACGCGGAAGCCGCCCGCGAACGCCTCTCCGCCGATCGCGCCGACAAGCAGGATGAGCACCTGTTTGGAGCCGACGTTTAGGCTGCCGGTGAGGTTGGTCGACCAGACGAATTTCCACGCCCCGGCATGCTCGCGCGGGAGGCGGAACAGGCTGATCTGCGAGAAGTCGATCCTCTCCGTCCGGCCGGCAGCAAACCAGAGCGCGGCAGCCACGCAGACTTCGGCAGCGGCCCAGGCCAGGATGAAGCCGGTGACGTTCGGCATGAAGATCGCGGCGAGGATTGCGCCCAATGCGCGGATTATAGGCTGTACCGCCTCGGCTGCCGTCGCTCGCCCGTATTCGAACCGCAGCCGCAACAGCCCGGTCGGTGTGGTCCTGATCGCCAGCAGCGAAACCATGCAAAAGCCGAAGGCGAGCCACAGCAGGTCGGGCGGCAGCGGGAGCCAGAACTGCGCCGACCAGCACAGTGCCGCCGCCAGCACGGTCCCGAGCACGATGGACAGCAAATCGAGCGCGATGGCGAAGCCGGTCGCTTCGGCGGGGCCATCCTCGCTCGCACCCCAGCGCACGACGAATTGCCAGGTCTGGAAGTTCGCGAGGCCCGTGACGGTCTGCCCGAGCGCGACGATGAGCGCGAAATAGCCGAACCCGTCGAGGCCCAGCGTCCGCGTGGCGAGCGCCAGATAGACGAGGCTCAACACGGCATTGACGCCGCGGCCGCTGAGCAGCCAGCCGATATTGCGGAGCAGCCGTTTCATCGCCGGACTATCGCTGCCTCAGGCGGCGGAGGCGTTACGGTTGGCCAGCAGGCGTTCGGTAACTCCTAAGCTGCGCTCTTCATCGACATCGATCGCGCAATAGCCATTGCTCATCTCGATCGGGACCAGCTTGAAGCCGAAGCGGCGCGAGACCTGCGCGAACAGCTTCTCCTTCGTCCCCCAGCCGAGAAAGAAGCGGATCAGGTTCACCACGCCGAAAGCCTTGGCGATGCGGCTGGGGAATTTCACGAACTGCCCGCCGCCGCGCATGATCTCCGCTGCGCCGAGCGCCTGCTCGCTGCCGATC
This sequence comes from Qipengyuania sp. 902, assembly GCF_051195295.1. Taxonomy (NCBI): domain Bacteria; kingdom Pseudomonadati; phylum Pseudomonadota; class Alphaproteobacteria; order Sphingomonadales; family Erythrobacteraceae; genus Qipengyuania; species Qipengyuania sp. 902. Next base: position 130,930 of record NZ_JBNJLJ010000001.1, on the reverse strand, counting down.
CAGTAGGTGTTGCAGTTGGAATAGCCGCCGTCGGAAAACTCGTAGAACTTCTTCTGGCCTACCGGGTCGGCTGCGATTACACCTTCTTTTCGCGCGAGCGCAGCGGCCGCGCCTGCCTGGTTGGCGATCGCCTTGTCGATGAATTCGGCGTAATCATGCGGCAGCCACAGGCAGTTGTCTGCCGTGGTGATCATGATCGGATAGCTTGCCCCTTCCGCGCCCGAAAAGACGCTGTCGACGAGGTTGAGCGCGCCGGGGCGGAACACCAGTCGGCCTTCCTCCATCAGCGCCTTGATCGAAGGGATCGCCGCGATCTCGTCCGGTTCATGCGCGACCACGCGGATTTCGCCCACACGGTCGCAGGCGGCGACGTTCGCAATCACCCGCTCAATCATCGGCATGCCGCCGACCGGCACGACGCATTTCTGCGCGACACCGGCACGCTCGGCCAGCGGGTCGAGGACGCCGGAGCGCTTTCCGGCCATGACGAGGGCGGTGGTCTTTGCGTGTGTCTGCGTAGCCATGCGCGCGCATTTAGGCCCGAAGTGCGGGGTTGTCACCTTGCAGCGCAGCGGGCAGCGAGTGCGCCATGCGGATTATCTTCAGTCGCAAGGGCTTCGACAGCGCATCGGGGGGCGGACCGTCGCCGATCGTCGACGGGCGTCCGGTCAGCCTGCCGATCCCGGCGGGAGCAGCATCGCGCACGAGCTATGGCGATCTCGGGCTGGGAGAATTGGCGCATGCGGCCAGCCGGGGCAAGCATGGTGCCGACGACCTCTGCCATCACGATCCGATGTTCACCGACGAGGGCACCTGCCTGTTCGGCCAGGTCGGCGCAGCGCAAACGCATCTCGCCAATCGCAGGGTCGGGGTGGGCGACGTGTTCCTGTTCTTCGGTCTCTTCCGCGCGGACGGCTGCGATCCGCATCATTGCATCTTCGGCTATCTCGAGGTGGAGGAGGTCATCGCGCTGGCCAATGGTGTGCCGGAGTGGCTCGTCGACCACCGCCACCCGCATGCGCTCGCAATGCATGGCAAAAACGACACGATTTATGCGGGGCCGGGGAGGGTGGCTGCGCGTGCAAGCGATGCCCTGCGGCTGACGGTGCCCGAAGGCCCGCCGAGCCTGTGGGGTCGCCCGGACTGGCTGCGCAAGGGCGGCCTCAGCTATCACGACCGCGCGGACCGCTGGCTGCGCGGCGGCAGGTTGCGGAGCGTGGCGCGCGGACAGGAATTCGTCGCCGAAATCGGCAAACGCAAGGCGCCACGCGACTGGCTGGCGCGGATGATCGCCGAGATCAGAGCGTCTTGATGACCGAGGAGAAGTCGAGCGCGCCGTGCTCTTCGGCCAGCTTCTCGTAGATTTCCGCCGCCTTCGCACCAAGCACGGTGGTGGCGTCGACGTCCTGCGCCGCGTCCATGGCCAACCGCAGGTCCTTGAGCATTAGCGCAGTGGCGAAACCGCCCTTGTATTCGTTGTCCGCCGGGCTCTCGACCCCCACACCGGGCAGGGGCGTGTAGGCGTTGAGCGACCAGCAGTAGCCCGATGACTGGCTGGAGATCTCGTAAAATTTCTGCGGATCGAGACCGAGCTTCTCGGCCATTTTCATCGCTTCCGCCGTGCCGATCATCGAGATCGCAAGCAGCATGTTGTTGCAGATCTTTGCGGTCTGGCCCGCACCCGCATCGCCTGCGCGGATCACCGCCTTGCCCATCGCTCGCAGCACCACTTCGGCGCGCTTGAATGCCTTCTCAGTCCCGCCAACCATAAAGGTCAGCGTGCCGCCGGTCGCCGCCGCGATTCCGCCGGAAACGGGTGCGTCGACCATGTCGTAGCCGGCAGCTTCGGCCTTGGCGATGACGTCCTTCGCGGTGGCGACATCGATGGTCGAGCAGTCGAGCAGGACCGCGCCCGCCGGAGCCTTGCCGATCACGCTGCCTTCGTAGACCGACTTCACGATCGCGCCATTGGGCAGCATCGTCACCACGCCATCGACACCCTGAGTGGCTTCGCTGGCATCAGTGAAGGTTGCACAGCCATTGTCCTTGGCCGTCGCAAGCGCCTCTTCGCTGAGGTCGAAGGCATTCACCTCGTGCCCCGCCTTTACAAGGTTCGCGGCCATTCCGCCGCCCATATTGCCGAGGCCGATAAAGGCGATTTTCATGTTTGCATCCTCTCTCGGACAGGCTGTGTCGGGTTACATCTGGGCGACAAAGGCGACAGTGCGTCGCCTTTGCGGTCTCCGACAAGCCCTTGTTAAGTCTATCATTCTTATCGGACCGGGTGACACATTCCGAAATTCAGTGCCCCCCCGGTGGCTTTCACAATGCCGGACGGGAAGGGTTCCTAGCGTCGCTTGGACCCTGTAGGAAAGCCTGCGCGGCAAGGGGCGTCAACGCCCCTTCCACTTGCCCTCGCGCTTTTCGACGAAGGCGGCCATGCCTTCCTGCTTGTCCTCGCTCGCGGTGAGAATCTGGAAGATGCGGCGCTCGATGGTCAGGCCCTGGTCGAGGCAGGTCTCGAAAGCAGCGTTGACCATTTCCTTGTTCGCGATGGCGGCCATAGGCGGCATGCTCGCGATTTGCGCGGCGGTCTTCATCGCTTCGTCCAGCAGGCTGTCATGCGGCACCACGCGCGCGACGAGATTGCTACGCTCGGCTTCCTCGGCGTCCATCATGCGGCCCGTCAGGCACATTTCCATGGCCTTGGACTTGCCGACCGCCTTGGTCAGGCGCTGCGATCCGCCCATGCCGGGCGCAACACCGAGCTTGATTTCGGGCTGGCCGAACTTGGCGTTTTCCGAAGCGATGATGAAATCCGCCATCATCGCAAGCTCGCACCCGCCGCCCAGCGCAAAGCCGTTCACGGCTGCGATCCAGGGCTTGCGGGTCTTTTTCACGATCTCGCTGGTCCAGGGCGCGAAGAAATCGTCGAGATAGAAGTCTGCCGCGTCCTTCTCGCTCATTTCCTTGATGTCGGCGCCGGCGGCGAAGGCTTTGTCGCCCGAGCCGGTTAGCACCGCGCACAGCTGGCTGCTGTCGGCCTGATAGGCGGCGAAAGCCTCGATCAGCTCTTCCAGCACCTTGCTGTTCAGCGCATTGAGCGCCTTGGGGCGGTTGAGCGTGATCAGCGTGACGGCATCGCGCTGTTCGACGGTGATGGTTTCGTAGGTCATTCTATTCTCCGTCATCCCAGCGAAAGCTGGGATCGGTCTCAGTTAAGTCCGGCCAAGCGGACAGCGATCCCAGCTATCGGGCACCCATCAAAGTAATACTTTGATGGGACCCTCGCTGGGATGACAATTACTGCAACGGCTCCCACTCCTCGCCTTCGGGAAGCGGGGCGAAGATGCTGTCGAGCAGGTCCTCGCTCACGCCCTCTGGCGTTGCCGGATCCCATTGGGGGTCGCCCGTCTTGTCGACGATCACGGCGCGCACGCCCTCGGCGAAATCGGGGCGGGTCAGGACGCGCGAGGCGATGCGATATTCCATCCGCATGTTGTCGGCGAAGCTATCCAGCTTCTCGCTTTCCTCCAATTGGCGCAGAGCGACCTTGCAGGTCTGCGGGCTCTTGGTGCGCAGCGTGGCGAGTTCCTTGGCCGCCCAGTCGCTGTCGTCGGCCTCAAGGCTGGCGAGGATGTCTTCGTAGCGGTCGGAGGCGAAGTGCCTGTTGATGCGCTCGCAATTGGCCTCGATCCGGGGTTCGGGCGGGGTGACCGACAGCTCGGACAGAATGCCCGCAATGCGGCCGGGATGCTCGGTGATCCGCGCCTTGGCCTCGGCCAGCTTCTCGGCCGGGATGTAATGCGTCGCAATCCCGGCGAAGTGGCATTCGGCCCCGTCCAGCCGCGCGCCGGTCAGCGCCAGGAACTGTCCCAGCCGTCCGCCGAGCCGCGAGAGGTGCCAGCCGCCGCCGACGTCGGGAAACAGGCCGATGCCCGTTTCTGGCATGGCGAAGCGCGTGTTCTCGGTCGCGACGCGATATTTGCAGGGCAGGGCAATGCCTACGCCGCCACCCATGGTGATGCCGTCCATGAAGGCCACGATGGGCTTCTCATAGGTCATCATGTGGTGGTTGAGCTGGTACTCGTCGTGAAAGAACTCGCGACCGCTCTTGCCGCCATCGTTCAGCGCGGAATGGCGCAGCAGATTGATGTCGCCGCCTGCGCAGAACCCGCGACCTTCGGCGTGGTCGAGGATGACTGCTTCGACCTCGTCGTCATCGGCCCACCCGGACAGTGCCGCGCTCATCGCGTGGCACATGTCGAGCGTCAGCGCATGCAGCGCCTTGGGCCGATTGAGCGAGATGTGGCCGGTGCGACCGTGGGTGTGGATGTTCACTTCGTCGGTCACTTGCGACCCCGCATTTCCTTGAGAATATTGTGACCGTAAAACACGACACTGCCGATCAGTATGAGCAAAAGAGCTGACGTTAGATCCAAAGCTGCCTCCTACTGCCTCAGCAAATCCCGGCCGACGATCATGCGCATGACCTGGTTGGTGCCTTCGAGGATCGAGTGCACCCGCAGATCGCGCCAGAAGCGCTCGATCGGATAGTCCTTGAGATAACCATAGCCACCGAACAGCTGCAGCGCGTCGTTGACGACCCTGCTGCCATTGTCGGTCGCCAGCCGCTTCGCCATGGCCGAAAAGCGCGACTTGTCCGGCGCGTTGTCGGTGACCTTGGCGGCGGCGAGGTACAGGAGGGCGCGTGCGGCCTCCAGATCGGTTGCCATATCAGCCAGCATGAACTGCGTATTCTGGAACTCCGCGATCGGCGTGTCGAACTGCTGGCGATCTTTGGTGTAGGCCACTGCCTCGTCTAGGCAGCGCTGCGCGCCGCCGAGCGAGCAGGCGCCGATGTTGAGGCGTCCCCCGTCGAGACCCATCATGGCGAAGCGGAAGCCCTCGCCTTCGTCGCCGACCCGGTTCTCCACCGGCACGCGGGCATCCTCGAAGATGACCTGCGCGGTGGGGGAAGCATTCCAGCCGAGCTTCTTTTCCGGTGCGCCGAAGGAAACGCCCGGCGTGTCCTTGTCGATCACGAGGCAGGTGATGCCCTTGGTCTTGTGGTCGGAGGTGCGGACCATGGTGACATAGACATCGTTCACGCCGCCGCCGGAGATGAACTGCTTGGTGCCGTTCAGCACATAATGGTCGCCATCCAGCACCGCGCTGGTCTTGAGGCCCGCGGCATCCGATCCGCTGCCCGGTTCGGTCAGGCAGTAGCTGGCGATCTTTTCCATGGTGACGAGGTCGGAAAGGTATTTTTCCTTCACGCCTTCGCCGCCGAAGCGGTCGATCATCCAGCTGGCCATGTTGTGGATCGAGATGAAGGCACTGGTGGTCGGGCAGCCATAGGCCATGGCTTCCATGATCAGCGCCGCCTCGAGCCGGCCGAGGCCGATGCCGCCGCTTTCTTCCGAGACGTAGATCGCGCCGAAACCGAGTTCGGCGGTCTGCTTGATCACCTCGCGCGGGAAGTGGCTTTTCTCGTCCCACTCGCCCGCATGCGGCGTGATGTTGTCGGCGGTAAAACGCTGGGCCATTTCCTGGATGGCCAGCTGGTCGTCGGTAAGCTGGAATTGTCCTGTCATGCGGTGCGCTCTAGCCCTCTGGCGGGGGCAAGGGAAGGGGCGAGGCCGGTCAGTCGCGAACGATTGCCTCGGCCTCGATTTCGACTTTCCATTCCGGTCGGCAAAGCCATGCGCAGCCTACCATTGTTGCGGCGGCGCGCGCCTCGCCGAAGTAGCGGGCGTGGACCTCCCCCACTGCGTCCTGATCGGCCGGGTCGGTCAGGAACATGCGCGTGCGGATCACGTCGCTTGCCGACCCGCCGAATTCCTCGATCGCGCGAAGGATCAGGGTGCAGCAGCGCTCCGCCTGTTCGGCAGCACCGCCTTGCGTGCTCGAACCGTCGTCTTCCACCGGGCCGGTGCCGGCAACGATGATCCGGTTGCCGTCGCGAACCGCGCGAGCGAAGCCGAACTGCGCTTCGAACGGAGAGCCGGTGAAGGCGTGGCGGCGATAGTTCACCCGCAGGTGATCTCGATGATCTTGCGGCTTTCGTCATAGCGCACGTTTACGCGATCGGTCCGGTAGTCCATCGTCCACGCAGAGTTCGGCGGGCCCCAGCGCAGCGTTTGCGCGCCACTCTCTCGCAGTATGGTGGCACCCATTTCGGTGCTCGCCTCGTGCCCGATATGATACTGGACCGGCTGGGCATCGCATTCGCCGCCGGCTTCGTTTGCCGGGACTGAGCCCGGTGCTTCTCCGTATGTTCCTGCGCACGCAGCGAGAGGCAGTGCCACAACACCTAGAAACAGACTACGCATTTCGTCCTCCTCAGTTATCGCAGCGCTTGCGCGGCAAATCGCGGCCGGCACTCGAGTCGGCCGGGTCCAGGACAAGCAGCCGCGCTCCGCCGTCTTCAAGTACCAGCTCGCGGCGCTCTTCCCACGTTTCACCTTCGCCTTCCATGGCGAGCGTGACGATCACGCTCCCGGTCCCGCTGTCCTCGATACCGGTCAACTGACCCGCGGATTCATAGAAGGTGATCGAGTCCTCGCCAACCTCGAGCCGCAGGTCGGACGCCGGGGCGCAGCTTCCTTCGACATAATCCCACACCCCGCGAAAGCGTGGCGGGATTGTGCCGATAAGCTCAGGCAAAGGCGGTCCGCCGTCGCCGATGCTGCTATCGGGCTCGACCGGGATGGCGGTCTGCTGCGGGGCGGGATCGTCCGGCGTGGTCTGGCCGGGCGAACAGGCGAGCACCGCGAACACGGCAAGCGATGCGAGGGCTAAGCGGGTCATGTATCAGCCCATGGTCGGGATAACGAAGGCGTTGGTGCCGTCGCCGCCGCCGTCGGGCCAGCGCTGGGTGACCTTCTTGGCCTTGGTCCAGAACTTCAGGCCTTCCATGCCGTACTGGTCGATGTCCCCGAAACCGGAGCGCTTCCAGCCGCCGAAGCTGTGGTAGCTGACCGGCACGGGGATCGGCACGTTGATGCCGACCATGCCCACATTCACGCGGTTCGCGAATTCGCGCGCCGCGTGGCCGTTGCGGGTGAAGATGGCGACGCCGTTGCCGTACTGGTGCTCGCTCGGCAGCTTGACCGCTTCCTCGAAATCCTTCGCGCGCACGATCTGGAGGACGGGGCCGAAGATCTCTTCCTTGTAGCTTTCCATGTCGGGCGTGACGCGATCAAGCAACGTCGGGCCGACGAAAAAGCCGTCCTCATGGCCCTGAAGGCTGAAGCCACGTCCGTCGATGACGACTTCCGCGCCTTCCTTCTCGGCCGTGTCGATCCAGCCTTCGACGCGCGCCTTGTGCTCGGGCGTGACGACGGGGCCGTAATGCGCGTCGGGATCGTTCGAGACGCCGACACGCAGACCGTTGATCGCGGGGATCAGTTTCTCGCGCAGCTTGTCGGCCGTGTCTTCGCCCACGGGGACGACGACGGGCAGCGCCATGCAGCGCTCGCCCGCCGAACCGAAGGCGGCACCGGCAAGGTCGTTCACCACTTGGTCGAGATCGGCGTCGGGCATGACGATGCCGTGGTTCTTCGCGCCGCCGAAAGCCTGAACGCGCTTCGCATTCGCCGTGCCGCGCGAGTAGATATACTGCGCGATGTCGGAGGAGCCGACGAAGCTGATCGCCGGAATGTCGGGATGGTCGAGGATCGCATCGACCATTTCCTTGTCGCCATGGACGACCTGCAGCAGCCCCTCGGGCGCGCCCGCCTCGAGGAAGAGTTCGGCGAGCCGCACCGGAACGCTCGGATCGCGTTCCGACGGCTTGAGGATGAAGGCATTGCCCGCCGCGATCGCCATGCCGAACATCCACATCGGGATCATGGCGGGGAAGTTGAACGGGGTGATGCCTGCACCGATGCCGAGCGGCTGGCGCATCGAATAGACATCGATGCCGGGGCCTGCCCCTTGCGTGTATTCGCCCTTCAGCGCCTGCGGAATGCCGCAGGCGAATTCGATCACTTCGAGCCCGCGCTGCACGTCGCCATGCGCATCCTCGACGACCTTGCCATGTTCGCTGGAGAGCAGCTCGGCCAGCTCCTGCTTGTTCGCTTCGACCAGTTGCTTGAACTCGAACATGACGCGCGCACGTCGCTGCGGATTGGTCGCCGCCCATTCGGGCTGGACCTTTTTCGCGGCAACGACGGCCTTCTGCAGCAGCGCGACATCGCCCAGCGCGACTTCGGCCTGGATCTCGCCCGTCGACGGGTTCCAGATCTTGTGCTTGCGAGTGGCGGCGGGGCTATCCCCGGCGATGAAATGGTCGACTTGGCGCATAAAAGATTCCTCTCTTTTCGTGCCAACGGCTCTGGCAAGCCAAGGTTGCGAAATCAACCGGTATCAAATGAAACCGGCATCGCTTGCGGCTAACCGACTGCCGCCATCATCTGCGCGCAAAGGATCGCGCCATAGGTGCCGAGAGCATAGCCGAGCACGGCGAGCAGCACGCCGACCGGGGCAAGCGCCGGATGAAAGGCGGCCGCCACCACCGGCGCGCTCGCCGCCCCGCCGACATTGGCCTTGCTGCCGACCGCGACGAAGAAAAACGGCGCCTTGATGATCTTGGCGACCACCAGCAGCAATACGATGTGAAACAGCATCCAGATCGCGCCGATGGCCATGAAGGCGGGGGCGTCCATGATCTTGGTCACGTCCATCCGCGTGCCGATGATCGCCACCAGCAGGAAGATGAAGAGGACACCGAACTTGCTCGCGCCGATGCCCTCCAGTTCGCGGGCGCGGGTGAAGCTGGCGGCGAGGCCGGCGGTGGTGGAGATGACGACCACCCAGAAGAACTCGCTCGCCAGCGTCGCGTCCTCGCCCTGGACGCTGGCAAACCGGCCTCCGATCCATCCGCCGAGCAGGTGCGACGCGCCGACGACGGCCATGGTTGCGCCGAACAGCAGCACGTAGTCATTGGCCTTGGCCACGCGCTCGATGCGTTCGGAATAATCCGCCATGCTGTCGCGCAGCCGGGCGATGGAGGAACTGTCCGCGCCCAGCCAGCGGTCGACTCGCTCGGTCGCTCCGGCGCCGTAGAGCAGGAAGATCATCCAGATTTCCGCGACGATGATGTCGACCGCCAGCAGCGCCGCAAAGCCCTCCAGCGGATAGCCATAGACTTCGAGCATGGCGGTCTGGTTCGCGCCGCCGCCGATCCAGCTGCCCGCCAGCGTCGCCAGCCCGCGCCAGGCCGCAGTGTCGCCCGATCCGATCACCGAAGGCTCGAACTGCGCGACGATCCATAGCGCCAGCGGCCCGCCCAGGATGATCCCGACCGTAGCAGTCAGGAACATGATGATCGCCTTGTTGCCGAGGCCGAGGATGCCCTTGATGTCGATGCTCAGCGTCATCAGGAACAAGGCGGCGGGCAGGAAGTAGTCCTTTGCGACCGGCCAGAGCTGGCTTTCGCTCGTGTCGATCAGCCCGGTGGTCACGAACAGCGACGGGACGAGGTAGCAGACGAGAATGATCGGCACGAAGACGTAAAACCGCTGCCAGCCCGGCCGGTCGCGCGTCGCGAAAACGAAGGCGAGCAAGGCGCCCAGCAGGCCGAGGATGATGCGATCGTCGCTGATCATGATGCGTTTTGTGTCCCGTCTGTTATCTTGCGCGCCTGCCTAGCGTCTTCCGCCTGCGGACGCCAAGCCGTCAGTCCGCAAGCTCCACACCGATATGATGAACGCGTTTTCTCGCGTTGACCTTGGACTCGCGCTGCGGCAAATGCCGCCGTCCGGCGCGCGGGTGTAGCTCAATGGTAGAGCAGCAGCTTCCCAAGCTATTGACTTTGTTGGGACCACGTGGGTTTGGCTGTAAAACCCCGTCAGACTGACACTCCTGAAATCAATAACTTAATTGATTGCTGTAAAATTCTCCGGACTGGATTGGCGAAAGACGGGGGTCAACCAAACGATTGTCTGATTCAGACCGTTTGGATCGGCTGACAGGTCTGCTTTGCGCCCTTATTCTGTTGAAAAACTCCCCCTTGCGGCGGGGCTAAACTATTGATTGTGCTCTGCACGCCTTCGGCTCCAGTGTTTCTGCAACCACGCGGAGACGGACTGATGATGGGCGAGCGGACGGTGATGCAGGAGGCGCTGTTTTACAGCTTCCGCATTGAGGATCATGTGCCGCAGGATCACTTGCTGCGCTCGGTTGACCGGTTCGTCGATCTGACGGAGATCCGAGAGCAGCTGAAGCCGTTCTACAGCTCGACTGGGCGACCTTCGGTTGATCCTGAACTGATGATCCGGAGGCTCCTCATTGGCTATTGCATGGGCATACGCTCGGAGCGCCGCTTGTGCGAGGAGGTGCACCTCAACCTTGCCTATCGCTGGTTCTGCCGGCTCGATCTCGAGGGGTCGGTGCCCGATCACTCCGCCTTCTCCAAGAACCGGCACGGCCGGTTCCGTGACAGCGACCTGCTGCGCAAGCTGTTCGAGATGACCGTCGAGCGCTGCATGGCCGAGGGACTGGTGGGAGCAGAAGGCTTCGCTGTCGACGCGAGCCTGATCCGCGCCGATGTTCACCGCCAGCGTTCGGTTCCGGGGGAAGAAGGTCTCCCGCCCGAAGCTGCCGGTCGTGCAGTCGCTGAGTATCTCGAGGTGCTTGATGATGCAGCCTTTGGCGGAGCCACGCCTGTCGAGCCGAAGCGGATCAACCTCACCGATCCAGCTGCGCGCTGGACTGCGGCGACGCGCGAGGCGGCCTTCTACTCCTACTCCACCAACTATCTGATCGACCTTGATCACGCGGTGATCGTCGATGTGGAGGCGACGACATCGGTGCGGCAGGCTGAGGTGCTTGCGCAGCGAAGGATGATCGAGCGAACGCAGGAACGCTTCGGCTTGTGGCCCGAGAAGCTCGTGGCCGACACTGCTTATGGCTCGGCGCCGAACCTTGCATGGCTGGTCGAGGACAAGGGTATCGAGCCCCATATCCCCGTGTTCGACAACTCTGCACGCAGCGACGGCACCCTCGCGCGGTCCGACTTTACCTATGACGCCGAGGACGACAGTTACCTCTGCCCTGGCGGAAAGCAGCTGAGACCATCCAACCGCAACTTCAAGACACGGCGCCCGCTGGCCAATGCCGATGGCTTCATCCGCTACCGTGCGAGCCAGAAGGACTGTCAGGCATGCAATCTCAAGCAGCGCTGCGCACCCCGCACGGCGACCCGCAAGATCGTGCGCTCGGTCCACGAAGGCGCACGCGATCTGGCACGCGATATCTCCAAAAGTGACGCCTATCTCGTCTCACGTCGCCAGCGAAAGAAGGTCGAGATGCTCTTTGCGCACCTCAAGAGGATCCTGAAGCTGGACCGCTTGCGTCTGCGTGGTCCCAACGGAGCAAAAGACGAGTTCCACCTCGCCGCCGCAGCCCAGAACCTACGGAAACTGGCCAAGATGCGGCCCATGCCGGGCCTCGCCACCGCCTGAGAGAGGCAGCGACCTCACTCGCTCTCGATCCAGAACCTTCCCGCGCAGCTATCGGCGACTTTTTCAACGGAATACGCCCTCATTGCGGACGTTTGGGCCCTCTTAGAGGATGCCTGAAAGCGGACTACCAGCTTTGCCTTGGTTATGGGCTTCGCCAATTTCCATGATGGATTGAATCTAGTCGATACTACTGTCGATCCAATAATGAGGAGGCATTGCGTTGATCCTGACCTAACCGGCGCTATTTATCCGGGATGAGACAAAAGTCGACGAAGCCAACGTCAAATTGGCGTCCTTGGATAGTGATCTTGACCATAATGAACGGCCTCCTTTTAGCTGCAACAGTATCGTTACTCTTCAACCAGTCGGCTCCGATGGCCGAGCCACGGATGGTCACTCCGCGTGGAGACCTAGCTGCAGATGAACGCGCCAATATCGACCTTTTCCGCAATGCCCGAGAGTCCGTCGTCTTCATATCGACACGGCAGAGAGTTGCCGATTTCTGGACACGTAATGTCTATAGCGTCCCGCGCGGGTCGGGTTCGGGCCTCGTATGGGATGAGGCGGGTCATATCCTCACCAATTATCATGTCATCGAGGGTGCATCAGAAGCGCAAATACAGCTTGCTGACGGTCGCCAGTTTTCCGCCACACTGGTGGGTACTAGCCCACAGCACGACCTTGCTGTTTTAAAGATCGGAGGTGCAGGTTTCACAGCGCCCGCTCGGGTCCCCATAGGCACGAGCAATGATCTGCAAGTCGGGCAGAATGTCTTCGCGATTGGAAACCCGTTCGGCCTAGACTGGACCCTGACTAAAGGAATCGTCTCGGCACTGGATCGCTCGCTGCCTAATGAGAACGGCCCCGACATTCGCAACCTTATCCAGACCGATGCGGCCATCAACCCAGGCAATTCGGGCGGTCCGCTGCTCGATTCAGCGGGCAGACTGATCGGGATCAATACCGCAATCTACAGTCCTTCTGGGGCATCGGCAGGCATCGGTTTTGCTGTACCGGTCGACACGGTCATGCGTGTCGTACCGCAGCTCATTTCGGAGGGACGCTATACGCGGCCCAGCATTGGCATCGAGAGTGATGATGGTATCAACGACCGGCTCAAGCGTGCTTCGGGGATCGAGGGGGTTTTCGTCCTGCGGGTTGACCCCGGCTCGGCAGCGGAGCGCGCCGGTTTGGTCGCAGCGCAGCGTACAAGCCGCGGCGTGGCTCCTGGTGACATCGTTACAGCGCTGAATGGAAAACCCGTTTCCAGAGTGGGCGACCTGCTCGGCCGACTTGACGACTTTCGCGTCGGACAAAGCGTAGAACTCACGCTGATGCGCGGCGGCGAAGAGCGAACGCTTAGGCTCAAACTCGAACCGGGAAGCTAATGCATGAAGACTGGCCGGTCCCACCGGTGAGACCAGCCGTCTCGGCCGCCATCAAACCGCCTTGATGGGGATCGTCCTTCGCCTCTTACCCACTTGGCAAACCCCATCAAGCGGGGCAGGCGCGATTGCACCCACCCCGCCGAGAATGTGCCCGGTTATTGAGGCTCAGGCCGCCTTGTCCTCAGTCAGCTGCGGCGTGTCGTCGTTGACATGCTTGCTGCTTCCGATGGCGATCTTGCGCGGCTTGAGCGATTCAGGGACGATCCGCTGGAGCGAGATCGTCAGCATGCCGTGCTCATAGTCCGCATCGCGCACTTCGACATAGTCGGCCAGCTGGAATCGACGCTCGAATGCGCGGGCAGCGATACCGCGATGCACGAAATCCACACCGTCGTCGTCTTTCTCATCTTTCTGACCGGAGATGACGAGCTGGTTCTGCTGTGCAGTGATATCTATTTCGTCCGGACGGAAGCCGGCCACCGCCAGAGTGATCCGGTAACTGTCCTCGCCGGTGCGGACGATGTCGAAGGGTGGGTAGCCATCCTGCGTCTCCGCGCGGAAGCTGTTCTCGAGCGCATCGAAAAGCCGATCGAAGCCGACCGTCGAGCGGCGATAGGGGGTCAAATCAAATGCAGTTCTCATTTCCAAATCCTCCTTGTTGAGCAATCTGGGCATGAGAGGCGCCGGGAACCAAGAGCCGACGCCCTCTGTCCAACCGGATCCGTTATGGCATCCGGTACTGAAAAAATTGGGAATCGCGCAATTGGTTTCAAGGCCCGATAAAAATTTTTTCTGAGTTTGTTGTCAGTGCTTTGCAAGAGAAAACCAGGCACACCGATAGAGGTGCGCCTGGCCTTCTTCCAGGAGAGAATATGATTGGATGCAGTCCGTCTACGCGGTCAGCCGATCGCTGCTCGCGTGATCGGAAGTCCAGCTTTGCATCTGGTCCTTGAGCGCCAGTTTGAGCTTCTTCAGGCGGGCAATCAGAATTTCGTCAGGCCGGGGTCGCCTGCTTTCCAGCCGGATTTCGTCCTCCAGCCGCGCATGTTCGCGTGCAAGATAGTCCAGAAACCTGTCGGTCATTATCTCCTCCTCTCTCATTCGACCGATTTTCCGATGTCGCCGTGTTGGGAGCCTGCCGGGTTTCGAACAGCGTGTGCAGGCATCCAAGGGGCACTGCCGTGCACGGGCGGATGGGAGAGCGCAGCTTGATGCCGCGCTCTCCACACCGGATTAGAAGTCCATCGCCGGCATCGGTGCGGGCGTGTCTTCCTTGGGCAGTTCGGCTACCAGCGCCTCGGTGGTGATCAGCAGCGAGGCGACCGAAGCCGCATCCTGCAGCGCCGTGCGCACCACCTTCGCCGGATCGATGACACCCGACTTCACCAGGTCTTCATATTCGCCGGTCGCGGCGTTGAAGCCATGGTTGTAGTCGTCGCCTTCGAGCAGCTTGCCGACGATATAAGCACCGTCCTCGCCCGCGTTTTCGGCGATCTGGCGAGCCGGGGCGCGCAGCGCGCGGCGAACGATGTCGATACCCGACTGCTGGTCGTCATTGGCGGCCTTGAGGCCCTCCAGCGACTTGAGCGCGCGCAGCAGGGCGATACCGCCACCTGGCAGGATGCCTTCCTCGACAGCAGCACGGGTTGCGTGCAGCGCGTCGTCGACACGGTCCTTGCGCTCCTTGACCTCGACTTCGGTCGCACCGCCGACGCGGATGACGGCAACGCCGCCAGCCAACTTAGCCACGCGTTCCTGCAGCTTTTCACGGTCGTAGTCGCTGGTCGTGGTCTCGATCTGGGCGCGGATCTGGTTGACCCGGGCGTCGATGTCGGCCTTGTTACCGGCACCATCGACGATGGTGGTGTTGTCCTTGTCGATGATGACCTTCTTGGCCCGGCCGAGCATGCCGATTGTGACATTTTCCAGCTTGGTGCCGAGTTCCTCGCTGACCACATTGCCGGCGGTGAGGATGGCAATATCCTCCAGCATGGCCTTGCGGCGATCGCCGAAGCCGGGTGCCTTGACCGCCGCGACCTTGAGGCCGCCGCGCAGCTTGTTGACCACTAGGGTAGCCAGGGCTTCGCCTTCGACATCCTCCGCGATGATCAGCAACGGCTTGCCCGACTGCACGACCTGTTCGAGCAGCGGGATCAGCGCCTGCAGGTTCGACAGCTTCTTCTCATGGATGAGGATGTAGGGATCCTCGAGTTCCACCTTCAGCTTTTCGGCGTTGGTCACGAAGTAGGGCGAGAGATAGCCGCGATCGAACTGCATGCCTTCGACCGTTTCGAGCTCGGTTTCGAGGCTCTTGGCTTCCTCGACCGTGATCACGCCTTCGTTGCCGACTTTGTCCATGGCTTCAGCAAGGATGCGACCGACGGTTTCGTCGCCATTGGCGGAAATGGTCGCGACCTGTGCAATTTCGCTGTTGGCGGACACCTTCTTGGCATGGCTTTCGAGGTCCTTGACCACGGTGCCGACGGCGAGGTCGATACCGCGCTTCAGGTCCATCGGATTCATGCCGGCAGCAACCGCCTTGGCACCTTCGCGCACGATGGCCTGGGCAAGAACGGTGGCGGTGGTGGTGCCATCACCCGCCTTGTCGTTCTGCTTGCTGGCGACTTCGCGCAGCATCTGTGCGCCCATGTTTTCGAACTTGTCCTTGAGTTCGATTTCCTTGGCGACAGTGACGCCATCCTTGGTGATACGAGGAGCACCGAAGCTCTTCTCGATCACCACGTTGCGGCCCTTGGGGCCGAGAGTTACCTTGACCGCATTTGCAAGCGTATCCACGCCGCGGAGCATGCGATCACGCGCATCCGACGCAAACTTTACTTCTTTCGCAGCCATCTGGCCTGCTCCTTTCTCTTCTTTCGATTGAACCGAAGATCGGGTTGGTTGCTTACGCCGCCTTTTTGAGCTCGGCGGCAGTTTCGATGATGCCGAGGATGTCGCTCTCCTTCATGATGAGCAGGTCCTCGCCGTCGATCCGCACTTCGGTGCCGGACCACTTGCCGAACAGGATGCGGTCGCCCGCCTTGACGGCGAGTTCCACCAGCTTCCCTGCATCGTCACGCGCCCCCGGGCCAATGGCGACGACTTCGCCTTCCATCGGCTTTTCCTTGGCGGTGTCAGGGATGATAATGCCGCCGGCCGTCTTTTCTTCGGCCTCGATACGGCGAACCAGCACGCGATCGTGCAAAGGTCGGAAATGCATGCATAACCTCCATTACAAAGCGAAATGACTTACAGCGCCTCCCCCGGATGATCGGCAGGAGGCATTTCGCGATCTAGTTTTGGCGAAAACGGCTTCAAGAGGTCCAAATCAAATTTTTTGGCACTCACCGATTGCGACTGCCAATGGGCGCTTTCCGGAGGCCTTATCAGGGTCTTGACGGTCTGAAATCGACTCACAAAATACGCCGAGCGGAGCAATCCGCTGTTAGTGACCAGCGGCAAGGCAGAAAGGAGGATGTTCCCATGTCGCAACCATTCGCACGATATTTGCATCCCTTCGATGTAGCGCATCATCCCTCGCTTGAGCCCGAAGTGAAGCGAGCCATCCTGGCTTCCTGGGCGTCCGATCGGCATACCGTCGAAAACCCGCCGGCGATGCGCCAGCCCCCCGAACTCAAAGGTCCGGTTTGCGTTGACGACGTATTCGCGGCGCTGCGCTCGCTCGACGGCCCGGACAGCCAGCCCACGCTGCAATGACCGATCGCGCTTTCCTGGTTCAGCTGGACGGATATGGGCTGACCACGGCAGAAATCTGCTATTTCATGCCGGATCACCCTTCGCTCCTGCAGATCTATGCTTGGCAGGAATACGATGCAGCACCGGATTTCCCGGTGCTGTTCGATTTCCTCGCACATTGGCGGCGAGAGATCGAGGCGGAGATCAGGTCAGTCCGTATCGCACACGAAAAGATGATCCGGCCAGCGCGCTGGCGTTCGGCGGATGGCGTGATCTCGTGGGACTAGCAGAGCCGTGTGATTGAGCTTGGTAACCCGGACGCGCGCCAATGGAAGCAAGCTGCTGACTGGTAAAATCTGAAACCCTTCGACCAATTGATAGGCAGCTTTTCGAGTTTCCCCCACTGAAAGCTGCCAGTCGGTTTGCGGCCCCAATCCTGCCATTCCGCAAAGCGCCCCAATTCCGGCCGTTCCGACGGCCTCGAGAATCGCCCGAGAGCGGCCGCCTACTCAGCGTCGCGTTCTGTCAGCTAGTCTCGCTAATTTGACTGACTAGCTAACGCGATAAATCTCAGAAATGGCAATCTGCGGAATAGAACGTCGCCGAGCTGATCCCATGACGACGGCATACCTCCGCCGTCGGCATGCCAGCCTCCTGCTCCTTCAAAACCGCGATGATCTGCTCTTCGTTAAACCTACTTCGCTTCATTGTCGTCCGACTCTTTTGCGTCGGACTCTACCTCTGAATGGTAACAATCAGGGGAGCACGTCAACAGGCCTGAACGACCGCTTCTAGGTTGTCTCACATAAGCGCGGATCTTCCGTGATTGGGTGGGAAGCGGACGCGCCAAATACGCTGAATTAACTTATGTGGGAAATAAAGCAGGGTTGAAGCGTCCTTTTGTCACTGGCGGGTGAAACACTCCGCGTCGATCAAGGGTCGAAGATTTGTCACAGTTTGGAGGTCGGAAAGGCTCGCATGAGGAACATCGCTATACGAACCTGCGCCCGGCAAAGGTGTTCGGGCTTGCCGCAGTAGCCGCAGGAAGCGCGCTTGCCGTCGTGTGGGGGGCGTGGTCGGCACTGGATTTCGCAACCAAAAACGAGCGGGTTGCCGATCCGCCCGATCTCAAGCGTGTTGTCGATGAGATTACCGAAAGTGGCCGCGAACTGGCAGCGCGCGGGAAAGGCCGTGCCTCAGATCGCCAGGAAGGCGATGCCGGCCTTCGCGGCGAAGATGCCGAAAACCATGACGCTGTCGATGATACGTTCTAGGATGGTGTCCTGCATCCCTGATCTCCTGCTTTCCAAGAGGGTTCTCGCAACGAGGCCTTGCCACCGGCTTTCTGTTCATGATTACTGGGCCGTTTACGGCCTTTCGATCGCACGCGGCTGACTTTACGGCCTTTCGATCGCACGCGGCTGACGATGACCTATCACGATCGCAACCTGCGTCCGGCGGAGGCCGAGAACGAACGCTTCTGGCGAAAACGCCAGCACGCGGCGGCGCGGCGTTACTTGCTTGGAAGTGCCCTTGCAGCCCTATGGGTGATTTTCAGTATCTGGATGTCGCTGCCTTGGCTGGAGGATCTGGGCAATCTTTCCCATCCTGTCGTCGCACTTTTCGTGCTGACGTTCATCGCCTACGTTCCCGGCTTCATGAACGCCTTCCTGCTGGTGAGCCTCGTCCTGCGGCCCAGTTCGCGCCGAAAAACTCCGGAGCAATGGCCAGCGATCAGCATCTTCGTAGCGGCCTACCAAGAAGAGAAACTGATCGGCAAAACGCTGCGCAGCATGGCCGAATTGGAATATGCAGGGCCGCTGGAAGTGCTGGTGATGGACGACGGATCCACCGACGCGACGCCCCAGCGCGTGCGCGAATGCGAGGCGCTGTTTGCCGGGCTGCCGAACAAGACGCTGCGACTGGTGCGGGAAGAGCGCAATCGCGGCAAGGCGGCCGTGCTTAACCATGCCCTCCAGCTCGCCAGCCACGATCTCGTCATCACCATCGATGCTGACACCCTGCTGCAGAAGGACTGCATTACTTCGCTAGTCGAGCATCTCGAAGCCAGTCCGCCCGAAACCGTGGCCATTGCCGGGGCAGTGTTCGTTGCCAACTACGACGAAAGCTGGATCACCCGCGCCCAGCAGTGGGACTATTTCCACGGCATTGCCGCGGTGAAGCGGATGCAGGGAATGTATTACGGCACACTCGTCGCGCAGGGTGCCTTTTCCATCTATCGCAAGGAAGCCCTAATCGCAGCTGGCGGCTGGCCGGATACCGTGGGCGAAGACATCGTGCTGACATGGTCCCTGCTTCGCGAAGGCAGGATCGTGCGTTACGCGGAAGACGCGATCGCCTGGACCCACGCTCCGGCCACATTCGGCGGCTTGGCACGGCAGCGCAAGCGATGGGCGCGCGGAATGATAGAGGCGCTCGCGCTGCACCGGCCATTGCTCACCATGCCACGAATGCGCACCCAGTTCATCTGGTGGAACCTGCTGTTCGTCAGCATCGACCTGACTTTCACCTTCGCCTTCATCCCCGGCCTCGTCCTCGCCTTTCTCGGCATCTTCTGGCTGGCCGGGCCGATCACGCTGCTGGTGCTGCCGCTGGCGGCATTCTGGAACATCGTGATCTACCGCATCCAGACGCGGATGCTGCGCCGCATGGACGTGGCCATGAAGAAAAGCCTGCCCGGCTTCATTCTCTACGCCTTCATCTATCCGCTGCTGATGCAGCCGGTTTCCGTGTGGGGCTATTTTTCCGAGCTTTTCGGAAGGAGGAAACAATGGAATTGAATTTCGCCCTTCGCGGCGCCGCCGTGCTAGCGATGCTGCCCTTGGCCGTGCAAGCAGCGGCGCAGGAGCTGGACTCGGACATCGCTGCGGGAGGCGAGGTGTTCTTTTCTTCCGACAGCGACGATACCGAGATCGTCCGCACGGCCCTCGATTTCGATCTCGACAATCGCGGGGAGGACACCCGCTATGGCATTCGCCTGGAGAAGGCGTGGTATGACCCATCGGACACCGGCACGCGCGAACGCGAACGCGTGTTTCTGCGCGCGCAGGACGCTGGCGGAGAATGGGACTGGTCGGCCCTGATCGGCACCGACGGCGATACCATCATCGGTGCAGCCTCGATCCACGACAACTCCGCCTGGCGCAAGGAGGCGTTCATCGAGCGGGACATCGTCGTCACCCCGCGCGGGCTGGACGAAGGCATCTATTCCACCTTCCTTGGCGCAGCCATCGATCTTCCGGCTGACGAGAACAACATTTTCACCGTGCTGGCAGGTGTGCAGGAGTTCACCGGAGACAACGTGCGCCTTCATGCCCGCGGCAATTTCGTGCACGTGCTCGACAGAGAGCTCGGCCTAAGCGCGCAGTTGCGAACGCGCTATTTCCGCTCCACGGAACCCGGCGAATTCGATTACTACTCACCGCGCTGGTATGCGCAGGCGATGCCGGTCATCCAGATGCGCCGCTTCGTTGGCGGATGGGAACTGGTGGGCGCATTGGGCGTCGGCGCTCAGCGCGATGCCACGAGCAACTGGCGTCGCTCCGACTTTGCCAACGTTCGTGTGCGCAGCCCGCGTAACGACCAGAACTGGCAGGTTTACGCCGATCTCATCTACACCAATACACCGGGCGACAGCACGGTTGCGAGCGTGGACTACAACTACTTCCAGACGCGCATAGGGTTCACCCGCAGGTTTTAGGCCAGACGGGAAAAATCGCGCTAGGCGCCCTTGTCACTTCAACGCGTCACCGCGAGCGCGCAAGGATCGGGACCATATCGCGATACGTCCGCAATCGGGTCGTTAGCCGAACGTCGGCTATGCAGGGCCACACTACTAATACCGGACAGACCGCTATCGGCCCCAAAATCAGCCAATGTGGCTCTCATTAACCGGTTACGGCAGGTTTATTCTGACTCTTCGGGAAATTCTGGCGGCCATTTATACAAACCGGAGTTCCTGAACGCGACCCAAGTCGGGTCATTATCATCCTGGAAGAGCCCGGGAAGGATAGAGGTATGGTCGCCGGCCGGATCAATATCGAAATAGTCCTTCATCCAGCGGCCAGGCTTAAACTGGTAGATCGAGATCTCGCCGTCGTCATCGACGTTGAAAGAGAGGCGACGCTCGCCGAAGAGCTTCACGTCGTAGTGCTTCCAGCCCTTCCGCTCGAGAAGCGACTCTCCGATCATGGTCCGAGACTTTGCCGCGAAGCAACGGAAACGATCGGGAAGGATATCGATCCTCAGCGGCGCGAGATCGATCAGGAGCGCATTCATTGCAGCCCCGGGATAATTGCAGGGCACTGACTGCCCCTGTTCAACTGCGAGTTGAACGATCGCCGAATGTATTTTGCGCACGCGCGCGTGCTGCTGCTCACGGTGGGAGCCCATAGAGCTTTTCCTATATAGTGATCGCGCCACACGCACTCCCGCCGGGAGGCACCTGGACAACGAGAGTTGGGGGAGGGCCTTCAATTCGAAAGCTTGTGAAGTATAGTCGAATTGCCTTCAGGAGTCAAGTAAGAATCTGAAAAGACTCCATTTTCTTCCGAAAGACTTTGATGCGCGGCCGGATGAGAAAATAGCACAGCCCGGCATCGGTCGCGCGTTTTACCTGGCTAGCTGTGAGTCCGACAAAGCGAGAAAACGCGATCAGCAAAGTGAGAAAATCGGCAGACAGATAAACATCTGAAAATAAACAGAGAATCTGTCCCTCTATCCGAGAAAAGGGCCAATGTTTCGCTTAGCTCCCGCTCCAGACCCCTTCCGCGCAATTTAATTTCGCCACCGCAACCAATTATGTCGGTGCGGTTTAATTGCCCATTTCGAGCGCCATAAGTGCCTGATTTTGCTGATTCTTCTGGGAAAACCGAGAAAAACCGATTTCCTCGGTTAGTTCAAGATCTTGATGGGCGGAGGCGAAACCCGGAGCCGTTCGGGAATCTTGGGCCGTGGCAGAGCACTCATCGGCACTCTGATTCGCGCTGGACAAGCGCACCGCTCACCCTTTGGCCTACGTAAAGCTGATCCAGATTGGGACGCTTGGCGTCGTATCATGGGCTTGATCACGCAAACGTGGCGATCTGTCAGGATTGAATAAAAAAATAAATATAGAACAGGCCAATACGGAGCATGTGTAAAGTAAAGAGTCCCCATAATACTGACCAGTTCTTATTAAATCTACGTCTGTTAAGGTTAACGGGCGATTTAATGCAGAAAATAAATTTTCAGGTACTTGAGTGACTGCTCCAAATCTGAATGATCATGCTCATTCGAAACAGAAAAGGAGCATGGAATTTTGAAACGCACCATACATAGTCGCTACCGCGAGCTGGCGCTCGCACTTGCCGAGGAGAAGCTGTCAGCTGCCCGGTCTCGGAAGGCAGCAGGGAAAAAGGCACCCATTTTGAGCCCGCAACAGATCAAGCAAATGGAGCAGTACATTGAGGAGTGTTCCAACACTCCTGCAGCAGATTGCCTCGCGTTCCGCCTTTCATATCTCGCGGGCCTTCGCGCTGCCGAGATAAATCGTCTCTCGATTGCCGACCTCGTCGAGAAGGACGGATCGATCTCGAGCACCGTCACTGTCCGGCCCACAGTCGGCAAGGGGAAGAAGGGCCGGAATATTCCGATGCATCCGAAGATTTCGTCTGCCGTCGAACGGTTCATGGTGCTTCACCCGGAAATGCCCTTCGTGACCTTCTCGCGCCAGGCCTGGAGGAGAGGTGATCCGCCGAGACGGCAGAGTATCACCGCTTGGACTAATTATATTTGGGATCTCTATCGGCGGGCAGGCTTGCCGGCGCATTCCAGCCATTCCGGCCGCCGGACGTTCATCACCAATCTCGCACGCAACCTGGGCAAGCAATTCTCTCTTCGCGATGTGCAGTTGCTCGCGGGCCATGCGCAGCTCGGGACTACCGAGGTCTACCTTGAGCCAAGCACAAACATCACCGATCTGGTGGGGAGGCTCAAATGAGCGGGGCAATGCGGCAAGCCGGTTGCCAACACGTTTCTCCCGTCCCTCCGAGGTCAGACCGGATCTTCGAAGGAGACGTGACATGAACCCCAAGCCCGCATTCGACTATCGCGATTTCCTCGGACAGCATTGGGACATTCATCTCGATCCCGATTCCTCACGCCGGCTCGTCATAGGCGCGGCTGCATCTCGTCAAGGCTTGGCTGTCGTCGCTCTTTGCGAAGGGAAGATCGCGAGCCCTAAGCTCGAGAGTTACGCGCATGTCGTTATCGGGCCGATCGAGGACGACTGGGAGTATATTGCACTACTGATAGGTCAGCTCAGGGCAATTCTCGAGCCTCCGGTTATCTCGAAGGTCTACCTTCGCGTCGATCCTAATTCGGCGGAAGACGTATCTACCCGAATTTACAATCGTCTTCGGTCTACTTTCCCGACCCAAATGGTGCTGGTTGAAGACAGCCGGATTACGGCATGGTGCCATAAAGCATCATGCACCGTCCGATTGCCCGATATTCCCGCAAACGATGTCTGGACGAGAGATCTTCTCCGTTCGGCAGCGCAGACTGTCCTCTATGCAGAACTGTGTCTTGAACTCGCGCCGAGGCAGGAGGTGCTTGCCGCAAGCGTTCCTCTCGGGGGGCAACTCGCACGCAGCTACTTCCGCCAACTTCATGAAAGGGAGGCCAAAGACCGAGGCATCTCCGGCTCTGGATCCAAAGGGGGATCCAAATGATTCGTGCGACAGCAATAAATTTCAGCAAGCCGAACCTCGATATCGTCACGCTCTATCGTGGGCGTTCAGGCGAAATCGCGATCGACGACAAGCGCACTGCACAGCTGCAATTTGCGAGCCGCGAGGCCTCCGAACTCGAGGTTACCCGCCAGGCAATTATTGCACTGCTCAGCGAGTGGCGAATCTGCCGCCTTGCTCTCCGCGTCGGAGCTGACAGAGGGGCCTATCTACTTAACCCGTTGGCGTACAAGCTCGAAGCAGCGCTTCAGCTGACGCCGCGGTTGCGTTTGGATTGCTTTACTGTTGCTGAGGTTGCGGGCTTCGGCCGCAGGCACAGCGACGATCTTCCCGAACCGCAAACACGCTGCGTCGGCAGCGCTGGGCGATCAAGTCAATTAAACGCCATTCGTACGGCAGGCCTCTCCATGTTTCTGGCCGAAGGTCTCGCCTAGAAGATGGGTACCCAGCTGACCAACCGAAGGTATGCCAGGAAGGCAGATATTGTCCGGGCTGTCGAGGCAGCGCGCGCAAGCGGGCTCGCGGTCCGATCTCTCGAATGCCGGCCAGACGGAACAATAAGGCTCTTTCCGGCTACTGGCGAGCAAAGAGAGGAACATTCGGACTTCGACGCTTGGGAGGCTGCCGGCCGCCTATGATCGAGGGTGTTCACTTTGTTCCAGTAAGACGCGCAGGCCAGCCGACGACTTGGTATGTCTATGCGTGGCGCGGAGGCCCGCGGATCAAGCGGGTGCAGGGGCGGGCCAAACCGGTCCTGACACATCAGGACCTGGGTGCGTTGAAGGCAGCACTCGATAGTCGGCGCTCCGTTGACCCGACTATCCTTCGTTCGTTGATCCGCGAATGGCGCTCGGAAGATCCTGAAAGGCCTTCGAGCCCCGAATGGGAAGCTCTCGCGAAAAGCACCAAGAAGACCTGGGGGTCGGCGCTCGACCGTATCGAGGAGCGATGGGGAGATATTCCTCTCTCGGTTTGGGATGATCCACGAATGGTATCCAAGGTGGTGGCTTGGAGGGATAGTCGCGCATCCACCCCACGCGCGGCTGATATCGGGGTTCAGACGCTGCGGGCTTTGCTTGAGTTCGGCCGCCTTCGCGGACGCGTGGCTATGAATGTCGCGAACGGAATTCCCTCGCTTTACCGAAACGGCCAGCGTGCCGAGATCATCTGGACCGGCGAAGACATTGAGAAGTTCATTGCGACGGCTCTGGAGCTTGAACGTCCGCAGCTGGCAGACGGTATACGGTTGGCCGCATTGACCGGGTTACGTCGGGCTGACCTCGTAACACTCGAATGGGAACACATTGGTGAAACCGCGATCAGGAAGCGCGCCTTGAAGACGAGCCGCAAGAAACGTCAGTTTGTCACCATTCCGATTGTCCCGGCTTTGAGGGCTTTGCTGGATGAACTGCGGACCCGAAAGCGTGATGCTGGGGTCAGCACGGTGCTCGTGAACAGTTTCGGCGAACCTTGGTCTGCTGACGGGTTCGGAGGTTCCTTCAACCGTGTCCGCGATCAAGCTCAAGTGGTACACATCAATCCCGATACCGAGGCGCGTAGTGCAAAGCATCTGCACGACCTGCGGGGAACCTTTTGCACCCAGTTGCTTGCTGATTACGGCCTATCCGATGACGAGGCGGCCGGAATTATGGGTTGGTCGCTGGAAAAGGTTTCGTCAATTCGGCGGGTCTATGTCGACGACGCCGCCCTGATTGGCTCTCTCGCCAAACGAATGTCCGCGCCAGGGAAATAATCTAGAGTTATGTGCCAAAGGGCCGTTCACCAACGAGTCTGCCAGTTTGGTAAAATCACGGTCTTTGTGTCCCCAATATCGGACGTTCGACCCGTCGCTATCCGATACCCGAAAGTTATCATTTGTTCGGAGCGGATGAAAGAGTGGACTATCAAAGGCTTGGCTACAGTCACTCGGCGGCCCAGCAAATTACCCCAACCTCTTGTCGACGTTCAACCGGATCCCGTAGATTGTTACACCGAAGTGCGATTGGCGGCATGCAGGAAGGCTGAAACTGCCCTCGTGCCCGAGCACCTTCCAGATGGTCGATAGGTGGCCTACGGTCGCGCAGCCGGTCAACAACAGATAGCCGAGCGCCAGGCGATACACCGCGGTGCGCTCGATCGGCGATTTCTCCGCCGCCCGGTAGCCCTCTTGCACGTCGAGCGCGAGAACGGCGAGGCGCCGAACGGCCGATCGAGGAATGCGCTGCATCTGCTCCCATTGCACGCGTTGCTATGCTTCGTGGACAAAGGGTATCCAGAGTTTCACTGAGGCCAGCGCGACGAAGCCCAGGTAGGACTCCCTGGTTTTGTCGTAGCGGGTGGCTACCCTTCGCCAGTTCTTCAGCTTGTTGAACAGCCGCTCGACCAGGTTGCGCCAGCGGTACTTTGCGCGGTCGTGCGGAGCAGGCGTGCGGCGGTTGGCCTTTGCAGGGATGACCGCTTCGACGCCGGCAGCGGCGATCTCTTGGCGGATGGCATCGGCGTCATAGCCGCGGTCGGCGAGGAACGCTTCGATCCGACCCTCGATCATGCGGAACAGCGGAGCGAAGCCCTGTACATCGTGCGCCTGGCCGGGCGTCAGCACGAAGCCGAGCGGAAGCCCCCTGGCGTCGCATCTGGCGTGGGGCTTGGTGGTGAAGCCTCCTCGCGATCGGCCGAGCCCCTCTGTTTGCTGAGTCCCCTTTTTATGCCGACTGCACAATGATGTGCTCGGACCACCGTGCTGTCGATCATATCGGCGGCTATATCGCGCCCCGCCAGTTCGGCCAGCGTCTCGAGCATGGCATCGAACACGCCGGTCGTGACCCATCTTCGGTAGCGCCGGAAGACGCTGTTCCACTTGCCATACTCATCCGGCAAATGCCGCCACTGCGCACCGGTACGGGCGATCCACATCATGCCTTCGAAATAGCGGCGGTTATCCTGCGCAGGCCGGCAACCCCGCCCGCGCTCCGACGGCAGCAGCGGGCCGATCAGCTCCCACTCGTCATCCGAAACACCAATCCGCTCGCCCAATGCCGCCTCCAAAAGGCAGCCTTGAATCAACACCCGAGTCTCAGGTCAAGCTTTGTCCACGAAGCCTAACTTTCAAGAGCAAAGAGAGCTTATCGCAGTTGCAAGTTCATCCTCGGTGTACGGCTTGGAAAGGCGAGGTAGTTTTTGAGCCCGTCCCTCCGGCAGTTCCGCAAACCCTGATGCGATGATTATTTTTAAGTCGGGGTCACGATCCCTTGCCCTCTCTGCCAATTCAGCCCCTGTCATACTTGGCATCGCATAATCTGTGATCATGAGGTCAATTTCTTCGTTCTCGAGGATTTCCAAGGCTGCTGCGCCAGATGAGGCTTCAAAAACCTGATAACCCATCTCTTCCAGGATCGTTGCTGTATTGAGGAGAATGATGCCATCGTCATCGACAGCTAAGATACGCAATGAGGTATTCGATCGCTCTGTCGCAGGAGGTTTTTCTGGTCCTTCCGAGTGTTTCTGTTCCGCGAT
Source organism: Qipengyuania sp. 902 (assembly GCF_051195295.1). Taxonomy (NCBI): domain Bacteria; kingdom Pseudomonadati; phylum Pseudomonadota; class Alphaproteobacteria; order Sphingomonadales; family Erythrobacteraceae; genus Qipengyuania; species Qipengyuania sp. 902. Next base: position 104,110 of record NZ_JBNJLJ010000001.1, on the reverse strand, counting down.
CTTCAATAGGATTCTTGCCGTAGTCCCTTCGCCAGGGACGCTATCGAGCAAAAAGCGCCCTCCGCATTGCTCGACCATGCCTCGGACCATGGAAAGACCTAGACCGGTGCCTTTGCCGACCTCCTTCGTTGTAAAGAACGGATCCATTGCTCGGGCTTGAGTATCGGCATCCATGCCTTCGCCCGTGTCTCTGACCAATAGTTCGACAAGAGTTTCGCCATCTCCTTCCGGCGCAACTTCAGTTGCAGTGATCACGATATTGCCGCCATTCGGCATCGCGTCCCGCGCATTAACTACCAGGTTCATGACCGCCAACTCGATCTGGGCCGCGTCGGCAGTAACAAGTGACAGATGCTTGGGGAAATTTCTATGGATTGAAATGTTCGGTCCGATCGTGCGCTGAAGGAGTTCCGTCATTCCGTTGACGGACGCCTTCAAGTCCACTGACTCTAATTTTAATTCCTGCTTTCTTGCGAACGCGAGCATTCGTTGGGTCAGGGTCGCCCCTCGCTCTGCTGCGTGCGCCGCATTGCTCAGAAAATCATCGGCGTTTTCTCCCTTTTCGATCCGACGCCTGGCCAGCCTTATGCTGCTCAAAATCGCGGCTAGAATGTTATTGAAGTCATGGGCTACGCCTCCAGTAAGCTGGCCGATTGCCTCCATCTTTTGTGATTGGAAAAATTGCTCACGAGAGGCGTCAAGTTCCTCCTGCGCTAACTTGCGTTCGGTTAGATCTCGGGTGATCTTGGTGAAGCCCTTCAATTCGCCATCGTCGCCGCGTATCGGATCAATCACCACGCTCGCCCAGAAGCGACTGCCATCTTTGCGTTTACGCCAGCCTTCGGCCTCGAAGCGACCGTCCGTCCTGGCCTTTTCGAGTGCCTGCTCGGGAATGCCTGCTTCAAGGTCCTTTGCGGTATAAAAGCGTGAGAAATGACGTCCGATGATCTCTTCGGCTTTGTAGCCTTTGAACCTTTCGGCTCCAGCGTTCCAACTCGACACCTTCCCGGTCGGATCGAGCATATAAATTGCGTAATCTGTTACCCCTTGGACAAGCAGTCGAAATCGCTCCTCGCTTTCCCGCAAGGCAAGCTCAGCAGCCCTCCTTTCCGACAAATCCCTGGTGCTTTTTGCGAAACCAATGTGTTCGCCATTTTCCTCGAAGATCGGTTCGATTGCCGCGTTAGCCCAGAAGCGGCTGCCATCTTTGCGTACCCGCCAACCTTCTGCTTCATACTGACCTTCTTTCAGAGCCAGATGAAGCGCCCGGTCTGGCAGTGTTCGATCGCGGTCCTCGTCAGTATAGAAGCGAGAGAAGTGCTGGCCGATAATTTCATCGGCCTTATAGCCTTTCAGGCGCTCTGCTCCCGGGTTCCAACTTTTTACGACCCCTTCGCGATCGAGCATATAGATCGCATAATCCTTGATACTCTTGATGAGCAGCTCAGCGTCCTCGCCCACTTTTGACAGCCCAGTCATCGTTGTGAATACCCCAATGCGACTAACTCACCTCTGTTCTGCTTCGTTCCGTAGAGGACCTGAACTGAGCCCTCGGTTCCTAATTTTCTAGCGGTAAATTAACAAGAAGGCGAAGGGTAGCCACCCGCTACGACAAAACCAGGGAGTCCTACCTGGGCTTCGTCGCGCTGGCCTCAGTGAAACTCTGGATACCCTTTGTCCACGAAGCCTAGAACAAAAAGACAGGTAACTTGCGAAGGCTTCCGCTGATCCGAGGGAGTGTTCTCAGTCAAACCTCTGGTCCCGAAGGCTCGCGATCAACATGCGGAATCGGCGAAAATTGTACCGCCCGCATTTGTCTCAGTGCGGCAAAGGGGCGTCAGCCTCGTTCAATTTAACATATCGACGCGCGACATTCCTCCAGAGCTGCTTGCCTCCGTGGTCGCCTTCCGCGTCAAAATGCAGGACACGTTCGGCGATGAACCTCTCGCCATCCTCGCCGTGTTCACGATCGACCCAGAGCGCCATGGCCCATAGTTCCTGTTCACGCGTCACAGCCATGACCACACCCACCGCGCGGCTAAGACCAGCACCCAGATATGGAAGGCCAGGAGCAGGCTGAATTCGACGTAAAGGATGGCCCGCTCGAAACTCACTAATCTAGCACCACGGCTCGCGACGGCCGGACCAAGTTCGAGCTAACCCTTCCGAAACGATCTGGTCGCCAATCGATCGCCCTAAACGATGCAGCACAGCCAGCGTCCGACCGTAGCGATCATTGCCAGACCGGCTGATTGTGAACGGACCAGCGTTCAAAAGCTGAATCAGCCGACTGCGTGCGCTAAGCGCCAAGTTTCGCTCAGAAGCACACTGTCCGTTCAATTCCGGCGTCTCGATGTCGGCGATGCGGATTTTTTCGCCTTCGATCCAAACCGTGTCGCCATCATGGACGCAGTGGTCGCGGGGGCCAGGCGAGCAGACGGCGAGTGCAGCGGTGGCAAGTAGAAGCATGTCGCCAGCTTAGCGGCAGTTTCCAATTTTTCCTACTCGGAACAAATGTGAAACATAGGCGATCCCGATTCGGAGATTGACATGATTATTTTGGATGCCCCGATTGTCGCTGCCTTTGCAGCCTTGCTGACTGCCGTCTCGGCACTGGTCTGGTCGTTGAGACGTAAACCGTGAACAGCAAGCGGCTACATGGCATCGGTGATTTTCGCTGACATGGCTACAGTTTGGAGATGGATTGCCGCTCCTGCGGTCCGGTCGCTATTCTTGATCCTAGAGACCTCATAATGACATCGGGTCTATCCGTTCGTTGGCTCTTGAAGCCCGAGTCACCATTGCCGAAGAGGCCGCAAACGGACCGACATTGGGTTCAAGCGGGTACCGTACGGCTAAATCCTAGAACGAAGCCATTGACCGAAAATCTGAACCGCCTCATGGATACCCCAGCAAGCTTGCTGTAAAATCGACTGTAAAATTTGCAGTGACGTCGCAGCCAAGTGATTGATTTGCGGGTGTAGCTCAATGGTAGAGCAGCAGCTTCCCAAGCTGACGACGAGGGTTCGATTCCCTTCACCCGCTCCATTCAGAACCTGCCGGTCTCGAAGAACCCCCTGATCCGCTCGCGCGGCTCCGCCACGTCCAGGCCCTTCGCTTCGAGCCAGTCGGCATCGAAGATCGTGTCGGCATAGCGCGCGCCGTCGTCGCACAGGATCGAGACGATCGAGCCTGCCTCGCCCCGCGCAGCCATTTCGGCGGCGATGATGGCGCAGACCCACACGTTGGTGCCGGTCGATCCGCCGCAGCGGCGGCCGAGCCGCTCGCTGACTTCATGTGCGGCGGCGATGGAGCAGGCGTCGGGCACGGCTTCCATCCGGTCGATCACGTCGGGCAAGAAGCTCGGCTCGACCCGCTGACGCCCGATCCCCTCGATACAGCCGGAGGAATGCTCGACCCGGGTGACCGACCGGTCGGCCCAGTGGCGGTGGAAAACCGAGCCTTCGGGATCGGCGACGCAGACTTTCGTGTCGTGCCGGTTGTAGCGGGCGAAGCGGCCGATGGTGGCCGATGTTCCGCCTGTTCCAGCCCCGCAGACAATCCAGCGCGGCACCGGATGCGGTTCGCGCGCCATCTGGGCGAAGATCGATTCGGCGATATTGTTGTTCGCGCGCCAGTCGGTCGCACGCTCGGCGAAGGTGAACTGGTCGATATAGTGGCCATTGAGATCGTCGGCGAGCGCCTGGGCGGCGGCATACATCTCGCCCGGCGCATCGACGAAATGACATTCGCCGCCGTGGAACTGGATCGCCTCGATCTTCGGCTTTGCAGTCGAGCGCGGAACCACAGCGATGAAGCGTAGGCCCAGCATGCGAGCAAAATACGCTTCGGAAACCGCAGTCGATCCGCTCGACGCTTCGATTACCGGCGTGCCTTCGCAGATCCAGCCATTGCACAGGCCATAGAGGAACAGCGACCGCGCCAACCGGTGCTTGAGGCTGCCGGTCGGGTGACTGGACTCGTCCTTCAGATAGATCGCGATGTCGGGCAGTGCGGGGACGGGCAGGGGGATGAGATGCGTGTCGGCCGAGCGCGTGAAATCCGCCTCGATCCGCCCGATCGCCCAATTCACCCATTCGCGTTCGCTTACTCGCTGTCGCCCTGTCACTTGGGCGGCATCCGGATCGCTCCGTCCAGCCGGAACTGGTGGCCGTTGATGTAGCTGTTTCGCGCGATCTCCAGGATCAGCGAGGCGAATTCCTCGGGATGGCCGAGCCGCTTGGGGAAGGGGACGCTGGCGTTGAGCTGGTCCCACATCTGCGGATTGCGGTCTTTCATGCCGAGCATCAGCGGCGTCGCGAATATGCCGGGCATCACCGAGTTCACGCGGATGCCGATGTCCATCAGGTCGCGCGCCATCGGCAGGACGAGGCCGTTCACCCCGGCCTTGCAGCTGCCGTAGATCACCTGGCCGATCTGCCCGTCCTGCGCCGCCACGCTGGCGGTCAGCGTGACGCAGCCGCGCTCCCCGTCCTCGTTCAGCGGTTCGGAGTTCGCCATGCCGAGCGCGGACAGGCTGGCAATGCGATAGGAAGAGACGAGGATGCCCTCGGCGCCGAAGGCATAATCCTCGGTCGCGAGCCGCTTGTAGCGTCCGTTCTCCTTGTCCCAGCCGAGCGTCTTGCCGCGCCGACTGGTCATCGCGCAATGGACCGTCACGCGTTCCTGCCCGTGCGCTTCGCGTGCTGCTGCGAAGCCGTCGACCACAGACTGCTCGTCGGTAATGTCGACCCGGGCGAATGTGCCGCCGATGGCCTCGGCATGCGCCTTGCCGCTATCCTCGTCGATGTCGAAGATCGTCACCTTGAGGCCCGCATCCGCCAGTGCCTGCGCGCTGGCCTTTCCGAGGCCCGACGCCCCACCCGTGACGACTGCTGCCATGCCTGCCTTGAGTTCCATCGCCTGCTCCTCAACCTTTGCCTGAAAATCTGACGTGCTATCGCACGGGTGCACGGCAAAGCCAAAGGGGCGATCGCAGATGACATCCTTCCTGTTCGCAATGGTGGCGAGCTTCCTCGCCGCGACGGGATCGCGTGACCAGCTGCTCGTCGCGCATCTGCGGGAGCGATTGGGAGGTTCGTACGCGTTGCTGCTGCTGGCGATAACGACAGCCATCGCGACCGCGTTCATCGCCGCGTGGTTCGGGGGGACCCTCGCCGGGCAGCTTTCGAGCGATGCGGCGACCATGTTCGTCGCGATCGCCATGCTGCTGGCGGCGGTCGAGTGCGCCTGGCCGAACCGCGCTCGCACGCCACAGGAACCGACGCGGTCGCTCGGCGCAATCGGGATCGTGCTGTTCCTGAGGCAGCTGACTGATTCCTCGCGTTTCCTGATCGCAGCATTTGCTGCCGCGCTCGCGTCGCCGATGCTGGCGGCGAGCGGCGGCGCAATCGGGGGGGCGGCCGCGGTTTGCTTCGGCTGGTTCCTGGGCGGAAAGCTGGAGCATCTGCCACTACGGCTCATTCGCCTGTGTCTTGCAGCCGTGCTATTTCTGCTCGCTGTATGGATCGGCCTGACCGCACGCGGGTTGATCGGTTAGATCGATCACAATCTCAAGGAAGCTCATGGAAACCGATTGATCGGCTGTCCGTTGATAATACGTAATCCGAAGATAAAAGGGAAATTCGATATGGCCGAACTCGGCGACAATGCGAAAGTCGGACTCGTCTCTGCGCTCAATGGCGCGCTGGCGGACACGATGGCGCTCTATTTCAAGACGAAGAACTTCCACTGGCACGTTGCGGGGCCGCGCTTTCGCGATCTCCATGTCCTGTTCGACGAACAGGCCGCCCAGCTGATCGGCACCGTAGACGATCTTGGCGAGCGCGTGCGCAAGAACGACGAATACACGCTGACCTCGATCGGGATGGTGCAGTCCGAAACCCGCATCAAGGACCAGGACGACGTTACTCTTACCGCCGATGCCATGGTCGCGGAACTTCGCGACGACAACCGCCTGCTCCACAAGCGCCTCGGCGAAGTGAAGGAAGCGGCCGAAGAGGTCGGTGACAACGCCACCAGCGGTATCGTCGACGACTGGATCGACCAGTGCGAGGAGCGGATCTGGTTCCTCAACCAGACATCCAAGTAAGCGAATAGCTATTCGTGACATGTCCGGCCGCCTTCACCCTTGGGTGCGGGCGGCCTTCGTGTATCAGAGGACATGGCTGACATTACATTGATCGAAAATGCGGACGATGCGGCGATTGCCGAGTGGTTCGCGCGCGAAATCGGCACGCGGATGGCGCAGAACGACGGACCGGTTACCATCACCGTCCCCGGCGGCTCGACGCCCTTTCCCATCATGGAGAAGCTGCTCGAAGAAGATCTGGACTGGTCCCGCCTCGTTGTATGGCCGGGCGACGACCGGATCGTGCCGGAGGACCACGAGGCGTCCAACACCGGCAAGCTGCGTGCCCTGTTCGAGCCTGCCGGGGCCGAGGTCGTCACGCTGACGGTAATGGAGGCCGTGCCCCATTTCGATCTCGCATGGCTGGGCATGGGCGCGGATGGCCACATTGCCTCGCTTTTTCCCAATACCGACCCGCAACCAGACGATCCGCGGCCGATCCTGCGTCTGACGCCCGATCCGCTTCCGCCGGAGGCCCCCTTCGATCGGATCACCCTGACCATGCCCTCGCTGCTTGCCAGCGACGCGCTCGTCTTCGTCATGCGCGGGCAGGAGAAGCGCGCGGTGTTCGATGCGGCGGCGGCGGGGGAGAACGATTTGCCGATTGCGCGGCTGCTCGGCGCGGCTAAGCAACAGGTGACATGCTTCGTCTGATCCCCGCGCCGCTGTTTCGCCAGGCCCTGCGCGTCGCGCATAAGCTGCGGCACCATTGGCGCAAATGGCGCGGCATAACGCCGCACGGCGTCTGCGTAATCGCTCGCGACCTGGAGGGGCAGGTGCTGCTGGTGCGGCATAGTTACGGCCCGCCGGGATGGTACATCCCGGGCGGCGGTCTCAAGCGAGGCGAGGATCCCGAAACTGCCGCTCGGCGGGAACTGCGCGAGGAAACGAGCTGCGAGATCGATGGACTCAAACCGCTCGGCGAGGTGCATGAAACGCTGTCGGGCGCCCCGCACATGGCGCATGTCTTCACTGGCGTGGTCGACGACATGCCCAAGCCCGACGGCCGCGAAGTGGTGGAAGCGCGCTTTTTCCCGACCCATTCGCTGCCCGAACCGCTGGCACCGAGCGCACGGCGGCGGCTGGAGGTCTACACCAAGCGCCGGAGCTAGAGCAGGCTGAGCTGGGCATCGGGACGCGGCTTCTCAGCCTCGCCATTGCTTTCCAGTTTCGACAGCGTCAGGCCCATCAGGCGGATCGGCATGGGCAGGGGCAGGACCTCTTCCAGCAGTGCGCGGCCGATACCGGCAAAGGTTTCCCGGTCGGTAATCGGCGTATCCACGGTCTTTGCCCGGCTGAAGATCGTGAAGTCGTTATACTTCATTTTGAGCGTCACCGTGCGGCCCTTGGCTTCGGCCCGCTCGATATAGCCCCAGACGATGTCGATGATCTCCTCCATCGTCTCGCGCAACTCGCTGCCTGAGGAGAGGTCGCGGCTGAAGGTGCGTTCTCCGCCGACCGATTTGCGCGTCCGGCTGGAGCGGACGGGCCTGAGATCAATCCCGCGCGCCGCACGGTAGAGATAATCGGCGAAGCTGCCGAAATGCGCGCGCAGCCACTCAATGTCCTTGGCCGCAAGATCGCCGCCGGTTTCGATCCCCAGCCGTGCCATCTTCTCTGCGCCCTTGGGGCCGACGCCGTGGAACCGCCGGATCGGCAGCGTGCTGACAAATTCGGCGCCTTCGCCGGGGCGGATGACGCACATCCCGTCGGGTTTGTTCTGGTCGCTGGCGATCTTGGCGAGGAACTTGTTGTAGCTCACCCCCGCACTGGCGGTGAGGCGCGTCTTCACGCGGATTTCCTGCCGGATGAGTTCCGCGATGCGGGTGGCACTGCCGATACCGAGCTTGTCCTCGGTGACATCGAGATAGGCCTCGTCCAGGCTCAGCGGCTCGACAAGGTCGGTGTGGTGGCGGAAGATCGCGCGGATCTGCTGGCTGACCTCGCGATAGGCGTCGAAGCGGCTCTTGACGAAGATCAGGTCCGGGCATTTTCGCTTGGCTGTCACAGAGGGCATGGCGCTCCGCACGCCGAACTTGCGCGCTTCGTAGCTGGCAGCCGCGACGACCCCGCGCCCACTCGATCCACCCACGGCGACCGGCTTGCCACGCAGGTCCGGATTGTCGCGCTGTTCGACGCTGGCGAAAAACGCGTCCATATCGACATGGATGATCTTGCGCAGGCCGTCGGCCTCGCCTGCCTCCTCGTCATCCGTGCGTTTTTCGCCATCGCTCATGCAGGAATAGATAGGGCAGTGGGTTGCAAAGCGGAACCTTGTGAGCCACCTGCCATTTTGTGCAGATGCGAAACGATCAGCTAGCTTCGGGCGAACGCCCTTCGGCCGCATCGGCCACGCGTCCGCACATCGGCGAGCGCCAGCTGATCTGGATGATGGCGCTGTTGATGGCGCTCAACGCCTTCGGGATCGACGCGATCCTGCCCGCGCTGGATGCGGTGGCGGGCGACCTCGGGGCGCAGGGCAACGACCGACAGTTCGTGGTCGGCGCCTATCTGCTCGCCGCCGGGATCGGAACGCTGGTGCCGGGAGCCTTCGCCGACCGCTACGGACGCAGGCCCGTGCTTTTCACCGGCCTGTTTTTCTACATCGTGCTGTCGGTCGCCTGCGCGCTGGCGACGACATTCGACATGCTCGTGGGGTTGCGGGCGGCGCAGGGCTTCTTCGCCGCCGGCATCATCGCCCTGCCGCCCGCCATCATCCGCGACCGCGTGGGCGGCGACAAGATGGCGCGCATGATGAGCCTGATTTTCGTTATTTTCCTGCTCGTGCCCGCCGTCGCGCCCAGCATCGGACAGGCGGTGCTGCTGGCATTCGGCGACTGGCGCTGGATCTTCGGCGCCATGGCCGTTGCTGGCTGTGTGATGAGCCTGTGGGTTTATACCCGCCTGCCGGAAACGCTGCACGAGGACGACAAGCAGGAAATCCGCATACCGGTGATCGCGCGCAACATGCGCAAGGCTGTCACCCTGCGCGAGACAATCGGCTACACCCTCGGCAGCGCGCTGGTTTTCGGCGGCTTGTTCGGCTTCATCAATTCCAGTCAGCAGTTGATCGGCGAGGCCTTCGGTGCGGGCGACCGCTTCCCGCTGATCTTCGCGATCTGTGCCGGTTGTATGGCGATAGCGAACTGGTCGAACAGCCGCATCGTCGAGCGGTACGGCGCAAGACGCGTGAGTCACGTGGCCCTGTTCGCCTTCATCGCAGTGGCCGCGGCCCAGCTCTATTTCGCCAATCAGCCGGACGAAAGCCTGTGGACCTTCGTGCCGCTGATGGCCGCCAACATGAGCCTGCTCGGTTTCATCGGGGCGAATTTCGGCAGTATCGCGCTGCAACCCTTCAAGCACATCGCCGGCGCGGCCAGTTCGGCGCAGGGCTTCCTGCGGATGACCAGCGGCGCGCTCCTCGGCGCGTTCATCGGCTATGCCTACGACGGCACGGCCCGTCCGCTGGCGCTGGCATTGCTGTGCACTGCGGTGCTGAGCCTCGTATTCGTTCTGTTCAGCGAGCGCGGCGCTTTGTTCGGTCCACCGGAGCCGGAGACGGACTAACCCTCCGCGCGAAGCCTGCGCCAAGCCAGCTCCGCAAATTCGCACAGCAAGGGCCGCGTGTCGCGCGGGTCGATGATGTCCTCGACATTGAAACGCTCGGCGCTGCGGAAGGGGCTGGTCACCTTGTCCAGCCGCTCGCGGATCGCGGCGAGTTCTGCCTCCGGGTCCTCGGCCGCTTCGAGGTCGGATTTGTAGGCGACCTCCAGCCCGCCCGCGATCGGCAGGCTGCCCCAGTCGCCGCTCGGCCAGCAGAAGCGGTATTGATAGGTTTCCGCATTGCTCATCGCGCTGCCGGCGATGCCATAGGCGCGGCGCAGCACCACGCTGGCGAGCGGGACGCTGGCCTTGTAGACCGCGTTCATCGCCTGCACGCCGTAGCGGATCGTGCCCGCCATCTCCGCCTCGCGACCGATCATGAAACCGGGATTGTCGACCAGGTGGACGATCGGCAGGCGGAACTGGTCGGCGAGCTTCACGAACCGCTCGACCTTTTCGCTGGTCTTGGCGTCCCAGCTGCCGCCGAGATAGCTCGGGTCGCTCGCCAGCACCGCGACCGGCCAGCCGTCGAGTCGGGCCAGCGCAGTGATGCAGGCGCGGCCCCACATCTTGCCGATCTCGAACACGGTGCCCTGGTCGAAGACCATCTCCATGCAGCGGCGCATGGAATAAACCTGTTTGTCCTCGCGCGGGACGAGGGAGAGCAGCGCATCCTCGCGCCGGTCGACCGGGTCGCGGCATTCGGTGCGGCGGGCGAGCTGGCCGACATGTTCGGGCATGAAGCTGAGGAAATGCCGCGCGCGGGCGAATGCTTCGGCCTCGCTGGCGACCTCGTCGTCGACCACGCCGTTGCGCGTGTGGATGCCGCTGCCGCCAAGGTCTTCCTTGGCCTGCTGGTGATCGTCCGAACCCTTGTAACTCTCGCCGAGGCCATCGACCACGGCGGGTCCGGCGGCGAAGATCTGGCTGAGGCCTTTGACCATGATCGAATAATGGCTGGCGACGATCCGTGCTGCGCCGAGTCCCGCCGTGGGGCCGAGCGCCAGCGCGACGACCGGCACGGTGTCGAGGTTTATGACCACATCTGACCAGCCGGGCACGGCGGGAATATAGGTCGCACCGATCTGCTCCAGCGTCTTGACCGATCCGCCGCCGCCGGTGCCGTCGATCATGCGGATGATGGGAAGCTTGAGCTCGTGCGCCATCTTCTCGGCCTGCACCATCTTGCGACTGATTCCGGCATCCGCCGCGCCGCCGCGAATTGTGAAGTCGTCTGCCGTGGCGACCACCGAGCGACCGTTGATTTTGGCCTTCCCGAACAGGAAGGGAGCAGGGAGGACGGATTCGAGATTGCCGTCCGCGTCATAGGTACCCTTGCCTGCGATCTTGCCGATTTCGCGGAAGGAGCCATCGTCCACCAGTGCAGCGAGCCGGGCGCGGGCGTCCATCTTGCCGCGCCCGTGCTGGCGCGCGACCTTGTCCGCGCCGCCCATCTGCTCGGCGAGGGCTTCGCGCTGGCGCAGTTCTTCGAGTTCGGCTTCCCAACCCATCCCAGTCTCCGTTCGGGCTGAGCTTGTCGAAGCCCTGTCCTTCACTTAAAGCGCAACGCTAGAAGAAAGTGCAGCCCTTCGACAAGCTCAGGGCGAACGGGTTTGGGAAGTCAGTCCGTGTCGTCAGGCTCCACCACGCACAGCACCGCCTCGACCTGCACCTGCCCGCCCTCGCTGGCGGAGAGTTCGGTCACGGTCCCGTCAAACGGCGCGGTGAGCGCGTGCTCCATCTTCATCGCCTCAAGCACCATCAGCCGCTGGCCAGCGGTGACCGCATCGCCCTCGGCCACGTCGACCGCGATGACCTTGCCCGGCATCGGCGCGAGGATCGCGCCGTCTGCGGCGGAGGCTGCTCCGCCTGTTCGCGGAGGATGGGGATAGAACGTGTAGTCGAAACCGCGATCAGTAACGATGATCCCATCGTCTAAACTAGGATAGGTGTTCGGACAGGGCCGCCCACCTTTGGGCGTTGCTGCGAAGGTTTCGCTGCCGCACCAAAGCGTTACGGTGTTCTCGCTTGGTTTGTTCAATCGAAAGCCAAAAAGCTGGTCGAGGATTGGGTCATATCCACCCCAATCGAACCTATCAGCCTTGTATCGCCTTGCGGCTGTGTCTGCGACACTCATGTCTGGCACTTTTTGCGAGATAAGCTTGTCACCTGCGGCACCGATCAAACCAGTGTCGAGCTTGGCATCGGCGAAGTCGCTATTGTCGAGACACTCGAACAGGAAGCCCTTGTTAGTTTTCACGGGTGCGACGAAGCTATGATTTAGTGACCGCTTGAGTGTCTCGATAGCCTGATCGCGGCCGTCTTCATGGACCACCACCTTTGCAATCATCGGGTCGTAAAACGGAGTAACCGAATCGCCCTCCTCCACCCCAGTCTCGATACGGGCCCAGCGATCATCAAGGACCAAGGATTCCAACCGCCCCGTGCTCGGTAGAAATCCCGTCGCCGGGTCTTCCGCATAGAGGCGAGCCTCGATGGACCACCCGTCGATGCTAAGCTCTTCCTGCTTGAGCGGGATCGGCTCTCCGCTTGCTACCCTCAGCTGCCATTCCACCAGGTCCACCCCGGTGATCTCCTCGGTCACGGGGTGCTCGACCTGCAGGCGGGTGTTCATTTCCATGAAGAAGATGCGGTCGGCGCGCAGGTCCTCGGAAGCATCGGCGATGAATTCGATGGTGCCAGCGCCCTCGTAATCGACCGCCTTGGCGGCGCGTACGGCGGCGGCGCAGATTTCCTCGCGCGTGGCCTCGTCCATGCCGGGGGCGGGGGCTTCCTCGATCACCTTCTGGTGGCGGCGTTGAAGCGAGCAGTCGCGCTCGAACAGGTGGACGACATTGCCATGGCTGTCGCCGAACACCTGCACTTCGATATGGCGAGGCGAGGTGATCCATTTTTCGAGGATCACATCGTCATTGCCGAAGCTCGCCTTGGCCTCGCGGCGGCAGGATTCGAGCGAGGAGAGGAAGTCCTCGGCCGCATCGACCTTGCGCATCCCCTTGCCGCCGCCGCCTGCGACCGCCTTGATCAGCACCGGATAGCCGATCGCGTCGGCTTCCTGCTTCAGGCGCTCCGCCGACTGGTCGTCACCATCATAGCCGGGAGTGACGGGCACGCCCGCCTCGCGCATCAGCTTCTTGGCCGCGTCCTTCAGGCCCATGGCGCGGATCGAGGACGGCGGCGCGCCGACCCAGATCAACCCGGCATCCATCACCGCCTGCGCGAAGTCCGCGTTCTCCGACAGGAAGCCGTATCCCGGATGGATTGCTTCGGCCCCGGTCTGCTTCGCCGCAGCGATGATCTTCTCGCCGACGAGATAGCTCTCGGCAGCGGGCGAAGTGCCGATATGCACCGCCTCGTCTGCTGTACGCACATGCAGCGCCTTGGCATCGGCATCCGAATAGACCGCCACCGTGGCGATCCCCATGGCGCGCGCAGTGCGGATGATGCGGCAGGCGATCTCGCCGCGATTGGCGATGAGGAGCTTTGAAATCATGGATGCGGGTTAGTCCGCTCCGGCGAAAAAGAAAACCGCAACCACTTCCGTTCGTGCTGAGCTTGTCGAAGCACCGCACTTTTTTGAGCACCGGTACAAAAGTTAAAGACGGCCCTTCGACAAGCTCAGGGCGAACGGGGAGGGGAGGAAAGCTACCACCCAGCGACGGGGCGGAAATCGTGGCGGCTCCACAGGATCGGTTCGCGCGGCTGGGCGGGGCGGTTCCACAGGGCCTCGAAGAAGGCGCTCGTGACATGCCAGCTCTTCTCGAGCCCGCTCACGCGCGTGCGCCTGTCCCAGGCCAGCTGCCCGCGGTTCAGCACCTTGCGCCCGATCGCGCCGTAGATATTGGCCGCTGCCAGCACCGCCCAGCGCTGCCGGAAGCGCAGCTTCTTCGCGCCGAGCTTGGATGCTTCCTCGTGCTTCTCCATCAGCGCGATCAGGCGCGGCATCAGGCTCGCTAGGCGGAAGCGGTTTTCCGGCAGGGCATGTTCGCCTGCTTCCCAGCCCATTTCGTCGAGCCAGCTCTTCGGGAGATAACAGCGCCCGGCATCAGCATCCTCGACGATGTCGCGCGCGATATTGGCGATCTGGAAAGCAAGGCCGAGGTCGCAGGCGCGGTCCAGTGTCTCGCCGTCGTCCTTGCTGACGCCCATGACCACCGCCATCATGATCCCGACCGATCCGGCGACGTGATAGCAATAGCGCATCATGTCGGCCTCGGTCGCCGGCTGCCAGCGCGTGGCATCCAGCGCGAAGCCGCCGATCATGTCGTTGGCCATGTCCCAAGTGAGGCCGGTCTCATCGGCGACCATACCGAAGGAATCGAAAGCGAAATCGGCAGTCGGCTGCTCATCCAGTGCGCGCTTGGTTAGCACGCGGATCGCCTGCACACGGTCCTCGGCGTTTTTCAAGTCGCCCTGATCGCCGAGAGGGCCGCCCTTGTCCTGATTGTCCGCAATGTCGTCGCAGCGGCGGCACCAGGTGTAGAGGAGCCAGCTGCGCTCGCGCGTGTCGCGGTCGAACAGCTTGCTGGCGGCAGCGAAGCTCTGCGAGCCTTCCTCGATAGCTTCCTTGGCGCGAGCGATGAGATTGCGCCGGTCGCGGCCGCCACCGGCACGCGTCGGCGTCGCGCGGATCTTGCTGGTCGTCAGTGGGCGGGGCGTGTTCAGAGGTCGTCTGCCTTCATCTGGAAGATCGGCGTATGCGCCTCGTAGCTTGCCATTTTCTTTAACAGCCCGCCGAGATTGTCGTCGGCGATCAGGATGTTCTGGTGAGCGGGGCGCACGAAGCCCACCTTGGCCATCCTGCGATTGAAAGCGATAAGGTCGTCATAGAAGCCGAAGGCATTGAGCAGGCCGACAGGCTTCTGGTGATAGCCGAGCTGCGCCCAGCTCATCGCTTCCCATAATTCGTCCATCGTCCCGACACCGCCGGGGATGGTGACGAAACCGTCGGAGAGATCGGTGAAGCGCTGCTTGCGCTCGTGCATGCCGCCGACGGTGTACAGTTCGGTGCAATCGTGGTTCGCGACTTCGGAATTGGCGAGCGCGTCGGGGATTACACCGATCACCTCGCCATCCGCCTCCAGCGCGCCGCGCGCGACCGCACCCATCAGGCCGAGCCGTCCGCCGCCATACACTACGCCGATGCCGCGCTCCGCGAGGCCAGCGCCGACATCGTAGGCGAGCTGGATATAGCGCGGATCTTCGGGCGAAGCCGAACCGCAATAGACAGCAAGGCGGTTCACTCGACCAAATCCTCGACCATCAAGCCGGCGGTCGCCTTGGCGCTGCCGACCACGCCGGGGATGCCGGCGCCCGGATGCGTGCCCGCGCCGACAAGGTAGAAATTGTCGATCACGTCGTCGCGATTATGCCCGCGGAAGAAGGCGCTCTGGGTCAGCACCGGTTCCAGGCTGAAGGCACTGCCCATATGGGCGTTGAGATCGCTGGCGAAATCCTTCGGCGCATAGTGGAACTTGGTCTTGATGCGCGAATGGATGTCGGGGATCAAGCGGCGCTCGATCTCGTCGAGAATGCGCTTTTCGAGGATCGGACCCATCTCCTCCCAATCGACCGCCAGCTTGCCCATGTGAGCGACCGGGACCAGCGCGTAGAAGGTGCTCATACCCTCGGGCGCCATCGACGGATCGCTGACGCTGGGGTGGTGCAGGTAGATCGAGAAATCTTCCGGCAGCACACCGTGGTCGTAAATGTCCTCCAGCAGGCCTTTGTAGCGCGGGCCGAACAGGATCATGTGGTGCGGGATGCCCGGCCAGGTGCCCTCAATCCCGAAATGGACCACGAACAGGCTGGGGCTGAATTTCTTGCGCGCCAGCTTCCCGGCATAAGATTTGCCGCGCTTGGAATCGGACAGCAGGTTGCGATAGCTGTGGACGATGTCGGCATTGCTGGCGACCGCATCGAAGCGCTCGCGCCAGCCTGATGCGGTTTCCACCTCGGTCGCCTTGGTGCCCAGCGTGTGGACCTGCACTACGGGATCGCCGACGCGCATGGTGCCGCCGATCCGCTCGAAATGGCGGATCATGCCCGCGACCAGCCGGTTGGTGCCGCCCTTGGCCCACCAGACGCCGCCGTCTTTCTCCAACTTGTGGATCAGCGCGTAGATGCTGCTGGTCTTCATCGGATTGCCGCCGACCAGCAGCGTGTGGAAACTCAGCGCCTCGCGCAGCTTCTCGTTCTCGACATAGCTCGACACCATCGAATAGACGCTGCGCCAGGCCTGCTGCTTCGCCAGGGCAGGGGCCGCCTTAAGCATTGATTTAAAGTCGAGGAAGGGCTTGTGCCCCAGCTTGACGTAGCCTTCCTGATAGACGGCCTCCGAATAATCGAGGAAGCGCTGGTATCCGGCGACGTCCGACGGGTTGAGCTGCGCTATTTCGGCAAACAGCTGCTCCTCGTCATTGGAATAGTCGAAATTGGTCCCGTCGGGCCAGTTCAGGCGATAGAACGGCATGACCGGCACGATTTCGACGTCTTCCGCCATATCGTGACCGGTCAGCGCCCATAGCTCGCGCAGACAGTCGGGATCGGTGATGACGGTCGGGCCGGCATCGAAGGTGAAGCCATCCTTTTCCCAGTAATACGCGCGGCCACCGGGCTTGTCGCGACCCTCGACCACGGTGGTCTGGATACCGGCGGACTGCAGTCGGATGGCAAGGGCAAGCCCCCCGAAGCCGGAACCGACGACGCAGGCTGTCTTCCCGGTCGCAGGCACGCCCGCAACGGTGGTTTCACCGGTGGCGGTGGGCGGTGTGTTCGTTTCGGCGTTCATCAGGATCCCTCTTGGACCAGCGGAGCGCCCTTGCCAAGCAAGGCGCCGATTGCCGCCGGTATGGGTATCGGCGGCTTGCCGATCAATATGCGTGCCTTGTCTGCCAGAGTGGAGTGGCCCGCGTAGAAACGCTCCACGAGTGGCTCCGGCAATCGATAGAAATGCGCGAATATGCGGAAGCGTTCCTCCGGCTGCGCACCCTGGAAAAGCATGCGGCCGAGCGCGCGGTAAAAGCTTGTCGCGCGCCAGTGATCGCGGGCGCGTTTGTCGATCAATGCCGCGAGCTGTTCTCCTGGCAGGGTAGCCTCGCGTGCGATTGCCAGTGCGTTGTCGACTGCGAAAGGCAAGGTGTAACTCGTCAATGGGTGGACGAAGCCGCCGCGTGCGCCTGCGCGAACCACGCCCGGAGGGCCGATGTCGCGCCGATAGGCGGCAAAATCGCCTCCGGTGATGACCGGCAGAACCCCGGTTTCACCGCCGACGATCTCTCCGTCCCAACCGTGCTCGCGGCAATAGTCGTCGATCCTGCGCGACAGGGCGCTGCGCTCAAGAACCGGGCTGTCGGCGTAATAGGTGTCCTCGACGAAGAGGTCCTGCGCGCCCAGCGGGAGGGTGTAAACGAAGCGATAGGCGGCGTGCTGGCGAACTCGGGCGTCCATAACGATCGGGCGCTGCATGCCGTGCGCGGCGGGTAGCTTGATGTGGCGGCCCATGAAGACCTGCCATCCGCCGCGCAAGTGCGCGGAGGGCACGGCGTTGCGGCAATCCATCACGACGCGCGCCGGAACATGCTCGCCGCTTTCCAGCGTCACGCCATCAGGTGCCACATCAGCGACCGGGCTGAGCAGGCGCAGCGATTCCTGCGGGAGCTCACGCCGTAGATTGGCGTCGAAATCCCTGCTCGCGATGGAATGATAGGTCGAGGTGAGGGTGCGGGCGATGTCGGGGAAATAGACCTCATATCCACGATCCCATTCGACCTGGCGGCAGTTTGCCAGCAAAGCCTTGCCAGCGGCGTCGAGATCACTGTCGAACCAGCTCCAGCGGTGATTGCCGCCGAAGACATCGCCGCTCTCGAACAGGGCGAGGCGCATTTCCGGATGGGCGCGATGGACGGCCAGCGCGATCAGCCCGCCGGCGAGCCCTCCGCCCACGATTGCCATATCGATCATGCGCCCGTTCATCGGTTGCGGGGCTTAGGCAGTTCGCGCTCCGGCGGCAATGCGGCTATTCGTTGTGCGACACTGGAACGCGATGCGCGCCAAGCCGTTTGAGGCGAAAGACGAAGTGAGGGTTTCCATGAACAAGCTAGCTATCGCCGCCGCTCTCGGCGCGGCATTTTCCGCATCCGTTGCCAGCGCTCAGGACCAGGGGGAGCCGGGCGTTGCCGCAAGTGCTCCGGAAGAAAATGCAGTCGAGGCAACCGTATTCGATGGCGATTTCGTCAGCGTCGGTGTCGGCGTGGCTTACGGGCCGAGCTATTCCGGCTCGGACGATTACACCGCTTTCGTCTTGCCGATCGTGCAGGGCTCGTTGGGCGGAGTGGACATCAACCCGCGACCCGCGGGTATTGCCCTCGATTTCGTCCCCGATCCAGATGAGGGCGTGTCGTTCTCGGCGGGGCCGATGATCAAGCTCAATCGCGACCGCGTCGATATCGACGACATCAAGGACGAGGTCGTTGCACGCTATGGTGAGCTGGATACGGCGATCGAAGTCGGCCCGAGCGTAGGTGTGTCGTTTCCCGGCGTGCTCAACCCGTACGACAGTGTGAGCGTCAATCTCGACGCAGTATGGGACATCAACGGTGCCCATAGCGGTCGCACGATCAGCCCGAGCGTGACCTATTTCACGCCGCTTAGCCGCGGCATTGCTGCTTCGCTTTCGGTCAGCGCCAATCATATCGACGACGATTTCGCCGACTATTACTATTCGGTCGGACCGCTCAACACGCTGGTTCCCGACCCGGATGCCTTGCCGCTCTACCAGGCGGAAGGCGGTTTCGAGAGCATCGGGACCAATGTCCTGCTGGCCTTCGACCTCAATGGCGATGTGACGGACGGTGGCCTCGCCCTGATCGGGCTGGCCAGCTACTCGCGGCTGCTCGGCGATGCGAAGGACAGCCCCTTCACCAGCATCCGCGGCAGCGCGGACCAGTTCATGGTCGCGGCGGGGATCGGCTACACTTTCTGAGCTTTTTGAGCGTAACAATTGAAAGGGCGGCCCGAGAGCCGCCCTTTTTATGTCAGCCTTCGTCTTCGGCTATCTCGAGCGTCGGCCGCGGACTGGGCATCTCCGCGTCGCGATCGCCGGTCTTCAGATAGGTATCGAACCAGCGCATCATCCGCAGGTTGTAGTCGTAGCGGGCGGCAGCCTTCTGATTGCCGTGGCCCTCGCCCGGATAGAGTACGAGGCGTACCGGCACATCGGGCTTGCGCACTTTCATCGAACGATAAAGCTCGTAGCTCTGGCTGGGCGAGACGCGTGTGTCTTCCTCGCCATGTAAAATCAGCAGCGGCGTGTTGGCCTTGTCGACATGGTAGATCGGGCTGACTTCCAGCATCCCCTGCCAGTCGTCCCACGGCCACTTGCCGGAATGCACATTGTACATCTCGTACGGGATGTCGGTCGTGCCGAACTTGCTGATCTGGTTGGAAATGCCGACGAACATCACACCGGCGGCAAATTCGTCCGACAGGGCAGTCGAGGACCATGCCGTGGCGTAGCCGCCATAGGATCCGCCGGTCACCCCGACGCGGTCGGCATCGGCAATTCCGGCCTCGACCAGCGCGCGCTTGGCATCGACCAGATCGGTGAATTCGGGATCGGTGTAGTTGCCGGTGTGCTGCTTGGAGAAGGCCGTGCCGTAACCGGTGGACCCGCGGTAGTTCGGCAGGAATACGGCGTAACCCTGACCGGCGGCGACCTGGCCCGGGCCGCTGTAGCTGGTGTTCCAGCCATCGGACTCGTGGGCTTCCGGTCCGCCATGCACGTCGAGGATCAGCGGGGCGCCGCCGCGCGGGACGCCGCCGACCGGCTCGATCAATACGCCTTCTACCTGCTGGCCGTCACGTGCCGTGAAGGTCATCGTGCGCTGGTTGCCGAAGTCGATTTCCGATAGCCAGGGGTTGTGCGTCGTCCACCGCTGGAAAGCACCGTTGGACCAGACGAACAATTCGGTCGGGTGGCGCGCGCTGCTGGCTTCGACCGCGATCGTGCCGCCGCCGGTCTCGAGGCTGGAGAGCAGCAGGTCGCCGCCCTCATGTTCTTCGGCAACGCTGCCATCGGCATTGTAGATGCGCAGCGCGCTTTCAGCGCCCTTGTGGATCACTGCAGCCAGGCGACCGTCGGCGAGCCATGCCGCGTCGACGGCGGCCTCCGGCGCGCCTGCGTTGAGCGCGCGATACTGGCCGCTGGCAACATCAACGAGATGGAGCGTCGTGTCCGCAGGGTCGTTCATATCGACACCGGCGATCATCGACAGCTGTCGGCCATCGGGCGAAACCTCGATATCTCCCAGCTTGCCCGGGGTTTCGATCACCCGCAGAACCCTGCCGCTCGTCAGATCGAGCACATGGGCGCGTTTCGACGTATAGGCATCGTCGATTTGCGGCGTCGGCGCGCTGTCGACCACCGCCGTGCGGCCATCGGGCGCGACCCGGAAAGCGCTCACATAGCCGGGAATGGTAACGGCGCGCGGATCGGCGTCCACTACCCCGCCGACATTTGCGGCGAACAGGCGGTTGAGGCGGGCTTCTTCCTCATAGACGATGGCATTGAAGCCGGCCTTGGCTTCCTTTTCGCGAGCAGTGTCTTGTTCGGCACCGGCCAGCAGCCACATGCGCGAACCATCGGGGGCCCAGGCATAGGCGCGGACATCCGCGCCATCGACCGCGGCGAGCTTGCGCTGGGCACCGCCGTCGACCGGAATGCCCCAGACCGCGCGGTCCTCGTCCTCATCGGCCCAGACGAAGCTTACCATCCGGCCATCGGGCGAGAACGCTATCGACGAGGCGCTGATGTCATCGGGCAGGAATTCGCGGGCATTGTTCGGGCCGTACGCCATGCTGAGCCGGAGGCTGGTCGAACCGTTGTCCTCGCCCTCGGTCACGTCGGGCAGGCTGGCAGTGGTGTAGGCCACGCGGCTGCCATCGGGGGAGACGGCGATCGTACCCACGCTTTCCAGCTTGGCGACGTCTTCCGGGGTCATCGGCCGGGCCTGCGCCTGCGCGGCAAGCGATGCGGTGGCTAGAAGGGTTGCAGCAGTAGTCGCGGCGCGAAGGATCATCGAAATTCCTCTCTCGAAAAGAACGGTTGGGCGCTTCATAGCGACCATCGCGCGAAGGGCAAATCATGCGCGAGTGCGCCATGCCGTTCGTCGAGCATGGGGCGACGGTCGTCTGCATCTTCGCTTGAGTCGATCTATCCCGTGTCATAGGTCGACAACACACGAACTCCAGGGGATCGATATGACCAGTTTCCGCAGGGCCCTTTTGGCCGCTACCGCCTTCTCTTTCGTCGCCGCCCTACCTGGCGCTGCACTGGCGCAGCACACCGCTGCCACGACAGAACAGGAAAGCGAGCGCGATCGGCTGTTCGAGCTTTTCGCGGAATCGGATGCGCGCAGCCTGGAGCTGGAGCCCCTCAGCCGGCTGTTCCGCGGCGACGACACGAATGCCGATAGGCTCGGAGATTACCTGACCGACTCCAGCTTCTACGCCTCGCGGCTCGACACCCAGCTCAATCTCGCGCTGCTCGACCAGATCGATCGCAGCAAGCTCAATCCGACCGACCAGCTAGCCTACGATGTTTTCAAATATCAGGAGGAAACAGCTCTGCGCGGCCAGTCCGACGAAATCCGCGCGCTGACCGAGGTGCGGCCGATCAATCACTTCCGCGGCTTCCATACCTTTTATCCGAATTTCGCCAGCGGCAATGGCGCGGCGCAGTTCAAGACGATCGCGAATTACGAGGACAACCTCAGCCGCCACGACGATTATATCGCCATCAGCGACCGCGCGATCGAGCGCTCGCGCGAAGGGATGGAAAGCGGCGTGCTGGAAACGAAGCTGACCATTGGCCGCGTGATCGAACAGCTCGATACGCTGCTGGCGGCGCCGCTGGCCGAATCCCAGTTCATGGGCCCGGTCCAGAACTTCCCCGACGACTTCTCCGAAGCCGACAAGGCGCGCCTGACGGCGGCTTACGAAGCGAAAACGCGCGAGATCAACGCTGCCCACGAGCGGGTGCGCGATTTCCTGCGCGACGAATATCTTCCCATGGCCCGTGACAGCATCGGTCTCAGCCAGATGAAGGGTGGCGACGAGCTCTACGCCCAGCTGATCGAGCAGACGACGACCTTGCCACTGGAGGCCGATTACATCCACAACC
Source organism: Qipengyuania sp. 902 (assembly GCF_051195295.1). Taxonomy (NCBI): domain Bacteria; kingdom Pseudomonadati; phylum Pseudomonadota; class Alphaproteobacteria; order Sphingomonadales; family Erythrobacteraceae; genus Qipengyuania; species Qipengyuania sp. 902. The sequence goes on along the minus strand of NZ_JBNJLJ010000001.1, from coordinate 82,154 downwards.
TCGGCCTCAGCGAGGTGGCGCGGATCAAGGGATCGCTCGAAGCGCTGCAGGCCGAAGTGGGCTACGAAGGCACGCTCAATGAGTTCTTCGACTACGTTCGCACCGACGAGCAGTTCAAGCCTGAAAGCCGCGAATGGCTGACGCAGGATTTCTATCGTATCGGTGAGATCGTCGATGAAAAGATCGGCGATTATTTCTCGCTACTGCCGAAGTCTGAACTGAAGATCGAGCCTTACGATGTGTCGATCGAACGGTATTCCGCGGGCGGATCGTACCAGTCCGGCGCGCCTGACGGCTCGCGCCCAGGCACGTTCTATTTCAACGCCTACGATCTGCCGAGCCGCCTCACGACGGGCAATGTGACGCTCTATCTTCATGAGGGCGCGCCGGGGCATCACTTCCAGATCAGCCTTGCGCAGGAAAACACCGACCTGCCGGCCTTCATGCGCTTCGGCGGCACCACCGCCTTCGTCGAGGGCTGGGCGCTCTATTCGGAGACGCTTGGCTACGACATGGGCCTGTTCGACGATCCCTGGGCGCGTTACGGCACGCTACAGGACGAGCAGCTGCGCGCCATGCGGCTGGTGGTCGACACCGGTATCCACTCGAAGGGCTGGACGCGCGACCAGGCGATCGCCTTCATGCTCGACAATTCGGGCATGACGCGCACCGAAGTCGAAAACGAGGTCGACCGCTATATCGCTATCCCGAGCCAGGCGCTGGCCTACAAGATCGGTGCTTTGAAGATCCAGGAACTGCGCGATCGCGCCAGGGAGCAGCTCGGCAGCCGGTTCGACATCAAGGATTTCCACGCGCAGGTCCTCAACACCGGCGGCCTGCCGCTGCCTGTGCTGGAATCCAAGATCGACCGCTGGATCGCTAACGGCGGCGGGTAAAAGCGCCGAGCGGCATCTGGCGCCGTGAAACCGTGCCGATTAAGCCGGTTTCATGGACGCCCGCTCTTTCTTCCGTGACGCGCACTGGCTGACCGGCCAGCGGGTGCGCGGTTACGCGCTGCTCCTCGGGCTGGCCTCGCTGGCGCTGCTCGCGAACAGTTTCGTCAAGGCGATGGGCGTCGATGGCACAGACTTCCTCGCCTTTTGGGGAGCCGGGCATGTCACCGTGCAGGGCGATTCGGCCTCAGCCTACGATCTGGCGGTCCAGCAGCGGGTGCAGACCGGCACCGGGAGCGAGGGCTGGTTCGCCTTCGTCAATCCGCCGCCGTTCCTCTTCGCAGCAGCGCCATTCGGAGCCTTGCCGTTTCCCGTCGCTTGGTTCGCGTGGGTTGCTATTACTTATGCGCTCTGGGCCTGGGCGGGCATCCGCGCCTTTCCGAGGTTGTGGCCGCTGGTTCTGGTTTACCCTGGAGCGCTGATTGCGGCTGGCCACGCGCAGACCGGCCTGCTGACCGGCGCGCTCCTGGTGCTGGCGGCGCATGCTTTCACTCACCGCTCCGTGTGGTCGGGAGCGGCGCTCGGCGCGCTCGTGATCAAGCCACATCTCGCAGTTCTCGCGCCCTTCTGGTTCGCTGCTAGCGGTCGGTGGAACGCATTCATCGCGGCAGGCGCCACGGCTGTCGGGCTCATTCTGCTGTCGTGGGCCGTATTCGGCACCGAGACCCTGCTGGCCTACACGACCAGCTGGGAGGCGAGCGCTGCGCTGATGGAAGGCATCAATCGCGACTTCCTGCTTCGCATGACGACCTTCTACTCGCAGACCCGACTGTTGGCGGGAGACAACGCAGCCTTCATCGCTGGCGGGCTTTCCTTGGCACTCGCGCTGGCTGCGACAGTACTGGCGGCGCGGCGTTTTCGCGGAGATCCATCGGCGATAGCTGCAACATCGCTGGCCGCGACCGCGCTCGCCTCGCACTATCTGTTCAATTACGACCTGCCCTTCCTGATCTATCCGACCCTGTGGGCCGTCGACCGGGGACTGCGCAACGGCTTCCGCCCCTACGAAAAGCTCGCGCTCGTCGCGCTGTGGTTCGCGCCTTACGCGACGCGCGCGGCCGCCTTGCCGCTCGGTATCAATTTGATGCCACTCGCCGCGCTGGTCCTGCTGTGGCTGATATGGAGTAGGGCGGCTGCAGAACATGTGGGAACCCGATCCGCCCGATAGGTGTTCTTACCCATTAGGACGGAGGGAAAGCATTTCATGAGGTTAGCCCATGTCGAGCATGTCCTTCCACAGTAGCCGCCCCGATCGGTGGGTGAAGCCGAAGCCAGTCAGCGACAGTTCCGCTCGCTTTCAGACCTATGGCAAGATCCTTCCGATGGAGAGCGAGGAGCCGGGCTTCCTTGCCCGTCTGTTCGGTCGGCGCTGAGGGTTCAGTCAAAGGATAAGGGGCCGGGAGTAACGTCCACTCCCGGCCCCTTTTTCTGTGCCGCTACCTGACGGAGGCCGTCAGTATTCCTCGGGCTCCTCCGGTGTCGCGGCGTGGTGGTCCTTGCCCGCGGTCCGGTCGCCCTTGGCCAGCTTGAACACGACGCCCGAGAGCAGCGCGAGGGCAAGCAGGTTGGGCAGCGCCATCGCGGCATTCGAGATGTCGCCCAAACGCCAGACCAGCTCACTCGGCTGAGCCGCACCCAGCCAGATCACAACGCACCACAGCACGCGCCACGCCATATGCAGCTTGCGCTCGCCCGACCGCGTCGAGCCCTTCATCCGGTCGTAGAGGAATGTGATCGCCCGCTCCCCATAGTAGCTCCACGTCAGAAGTGTCGTGAACACGAACAGGATCAGCGCGATCGATGCGACCAGAGTACCGATGGGAACGCTGGCAACCTCCACCGGGAAAGCGGCCGCGAAGGCCCCGCTCGTCATCTCGAACCCGACCCTGTCGGATTGCCAAGCATGCAGCACCGGCTCGCCCGCCGCGGTGAAATCGCCGCGCACAGTGAGGATGACGAGCGCCGTCATGGTGCAGATCACGATGGTGTCGATGAAGGTCCCGAGCATCGCCATGCGGCCCTGCAATTCGGGATCGTCCGTCTGCGCTACGGCATGGGCAATGGCGGTCGAGCCCTGGCCGGCCTCGTTGGAGAACAGGCCGCGCGCAACACCCGCACGGATGGCCAGGATGATGGCCGCGCCGACGAAGCCGCCGCTCGCCGCTTGCGGGTTGAACGCACCGTTGAAGATCAGGCTGAACGTTTCCGGCAGATCGCCGAAGTTCAGGATCAGCGCGATGATTGCCATGACGATATAGGTCGCGGCCATGAACGGCACGACTTTCTCTGCCACGTTGCCGATCGACTTGATGCCCCCGATGATGACGATGAAGACGAGGATCGCGACGATCAGCCCGCCGAGCCATTCCTCGATCCCGAACAGCTCGTTGAGGCCGTCGGCCACGGCGTTCGCCTGAATCGAGTTGCCGGTTACGAGCGCGGAGAACAGCGTGCCGAGGCAGAAAATTACTGCCAGCCAGGTGAACTTCGGGCCGAGGCCCATCATGATATAGCTCATCGGGCCGCCGCGCTTCACGCCGTCGCTGGTCGTCTCGCGATAGCGGATGGCGAGCGAGCCCTCGGCGAAGGCGAGCGCCATGCCGAACAGGGCGGTGATCCACATCCAGAAGATCGCGCCCGGCCCGCCGAGTGCGATGGCGGTTGCGACGCCGGCGAGATTGCCGGTGCCGACCTGTCCCGACAATGCCGTAGAAAGCGCCGCGAAGGGCGAAATCTCGCCCGCGCCCTGGCTCTTGCGACCTGCGAACAGCCCCTTGAAGGCGCTGCCCAGCTTGACGATGGGGTAGAACTTGAGGCCGACCATGATCCACAGGCCGATCCCCAGCAGGATGATGGTCATGGGCGGGAAGGGCAGGACTTCCGCCCCGTTCCACGTACCGCCCCAGATGAAGTCGGATATGTTGGTGACCGGCTGAATCAGCCGCTCGCCCAGACTAGGTGCCTGGCTGGTTGCCATTGCAAGAATTCCCCTCATACGACCCGGATGGGTAAAGCGCGGAGGCTAGGGCCGAAGGGCGCGCTTGAAAAGGCCGGAAATGCGGCCGTTCCACCGCTTGCCTTTTGGCCGCGCACGGCCTAAACGCCGTTGCGTCTTCCGACATTGGGATCACGAAAAGCCCCTCCCGGACTTGAACCGGGGCGGCGAGAGACCCTACCTGAAAGGGACGTGGCGGAAGGCGCGACGAGTTTTACGCGAGAGTGCGAGCGATGGCAAACAAGCAGAAAACCAGCCCGGCGGAATTCCTCCGGCAGGTGCAGACCGAAGGCAAGAAGGTCGTATGGCCGACGCGCGAGGAAACCGTGCGCACGGCGATCTTCGTCGGCATCCTGACGCTGATCCTCTCGCTGTTCTTCCTCGGCGTCGATTCGCTGTTCGGCGCCGTGGTGCGCTGGCTGCTGACGCTCGCCTGATTAGCATTCTTCCGACAGGGTAATTTCGACACATGGCACGCTGGTACATCATCCACGCCTATTCCGGCTTCGAGAACAAGGTCCGCGATTCGATCATCGCCGAGGCCGAGCGCCTGGGCCTGTCCGAAGGCGTGGAAGAGGTCGAAGTCCCGACCGAGACGGTCACCGAGATCAAGCGCGGCAAGAAGGTCCAGGTCGAACGCAAGTTCATGCCCGGCTACGTGCTGGCCAAATTGAACATGACCGACGATGTCTACCACCTCGTCAAGAACACCCCCAAGGTGACCGGCTTCCTCGGCACCAACAACAAGCCGCAGGCGATTTCCGACAAGGAAGCTGCGCGCTATTTCGGCGGTGTGGAAGAAGCCAAGTCTGCGCCGAAGAAGCAGGTTTCGGTCGATTACGAAATCGGCGACAACGTCAAGGTGCTCGACGGCCCCTTCGCCAGCTTCAACGGGCTGGTCGAGGAACTCGACTTCGACAAGCAGAAGGTCAAGGTCTCGGTCTCGATCTTCGGCCGCGCCACTCCGGTGGAACTGGAATTCGAGCAGGTCGAACTGGTCAAGTAATCCGAGCGGGACTGCGCTCGAACTTTAACGAGCGCAGGCGCTTTCCTGCGTAGCGCGGACGCGTGAGGCCTTAGGGCTCGTACGCATCCGCAGCGCGGCGTTCTCGCATTTGCGCAGCTGGAAGCGCACCTTGCGGTCCCGGAAATCGAGTGAGACGCGGCGGAAGGTTTCCATCAAATCGGTGCCGAGCAGGAGCGACGGTTCGTCCTCCAGCCCGAACACACCGAATGGCGGGATATCGGCAAAGGCGATCGGCACGTTCTGGAGCGTAATAGGGCCGAGTTTCAAGTTACGGATCACAGCGAACTCGATTGCAATGGTTTTGCCGGTGACGCCGGTAACCTTGATCGTCTGGAAGCCGCCGCGCCTTTTCCTCAGCAACTTGTCGCGCAGGGCCAGGTTGCCGATAGTCACTTCCGATCCGGTATCGACCACCGCATCGACCGAGGTGCGGTTCGCCGAAACCTCGGTCAGGATCAGCTGGCCGCGCTGAAGTCGGCCGGTGACGACAATGACCCCGTCCCTGACGGAGGCATTTTCGAGGTCGCTTTCCAGATCGTCATCGACGCGGATCGTGCGCTCTTCGAAGTCAATCATCAGGCGTTGGTTCACCAGCGCGTCGAGTCCGATCATGCCATCGCCGCCCATGTCGCGCTCGTCGAGGACGGGTACTTCGAGGTCGGTTGTGACCGTCGGGCCGAGCCGCAGTTCGTCGACCGATGCGCGGTCCACCATCTTGCTCTCGGTGACGCCATGCAGCATCGTCGGCGCGCCGTCTGGCAGAGCAAGCTTGCCCGCCAGCATCTGGCCTACGGCTGAAGTGTCCGCCCCGCTGTCGACAACGAATTTGTATGGGCCCTTGCCGTTGACTTCCACCTCGACCGTCATCCGGCTACGCAGTTTGCGCGCCTCGATGTCCTCGCCCCCGATCGCCAGGTTCTCGTCGAACTGCGCCGGCGGCAATTCGGATTTTCTCGAGGCGTGATCTGCGGCAGATTTGTCTTGTGCGGCCAAGGGGGCGCCAAGCACGAGCGTCATAGCTGCAGCGAGAGGATTGATGGAGCGAGATGACATTCGTGCAGCCTATCACATCGTGAAGCGGCGGTGCAGGAGCTCTCGACTACGGTCCCACACGGGTCCACGGGCGTTCGCGGCACGTCGTGTGGACGTTTTCCTACACCGGCGCGATGCATTACGCCGCAAACAATGACTTGCGTGTTTTTGATGCGGAATGAACCGGCTACGGGGCTGTTTTGCGCAAAGGCTCGTTTTTCCGCCCTGGACTGTGGTCCATGCGGTCCATGTGATGGGACACGCCCATCGCAGTCCCAACAGGGCTCCTGCATGCCGGAAAAGCGGCGAATCGCTTGCAAAGCGGCGAATCGCTTGCAATTGGGCGCCAAATCGCTATGTGCGCGCCTTCCCAAGTCAGCTTCGGGAACCCCGCGCGGGAGGTTCGGCATGCCGCACCGCTTGACCGCTTACCATGAGCCTCGGCTGGAAACAGGCGCGGCGAAAGTGAGAAAGGAGGCCATTCATGGCCAAGAAGATCGACGGCTATATCAAGCTGCAGGTGCCCGCGGGCACCGCCAACCCCTCGCCCCCCATCGGCCCCGCACTGGGCCAGCGCGGCGTGAACATCATGGAATTCTGCAAGGCCTTCAATGCTGCGACCGACAGCTTGGAAAAGGGCATGCCGATCCCGACCACGATCACGGTCTATGCCGACCGTTCGTTCAGCTTCGTCACCAAGAGCCCGCCGGCCAGCTTCCTGATCAAGAAGGCCGCCAAGCTCAAGTCGGGCTCGAAGGAGCCGGGCAAGGTTTCGGCCGGGACCATCAAGCGTTCGGCTCTGGCGGAAATCGCCGAGCAGAAGATGAAGGACCTGAACGCGAACGACATCGAACAGGCCACCAAGATCATCGAAGGCTCCGCGCGTTCGATGGGCCTCGACGTGGTGGAGGGCTAAGACCATGGCAAAGCAGACCAAGAAGCAGCAGACCGTCGCCAAGCTGGACAGCGAAAAGCTCTACACCGTCGACGAAGCTCTCGCCACGCTGCGCGAGCACAAGGCGAAGTTCGACGAGACCGTCGAAGTCGCGATGAACCTCGGCGTCGATCCGCGCCACGCCGACCAGATGGTCCGCGGCATGGTCTCGCTCCCCAGCGGAACCGGCAAGGACGTGAAGGTCGCCGTGTTCGCCAAGGGCGACAATGCCGACAAGGCGCTCGCCGCCGGTGCCGACAAGGTCGGTGCCGAAGATCTCATGGAAGACATGCAGAACGGCAATCTCGATTACGACCGCGTGATCGCGACGCCGGACATGATGGGCGTCGTCGGCCGTCTCGGTAAGGTGCTCGGCCCCAAGGGCCTGATGCCGAACCCGAAGCTCGGCACCGTGACTCCGAACGTGGAACAGGCCGTGAAGGACGCCAAGGGTGGCCAGGTCGAATTCCGCGTGGAGAAGCAGGGCATCATCCACTCCGGCATCGGCAAGCTGTCGTTCAAGGACGAAGACCTGAAGAAGAACTTCGAGGCGCTGACGCAGGCGATCGTGAAAGCGAAGCCGTCGGGCGCCAAGGGCAAGTTCGTGCGCAAGGTCACGCTGACCAGCTCGATGGGCCCGGGCCTCAAGGTCGACCTCGGTGAGGTCGAAGGCGCGTAAGCCCTCTCTTCTCCGACAGGGTTTCAGAAGGGCCGGGAGGAAACTCCCGGCCCTTTCGCTATCGGGCGTCCCCGGCAGGCGTAATCCGCAACTGTCGGGAATAAACCCAGCCGATGCCGATCAGGCTGAAACCCAGCGCCATGAAGCTGGCAATTCGGAGCAGCCCTTCCAGACCCGCTGCGTCGACGATGAACACCTTGGCCACGGCGATCAGGATCAGCACCAGCGACCCGATCCGCCAGCTGCGCTGGTCCAGGCGGTTGCCGAGGAACAGGTAGAAAAGCGCGAGCAGAATGCCGGCGAAGCTGCGCATCAGGTCTTCCGTTTGCGATAGCGGGATGCTTGCCGGGATAGAGCCTTCGAATGCCTGCCTGAGCAAGGTCAGGACCAGTACCGAAGAAAGCGCGATTACTACGCCGTCGAACGCGGGGCGCAGCCTCTCTGCCAGCCATTGCCTGAGCGATAGCGCGGCAATGATCGCGATGCCGTAGGCAGCGGTCGCGAGGTTCGCGATCGGCACTGGGCCAATCGCCTGACGGTCCCAGAGAGGGTTGTGGAGCAGGCCGGTATAGATCGTGAAATGCAGCAGTGCTGTCGCGGCGAGACCGATGCCCAGCCAGCGCCGGGGCGCGACACTGGCAACACCGGTGACGGCGAGCCATGCCAGACCGAGGAGCAGAGCTTCCCACAAAGTCCGCTCGGCGAGCCCGAGCGCGACAAAGCGGGTCTCGGTCTCGATCGCCAGCAGCTGCTTGAATAGCACATGCGCCGAGATGAGCAGCACCGGCGCAGCGAGCCATGCGGGACGCAGGGTCTCGACAGCGCGGATGGCCCGCAGCGAAGGCAGGATTGCCAGCGCCGCCGCCAGCGGAAGGATGCGGAGCAACACCGCCTTGGCTGAGGGCAGGTCGATCACATAGACGGGATCGGCGGCGAGCGAGGCTGCACCCGCCTCCAGCCAAGTCAGCAGGGGGACCAGTGCCCACAGTAGCGCCACGAATGTAAATGTACCTTGAGCAACCTCTCGCTCCTTCGCGAAACGGCAGACGGCAAAAGCGCAGAGGACTGCGGTCCATGCCAGAACGTCGGAAGGCACCACTTGCGCCAGCGCTCCGTATACGAGAAACGCACCGACCACTTCGGCGCTGTGGCGCATCGCCGGTTCTCGGCTAAACGCCGCCAGTGCTGCAAATGGAGCGGTTGCGGCGGTCCAGCGCAAGGCGGCCTGCCATGTCGTCGTCGAACCGGCGTCACCGCCGAGCAAAGCGGCTTCGTCGAAAAAGGTGCCGGTCGCCATCAGTACCCCGAGCGTCACGACACAGCCGATCGAACACAGCCGCGAAATTGCCGTTTCGCCGTTCCGGAAAAGCATGACGAACGCGGGCAGCAGCGCGACCGACGCCATCACGGGTGAAGTCCAGCCCGGCGTCACCATCAGCAGAGCCGCGAACGCTAGCGCGGAGGCCGATCCGAGCAGACCGGCAAACCAGCGGCGGTCCTCCCGCAAACGTAGCAGCCACGCGCCTGCCGCCGGTATGAGGGCTAGGAAAACGGTCGCAAGGAACAGTGCCCATTCGGCCTCGTCCGCGTCGAACTTGCCGAAAGTGGCGTAGGCAATTGCGGCAAGCGCTGGCGGCACCAGCGCGACCTGCAGGCGGTCGCCGATCCGGTCCGAACTGTCCCGCAGATAGGCGAGCGGCACGATCGCAAATACCAGCGCCAGCGCAGCGCCGACGAACGCAAAATCGCTCGGGAATGGCACCGGCCATTGCGCATAGAGCAGCAGGCCGACAAGCGCCGCGATCCCATTGGCCTCGCGCATCTCAGGCCGTTTCCAGCCGAAGAATGCCAAGGTCGCGCCGAGCAGCAGGTATAGCCCCCAGGCGAGCGGTGCATAGCCGCCCTGATCGACCAGTAGCGCCAATTGCACGCTGGCGACGAGCGCCGCGGCGAGCCGCAAGGGCCGCTCGAACCGCCCAGCCTCGCCAAGTGCGGGCATGACCGCGCCGAGGGCCACGAAATAGAGGCCCAGCGCAAGAATCTCCGCCACTCCCGGATCGCCGGCCAGCAGCAGCAGTGCACCCCATCCGAGCCCGCCGACGATGGCGGCAATGCCGAGCCATTGGCGCTGTTGCTGGCGGCCCGCGTAAACCAGTCCGCCGGTGACGAGGCCGAGGTAGAGCGCCAGCAGCGGCAGGTTCGTCTCCTCGCCACCGACCAGCGCAGGGGCCGCGAAGCCGCCGACCAGGCCGAGGACGGCACTCGGCAAGCCGAAGCGGAAGGACAGGCCGATCGCGCCTGCGGTCACGGCGGCCAAGCCAAGGAAGGCGAGCGTCTGCCCGATCAGCCCGTACTGTGAGCCGGCGAGGTAAAAACCCGCGTAAAGCGTGGCGAGACCTGCGCCAGCCAGCGCCTGCGCCACGCGCGGGTCGGCCACCTTGTCGCGAAAACGGTACGCCGCCTCTGCGCCAGCGATCAGCCCTCCGCCGAACAGGAAGGCCATGACGACCCGAAGCGTGGGCGTGATCAGCCCGCGCTCGATCGAGTAGCGGACGAGGAAGACGCCCGCGACGGCGAGCGTGACGCCGCCCGCCCAGATCGGCAGTCGCCGCCCGAACACGTCTTCAAGGTCGAAACTGAAGAGCGCGAAGAACGGCTCTTTCGAGGACGGTTCATCGACGGGCTGCGATGCAGGCTCCGGCTCGTCCAGCGGTGTAGCTGAAACGCTGGCTTCGTCTGCGACATTGGGGCGATCCCGCTGCAAGACCACCTTCGGGACGCTCGTTGGGCGCTCGGGCATCGCCTCGACAGCCGGCTCGTCAGGGACAGGCTCGCCCCGCCGGTCATCGTTGGCCGAGCGCATGTAATCGAACATGCGATCCTGCAGCTCGCTCAGCTCTTCGATGCGGCGTTCGGCCTTACCAAGACGCTCGGTCAGGTAATAGGCGACCCCGCCGAGTATCAGGATGAATAGCCATTCCACGCGTCAGCAAACCTCCCGTAGAGCAGGGATACTGCGCGTGGCAGGCTTAACAAAGGCTTCGTCAGATTCCGCCGGGGGTAAAGTCGAAACCGCCACTCGCCAACCCGTCGCACAGGCTGTCGACACAGCTCTTCAATTCTCCGCGGTCGGTCGAGCGGACCACGAAATTCGCGCCCACGCGGCCCTCGCGAAAGAAGGGGTAGCTACCGATCTGGCAAGAAGTGTGGGTCTGTTCGACCTGCCGGAGGATGTCGGCGACCTCGCTCTCCGGCGTCCAGCAGCCGACCGTCTCCGAGATCAGCGGTTTACCGCCCTGCAGCGTACCCGTCAGCGCGTCGAGCATGCCAGCCGTGATATGCGGCACGCCCGCCATCAGGTGCACGTTGCCGATCTTGATTCCCGGTGCACCCGACATACGGTTGGCAATCAGCTCCGCCCCCTCGGGCACGCGGGCCATGCGCAGACGTGCATCCGTGATGCCGCCTTTGTCGGCATAGTATTTCTCGAGAATCTCCCGCGCAGTCGGGTGGACGATAACGTCGACACCCAGCGCCCGAGCCACGGCATCGACCGTGATGTCGTCATGCGTGGGACCGATCCCGCCGGTGGTGAAGAGATAGTCGTTCGCCTCGCGCAGCGCATTCACCGCTTCCACGATCCGCGCGATCACGTCCGGCACGACGCGCACTTCGGCAAGGCGGATCCCCTGCACCTGCAGCCAACTGGCGACCTGCGCGATATTCTTGTCATGCGTGCGGCCGGACAGGATCTCGTCGCCGATAACGACGAGGCCGGCGGTGTAGATGCGTTCGCTCATGCGCTCCGACCTAATGCGGTGCGGCGCGGAAAGCTACTCCGCAGCTTCCATGCTTCCCTCCGCAGCCGAAACCTCTTCGGTCGCGCGGAAGAAGGTGAGCACGCCATCGTCGACCGGCTCGCTCGCCATGCGCTTGCGATCGAGCACATATTCCTGATTGAGCCGCCAGGGATAGCCCACCGCATTCTTCGGCATGATGTGCTTCGAACGCTGGATATAGCCGGACGAGAAGTCGAAGATGTCGTCTTCTTCGAGACCGTGATCCTCGGGCAGGCGGGGCACGACGATGTCCACGTCCATGCCCTTCATCAGTTCGAGCACGCGGCAGACGTAATCCGAATTGATGTCCGCGCGCAGCGTCCAGCTGGCGTTGAGATAGCCGAACACGACCGCCAGGTTCGGCACGTTCGAGAACATGCAGCCCTTGTAGTAGAAGTGCTCTGCGAGATCGATCGGCTCGCCTTCCTTCGACAGCGCGATCTTGCCGGCCACCGCCAGCTTGAGGCCGGTCGCGGTCACGACGATATCGGCAGGCAGGAAGGTGTCGTCCGTAAGGCGGACCCCGCCTTTCTCGAATGCCTTGATGTGACCGGTCACCACATCCGCCTTCCCGCTCTTCATGGCTTCGAACAGATCGTCGTCCGGCACCAGGCAAAGGCGCTGCTCCCACGGATTATAGGGCGGAGTGAAATCGGTGAGGTCGTAATCCTCGCCCATCGACTTGCGAATGCGCTTGTGCAGGCCTTCCGCCATCTTGTCGGGCTTGGTGCGCGCGCGCTTGAAGCCGAAGTCCTGCAGTTTGATGTTCTTCCACCGGGTGATCTTGTAGGCCGTTTCCTCCGGCAGGATCTTGCGCAGAAAATTCGCGATCGAATCCTTGGCCGGGCGGCTGAACATCCAGGTCGGCGTGCGCTGGAGCATCGTCACCTTGGCCGCCTTGTCGGCCATCGAGGGCACGATGGTGACGGCGGTCGCGCCGGACCCGATCACGACGACGTTCATGCCCGTATAATCGAGGTCTTCCGGCCAGAACTGCGGATGCAGGACCTGGCCTTCGAATTCGCCGAAATCGAAGCCCGGGTCGTAGGGCTCGTCGTAATCGTAATAGCCTGCGCCGAGGTAGAGCCAGTTCGCAGTGAGATGCTTGCGCTCGCCTTCCTTCGTTTCGAGCGTGACATGCCAGCGGGCCTCGCTGCCGCGCCAGTCGGCGGAAAGGACCTTGTGGCCGAAGCGGATATGCTGCCGGATGTCTCGATCGTCGGTGATGCGCTCGAGATAGTCGAGGATGGCAGGGGCATCGGCGATGGACTTTTCATGCTTCCACGGTTCGAATTCGAACCCCAGCGTATGCATGTCGCTGTCCGAACGGATGCCGGGATAGCGGAATAGATCCCAAGTGCCACCGATGTTGTCGCGTCGCTCGACAATGGCGAAACTATGGGTCGGGGCCTTGTCCTTCATATGCGCCGCCATTCCGATACCGGATATGCCTGCGCCGACGATCAGCACATCGAAATCGCTCGCCAATTCAGCCATTCTTCTCTCCTCTTGGTCACAGAATAGACCATGAGAGCGGCAAGCGCCAGTCAGTCTCTAAATGAAATGTTTTGTGGGGAGCTCGCCTTCGGGCACTGCAGTCAGGGTCAAAGTAGCTGGCGCGATCCCTGGCTCGCCAGCGCGCGGCGTCGGTCGGCCGGTGTTTCTCCAACCGGGTCATACGGCGCAATAGTCCGCGGGGTGTTCGGTTTTTTGACTCTGGCAAATAGAAGAACGAGCAGGAACGGCCCGAAATAGAACGGTAGCTGGCGCAACAGGGTAAGCAATATGCCATCGCGGAACACAACGATGGTCGTCGCTGCCAGCAAAGCATAGGCGAGCATCGCCACCGGCGTGGCCGATCGACCGAGCAGCCGGGCGTAGATCGCGCCGTAGAGTCAGGCGAAAAGCGCGGCGTAGATCGCAATCCCGACATATCCGAACGACATCCACCCCGCGCCGGGCAGCGAGATCGTCATGCCGATCGGCGTGCCGTAATCCCACAGCTCGAAGAACTTGACCGGCGATCCGATCGGCTTGTCGGGCCATAGCGATCGCGGAACGGGTTCTGTGAAAATCTGCAGATTATGCGCGAAATAATCCCAGCTGCCGGTGCGTTGCGGGACCGCGTAGACGATATATTCGAAATACTCGAGATTGGCGAAATCCATGTGCTCGAGCGGGTCGAGATCGTGGGCGGTGGTGTAGCCGCCATCGAGGTCTGAACCCAGCATGCTGCGCAAACTCTGGCCGCGATCGATCACGACCGCATTGAAGACAAGTACTGCGAGAATGCCCAGCCCCGCGACTCGTGGGTCGAACCAGCGTCTACCCCGCTCCAGCAAGAAGATAATTGCAATAGCCGTGGCCGCGAAGACGAATGCGCCGCGCCCTCCCGAGCCGAGCATCAGCACGCTGGCGATCGCGAAAATGAACCATCCCAAGGGCCGGTAGCGCAGCAGCCAGACGGCAAATACCGAGAGCGGTGCGAGTATCAGGGCTGATTCCATGAACCAGCCGTTGGCCTCGACGTTGACCATGATACCCGTCCCGGCATCGCGGGCCATGGTCAGATAGGGATCGACCCGCCGCTCCCACGTTGCGAACTGAGCCGCGAGGGCGAGAGGCGCCAACAAGACGCAGGTGAGAAGTATCGGCCCCGTAAAATCGCGCCGTAAGCGGTCGAATTCAAGAGCGTCGGGCGATCGTGCCACCGGCTGTCCTCCCACACGCAGAGCGGTGAAGACAAAGACGAGCATCGCCAGGTTCGAGCCGAGGATGACTGTAATCTTGTCACTCATCGACGGCAGGAAATCATAGACCCTGTAAACGAGATCGAATTCGTAGAACCGGGCAAACAGCGGTCGGATCACGAAGATGAAGCCGTGGAAGGCCAAATAGATTGTGGCCGGGTGGAACAGGCTCGCCGCATCGTGCCGGGCGTAGGCGATGCATGTCCCGATAAAGACGAGGCAGGAGGCGAGGAGCAGGAAGTCGTACACGGTCGGCGCAGAATGACCCTTCCGGCGGCAGGCCGCAAGCTGCGATCAGCTGCGTTGCCCCAGGAAACGCGCCAGGTGGACGACGTCGGCAAGGCGATCGCGGCTCCCGAGTGCGCGAAGGAAATTCCGCACGTTCCAGTCCAGCCTGGTTAGTACGGTACGAAAGGCAAGCACTGTGGCCACCAGCTCGGCGGGGATGAGCATGGCGACGATCACCAGCAGCGGCAGGCCGGCCGTCGCCAGAGCCGTCGCTGCACCCAGTGCGAGCAGCGAGGCGAGGAGATAGCTACGGGCCAAGGCGCCATGGGCACTCTCTGCAGCGACCATCGACTGCGGTGTCGTTGCAAGCCCGCGAAGCGCACCGGCCGCAAGCAGAGTAAACGCCAGCCCGGGATCGAAAGCGCCTTTTCCGGCAGTGAACAGGGCAAGCAGCCAGTCGCCCGCCAGCATCAGCACGCAAGCAAATACGGCGATCGCGACTGTCGTAAGGGTGGTCATGGTCGCCAGCTGGCGCCGCTGGATGGCTTGCTTGTCGCCCTCGATATAGCCGGCTTCGAAGAACTGGACCGAATAGACGACCGTCATGACCAGATCGATCGCGCGGACCACGACCCGGATGGCGACAAAACCGGCGACCGCGGTGGCGCCGAAAGCAAAGCCGACCAGCAGCGTGTAGCCCTGAAGATTGAGCGTATAGACGACCGGCAGGATGATGAAGGCCAGCGATGGGCGAAGGAGTTGGCGCAGGGTCGGCCGGAGGGGCACCGCCGGGGCGACAAAAACCTCCGGCGCGTGGCGATAGGCGATCGCGCCGATTGCCACGGCGGTGAGGCAGCGCAAGCCTGCCAGAGCAGCCGCCAGCAGAACAAAGGACTGGCTCTGGGTGACGCATAGCGCGAGCACCGCGATCTCCGTCAGAGCGGCGATATTGAGCGCCACAGCCGAGAGCGGATAATGTCCGCTCACCCGCAGCGGCACGAGCATCAGCGCAGCCTGGACCAAGGCGAAGATATACATGCCCAGCCAGACGGTGCTGAGGCGGAGTTCGCTCTGGTCGACAAAGCCGAAATCGCGGGCGAGGTCGGCGGGGACGACCATCGCGCAAGCGATCAAGACAGCAATGGCCAGCGCGCTTAGCCCGGTTCCCCAGATCCAGCTCGCCCGGAACGCCGCACGCGCGTCGGTCCAGCGATCCTCTCTCGCAGCGGCAAGGGCTGCGTTCCCGCCCGCGCCGGAAAAGGCCTGTCCCGCCATCACGAGATAGGATGGAACCGCGAAAATCATCATCCACGTGCCGACGCGATTTGCGGGCCAGTTCGCGAACAGGATCGGCAGCGTCGCCAGCTGGACGGCGACACGCGTCGCAATCCCGCCGAGATAGGAAATTGCCGCGCCCAGCAGCCGACGCCGAGCGCTCTGCCGCATGCTATTCGCCTTCGCGGCGATCCATCTCGCGAACGATGTGCTCGAGTACGCTGGGATGGAGCGGACGATCGAATTGCGCGCCGACCGTGCTGCCCTCGCGCCATTTCACTTCTGCGGGGATAGGGCCGATGTTCCCGAGCTTGACGAGGATTTCCCCGTCTTCCTCGAGGATGGAGAATTTGTCGAAAAAGCGACAGCCATATTCGGAAACATCCTTGATCCAGATGTCTCGCGAATTGCCATGCTTGCCGCGATAGCGACCTGCGACCTGGACTGTGAACCGGTCTTCCCGTCGATGGTCCTGCGCCATGCGATACCTCTCAGTTCCCACCCTCTTATGCGGTGCCGGTTCGTCTGTGCAAGTGCGGGCTGAATTGCACTACTCGCAATCTCGTGAACTTCGGGTTAGGGACACGATAAAACTGCCATGGGACGTGGGATGTCGAACAGTCTGAACGGTGCGCCGCGGCGCGTGACCTCGATCGATGTTGCCGAGCGTGCAGGGGTCAGCCAGTCGACCGTCAGCCGGGCGCTTTCGGGGTCCGAGACCATTACCGAAGCGACCCGGCGCCGGGTGGAGCAGGCGGCACAAGAGCTCGGCTACCACGTCAATGCCCGCGCGGCCGGTCTGCGGCGTGGCGAAACTGGGACGATCGCAATCGTGGTGATCGGCCGGGCAGGGCAGGGTGCTGCCGCGATCAATCCGTTTTACTATTCGATGCTGGGCAGCACCTGCGCGGCGGCGGCGGAGCGGGGTTACGAAGCGCTCGTCTCGTTCCAGGCCGAGCCCGAAGAACTGTTCGGCCACTACGTCGCGCGGCGGCAGGCCGATGGCGTCGTCGTGATCGGCACGGCGACCAATCAGCCCGCATGGGACTATTTCCGCGAATGCGCCGCGCAGAGCGATTCCATCGCCTTCTGGGGCTCCCCGTTCGACGATGCCACATGGGTGCGCTCCGACAACCGCGACGGGGGGCGGATTGCAGTCGAGCGGCTGGTGAAAGGCGGCGCGACTTCGATCCATTTCGTCGGCGACACGCATTGCTCGCAGCGGCAGTTTTCGGAACGTTACGAAGGTTATCGCGCGGCGATGAAGGCGGGCGGTCTGGAAGTTCACGAACCCCTGGTGGGGGAAGGCGAGGATCGGGTTTCGCAGGGGCGCAACGCCATCGCTACGCTGGTCGAGAAGGGCGCGGATTTCGATGGGCTCTTCTTTGCTTGCGATGCCATGGCGCTGGGAGCTTTGGAGGAGCTCGCCTCGCGCCAGATTGCGGTGCCGGGCAAGGTCTCGGTGATCGGCTTCGACGGGCTCGGTTCGGGCGAGTTCAGCGCGCCGCCGCTGACGACGGTGGAGCCGGACTTCGCCATGGCGGGCAAGCTGCTCATCGACACGGCGCTGGCCAAGGAAGGCGAGAAGCCGGAGCGGCGGGTACCCGTGCGTCTGGTGGAGCGCGCCAGCGTAGGCTGAAGCCCCGCTCGCAATCGCCATTTGCCCTCGCGCCCCAGCCGCCTATGAAGCGGGCAAGGCATTCGAGGGAGACAATCATGAAATCCAGCATCGCATCCGTTCTTGCAGCCCTGTTCGCGAGTCAGTCGGCCCTTGCACAGGACCCCGAACCGACTCCCGATCCGGTCGAAGAGCAGGAGGTCGATGCCTCGCAGGACGAACAGCCTGCCGAAGGGTCGGGCATGGCGGTCGATGCGGCTCCCGCAACTGCCAATCCGGCGGCATCGAGTAGTAACGACGAAAGTTGGGACGTCGCCAATCCGCGCGGCTTCACCATCCGGCAAGTGCCGATCCGTACCGACGAGGGTACGTGGATCGATGTCGATGCCTCGCCCGACGGACGCACGCTCGCCTTCGCGCTGCTCGGCGACATCTACACCATGCCGATCGCCGGCGGCACGCCGCGCAGGATCGCGGAAGGCCTGGCGTGGGAGGTGCAGCCGCGCTTTTCGCCCGACGGACGGCGGATCGCTTTCACCAGCGACCGTGGCGGCGGGGACAACATCTGGGTGATGAATGCGGACGGTTCGAGCAAGAGCCAGGTTACCAAGGAAGAATTCCGCCTCCTGAACCAGCCCGACTGGTCTCCGGACGGCAAATACATCGTCGCCAAGAAGCACTTCACGACCGAGCGCTCTCTCGGCACCGGGGAAATCTGGCTCTACCATCCTTCCGGCGGTGGCGGCGTCAAGCTGGTCGCGCGCGCCAATGAGACGTTGCAGAAGGAGCTCGGCGAGCCGATCTATGCGCCGGGCGGTGAGGCAGTCTACTACACCCGCAACGTCACCGGCGGCCCGATCTTCGAATATGCGCAGGATTCGACGCAAGGGACCTTCGCCATCGAGCGTTACGACCTCGCCACCACCGAAGTAACGACTGCGGCCAGCGGGTATGGCGGGGCCGTGCGCCCGACGCCGTCGCCCGACGGCACATCGCTGGCATTCATCCGGCGCGAAAAGGATACGACCGAGCTGTGGGTGAAGAACCTCACCACCGGCGTCGAGCGGATGATCTACGGCGATCTCGATCTCGATATGCAGGAGACCTGGGCGGTCTATGGCTTCTATCCGCGCATGGACTGGACGCCTGATGGCAGCGCGATCGTCGCCTGGGCCGGCGGCAAAATCCGCCGCATCGCCGCCGATGGCAGCGGCGCGAGCGTGATCCCGTTCCGGATCGACGACACGCGCGGCGTTGCCGATGCGCCCCATCCTGTAATCCCGGTGGGCGAGGACAGCTTCACGGCGAAAATCCCTCGTTTCGCCAGCGTCAGCCCCGACGGCCGCACGGTCGTCTTCGAAAGCCTCGGCAAGCTTTACACCAAGCCGCTTGGCGGCGGCGAGCCTCAGCGCTTCCTGTCGGATGGGGGCGAGGCGCTCGAGCTGTGGCCGAGCTGGTCGCGCGACGGCCGACGGATCGTGTTCGTGCGCTGGACCGACGATGGGCTGGGGCAGGTCATGACCGCAGATGCGAATGGTCGGAACGTACGGGCGGTTACCCGGACCCCCGGCCACTATGCGCAGCCGCAGTTCTCGCCCGATGGCGATACCATCGTGTTCGAAAAACGTTCGGGCGGGTATCTGACGTCGCCGGAATACTCGGAGAACGAAGGCGTATATTCGGTCTCCGCGAATGGCGGAACGCCTGTACTGGTTGCGCGCGACACGACCGATCCGCAGTTCGGCGCCGATGACGACCGCCTGTTCATGCTCGGGCGGTCGGGCGGCAAGCTCCAGCTGCTATCCGCTACGCTTGCCGGGGACCGCCGCCAGGTTCATGCCGAAGGCGAGCTCGTCAGCGGATACAGCGTCAGCCCGCGCGGCGACATGCTGGCATTCCGCGAGAATTACGAGGTCTTTGTCACGCCGCTCCTGCCGGGCGGTCAGGCGGTGACACTTGGCGAGAAGGCCAGTTCGCTGCCGGTGACGCGCGCCAGCAAGGACGGGGCGGACTACATCGGCTGGACCGATGGCGGCAGCACGCTGACCTGGTCGATGGGGCCGACGCTCTATCGCGCTCCGACCTCGGCGATGTTCTCCAATGCGCCGCTGGCCAAGGACGCGCCGAAATTCACGCCGCCTGCCAGCGGAATCTCGCTCGCCCGGACAATCCGCGCCGACAAGCCGACCGGCGTGGTTGCCCTGACCGGCGCGCGCATCCTGACCATGACCGGCGACGGCGCAGGCGCGATCGAGAATGGTACGATCGTGATCCGCGGCGACCGGATCTCTGCAGTGGGCGCGGCGGATGCCGTGGCCGTTCCGGCAGGCGCGACTGTGATCGACGCAGCGGGTAAGACGATCATGCCCGGCCTCGTCGATGCCCATGCCCACGGGCCGCAGGGCGTGGCCGATCTCATCCCGCAACAGAACTGGTCGCTGGTGCAGAACCTCGCATTGGGCACAACCACGCTCCACGATCCGTCGTCGCGCGCCAGCATGATCTTCGCAGCGTCGGAACGGCAGCGGGCGGGCAGCTTGCTGGCTCCGCGCATCTTCTCGACCGGGGAAATCATCTACGGCGCCAAGGCACCTTCGGTCTATGCCCGCATCGACGGATACGAGGACGCGCTGGCACACGTGCGCCGGATCAAGGCGCAAGGCGGCGTCTCGGTGAAGAACTACAACCAGCCGCGGCGCGAACAACGCCAGCAGGTGGTCGCCGCCGCGATGGCCGAGGATATGCTCGTGGTCGCCGAGGGCGGATCGTTGTTCGGCATGGATATGAACCTGATCGCCGACGGCAATTCGACCGTGGAGCACAACGTCCCGGTCGAATATTTCTACGAAGACGTCCTGCAGTTCTGGGGCGGCTCGCAGACCAACAACACGCCGACGCTGGTGGTCACTTATGGCGGGCTTGCGGGCGACCCGTACTGGCGGCAGGCGACCGATGTGTTCGACAACCCGCTGCTCGTCCATACTCCGCCGCGCCAGCTGATCGCGCAGACCGCGCGGCGCGTCACTGCTCCGGAATGGGCCTTCGTCGACGACGATGCGGCGCGCGAAACGAAGAAGCTGGCCGAACGGGGCGTGAAAATCAGCATCGGTGCGCATGGCCAGCAGGCCGGCATCGCCGCGCATTGGGAGCTGTGGAGCTTCGTGCGCGGCGGAATGACTCCGATCGAGGCGCTGCGGGCCGGCACGATCTGGTCGGCCCAGTCGCTCGGCATGGAGCGCGATATCGGCAGCCTTGAGGTCGGCAAGCTGGCCGACCTGCTGGTCCTGTCCGCCGACCCGAGCGTGGACATCCGCAACTCGGACGACATCGAGCGCGTGATGCTGGGCGGCAGGCTCTACGATGCGCGCACGATGAACGAAGTGGAGACGGGTTCGGAAACCCGCCGACCCTACTGGTGGGAGTGACGTGATCACTGCGGGCGATGCGCCGTCTGCGCGTCGCCTGCGGTAAGCGGATCGCTTAGCTTGCGCGGACCTCGGCAGTGAAGGCCTGCATCTTCGCGCGCAGGGCTTCGGCCTGCAGTTCGAGTTCTTCCGCCGATGTCAGCACCTGGCTGGCGGCAGCCCCTGCCGAAAGTGACGTCTCGCGAACCTGCGTGATGCTGCCCGAAACCTCTTCGGTCGAGCGGGCGGCAAGGTCGATACTGCGGGCGAGGTCCTGTCCGGCAACCGATTGCTGGTCGACGGCACTGGCGATGGACACGGCCGTGGTTTCGAGTTCGCGGATCTGGTCGACGATCGAACGCAGCGCGCCGACGCTGGCACCGGTCGAATTCTGCATGTCCCGGATCTGGTCGGCAATTTCCTCGGTCGCTCGACTGGTCTGCGACGCGAGTTCCTTCACCTCGCTGGCGACGACTGCAAAACCGCGCCCTGCCTCTCCGCCTCGTGCCGCTTCGATCGAAGCGTTGAGCGCGAGCAGGTTCGTGCGTTTGGCGATCGACTGAATCAGCTCCACGATCGCGCCGACCTGATTGGCCGAAGTGGCGAGGGCCGAAATCGTGTCGTCCGCGCCGGTAGCGGTCTCGGTCGCCTTGCGTGCCAGATCGGCCGAATGCGCCGCCTGTCGGCTGATTTCGCCGATCGACATGGCGAATTCGTCGGACGCCGCCGCAGCCGCGGTCGCGCCGTTGGATGCCTGCTCCATCGAATAGATGACCTGTTCGGCCTGCCCGGTCGCCTGGTTGGCGGTAGACGCCATGCCTTGCGCCGTCGTCTTGAGCTGGCTCGATGCCGCTGCGACACCGCCGGCGATCTCGCCGACGCTGGAGTCGAGGTTGGCAGCCAGCTGGAGTAACTCGGCCTTGCGGGCCTTCTCCGAGTTCTGCTTCTTTGCGAAGAGCTCGTCGAGCTTGTGGCCGGACTTGGTGAAAACGTGCAGTGCGCGCGCGAGGTCTCCGATTTCATCGACCCGATCGGTACCGATCAGCTCAATGTCGCGGGCACCCGCTGCGAGGCGAGTCATTTCCCGGCTGATGTGCGAATAGGGCGCAATCACCCGTTTGCGCATGAATTGCAGGGCGATCAGGCTGACAGGCACGCTGAAGCCGACAATACCGAGTATTGCGATCAGGGCCAGTCGGCTGCTCGCGGGTGAAATAAGCCCCCAGGCGGCCAGGGTTCCGATGACCGCAAGACCGCCAACCGACATAAGGGAGGCCAGCACCGCCTTGTCGTCGAGCGACTTGCCCATGAACCACGCGCCGACGCCGCTGACTTCATCATCCCGCACGCCGGTACCTACTTCAACGTCGGCGATCTCGCGGATGAGATCGTGTTCCAGGAAATTCGTCGGCGCGTTCATGCGTCACTCCCATTAAGCTGTTGCTAACTGTAAGACAGGAGCGCTTGCGAAATGGTTAAGCGGTGAGAATTCGGTCTCGATCGCGTGGCGCCGTGATCAAGGCGATTGGTGCGCAAGACCGGCGATTTGTTTTCAAAAGCTGCGACGGTCGCGTCGGCAGCAACGCAGATCGGAGGCTCTTTCCGGTCACCCCTGACGGACTTGCCCGAGGAATGTGGCGACCTGCTGGCGTAGCTCGGCCGCCTGCTGTTCCAGATCGTTCGCCGAACTCAACACCTGGCTTGCTGCGGCTCCGGTCTCCAGCGAGGTCTCGCGGACCTGCGAAACATGGCGGGACACATCATCGCTGGCGCGCGCCGCCATGTCGATGCTGCGCGCGAGATCGCGGCCGGCCACCGACTGCTGATCGACTGCGCTGGCGATCGAAGTCGCCGTCGTTTCAATCTCGCTGATCTGGCGCGCAACGGCGCGTAGAGCGCTGACGCTGGCACCGGTGGAGTCCTGCATGGCGCGGATCTGGGCGGCCACGTCGTCGGTGGCGCGGCTGGTCTGCGCCGCAAGTTCCTTTACTTCGCTGGCGACGACCGCGAAACCGCGGCCCGCCTCCCCGCCACGCGCCGCCTCGATCGAGGCGTTGAGAGCAAGGAGATTGGTGCGCTTGGCGATGGACTGGATCAGTTCGACGATCGCGCCGACCTCGTCGGCTGAAGTCGACAGCGCGGAAATGGTGTCGTCCGCACCCTTCGCGGTGTCGTTGGCCTGGCGTGCAAGTTCGGCCGAATGCGATGCCTGCCTGCTGATCTCGCCGATCGACATTGCGAATTCGTCGGATGCGGCAGCCGCCGCCGTTGCTCCGGTCGAAGCCTCGGCGATGTGGCGCGCCGCCTCGCCTGCTTCCTGCGATGTGCGGTGGGCGGTTTCGCTCATCGCTCCTGCCGTGCGCTGGAGCTGGCTTGAGGCACTCGCCACGCCGCCGACGACCTTGCCGACAGTCGTTTCGAAACGATCCGCGACGCGCTGCATCTCCTTGCCGCGCTCCGCGCGCAGAGCTGCGCGTTCCTCGGATAGTTGCTCGAATTCCTGCGCGGACTGCGCAAATACCTCGAAAGATCGCGCAAGGTCGCCGATCTCGTCGGGGCGGCCTGTGCCTGGGATGTGCATGCCCTTTTCACCCGCCGCGAGGCGCGTCGCAACATCGCTGATCCTGCCGAGTGAGCGCGAGAGATCACCGCCGATGTAGCGGTTGCTGAACAGCACCAGCACTGCGCCGCCTGCGCACATCACGAAGAACAGGGCAAAGAGCATGACGATGCCGGATCGGGCTTTGTCATCTTCGGCTTCGCCCACCGCGACCAGTTCGTCGCGCAGGTCGCGGGCCGCTGCTATGATATCGTCACCTTCGACGAAGACGCTGTCGGAGAACGCTAGCCATTGCTCCTGGGAACCGCGCGAATTGCTGGCAGCGGCAACGCGCGAGGCGAGGGCGGCGAGCGAAGCATTGAGTTCGTCGATCACGGGGATGGTCGTCGGAGCTATCTCGTTCGCGTGCGACTCGATCTCGCGAAGCGTCCTATCGGCTTGCCGCAGCGAGTCCTGCGCTGCGGCCAGATCCTCCGGATTTCCCGTGACCGCATAGTGCTGGACGAACAGGCGAGCGTCTCCGATTTCCGCCACCATCTGGGCGGAATCGTAGGTTGCCTCGGAGATTTCGATCCGTTCTTGGCGCAGTTCCACTGCGTACCAGCCCCCTCCGAGGATCGAGAGGAGAATAAGCGCCACGGCAGCGATGTTGATCCAGGCGATGGCATCGAGTTTCTGACCGACGGTCTTCGAATACATCCAGCCCCTGATGCCGCGCACTTGTTGTTCGACGTCGGTGGATTCGAAAGTGGCAGGCTCTAGCTTTTCGCCGAAAACCTCTTCGGGCATAACCTCGTATTCGGCGACGAAGTCGCCGCTCGCTTCGGAAAGAGCGTTCATGCTACTTTTTTACCCTTGGGAGTTTCTGCGACCATGGATTGGACTGGCTGGCCGAGATGCTGCCCGATTTCACCGGCCGGCATCGCCTTGAAGTAGAGCCAGCCCTGGATCTGGTCGCAGCCGGCAGCGCGGACCATGTCAGCCTGTTCCTGCGTTTCGACGCCCTCGGCCGTGACGCCCATTTTCATGGCCCGTGCGACCGTGATGCTGGACAGCATCATCGCGCGGCTGCCGTCGTCCTCGCCGGCCTGCACGACGAGGCTGCGATCGAGTTTCAGCTTCTCGAAGCGGAACTGGCGCAGGAAGCCGATCGAGGCATAGCCGGTCCCGAAATCGTCGAGGGCGATGCGCACGCCGAACCCCCGGATGAGCGCAAGGCTGCGTTCGGCAACGACCGGATCGAGCACCAGACAAGTTTCTGTGATCTCGAGTTCGAGCCGTTCGGCATCGAAGCCGGTTTCCTCGAGGATATGGCCGAGCTGGACCGGGAATTCGGGATTGCGAAGCTGCGCCGCGCTGATGTTGACCGACAAGGTGATGTCGTCCCAGGCCAACGCATCGATGCAGGCCTGCCGCAGGACCCATAGGCCGATCGCGTTAATCAGCCCGCTTTCCTCGGCCACCGGAATGAAGACATTCGGGCCGATAGGCTTGTCGTCGGGACGCTCCCAGCGCAGCAGGCACTCGACCGCAACGACCATGCGCGTGGTACTGTCCACCAGCGGCTGGTAATTCAGGCGAAACTCGTCACGCGCCAGAGCTAGGCGCAATTCGTCGTCGAGTTCCTTGATCTGCTCGCGGCTCTTGTCGAAGGCCGGATTGAACCAGGTGCAGCGCATCTTGCCGCCACGTTTGGAGGCATACATGGCCACATCGGCGCGGCGCAGCAATTCGGAGGAACTGACGGTATCCCCGGCATTGCAGCGTGCCAGGCCGATGCTGGCACCAAGGGTCAGGCGGCGATCGTCGACATTGACGGGCTTGGCCAGTCGCTCGACGATCCGGCGGCACAGCCCTTCGAGCAAGGTGCCCGCGAGGGGACCTGCGGCCATGACGGCGTATTCGTCCCCGCCGAGCCGATAGATCGTCGCCTCGCCTTCGGTCATCTCCACGAAGATGCGCGAACATTCGCGAATCGCTGCATCGCCGACGAAATGACCATAGTGATCGTTGACGAGTTTGAACCCGTCGAGATCGACAAGGGCGAGGGCGACCTCTTCGCCGCTCAGCGCCTTGCGCTGCATATCGCGGTGAAGCGCGCGGCGATTGGGCAGGCCGGTCAAGCTGTCGCTCATGCTCAAGATTTCCGCCCGGCGCAGGTGGCGGATGCCCGAATAAGCGAGCAAGCCGACCGCAGCAGCGAAAATAACGGTGCCGGTCGCCAGGATGGCCATGGGCTGGCCGATGCCGAGCCGACTGCTCGCCATGGTGAGCGCAAAAGTCGTCAGGAAGATACCGGCCAGGATTACCAGTGGCCCGAAGACCATAGCCCTGTTGTCGCTGACAGCCTGATCCTGCCGAGTTTCCACCAATGCCCCCGATTGCAACCGTTCGATGTTCTGCAACATGGCGATAGCGGTCATTCGCTAAGGATTGGTGAAGCCGCGTTTACCTTGTCCGTCACGCGGAGGCCCGGTGCTGGAACGTGCGGGTGGCGCGAGCATGGACGGAAGTCGGCCGGTAAAGTGACGACCCCCATGGCGAAGGCTCGAACCGTTCGGTCTGGCCCACCACCGATTCTCCGGCGCCGAGCATCAGCAAACCGTCGCTGGCTGTCGCGCTGGCCAGACGGTCGAACACCGTACGGCGGATGTCCGTGTCGAAGTAGAGCAGCACGTTGCGGCATAGCACGAGATCGAATTGGCCCGGATGGGGCGGGTGGTCGAGAATGCTGTGCTGCTGGAAGCGGACCATCGAACTGATCTTGTCGTTGGCCTGCCAGCCGCGCGGGGTTTCGGTAAAGAAGTTGAGCATTTGCGCGACGCTGATGCCACGCTGGATCTCGAACTGGGTGTAGCACCCGGTCTTCGCCGACGCGATCGCCTTGCCGGAGATATCGGTTCCAAGTATCTCGATATCCCAATCCTGCCAGCGGCCGGGCTGTTCGCAGAACAGCATCGCGAGGCTGAGCGGTTCCTGTCCCGTCGAACATCCGGCGGACCAGATACGCAAACGCTTCGATCCGGCGCGCCTGCTTGCGAGATCGCCCAGAACCTGATTTGCCAGCATCGCGAAATAGACGTGATCGCGGAAAAAATAGGTCTCGTTGTTGAGCAGAGCTTCGACGACCTTGGTCGCCAGATGGTGCTCGCCGGGACGTTCCAGCATGCAGGCCAGCTGATCGACATTGTCGAGGCCGAGTTCGCGGAACAGGCCGGCAAGCGCCGTGGAGACGCGCCAGCGCCGGTTTTCTGTCAATTGCTGTCCGGTGCGCTGTTCGAGGAGATCGGCGATTATCTTGTGGGACGCGTCGTCTACGCCCATGCCTCGGCCCCCACGCTGGCGAGCACTTTTTCCGCGAGTTCCTCTGGCGGGCTGGCCGCGGCGACAAGGCCCATCTCGGTCACTGCGCGCGGCATGCCCCACACCGCGCAAGTCTCGGCATTCTGGGCGTAGAGCGTGCCGCCTGCCTTCGCGATCGACTGCGCGCCTTCGGTGCCGTCGCGGCCCATGCCGGACAGCAGGACTGCGGCGACTCGCCCGTCGAACGCTTCGGCGAGGGATTCGAACATCGGGTCGACGGAAGGCATGCAACCGCTCTTCACCGGATGATAGGCAAGCCCGGTGACGTAGCGCCCGCCCGACTTGCGCACGACCATGTGGCCGTGGCCCGGTGCGATGACGATTTGGCCGCGCTTCAGCTCGACGCCTTCGTCGGCGAGGACAGCAGGACGACCGGCGGCCAGTTCCATCTGCTTGGCGAAAACAGGGATGAAGCTGTCCGGAAGGTGCTGCGTGATCAGGATCGGCAGGTCGAAGTTCTTCGGGATCTTGCGCAGGAACAGGTTCAGCGCATGGATGCCGCCGGTCGATGCGCCGATCGCGACCACTTCGGGGCGCTTGCCCGATCTGACGGGCGCCGGGGCGGGGCGCGCTGGCTTGGGCGCTTCCGCATCGACGCCGGCGAGTGCGCGGATCTTGCCAAGCAGAGCTTCACGGTAGCTGTCGTTGAAGCCGCCGGGCCGCGGCTTGAGCATGGTGTCGGCTGCACCGAGCGACAGGGCCTGAACGGTGTGCTCGGCGCCGTCTGCGGTCAGCGAGGAGATGACAAGGACCTCGGCCCCGGGCGCGGCTTGCTGGATTTTCGGCAGCGCTTCGATCCCGCCCATCCCGGGCATTTCGAGATCGAGCATGATCACATCGGTTTCATGCGTGCGCAGTTCGTCGAGCCCGCGTTCGGCCGTATTGGCCGTGGCGACGATGCAGATGTCCTTTTCCTTCTGGAGCATGCGCGTGAAGACGGTTCGCACGGTCAGCGAATCGTCCACGATCATCACCCGGACCTTGCGGCCCCCCGATGCGGCGGGATCGGCCCTCTCGCTGCGAAGCACTGCGCTCATTGACGGCCTCCTCAGGCCATGCCGACAAGCTGGAGCTTGATCTGCAGGGTCTCGTGGTCAAACGGCTTCATCACATATTCGTCGGCGCCTGCGCTGATCGCTTCGCGGATATGCGCCACGTCGTTTTCGGTGGTGCAAAAGACGACCTTCGGCTTGTCGCCGCCGTCGCGCTGGCGCAGCTGGGTGATGAATTCGATGCCGGTCATTACCGGCATGTTCCAGTCGAGCAGGACCACGTCCGGCATCGATTCCATGCAGCGATCGAGACCTTCCTTGCCGTTCTCGGCTTCCTCGACCTCGAAATCGAGGGTTTCGAGAATATGGCGCGATACCTTGCGGATGACGCGCGAATCATCGACGATCAGGCAGGTTTTCATGTCATTGGACCTCGTGTGTTTCGGGCCCTTGTACCGCCCGAGGGGTAACTATTCGCTTAAGCGGCCTCTTCCATCGGGCCTGCTATGAGCGAAGACGTGTCGATCAGTAGGGTGGGGCCGCTCTCGGTCTCGACCATGCCGCGGGCGGCGCGTTGCCATCCGGCGCCGAAACCGCCGGGCACGGCCACCGGCTGGCTGAGCGCTTCGCCGACATCGTAGGCGGCATCGACGAGCAGTGCGTAGAGATGGCCTTCGACCTCGACCACCGCCGCGCGCTGGTCGTCTTCTGCAACCGTCTTGTCGAGGCCAAGGGCGAGCGAACAGTCGATCACCGTCAACGCCTGGCTGCGCAGGGCCGTGAGGCCGAGAATGAAGTCCGGCGTTCCCGGGATCGGCGTAATCTCCTCGATCTCGATCACGGACTGGACATCGCTCGCCGGGATGGCCGCGTGGCGGCCTGCGACGAGGCATTGGAGCAGCAAATCGGTCATGCGGTCCTCCCGAGGCGGGCCTGTTTGAGCGCGGCCAGCAGGCCGTCGCGGTCGTAGCGGTAAATGGTACCGCCATCGGCTCCGGCATTGTCCGGATCCTGGGTCAGGCGGATGACGCTGCGGGCGCCGGCGGATTGTTCGGGCTGTGCGATTTCGGCCAGCTGGATCTCGACATCGGCATCTTCGCCGTCATCGGCAGCGATGCGGTATCCAGCTGCCTCGACCAGCGGTTCGAGAATCGTACGCGCCCAGTCGCTATCGCCCGGAATGCGGCACGACAGCACATCATCGGTCCGCCGCTGGACGCGCTGGCGGGCGAATAGAGCATGCCCGTCGAGTACCGGCACCAGCGAGTCGCCGACGAGGGTCACGCCCTCTATCAGGGGATCGTCCTGCGAAGGAATGACCTCGCCATCCATATCGGCGGCGTCGAGCACTTCGTTGACCGCATAGACGACTTCGCTCTCGCCATCGGTCAGGCGCAGCAGGCGGCACCGGTCTTTCGGCAGCTCGCCGAATTCGAGACCGAGCAGCGTGAATACCGACCCGTCGATGACGGCCTGCGCTCGATTGCCTTCGATGTCGATCGCCTCGCGCGACACGGTATCGATCCGGCGAACCATGTCGAGCCGTACGGCGCGTTTGCGATCGTCGAGCCCGGCAAAGAGCATGATCGGCACGGCCTTGCGGCCCTTTTCGACGACCTCTTCTTCGACAACCTCGGTCGTGCGGCCCTCGCCCATGTGCAGGCGATTGGTCGCGATGCTCGGCAAATCAAGCAGCATCATCGGGCGGCCGTCGTCGAGCAGGGTGGTCCCCGCATAGAGCCGGGTTTCCATGACCGCCGGGGCGATTGGTTTGACGACCACGTCCTCGTGGTCGAACACGCGGTCGACGGCGAGGGCGAAAACGTCGTCGCTGGCGAGACGGATGAGGACCAGCGTCTTGCTGTCCCATTCCGCATCGTCGATCTCGTCGATGCCGAGAATGTCGCCCAGCGCGAGGCAGGGGACGCGCTTGTCGCGGAAAGTGACGAGGCGGCGGTCGCCGGCGGTGGCGAATTCGACATTGCTGCTGCTGCCGAAGACGATCTCTTCGACATAGCTGCGCGGGATCGCATATCGCTGGCCGCCGGCGCCGACGGTAAGGGCTGCGATGATGCTGAGAGTGAGCGGCAGCTTGAGATGGAAGCTGGCGCCTTCGCCCGGCTTGCTGACGACATCTATGGAGCCACCAACGCGTTCGATATTGGCGCGCACCACATCCATGCCCACGCCGCGCCCGGAGACCGAGCTGACTTCATTGGCAGTCGACAGGCCAGGCTCGAAGATGAGCATGTGCTTGCGCCGATCGGACATGCGGTCGATTTCACTTCGGGAATAGAGTCCGGCGGCGACGGCCTTGTCTGCGAGACGGTCGGTGTCGATGCCCCGGCCATCGTCGGAGACCACGAGGCTGATCTGGTTGCCGGCCTGACGCGCTGCGAAGCGGAGCAGACCGATCTCGCGCTTGCCGTTTTTCAGTCGCTCGCCGGGGCCTTCGATGCCGTGATCGATGGCGTTGCGAATGATGTGGGTCAGCGGATCGCGGACCATTTCGATCATCTCGCGATCGAGTTCGACCTCCCCGCCCTCGAAATCGACCATGACCTGCTTGCCGAGTTCGTTCGACAGGTCGCGGACAAGGCGGGGGAGCGAACTGAATAGATGCTCCAGCCGCTGCATCCGCATACGGGTGATCGCCGCGCGGACGTCGGCGAGGATGGTCGAGAGGCGATCGAAGGGTCCGTCGATCGTCGGCTGTTCCCCGGCCTCGCGCAGGCGGCGCGACAGGTCGTTGCGCGCCAGCACCATGTCGGACACGCCCTTCATTACCTCGTCGAGCAGGTCGACCGGCAAGCGAATGGAGCGCTGTACGGCCTGAGCGCGGGCGGGTTTGGGTGCGGAGCTCTCGATGTCGGAGCCTTCGTCATTGTCGGCTTCGCCCGCATGCTGGTCGTTCGCCGGTTCGGCTTCCGGCATCACGGCGCTGGCGACGACGATGTCGTCGCTGCCCTGGAGTGCGGCAATCAATTTGTCGTCGCCGCCTTCGGGGAATTCCTCGCCGGCTTCGATGGCGTCGGTCATCTCGCTGATGCGGTCGATGATGGCGAGTACGGCGGAGACGAGCGCGTTGTCGGCTTCGCGGCGTCCGGCGCGGCATTCCGACAGCGCGTCTTCGGCAGCGTGGCTCAGTTTCTCGAGTCGCGGGAAATCGAAGAAACCGCAATTGCCCTTCACGGTATGGACGAAGCGGAAAATCGTATCGAGCCGCGCGCGGTCGGACGGGTCCGCTTCCCAGGCGACGATCTCCCCGCCGCTGGCTTCCAGCATTTCCCGTGTTTCGGCGACGAAGTCCGCCAGAAGATCATCCATTAAACTGCCCCTGATCCGATCGGAGGCCAGCTATGCAGCAAGATGGTTAACGATTGGTTTGGGGAACTGCGCTCGATTCCGACCGGTCGCGCAGCACCTGCCAGACGAGGAAAGTCGCCAGTGCGCCCCCGGCGATATTGGCGGCGAGTTCGGCGGCATAAATCGCTTCGGAGCCCCAGCTTCCGCGCAGCAGCCAGCCGAAGGGGAGCATTACAAGGAAGACACGCGCCGCACTCTGCGCTAGCGCCACGCCTGCGCGATCGACCGCGTTGAGCGCGCCATTGGCGACGATCAGCAGGCCGAAGCCGGCATATCCCCAGACCGCGATGGCGAGGTAGCGGGAAAACTCGTCCACGACTGACGGATCGTCGGTGAAGAAGCGCGCGAACCAGTCGCCGGTGAAGAACAGCAGCACTGCGGTCGCGAGGCCGTAAACGATGCAGAACAGCGCCGACCACCACATTGCGCGGCGAGAGCGGTCGGGGCGGTTGGCGCCCCAGTTCTGGCCCACGATCGCACCGATGGAGCCGGACAGCGCCAGCAGCGGGACCGTGGCGAAGCTCTGCAAGCGCCCGGCAGCTCCGAAGCCCGCCACGGCCGCTTCGCCCTGGCTGGCGAGCAGTGCGGTAAGCACGGACAGGCCGATGGGATTGATTGCATTCGAAAACGCTGCTGGTCCGGCCACGGAAAGGATCGCCTTGCTCGAATCACCGACATTGCAGCGGCGGATGGTGGCCGGGTTGATCGGCAGTTGCGCGCCCTTGATCAGGTAGAGCGCGACGAGGATGGCGATGAAGAACCCGGCAATCGTGGCATAGGCCGCGCCGGCAATCCCGAAGCCGCCGAAACCGAATGCGCCGGTGATAAGGATCGGATCGAGCACCCAGTTCGCTGCCGAATAGGTGATCGAGACATAGCTGGTCTTGCGCGCCTCACCCTGACCGCGCAGCACGCCGTTCAGCCCCATCTGCAACAGCAGGACCGGCAAGCCCAGCGCATAGGGCTGCATATATTCGCGGATCAGCGGCAGCAGATTGTCCGATGCCTGCATCAGCTGGAACAGCGGATCGAGCATGGCGAATAGCAGGAGACCCATGACCACACCGATCGCCAGCGCGAAGATCGCGCCGAAGTTCGCGCGCCGCTCCGCACGATCGCGGTCCCCTTCGCCCAGCGCGCGGGCGATTACCGAATTGATCCCGACCATGACGCCTACGCCGAGGCTGGAGAGCGCGATGGTGATCGGAAAGATGAAGGCGACTGCGGCCAGTTCCTGCGCGCCCAATTGTCCGATGAAATAGGCATCGATCAGGCCGACCGACATTATCGCGGCGACCCCGATGATCATCGGCGCAGTCTGGCTGACGAGGTGGCCGCGGATGCTCCCGGTGGTGAGTTTGGCCGTCTCGCTCATCGCCGGTGCGCCTAGCTGGGGGCGAGCGCATTGCCTAGCGGAGAAATGCGCTGCGCCGCTTGCCCGCGTGCGACCGACCGTGCGATAGCGCGGCCGTCCAGTTCACCCGCAAGGCAAAGCGCGCATCCATGACCAGCATGACCGTCAACGGCAGGCCAGTGCGGTTCCGCATGGATCCCGACACGCCGCTTCTCTGGGCGCTGCGCGATGCGGCCAACCTCACCGGCACAAAATATGGCTGCGGCGAGGGAGATTGCGGGGCCTGCATGGTGCATGTCGATGGCGAGGCGCTGCGGTCCTGCCTGATCACCATCGGCGAAGCGGAAGGGCGCTTCATCACCACGATCGAGGGGCTGAGCCGCGATCGCACCCACCCGGTGCAGCAGGCGCTGGTGGCCGAGCAGGCGATCCAGTGCGGTTTCTGCACGCCCGGCATCGTCATGGCGGCGAGCGCCTTGCTGGAGAAGAGCGGGTCGCCATCCGAGGCGGAGATCAAGGCGGCGATCCCGAACCTGTGCCGCTGCGGCGTCTATCCGCGACTGGTTCGCGCCATCGAGCGGGCAGGACGCGTCGCCCGGCGGCAGGAGCGGATCAGCGCCGCGCCGGTGCCGGGCATCAGCGTCGAGGACGCGGCTCGCGATGTACCCGCCATCAGCGCGCCGCAGGACTGATACCGGGCGACAGATAGGCGACAAAGGCGACACCCTGTCGCCTTGCGAAAGCCACGACAAGCCACTGAATTACTTAAACGATCATACCAGAGTGCGGGCGGTACACCGGCGCATACCCCCCCCCCCCCCCCGGGGGGGGGTGTTGCATCGCCACCCTGCTTCGACCGGCCATGACAAAGAGCGGCAGCAAGCCTAGCCCGCCGCCGCTCCTGTAGGAAAGCCGGTATCGGCGCTGCGATCAGAGCTCGAAGCGCACGCCCAGCTTGGCGGTCAGTGGCTTGCCCGGCTGGATGTTGTTGTCGCCATGCGCGCTCGGATAATACTCCTCGTCGAGCAGGTTCTCGACATTGAGCTGCAGGCTCACCCGTTCGTTCAACGTGTAGAACACCGCCGCATCGACGCGGGTGTAGGACGGCAGGACCACATCGTTGCTGAAGCTGGCGAACTGGCTCGACTGGTGGACCAGGCCGACGCCTGCACCGAGGTTGTCGGTAAAGTCGTAGCGGCCCCAGGCGCCGATCTGGTGTTCCGGCAGCTGCTGCAGCTCGGTCCCGATGCCGCCGGAATTGGTCGCCGAGCGAATCTCGCCGTCGAGATAGGTGTAGCCGACATTCACATGCAGCTGGTCGGTGAGCGATCCGGCAAGGCTGGCCTCGAAGCCCTGCACGCGCGTTTCGCCCGTCTGCAGCACCACATTCTGCACCGGATCGGTGAAAGCCGTGTCCTTGCGGTCGAGCCGGAAGACGGCCGCGGTCACCAGCAGGTCCGCGCGCGGGGCGTATTTGACGCCAGCTTCCCAAGTCTCGAAGCTTTCGGGCTCGAGATTTATGCTGGTGTCGTCCAGCACGGTGAACTGGTCGCCGGAGGCGGGGAGGAAGCTTTCCGAATAGCTGGCATAGATCGACAGGCTGTCCTGCGGCTTCACGATCACGCCCAGGCGCGGGCTGATCTTGTCGTCCTTGCGCGAGCCGAAGAAGTCGTTGCCGATGTCGTAGCTCTCGAGATCGAACTCGTCATAGCGTGCGCCGACGATGACCTGCAGCCAGTCAGCCAAGTCGATCTGGTCCTGAATATAGAACGATAGCGTCGACAGCTCGGAGGTCGAGGCGCGCTGGAAGTCGAGCGTGAAAGGCGGCACGAAGATCGTGTCGGCCAGCGGAACGTCGGTCGGTTCGCCGAAGATCGCCCGGTCGCGATCGGCATCGGTGTCCTGGCGCGAGAATTCCGCGCCCACCAGAAGCGTGTGGCCGATGCTGCCGGTGTTGCCTTCCCAGACGAGATTGGCCTGACCGATCAGGTTCTCGCGCACGGTGCCGCTCTCGTAACCGCCCAGGCTGACGGTATCCGCGATGCCGTCGCCATCGGTGTCCGATGCGCCCGAGGGCACGATATTCGAATAGAACTTGTCGTAATGCGCATATTGCACTGTGGCATTGGCGCTCAGGCCGCCGTCGAAATCGTGATCGATACGCGCGCGGGCGATATGCGCTTCTACGTCACTGTAATTGTAGTCGGGATCGCCGAAGAAGGTCTCGTCATTGCCGGTCAGCGGGCGGCCCAGGAAAGACGGCACGCCGCGATCGACCACGCGCTGGTCGTCGTCATAGGTGTAGCTGAGGACCAGTTCGGTGGACGGGCCGAGGCCTACGGTCGCCGTCGGGCTCACCCCGATGAAGCGGCCTTCGTAGACATCGCGATGGTTGTCGAATTCCTCGTAAGTCGCGTTGAGGCGCAGGGCGAGCGCGTCACCTGCGGGCAAGCCGATGTCGGAGGCGAGGCTGAAAGCGCCGTGCGTGTCGACGCTGGCGGCCCCGGCGAGGCGTAGGTCGCCGATCTCGGCCTTCTTGCTGACACGGTTGATCGCGCCGCCACCGGCTCCGCGGCCGAAGATGAGGGCATTGGCGCCCTTGAGCACCTCGACGCGCCCCACATTGTAGAGCGGGCGGTAATATTGTGCATCGTCGCGTAGACCGTCGATGAAGAAGTCGGCGGTGGTTTCCTGGCCGCGGATGAACACCTCGTCGCGGTGGCCTTCGCCGGTCTCCAGGCTGACACCGGGTACGAAGCGCAGCGCTTCGTTCAGCGAAGTGGCGTTCTGGTCGTCCAGCTGGTCGCGGGTGATCGCGGTGACGGCCTGCGGCACGTCGATCAGCGGGGTGGGGGTCTTGGTGGCGGTCAGCCCATCGTCGGAGCCGTAGCCATCGGCGTCGCCGGTGACGACGATGTCGCTGGGCAGATAGTCGCGGTCGGGCTGCTCGTCGGCGAGCGCGGGCGTAGCGGCGAATGCGGTCGCGCTGCCGATAAGAAGGGCAGCGCGGGTGGAAACGATCCTCATAAAGTAGGCTTTCTATTCTTGCGAATGATTCTCAATCTGAGAGGCCCTGCTATTGAGAACAATTCGCATTCGCAACCGCAAAAGCGCTTTCTGCCGACGGAAAAATCGCAAGCGCCACTTTCACTGATCGCAACAGTC
Organism: Qipengyuania sp. 902; assembly: GCF_051195295.1. Lineage (NCBI taxonomy): Bacteria > Pseudomonadati > Pseudomonadota > Alphaproteobacteria > Sphingomonadales > Erythrobacteraceae > Qipengyuania > Qipengyuania sp. 902. The sequence goes on along the minus strand of NZ_JBNJLJ010000001.1, from coordinate 46,620 downwards.
GCTTAATCGGACCGCGCAAACGCTCGAGCAGGAGAGGTTAGAGATGAAGGCGACGATCTGGCACAACCCGAAATGCGGCACTTCGCGCAAGACACTAGCGATTCTGGAAAATCTGTCGAACGTCGATGTGACCGTGGTCGAGTATCTCAAGGACCCGCCGACGAAGGAGAAACTGGCGCAGCTCTATCGCGATGCGGGAATCTCTCCGGCGCAGGGCTTGCGGATGCGAGGGACCGACGCGGCGGAGCGCGGCCTGCCCGATGCCGACAACGACACGATCCTCGACGCGATGGTCGCCGACCCGATTCTGATCGGGCGCCCGCTGGTCGAGACCGACAAGGGCGCGCGCCTGTGCAGGCCGCAGGATACGGTGCTGGAGATTTTATAGGGGGTTTTTGTTTGGTGCGGTCAGGACATCCGTCCTGACCTTGCTGTTCCGTCCCGCTCCCCCTCCAGACCACCCATGGCATTATACTGATTGGGTGGTCGGGAGGGGGAGCGGGACGGAACAGCAAGTCTTCGACGGATGTCGAAGGCGCACCCAGCGAGGAAAACCCGGATGCGCTTTCCGCACTCGACTAAGCCTAGTTTCTATCTTTGGTCAGCGCGCTGTCGTGCTGGAGGCTGACCCAGCCATAGGCGAAGACGATGGCGCATAGCGCCACGATGAGGCCGAAGCCGAGCCAGTCGGAGTGGCCGTAAAGCCAGACGCCTAGCGCAGGAGCATAGATGAAGCTCGCGCCTGCAACCGAGGCGGTCACGCCGGAAGCCTGCCCTTGCTCGGCGCGCGTCACGGCAAGCGATGTGCCGGCAGTCGTCCCCGGCCGGAACAGGCCGAAGCCGAGCGAGGCGATGGCATAGGCCAGCGCGATCGAATGGAGATCGTCCGCCACGCCGAGGAAGGCGACCCCGAAAGCGGCCACTGCAATGCCGGACAGCGTGGCGGCGCGAGGGCCGAGATCGAATCGCGGGATCAGGCCCCATTGCGCGAGCAAGGTCGCGATCGCTCCTGCCATCAACACCAGCCCAACAGGCCCGGCACCTTCTGCCGGCGTGTCCCGAAGGCCGAGGCGATCGAGCACGAGGAAGCCCGAGATACCCAGCACCATCGCCTGCGCATGCCCGCCGAGCAGGCCGGCTATGACCCAAGGCCGCAACCGCGTTTCGAACCAGCGCAGTTTGTGCGGTTCGACGGCGTCTTCGTCCTCGTCTTCGTCGTCGCTGCCGGAGACTTCCGATGTCGGGCTGCCGGAATAGGGTGCGTCATAGGCCTTGCCGCGCGCGGGGTACTGCGGCGTGTCGTTCGGCAGTCGCAGGCGCAAGGCGACTAGCGCGAGGATGCCGATCACAGAAAAGATCAGGAACGGGCCGGTTAGCCCGACGAAGGGCAACACCATCAGCGGGGCCAGCGCGGGGCCGATCACCGTGCCGAGGCCGAAGCTGGAGGCGATCAGCGAGAGCGCCTGCGTGCGCTCGGATCGCGGAGTGCGCGCGGCGACATAGGCTTGCACCGCAGGCGGCGCGGCGCTGCCGAAGCCACCGTAAAGGCTCCGTGCGACGGCAAACAGCAGCAGTGCCCAGAAGGCCGTGAGATAGCCCGAGAGGCCGAGCCACAGCATCGCGCCGCACAGCGAGAAGCTGGCGATGAAGCCGGTCAGCCCCAACGCCATCATCGCCTTGCGCCCACGCCGGTCGGACCGCTCCGCCCAGAACGGCGCGCAGATCACCCAGAGCAACGCCGACCAGCTGTAGGCGAGGCTGATCCACACATCGTCGATCTGCAGCGCCGTGCCGATCGAGGGCATGACGGATTGCATCGCCGTATTGCCCGCTGCCGTCACCAGCATGACGGTGAATAGCAGCGTCATCCGCTCGCGCGAGATGGCCCGCGGCATGGCGGGCTTGGCGGGCGCTACGGATTTGGCGGGATCGACATCGGCCATGAATGTGCTGCGCTAGGCCCAGTCTCGCCAGCTTGCAACGGGACATGCGCTTGCAATGCCATTCCTGCGCTGCCAGAGCCGGGGATGTGTTTTAGAGGTCGCTAAGGAAGTCAATTGTCGTCCGATAACAGTGTAGGCGCAATCCACCGCCCGTCGCTCCGCCGGAAAGCCGCGCGCTTCTTCGGGCAGTTCGGCGTGTTCTTCCGCGGATTCCTCGAAGAACCGAAGATGGTCGGCTCGATCATCCCTTCCTCGCGATTTACCATCGCCAAGATGCTCGCCCCGGTGAAATGGGACGAATGCAAAGTTTTCGTCGAATACGGGCCCGGCGTCGGCACCTTCTGCCAGCCGGTGCTGGACCGATTGCCGCGCGACGGCATCCTGATCGTGATCGATACCAACCCGCTCTATATCGACTATCTCAAGAAGCATTTTCGCGACAGCCGCTTTCACGCGGTCCACGGCTCGGCTGCCGATGTCGAGGATATCGTCAAGGCGCACGGCGCGGACCACGCCGATTACGTGCTGTCCGGCCTGCCGTTCTCGACCCTGCCGGATGGCGTAGGACCGGCGATCGCCGAGGCGACCTATCGCATCATCCGGCCCGGCGGGGCCTTCCTGGTCTACCAGTTCTCCGGCAAGGCGCGCGATTACATGGCCAAGCATTTCGAGCGGATCGAGAGCGGGTTCGAGCCGCTGAACGTGCTGCCCTGCCAGCTGTTCTGGGGCTGGAAAGAACCGAAGGGCTAATCAGCGCTCAGGCGGTCGGCGGCACGCTCGGCCCGGAGCGCTCCAGCCGCCGGAACTGACGATGCACTGCGGCGAGCACACTGGTGGTCAGCACGACAATCGCCGTCACGGCTGCTGCCGTTGCGATGGAATTGCCGATCTCCGCCACGGTAGGCCCGCCGATGGACAGCACCAGTCCGACCACCAGCAGCGCCACGAGCAGCGCGACGAATGCGCCGACGGCAAGCAGCAAGTAGAAAGCCAGCAGGCGCCCACCCTGTCCCTTGGTCATCGCCCACGATCCGGTCAGCGCGCGGATCGGGTTCTTCTCCCCGTCGACCGCCACGAGCGGCAAGACAAGCGACAGCCGGGTGAACAGGTAGAGGGCGAGCCCGAAAGCGAACAGCGTTGCGACGAATGCGAGCGCGCCGAGCCCGGTCAGGCTGGCTAGCGAGACGATCAGCAGCACGATGAAGTTGATCGCGAGCGACTGGAGGATCAGGGCCAGCCATGCGGGGAGGATTGCCTTGCCGCCGATCCCGATAGCCTCGCCGACGGTCGGGCTCGCGCGGCGGCCGATCAACGCGAGCATCGATAGCTGGCCGATGGTGGCCACCACCGCGATGATCGCGAAGATCCACCAGGTCTTGGCGTAAAACGCATTCATCGCCTGCATCGCCATCTCGAAGCTCGCCCCATCGGGCAGGTCCGGACGCTCCGCCACGGCGGGCAGCAACAGCATCGCCACCGCGTAGGGCAGGAACACGAAGATGCCGGAGATCGCGAAGAGCAGCCCCGAGTTTTCGCGGGCGAGGCGCACGGCATCGCGCCATGCGGTGTCGAGGTCGAATTTCATGCGATCCCTTGTCATCGCCTCTTGATAAGCGCGTCGGCAGTCGCCACGCAATCGCCGATGTCCCAATCGCCCCCCGAAACCGTCGAATGGCGTGCCGAAAGCGGCCAAATCGCCTATCGCGATGCACTCGCGGTGATGGACAAGCGCAATCGCGCCATCGGCGAAGGCGAGGCGAGCGAACTGGTCTGGCTGCTCGAACACCCGCCGGTCTACACGGCAGGGACCAGCGCCGACGGCGCGGAACTGCTGGATCCACGTTTCGAAGTGGTCGAGGCCGGGCGTGGCGGGCGCTACACCTATCACGGGCCGGGCCAGCGGATCGGCTATGTCTTGCTCGATCTGAAAGAGCGCGGGCGCGACGTGCGCTGCTTCGTCCATTCGCTGGAAGGCTGGGTGATCGCGACGCTCGGCGACATCGGTGTCGAAAGCTGGCGCGCGGACGGCCGCATCGGCATCTGGACGCGCGACATCGACGGGCGCGAGGCGAAGATCGGCGCAATCGGCGTGCGCGTGCGGCGCTGGGTGACGATGCACGGCTTCTCGGTCAATCTCGCGCCGGACCTCACGCATTTCACCGGCATCGTTCCTTGCGGGATCGACGAATTCGGCGTCACCAGCCTGCAAAGGCTCGGGATCGAGCTTGCGCCGGAGGCCTTCGATGCGGCATTGCATGCGCGGCTGGGCGATTTTCTCGCCGCGCTGGATGGAAAGGACTGTGCGCTCCCATGACCCGAGGTTTTCCGCTTGCCCTTGTGTGCGCGCTCGGATTGGCCGCATGTGGCGACGATGCCGCCGAAGCTCCGGCCGAAGGCGACGAGCGCGGTGCACGCGGCGAGGTGCTGGGCGGCACGATCAGCGACGACATGATCCCGCTCGACCAGTTGCAATCGCAATCCGCGCCGCAAAACCCGGGTCCGGACAGTGGCGATGGTTCGGACGCTGGTGGCTCGCAGGAACCGGCAACCGAAGCGCCAAGCGAAAGCGCGGCGGAAGCAGAAGCCCCCGCCGCGCCTGAGGAGTCCGAAGAAGAACCCGCTGAAGAATAGGCGTTATTCCGCCGCTTCGGCCCCGGCCAGCGTCGGATAATCGACATAGCCTTCCGGTCCCTGGCCGTACCAGCTGCGCGGCACATCGACATTCGGTGCGATCTCGGCCCCGATGCTGAAGCGTTCGGGCAGGTCGGGGTTGGAGATAAAATCGCGGCCCCAGCTGACGGCATCGGCGCGTCCGGCGTCGATATCGGCCACTGCCTCTTCGGGCGAATAGTCGCTGTTGAGCACCAGCGGGCCCGTGTAGAGCTGGCGGATGAGCGGGCTCTGCTTCGGCACTTCGGTCGAACCGAAGGTCCCGTCAGGTCCCGGCTCGCGCAGTTCGACAAAGGCGAGGCCCAATTCTTCGCAGACCTTGGCCGCTTCACCGAAGGTCGTCGCCGGATCGCTGTCGTCGCAGCCTTGCGTTTCGCCATTGGGCGACAGGCGCACGCCCACGCGGTCCGCGCCCCACACATCGACCAGCGCGGTCAGCACTTCCTTCAAGAAACGCGCGCGGTTTTCGGCACTGCCGCCATACTCGTCTTCGCGCAGGTTGGTGCTATCGCGCAGGAACTGGTCCACCAGATAGCCATTCGCGCCGTGCAGTTGAACGCCGTCGAAGCCCGCCTTCTTCGCGTTCTCCGCGGCGTGGCGATAATCCTCGACGATGCGCTTGATGTCGTCGGTCGTCGCCTCGCGCGCCTGCTCGTAATCCTTGCGGCCTTCGAACGTATGCGCATGGCCCGGCGCGGTGGTCGCGCTGGCGGAGACCGGCGGATTGCCGCCCAGGAACAGCGGGTGGACGAGGCGGCCCATGTGCCACATCTGCAACACGATCAGCCCGCCTTCGGCATGGACTGCATCGGTCACCAGTTTCCAGCCTTCGACCTGTCCGTCGCTCCAGATACCAGGCGCGGCCGGCCAGCCGAGGCCTTCCACGCTGATGCCGGTTGCTTCGGAGATGATCAGCCCCGCGCCAGCGCGCTGGCGGTAATAGGTCGCCATCATTTCATTGGGGACCGATCCGGGCTGGGTCGAGCGGCCGCGAGTTAGCGGGGCCATGAAGATGCGGTTCTTTGCCTTCAGACTGCCCATGGTCAGCGGCTGGAAGAGTGTTTCGTGCATGCGGCCAATTCCTTTTTTGCTGGCGCGTGATGGGCATTGAGCTAGGTCGCGGGCATGGAGCGCGCAACCGTCACGGCGGACAAGAATGGCTATCAGCCCAGCGCATGGCACTTTGCGGCGCTGATCGCGGGCAACGCCGCGCTGGCCCTGGGGCCCTGGCTGGTGCGGCTGGCCGATACCGGACCGGTTTCCGCTGCATTCTGGCGGCTCGTGCTGGCGCTTCCGCTGATGGCCCTGCTCGCATGGCGCGCCCGCGGGAAGGCTCCGCTGGACTGGCGCTTGGCCGCGCTGTGCCTGGTGGCGGGCGCATTCTTCGCCATCGATCTCGCCAGCTGGCATATCGGCATAGAGCAGACCCGGCTCGCCAATGCGACGCTGTTCGGCAATTCGGGCAGCGTCATCCTGATGGTCTGGGGGCTAGTGGCTGCCCGCCGCGCGCCTTCGGGGCGCGAAGGGGCTGGCGTGCTTGCTGCGCTGGTTGGTGCCGCGATTTTGCTCGGGCGCAGTCTCGAGATTTCGACGGCGACTTTCGTCGGCGATCTGTTCTGTCTTGCCGCCGGCATTTTCTACGCTTTCTACCTGCTGCCCGCACAGACGGCGCGGGCGACGCTGAACCCGTGGCTGGTGCTCGTGCTGGTCGGCCTTGCCGCATCCCCGCTGCTGCTGGGCATGGCCGTGCTGGCAGGCGAGCCGATCCTGCCGGGACCGGCGGGCTGGACGCCGGTATTGCTGCTGGCCTTTTCCAGCCAGATCGTCGGGCAAGGGCTACTAGTATTCTCGCTTCGCCATTTCCCGCCGCTTATTATCGGCATGGCCCTGCTGACCCAGCCGGCGCTGGCAGGGCTGGTCGGCTGGCTCGCGTTTGGCGAGTTGCTCGTGCCGCTGGACATACTCGGCATGGCACTTGTCGGCGCCGCGCTGGTGCTCGCGAAAACGCCCGCGAAGGTCGGGCAGGTGCGCTAGCCGCTTACCAGAAGGTCTTGTTGAACTCGGTCACGTGAGTTTCGAACCGTTCGAGGTCCGGGCCGGCGAGCGCCAGTCGCGCCTGCGCCGCAAGCCGCTCCGCCTCCTGCTTGAGCAGGGCCTGCCGTCCTTCGTCGCCGATCGGCACAGCGGCGTGGGCAAGCGTATCCAGCATGACCTCCGCCGCCAGCGGCGACGTCGCCACGCCGCTGCGGATCGCGCCGAAGCCGCGCTTTACGTAGTGCGCGAAATCGTCGGGCAGGGGGATGACAGGACACCCATCCTCATCGTCGCCGCAGATATGCTTGAGCAGGTCCCGCCGCCCGATCTCGGCAGTTGCCGCGCCGAGCCAGTGCAGCGCGGTGATGGCGGTGAACGGATCGTTGATGCCGGGCGATAATGCGCGCAGGCCGATCTCGACCAGCTCGTCGATCAGGAACTGCGGATCCTGCTCCGGCGTGCGCGTAGCGCCAAGCGTGAAGCTTTCGCGGACACGGTCCTCGACCTTGTCCGGGTCGCAGCCGTCGACTTCTACCAACACCATCTTGGGATGCACGAAGTCGCCAGTGCGGACCCTCAGCGAAAAAGTGCAGCCTGAGTCTTTCCCGATGGCCGCAAGATCGGAGAAATCGATCATCTGTACATAGCCGGTTTTCCAAGCCTCCAGCGGTTCGCCGCCCTTCGGCTCGACGGGATCGGTAAACTCGTCTTCGACCGGGTAGGTATCCTTGATGGTTTCCAGCAGCCTCTCCCCGATCCCCTTCAGCACCTTGTTGATGCGAATGCTGGACGGGATGTGGTTGAGGAAGAAAACGAGCACCGCGACGCATAATGCCATCAAGACATAAGCGACCAGCAGCGACAGTTGCGGTGTGAAGCCGGGCAGGGCGGTGGCCCCGGCGGTTTCGATCGAGGCTGCTGTTTCGTCCTCGCCCCGCACCGCGCGCAGCACGATCAGCGCATAGACGAAGCTGCCGATGAAGGTCGCGAGGCTCAGCTGGTTGCCGCGATCTTCCATGAAATTGGTCAGCAGGCGCGGGCCGTAATTGCCGCTGGCATAGGCGACGGCGGCGATGGTGATGGAAAAGACGGTCGAGGCCACACCGATCATGCTGCCCGCCATCACGCTCAGCATGGTGGAGGCGCCATCGGGACGCGCCGGGATGATCCAGCTTATATCGTTCAGGAATTCGGCAAAACCCAGCCGGTCGATCGTGACCATCGCGAAGGCGAGGATCGCGGCGAGAATGGAAAACAGCGCCGGATAGAACCAGTAATTGGCGTTCAGTCGCGACCAGAAAAAGCGGATCTCTGCAGTCATTCGTGCCCTTCTGTGCCGGTCTGCTGCGCGAAACCTTTCGCGAAAGCCTCGCGAATGTCGTGGCGGTCTTTGTCGAACTGCGCAACGGCGACGGCATGGTCGCTGAGGTCTAGTGCCAGCTGGCGCAGCATATCGACGAGGCCACCGCTTGCGCCGTCCGCCTCTTTCCGCTCGGCAATCCGCGCATAATTGTCGATCATGCGGACGCTGACCGATGGGTACTGGCAGGCAGCCTGCCGGAAAGCGCTGAGCGGGTCGGCGAACAGGCCGCGGAAATCCTGGCCGATGAGGATTAGCCAATCCTCGCCCTCCAGAGCGGGCACATGGTCATCGGATATATAGGTACTGGTCTGGCTCTCGATGATCGCGGCCAGCTTGTCGGCGCAGGTCAATGCCGTGTAGAAATCGTTGATCGCCGGCGACAGCGCGCGTGCGGCGATCTCGACGATTAGCCGGATGCGGAAGACGACGCCCTGGTTGTCCGACCGATAGGCTCCGATCGGGATAAGCCGATTGATATCGTGGCCGTCGAGCTCGGCTTCCGAGCTGATGAGCTGCTCGCCCTTCATGACATGCTGTCCCGGCGCGACATGAACCATGACGCGTTTCTGCGAGCCGGAGAACGCCTTGCAAAAGCTCTGGATATCAACGTCCTCGACATAGCCTTCGCGCGGTGCGTGGCAGCTATGTGCCAGATTGTCGCCGACAGGTTCGACACCCGTGAGGGACAGGCTGCGGTCCTCACAATCGTTCGCCAGCCTGTCGATCGAAGTGTCGACGAACATCGTGCGCGCAAGGTCGTGCAGCGACACCGCGAGCATCGCGACATTCACGGCCTGGAGGAACAGTACCGTACCCACCAGCAGCAGCGGCGTATCCTCCAGCGAGGCCTCCGCATCGATCGACAGCATCGCGACGAGCGAGACGATGAGGCAGAATGATAGGCCCGCGATGCTCACTCGAACGAGGGGGCGCTCGACCCAGCGGTCGATCAGGCGCACGCCTAGATTGCCCGCTGCTAAACTCAGCACGATCAGCGTGATGGAGAAGTACAGTGTAATGAAAGCGGCGTTGATGCCAGCCGCAACGCCCACGAAATCCTTGGCCGTATCGGAGGTCTCGACCGTCGCCAGGTCGCGCGCCAACAGCCATGCCGTGCCGCCTTCCCGGTCGAGCCAAAGAATGCCGAGGGCCACCGGAATGGCGCCGACCACGGCGCATACCGCCAGCAACCAGTAGTTCGCAAACAGGCGGTGGGCGATCCACCCCGGCAAGCCGGTCATCCGAGTTGGTCGAACCAAATTTCTACACCCTGAGGCGCCATCGAGAATAGACGGCAGATCGGGAACCTAACGTGCGGCCTTCCATTTCGTTGCCACGTCCGTTCGCTTCATCGAATGGCGGCTAATAAGGCGTCGCCGAGGGTGGAACGGACGGTGGACGCAGTCGAGAAAGGACTGCTTATGATTGCTCCTGTCGATGCTAACGCCGTTGGCAATATTGAAAATCTGGTTACTCTCACCGCCGGGCAGTACACTTCTGGATCGCTGATCCTGATGGTCAGCTACGGCGCGCATTTCGCCTTTATTCTCTACTTCCTGATGACGTCGATGCAGCTCGCGCCGCGTTATCGCGTGGTGCCGATCATTTCGGCAGTCGTCATGGCCAGCGCGGGGCTCAGCCTGCTGCGCGAATTCACCACCTGGCAGGAAACCTACGAATTCGTCGGCGGCATGTACCAGCCGGTGGCGGAAGGCGAGACCTTCACCAATGCCTATCGCTATGGCAATTGGACGATCACGGTCCCGCTGCTGCTGACCCAGTTGCCCATCGCCTTCGCGCTGGCTCGGCCCGATTTGCACAAGCGGGCATTCCGCATGGCGATGCCGGCCCTGCTGATGATCTGGACCGGCCTCTACGGCCAGTTCGGCGAGACAGGTGACTGGTCGCGGCTCAACATTTGGGGGGTCATCTCGACCGTCTTCTTCGTCTGGCTGATCATCGAGGTGCGCGGTGTGATCACCGCAGGCATCGCCAACAGCCCGGCTGAGCTCAATGCCTGGCCGAAGAACATCTGGTGGTTCTTCCTTGCGACCTGGGGCCTCTACCCGATCGCCTATGCCCTGCCGCAGCTCGGCTTCACCGGCGACGTAGTTGTGGTACGCCAGCTGCTCTTCAGCATCGCCGACATCTCGTCGAAGCTGATCTACGGCGTGATCCTTTCGCGGTATGTCCTGCGGCGCAGTGCGCTGGAGGGGTATCTGCCCTCGGCCGAGGCGCTCTCGACGACGCCTGCCGGTTCGACGGCAGCCTCGATCCGCGGCGACTGATGGCGTCACGCCCGATCTCCGGATCGAACAGGGGGTCCCGGCTCGGCGCCGGGGCCCCCTATGTCTTTATCGCGCTGTTCGCCGTCGCCGGCCTTGCCCAGCTGGCCGGATCGGGCTTGGCGCTGGCAGTCGGACTAGCTCTCTTTGTCCTCGGCCTCGGTCATGGGGCGGGCGACGAGAACGACGGCGAACTGCGCGCTTATTCCTCGGTGCTGGTCGCCGCTTATGTCGTGACCGGCCTCGCGATCGCCGCGCTTTATCTCGCCTGGCCGGTGCTCTGCCTGTCGATCTTCCTCGCGTTTTCCGCATGGCATTTCGCCCGCAGCGATAGCGGGATGGACCTGCTGCCACGGCTGGCGATCGCCGGACTTGCGGTGGGGGGTAGCGCGCTGCTCAGGCCAGAGGCGACAGCGTATGTCTTCACTGCTGCCCTCGGCGAAACGCCGCCCGCGTTGCTCATGCTGCTTCTCGCCGTTGTCGGAGGTGCGGCTTTGCTCGCTGCTGCGACCTCGATGGCACTGCGCCACGCAGGCGCAAAGTCCGCGGGGCTGGCTGCGCTAGCTTGCTTCCTGTTTCACCCGGTCCTCGCCGTAGGGCTGATCTTCTTCGGCATGCACGCTCTTCCGGTGCAGAAGCGCCAGGTCGCGCGATACGGCGCGTCACAGGTCTTGAAGGCAATCGCGTTGCCCACCGCCGTTGCCACGCTGGCCGCGGGGACAATCGCGCTAGCGGTATGGAGCGGCTGGCTCGCGCTCGACCTTGCGGTCGCGCTCGCCTTCGGCATGGCGACGCCGCACATGCTGACCGAGCGGCTGGAGCGCTAGCCTACTCCGCTTCGTCGCCGATCTCGCGATTGAGGAAGGCGAGCAGCATGGCTGCGCGCTTCGCATCTTCCTCGCGGTCCGCGCCGACCGAATGCCCGCCCTCGATCGCTTCGCGATAGTAGAACGGCTGGCCAAAGGCTTCGAGCTTTGCAGCGGCCTTGCGCGCATGGCCCGGGTGGACCCGGTCGTCCAGCGTCGAGAGGTAATAGAACACCGCCGGATAATCGGGATCGGGCCGCATGTTCTGGTAGGGCGACCACTCGCGCATGAAAGCCCAGTCTTCCTGTACGTCGGGATTGCCGTATTCCGCCATCCAGGATGCGCCCGCCAGCAGCTTGTTGTACCGCCGCATGTCGATCAGCGGACTGCCGGAGATAATCGCGCCATAGAGGTCGGGGCGCTGGTTCGCGACCGCGCCCACCAGCACGCCGCCGTTCGAGCGGCCAGACGCGGCGATCTTGCCGGGCGCGGCGAGCCGCTGCGCCACGAGATCGTCGGCGACGGCGTGGAAATCGTCGAAGCTGTTCTGCCGCTTCTCGCGCAGCGCATCTTCGTGCCAGCGCGGGCCGTACTCGCCGCCGCCACGGATGTTGGCGAGCACATAGGCATTGCCGCTTTCGAGCCAGAACAGCGAGAGCGGCCCGCTGCGATAGGGTTCGGCAGTGAGATACTTGGGCGTCTGCGCCGCGCGAAAGCCGCCATAGGCATGGATCAGCGTGGGTAGAGGACCTTCCGCGCCCTTGGGCCGCGCGAGGTAGTAGGGAACCCGCGTCCCGTCCTTCGAGGTGGCGAAGCGCTGCTCCACGGTGAAACGGCTCGCATCGAACTGCGCCGGCACGGAAGCGATCCGCTTTGCCGCGCCGTCCCGCGGCACCGCCCACAGGGTCGGCGGGGTGAGCATGCTTTCGATTGTCACGAACACGGTATCGCCCTTGCCGGTGGTATTGGCGATCTGGATCGTGCTGTTGTCGGGCAGGTCCATGTCGCGGTTGAACCATCCGGGATAGCCGGGGCGGACCTCGATCAGCTTGCCCGACACATCGTCGAGCACTTTAACCCACAGGGTATTCTCCGAGGTCGCAACCTCTTCGACCGCCTGCGTTTCGCTGGGCGAAAACACGACGAAAGGCTCGGCCGACTTGCCGTCGAGCACGTCTTGCAGCGGCCAGGCGACCAGCCAACCGCCCTCGGCCTCCCGATTGCGGGTCATGAGCGGCGAATTGAGCTTGGCGATGACATGGCCGTCGAGCACCGCTTCGAATTCGGCATCTTCGGGTAGCGGCAGCGGAACGGTGCTGCCGTCCTCGCGCACGAGCGAATAGTTCGCCGTCCAGAAGCTCGGCCCCCGCCGAATGAAGCGCCAGCGCGTATCGCCGTCGAGCACGGAGAAGCCGGAAATGCTGACGTCTGTCTGCTCGCCCTCTGCGATCTGGCGCGCGGAAGCGAAGTCGGTCCCGCGCTCCCACAATTTCACGAGACGCGGATAGCCGGAGTCGGTCAGCGAGCCTTCACCCTCGTCGGTGCCGACGAACAGCGTGTCCTCGTCGAACCACGCGACATTCGACTTGGCTTCGGGTAGGGTGAAGCCGTCGTCGACGAACGTGCCGGTGGTGATATCGAATTCGCGCACCACGTCGGCATCGGTGCCGCCGGGGCTGAGCGAGATCAGGCAGCGCTCATAGTCGGGCGCGAGGCAGTTCGCGCCGTGCCAGACCCAGCTTTCGCCTTCGTCGCGGCCGAGCTGGTCGACATCGATCAGCGTGCGCCACTCGGGCGCGCCTGCCATGTAGCTTTCGAGGCTTGCGATGCGCCACAGCCCGCGCGGATTGTCCGCATCGCGCCACAGATTGGTGACCATGTTGCCCTGGATCGCGTCGGGCATGGCGATCTGGCGATCGTCGTCGAGAATCTGCTTCGCCCAGGCCCGCGCGACCGGATATTCGGGCGTCGCGGTGAGCACGGCCTCCGTATCCGCATTCCACTCGCGCACCTGCTCCAGCGCCTTCTCGCCCTGGATCTCTTCCAGCCAGATGTAAGGATCCTCGGCATCGGTTTCCTGCGCCAGTGCGGGAGACGATGCAAAAACGAGCGCGGTAGCGAGCGCCAGACGTGCCATCATGTAGGTATTCTCCGTAAAACTCAGACCCTGCCCAGATCGCCCTTGCCGATCGTGCCGCTTGCCATTTCGAGCATTTTGTCGAGGCTCTGCTTGGCCTTGAGGCGCAGGCCTTCCTCGATCTCGATGCGCGGTTCGAGGTCGCGCAGGCAGGCGTACATCTTCTCCATGGTGTTCAGCGCCATGTAGGGGCAGATGTTGCAGCTGCAGTTGCCGTCAGCACCGGGCGCGCCGATGAAGGTCTTGTCCGGCAACGCCTTTTCCATCTGGTGGATGATATGCGGCTCGGTCGCGACGATCAGCGTGTCGCCTTCGAAGGTCTTGGCATATTGCAGGATGCCGCTGGTCGAGCCGACGTAGTCCGCATGGTCGATGATCGTCGGCGGGCATTCGGGGTGCGCGACCACGGGCGCATCGGGATGCTGGCCCTTCAGCTTGAGCAGTTCGGTTTCGCTGAAGGCCTCGTGCACGATGCACACGCCCGGCCACAGCAGCATTTCGCGGCCGAACTTCCGGCTCATATAGCTGCCGAGGTGCCGGTCGGGGCCGAAGATGATCTTCTGGTCTTCGGGGATCTGGCTGATGATCGTTTCCGCGCTGGAACTGGTGACGATCACGTCGCTCAATGCCTTCACCTCGGTCGAGCAGTTGATATAGGTCAGCGCGATATGATCGGGGTGCTTCTCGCGGAAGGCCTTGAATTTTTCGGGCGGGCAGCTGTCTTCGAGGCTGCAGCCGGCGTCCATGTCGGGCAGGACGACGATCTTTTCCGGGCTCAGGATCTTGGCGGTATCGGCCATGAACTTCACGCCGCAGAACACGATCACGTCGGCGTCGGTTTCGGCGGCCTTGCGGCTCAGCTCCAGGCTGTCGCCGACGAAATCCGCGATGTCCTGGATATCGGCGGTCTGGTAGTAATGGGCGAGGATGATCGCGTTCTTCTCCTTGCGGAGGCGATCGATGGCGGCGAGCAGGTCTTCGCCGGTCGGAAGGTCGGTCTGGGCGGTCATGTAGGGTCCCGTCTGCTGCGTTTGAGGGCGCTTATAAAGCGAACGGACGGGAAGGCGAGGGCGTTCCTACATTGTGAAGCCGGGTGGAAGGAAAGCCTCCATCGGCCGCTCGGCGCCGGGCGTTCCGGCGATCAACTGCTCGGTCAGGCCGATGCCGAACGGGCTGTAGGCCAGCGCCAGCGATAGCAAGAAGACGCCTGCGTAGATGCCCAGGCCCCACCAATAGGCGGGATGCACCCAGCCCTGCGTGCGCTTGTCGGCGATCATGCCGATGACCGGGAAGATCATCGTGACCATGACGGTAATGGTCCAGGCATTCGGGATCATCAGCGGCAGCGGGAGCAGGCGGCCGAGGCCCGGCCCGGTCAGGATCGCCATGGCGCAAAGCATCAGGCGGCGATGCCAGCCGGTATAGCGCCGCCGCATCAGCCCCCACCACGCGAGGCCGCCGAAGCACCACAGCGTCATGATGTTGCTCCACAGGAACTCGCTGACATGGAAGAAGAACGGCCCGCCGGTGCGCCGCGCGACGACCACCATGGCCACCGTACCGAATACGACCATCAGCGGCACCCAGAGATAGGCGACTTTCCCGAATTTCGCATGAAGCGGCCAATTGCCTGTCGACGCGGTCACATGCTGGGCAAGGTAGATGCCGATCCACGCCATAAAGACCACCGCGTGGACATGATAGGCCAGCGGCACGGCGAAGCTCGACCGGCCCATGGCGATGTTAAGGCTGAAGCCCGCCACGATAATGAACGACATGACGAATGCCATGATCGTGAAGAAGCGCGCATTGCCGCGCGCCCGTCCGCCGGTCTCGATTGCGGCTGTCGCCATGGTGCTCGATCTCCCCCCGGGATGTGCCAAGCGACCTGTTCTGTTTGGTAAGAGTTATGCCGCGCCGCGCGGAAAAATCAATTTAGGGCGTGTCTTCGCCTTCGAAGCGGACATTGACCGTCACATCGCCATAGCCTGCGACCTGCAGCGGGATGGCGAGGTTCTGGCGCACCGCATCCTTGGCCGCCTGCCGGGCGAGACCCAGCACTTCGGGGTTCTTGGCGAAAGCAACAGCCTTGCGCTCGGCTTGCTCGGAGTTGTTGCGGGCAAGATCGGTGCTGGCATCGCGCGTCACCCAAGTGCCTTCGGTGAAGACCTTCTGCTGCGCCTCGTCGAGATTGGGGCGCGAGATGCGCAATTGCGGCAGTGTCACGTCGAGCGTTTCGGTGCGCTCGTTCCAGAGGAAGTCCTCGCGGTCCATGCCCGACAGATCGAGCCGGTATTCGACGCTCGCCGGGACGATGGCCGCCTGACGACTGGTCAGCACGTCGACGCCCATGATGCCGCGCCGATCCTCGCTCTCGGCCACGACTTCGAAGCGCGAAGAGAAGACCGTCAGCGAATTCTGCTTTTCGAAGGCGAGCATCGCACTGCCCACCGGGTCGCCTTCCTCTTCGTAGAAAAAGGCCCGCCATGCGAGCCATGCGCTGGCCGCCAGAAGGACGATCACGATCATCCACGGGAAAGCCTGCGCACGGGCCAGCGGGGTATCGTGCCGCAGGCCGGGAGAGATCGAGCTGCGCTCGTCGGTTCTCAAATCGCTTTTCAGATCGTTCGCCATTGCTCGCCAGAACGTGCGACCTGCCCGCGGCGTTCCAGATCGAGCAGATGCGCGGTCACCGACATTTCCGCTGCCTTGTGCAGCTTAGGGTCGAGTCCCTTGTACATTTTCGGCACGAACTCGCTTGCGCGGAGCGGACCTTCGCCGAGCAGGCGCAGGATCTGGTTCTCGCGCTGGCGACGATGGCCGATCATCCCGCGCACCAGCTGGCGCGGTTTCTCTACCGCTTCGCCATGCGCGGGATAGAACACCGTATCCTCGCGCCCGTAGAGCTTCTCGAGGCTCAGCATGTAATCGCCCATGTCGCCGTCGGGCGGGATCACGACGCTGGTCGACCAGCCCATGATATGATCGCCGGTGAACAGCGCACCGCTTTCCTCCAGCGCGAAGCAGAGGTGGTTGGAAACGTGGCCAGGTGTGGCCACTGCGGTCAGCGTCCAGCCGGGGCCGGTCATCTGCTCGCCGTCTTCCATCACCCGGTCGGGCTCGTAAGTGCGGTCGAAAGCGGCATCGGCGCGCGGGCCGCTGTCGTCCAGCACCAGCGGCGCGCAACCGACTATGGGCGCGCCGGTCCGCCTGGCGAGCGGCGTGGCGGCAGGCGAATGGTCGCGGTGCGTATGCGTGCACATGATCGCGCAGACATGTTCTTCGCCGATCGCGGCGTCGAGCGCGAGCAGGTGCTCCTCCTCGTCCGGGCCCGGGTCGATCACCGCGCAGCCGTCGCCGAGGCCGACGATGTAGGTCTGCGTTCCGGTATAGGTATAGGGCGAGGGGTTGGGCGCGAGCACCCGGCGCACCAGCGGTTCGAGCTGCATCGCTTCGCCGGTCGGCCAGGGTTTGGGGGGAGGGCCTGCCATGGCCTTGCATATGGGGCTTCGGATGCGCCATGTCACCTCCCGCCGCATGCAAGGGAGAGAGCATGGCCGACCGCATCCTCGTACTCGACGCCGGAACCACCTCGACCCGCGCGATGATTTTCGCACCCGACGGGACGATGGAAGCGGTGGAGCAGGCAGAGATCACGCAATACTACCCCCAGCCCGGCTGGGTCGAGCACGATGCGGCGGAAATCTGGGACAAGACGCTCGCCTGCGCGCGGCAGGTCGTGGGCGAGGCGCCGGGGCGGATCGCGGCCATCGGAATCACCAACCAGCGCGAAACGGTGGTGCCGTGGGACAGAAATTCGGGTGCACCGCTGGCGCGGGCGATCGTGTGGCAGGACCGGCGCACCGCCGCATTCTGCGCCGACATGAAAAGTTACGGCCATGAGGAAGGCGTGCAACAGCGCACCGGCTTGCTGCTCGATCCCTATTTCTCCGGTACCAAGATGCGCTGGTTGCTCGACCATGACGAGGCGGTGCGAGCGGCTTCGCAGCGGGGCGATCTGGCCTTCGGTACGGTCGAAAGCTGGCTGGTCTACAAGCTGTCGGGCGGCGCGCATGTGAGCGATGCCAGCAACGCCAGCCGCACGCTGCTGCTCTCACTCGACAGCGCACAGTTCGACGAGGAGTTGTGCGAACTGTTCGGCGTGCCGCGCGCCGCACTGCCGCAGGTGGTGGACACGCACGGGGCCATCGCGACCGCGCAGACGCAATGTCTACGTGCGGAAATCCCGATCTGCGGTCTGGCGGGCGACCAGCAGTCGGCGACTATCGGGCAGGGCTGCCTGGCCTTCGGGGAAACCAAGGCGACCTATGGCACTGGGGCGTTCGTGTTGACCAACAAGGGGCAGGACATCCCGCGCTCCGACAATCGGCTGCTGGGCACCGTACTCTATCAGGAAGGTGGCCAGCGGACCTATGCGATAGAGGGCGCGTGCTTCGTCGCGGGCAGCCTCGTCCAGTACCTGCGCGACCAGCTTGGCCTGATCGGATCGGCGGCGGAAACGGAGGAGCTTGCCCGCTCGATCGAGAGCAGCGGCGAGGTGGTGATCGTCCCGGCCTTGGCAGGCCTGGGCGCACCGCATTGGAAGCCCGATGCGCGCGGAGTGATATCGGGGCTCAGCTTCGCCAGTGGCCGCGCACAGATCGCCCGCGCCGCGCTGGAGGCGATGGCGCACCAGACGCACGATCTCGCCAGCGCCTTCGCTGCCGACGGTGCGCCGTGGTCGACGCTGCGGATCGACGGCGGGATGAGCGCGAACGACTGGATGGCGCAGGACCTCGCGAACATCCTCGACATCGCAGTCGAGCGGCCCGTTTTCGTTGAAACGACCGCGCTGGGCGCTGCCATTCTCGCGGCCGTGGGAGCTGGATTGTATCCGACACTGGCCGCTGCGGCGGACGCCATGCGTGGCCAAGGGCGCTGCTTCACGCCAGATATGTCTGAGGATGTGCGCGAAGCGAGGCTCGCCCGTTATGCACGGGCGCTCGCCGCCGCGTAATCAGCCGCCACCGCCAAAGGCCTGCGCGAGGCGGTCCTGCATGGCCTGGACCGGTGCATCTGCCTGTTCTTCCGCGCGTCGCATCTCCCGGTCCAGCCGGGCTACACGGGCGTGAAGGTCTTCGCTTTCGCGAATGAGGGCGCGGGTTTCCGGCTCCAGCGCTTCGAGATTGGCGGGATCGGCACTGCGCTCTTCCGGCAATTCGTTATGGCGTGCGAGCTGCGCGGCGGAGAGTTCGCCCGCCAGATACGCCCGCTGGTTAAGCAGCCAGGCGAGCACATGCATGACCCGCGTGGTCGTCCGCAGCCCCTCGATCGAAAGAGCAATCTTGAGGCTGTCGCTGGCGTTGTCGCCCTTCTCGCCGATCCGCAGGTCGAACACGGCGCGTGCATCGTCGGCCAGCAGCAGGGCTTCGGAATACAGATCCTCGATGATCTCGTGATTTATGTTGCGAGCAGACATTGCGTCTCGACTACGCTTGCGGCCCAATAGTGACCAGCGCGTTTACCATGATGTCTCTCGGCGGCACGATCAACCGCGGCCTGCAGGCGGTCAGGCGATGATATCGGGCAGCAAGGTATCCTCGATGATGGCGATACGATCTTTAAGCTGCAACTTGCGCTTTTTCAGCCGGGCGATCTGCAACTGGTCGACGAAGCCGCCGCCATCGCCGGCAACGGACAGGGCCGCTATGGCGGCATCGAGATCGCGATGCTCGCTCCGCAACATCTCCAGCCTCTTGCGCAGCTCCTGCTCGTTCACGTCCGTCCTTCCCGCATGTCGTTTCGTCGCATGGCCCGCAGTTGGGCCTTTGTAAATCGGCAATACTATGATCACATAATGGTCACGCGGCCCGTGCCGCACAGCACGAGTCGCTTCTTGGGGTCGCGTTAAACCCGTAAGGAGACAGACTGATGCAATCATCCCATGTCGATGCGCTCAAAGCCAAGCACGCCGGTCTCGAGGCCCGCCTGCATGCGGAACAGATAAGGCCGGCACCCGACGTAGCGATGATCCAGCAGATCAAGAAGCAGAAGCTCAAGATCAAGGAAGAGCTCGCGAGCTGCTGATCCTGCACCAGGCGGAGGCGGGGTGTACGCCCCGCTTTCGCCGAGCTGGGGTTTTGCTATAGGCAAGGGCATGTCCGCTGCCGCATCCGCCCGCCAGATCCTAACTCGCCTGCACGAAATCATGGCCGGGCGCACTCACGCCCAGCACAAGCTCGATCGTGTGGTCGAGGTTATCGCGGAAAGCCTCGATAGCGAGGTCTGCTCGATCTACCTGCTGCGCGAAGGCGCGCTGGAGCTGTTCGCGACGCAGGGTCTGAACCCGAGCGCCGTCCACGTTACCCGTATGGCGGTGGGCGAGGGCCTGACCGGCACGATCGCAAAGAATATTGAAACGCTCAACCTCGCCGAGGCGAAAGCGCATCCCGATTTTCTCTATCGCCCCGAAACGGGCGAGGAGAAGTTCCACTCCTTCGCCGGCGTTCCCATCGTCTATCGCGAGCGTGCAGTGGGCGTGTTGTGCGTCCAGCATGTCGAGCCGCGGCGTTACGAAGATGTCGAGATCGAGGCGCTGCAGACGACCGCGATGATCCTGTCCGAACTGATCGCCCACAAGGAATTGGTCGACGACGAGGAAGCGATCGACTTCGGCGAAGCGCATACCGAGACCGAGGTGATCGAGGGGCTGACGCTGGTGAAGGGCCTCGCTTCGGGCAGGGCCGTTTTCCACCAGCCGCGTATCGAGATCGACCAGGTGGTGGCCGAGGATATCGAGGCCGAGCGCCAGCGCGTCTATCGCGCCTTCGACAAGATGCGCGAACAGATCGACGCGCTGGGCAAGGAGCCCGAATTTGGCAAGGGCGGCGAGCATGTCGAGGTGCTCGAGACCTACAAGATGTTCGCCTATGACGAAGGCTGGAGCCGCCGGATCAACGAGGCGATCGACAGTGGGCTGACGGCCGAGGCGGCGATCGAGCGCGTTCAGCAGCGCACCCGGATGCGCATGCGCGAGATCGACGATCCGCTGCTCGCCGACCGGATGCACGATTTGGAGGACCTTTCGAACAGGTTGCTGCGGATCGTCTCGGGCCAGCTCGGCACGGCGGCGACGCAAGGGTTGCGACGCGATTCCATCCTGATCGCGCGCAACCTCGGCCCGGCGGAACTGCTCGAATATGACCGTCGCCGTCTCAAGGGCGTTGTGCTGGAAGAAGGATCGCTCACCGCGCATGTGGTAATCGTGGCGCGGGCGATGGGCATTCCTGTGCTGGGCCGCGCAGACGGCGTGCGTGCGCGGGTGAGCGAGGGCGATGAAATCCTGCTCGACGCGGACAAGGCGACTGTGACGCTACGGCCCGGCGCGGCCTTGATGGACGCCTTCGAAGCCCGGTTCGTCAAGAAGCGCGAGCAGCAGGCGACCTACGCCGAACTGCGCGCTGTCGAACCCTTCACGCGCGACGGCACGCGCATCACGGTGATGATGAACGCCGGCCTGCGCGACGATATGAGCATGCTGCAGCTGACCGGTGCCGACGGCGTCGGTCTGTTTCGCACCGAGTTCCAGTTCCTCGTGTCCGCCACTTTGCCGCAGCGCGACCGGCAGTTGCGGCTCTACCGCGATGTGCTCGACGCGGCGGGCGACAAGCCGGTCATTTTCCGCACGGTCGATATCGGTGGCGACAAGGCGGTGCCTTATCTGAACACGCAGATCGGCGAGCGGGACGAGAATCCCGCCATGGGCTGGCGCGCCCTGCGTTTGTCGCTGGAGCGCGAAGGCTTATTGAAGGCGCAGGCGCGTGCCTTGCTGGAGGCGGCCGCCGGGCGGCAGCTTTCGGTGATGTTCCCGATGGTTTCCGAACCGTGGGAATTCGATGCGGCGAAAGCGGTGTTCGAAAACCAGCTCGCCTTTCTGCGCGAACGGCGTCACGTCGTGCCGGAAACGATCGAATATGGCTGCATGCTCGAGGTTCCGGCGCTGGCCGAATGCCTCGACGCGCTGGTGCCGCGCCTGTCGTTCATCTCGGTCGGGACCAACGACCTCACCCAGTTCCTCTTCGCCGCGGACCGCGCAAATCCCAAGCTGGCCGAGCGGTACGACTGGCTCAGCCCGGCGATCCTGCGCTTCCTCAAGCGGGTCTCGGATACCGTCGTCGGCCAGCCGGTCAGGATCGGCGTGTGCGGCGAAATGGGTGGGCGCAGGCTGGAAGCGATCGCCTTGCTCGGCATCGGCTATCGCCGCCTCTCGATCACGCCGGCTGCGGTCGGTCCCATCAAGGAGCTGGTGCGCAAGATCGACCTGAAGGAAATTACCGAGCAGATGTCGCAGTGGCTGCTCAATCCGCCGCCCGACATGCGAGCCGCACTCAAGGCTTGGGCCGAGAAACGCGATATCGAGGTCGACTGAGCGTATCTGTTTAATTTCGTCGCGCATGCGGCGCGGCTCGCCGGTTTGCTCGGAGCATGCTACAGGCTGTGCTTGACAGCCGCAGGGCTGCGCCGCTTTCAGCGGCAAGACGGAAAATGAGGGCGGCACCAAGCCGCACGGTCGCCAATCGGGATTTGCATGGAAGATAACGAAACTGTCGATGAACCGGCGCCCGTCGCCTCGACCGAGACGGTAGGAGCCAGGCTACGCGCGGCGCGCGAAGCTGCAGGGTACGAACTCGAGCAGGTAGCGGCGGAGACCCGCATCCCGCACCGGCACCTCGTCTCCATCGAGGCCGACGATTTCGCGGCGCTGCCATCTCGCACCTACGCCATTGGCTTCAGCCGGACCTACGCACGCGCCGTCGGTCTCGACGAGCAGGAGATTATCAGCCAGGTCCGCGAACAGCTTGCCTCGGGCGACGGCGGGGAGCGCATGGCGCCTGCCAAGTTCGAGCCAGGCGATCCGGCGCGCGTCCCCGGGCGCGGCCTCGCGTGGTTCGGGCTGATCGCGGCGCTGTTGCTGGTCGGCGGCATCTTCGCATTCTATCGCAGCTATCTCGCCCCCGGCATCGGTCCGGCACCGCTGCAAGACGAAACCGAGCAGGTCGCCGCGGCCGAGGCTGCGCCGACCGCCACGCCGACGCAGGCGGTTCCCTCGGGCCCGGTCGTCTTCACCAACGGCATGGAAGGCACCTGGGTGCGTTTCTACGATGGCGAGGGTGAGACGCTGTTCGAAGGAATCATGGCCGAAGGTGACACCTATACGGTACCGGAGGATGCCAGCGAGCCGCAGATCCGCACGGGGCGCCCCTATGCCTTCACGATCACCGTGGGCGGGCGCAGCGTGCTGAAAATCTCGGAAGAGGACGAGGTCGTCAGCGACGTTCCTGTGGACGCGGAATCGCTGGCGCAGCGCAGCGCCGCTCCGGCGGCGGAACCGACTGCTACGGCGACTGCAACGCCCGCGACCTGATTTTTGCATTTGCAAGAGAGGGGAAAAGCCCCTTCACCGCCTCGACAGCTTCGGGGGGGTAAGGCAATTTCCATGATGACGAATTTCCGGACAGGAGCCCAGCCGATGAGTTTCGGACGCAGCCTACGTGCCACCGGCCTCGGTGCCGCCATGATCGCTCTATTGGCGACGGCCACGCCGGCCTTGCCGCAAGACGACAACGCAGAGAACCGCATCCGCCGGTTGGAGAGCGAAGTGCGCGCGCTCCAGCGCAAGGTCTTCCCCGGCGGCGACGGACGCTATTTCGAGCCTGAAATCAGCGCTCAACCGAGCGTGGATTCGACGGCTAATACGTCCTCGACCACCGCGGTTACCGACATCCTTGCGCGGCTCGATGCGCTGGAATCGCAGCTGCAGGCGCAGACATCGCAGATCGAGGAGAACGCCAATGCGCTGCGCCTGCTGACGACGCGGCTCGAAGCGATGGAAGGGACGCGCGTGTCGCCTTCCACCTCAGCGCCAGGCGCATCGTCGCCTGCCACCACGCCTGCCGACAACAACGACAGCATAGTCTCGCCCTCGACCGATGCTGTTGCTCGCAACACCGCGAGCATGACCGGAACCAGCAGCGCGTCGCAAGGACCGAGCGCGGAGCGCCTCGCCGCGGTACAGGCAATCGCCAAGCCGCAAACCGACGATCCGGCGGACGACGAATATTCCTACGGCTTCCGCCTGTGGGATGCCGGCTTCTATCCGGAAGCGCAGCAACAGCTGACCATGTTCGTCGAGCAGAACCCGTCGCACTGGCGCGCGACCTATGGCCGCAATCTGCTCGGCCGCGCCTATCTCGACGATGGCAAGGCGCGCGAGGCGGCCCCGTGGTTCCTCAAGAACTACCAGGACGACAAGGGCGGTGCGCGCGCCGGCGACAGCCTGCTCTACCTCGCCGAGGCTATGATCGCCCTCGACGACACCAATCGCGCCTGCATCGCGCTGGCCGAGTTCGCGGAAACCTATCCTGCGCTCGCAAGCGGCCGCCTGAGTGGGCAGTACGCGACCCAGCGCAGCCGGGTGACCTGCAATTGATAAAGCGGTCGATCCCGATCTTCTGAGACGCTTCGCCGAGGCGGCAGAACGCCTCGCAATTCCGAACCGCGTCGGGCTGGCCGTCTCGGGCGGGCCCGACAGCATGGCGATGTTGTTGCTGGCGCATGGGGCAGGCTTTGATTGCCATGTTGCGACGGTGAACCATGGCCTGCGCGCAGAGGCGGCCAGCGAATGTCGACTGGTCGAGGACCTATGCGGTAAACTCGACGTGCCCTGCCTAATCATCGACATCATGCTGGCGAAGGGGAATGTGCAGCAGGAGGCTCGCCGCGCGCGCTATACGGCGCTGGCGCAGTGGGCGACGCGAGAGAGGTTGGAATTAATCCTGACCGCGCATCACGCGGATGATCAGGCGGAAACGCTGCTCATGCGGCTCAATCGTGGCAGCGGGCTCCCGGGTCTCGCCGGGGTGCGGGAGCGGCGTCTGATTGAAGGCACCGACATCGAACTGGCGCGTCCCCTGTTGGGTTTTCGGCGCAACGAACTCTGGGCGGTGATCGACGGTACAGGAATTGCGGTGGTCGACGATCCCAGCAACCGCGACAGGGTGTTCGACAGGGTCCGCCTGCGGCAGGGCCTGGAGCGGAGCGATTGGATCGATGTCGAAGGTCTCGCACGTTCAGCCAGTCTCATCGAAGAGAGCTGGTCAATGGTAGAGGGTCTCGCTGCCGAAGATGTTACCCTGCATACCAAGCGCCATGGGGAGGCCTTCGCCTACGAGCCCTTTGCAGCGTCGGGAGTCGAGCGCGTCCCGGTCTGGATCGAAGTCGTTCGCATGATTGCCGAAGACCTCGGTGTTACGCTGGCTCGGGGTGATGCAGCCAAGATCGTGGCTGCCTTGCAGGATGCGCGAAAGGTCAACGTCGGTGGGCTTAGCGCCGAAGTCATCGAAGACCAAGGGGCGAAAATCTGGTCGTTCAGACGAGAACCGCCCCGCCGGATCGGCTAGCCCAAAGTCTCAACCCAACTCAGACGATGCTGTCGCCGAGGTTGAGCTTCTCGCCGTCGGTGATTACAACCATGTCGCCTTCCTTGGCGATTGCGAACAGGCGCGAGGCGAGCTCGTCCGGCACACCAACACAACCGTGGCTGGCATAGCCGTTCTGAACTTCGGACCCGCCATGAATGGCGATGCCGTCGGTGGTCAGGAACATGCTCCAGGGCATGGGTGCATTGCCGTATTTTTCGGAAACATTGTGCCGCTGCTTCCACAGGATCGGAAACTTGCCGGTCGGCGTCGGATGATTGTCGGTCCCCAGCATCACCGCCGCAGCGCCGATCTCGTAGCCGCCGCGGAATACGGAGATCACGCGAGCCTCCAGATCGACCGTAACCAGCAGCGGGCCTTCTGGTACGCCTTCATCGTCCCAATGCCATTCGCCATATTTGATCGGCCCGTCGATGGGCAGGATGCGGCGGACGGTATAGAGCCGGTCGTGATCGGCCAGCGCCTTGGCCGCGATCGCACCCATCTGCTCTACAGCGGGTGCCGCGGCTTCAACGGACTCCGGCGCTGCGACAGCCTGATCCTGAGCGTCGACCGAGCCGCTGAAAAACAGCCCGACCAGCACGGCCACGACTGCCAGCGAGGTGCCGCCGATCCATTTGAATGTCGCATCCATGGCAGGAATATGCCCGTTCCGGCCCAGGATTTCCAGTGGCCGGCCCGAAGCGTCTCGCTTCAGCACAGCCGCAGGTCAGGAGGTTAGCGCTGCCGCCTCGCGCGCGACGCGCTCCACCTCCGCTTCGTCGACAGACCCGCGCGGGGCGACCCAGCTGCCGCCGACGCACAGCACCGGATCGAAAGCCAGCCACTCGCGCGCATTGTCGAGGCTCACGCCGCCCGTCGGGCAGAAGCGGCACTGACCGAAGGGCGCAGCAAGAGCTTTCAGCGCCGGCAGACCGCCCGCGGCCATGGCGGGGAAGAATTTGAAATGCGTAAGGCCGAGGTCGAGCCCGCGCATGATGTCGCCCGCATTGGCAATGCCCGGGAGGAAGGGAATGTTCTCGCGGAGCGCGGCCTTGCCGAGCGGTTCGGTCAATCCCGGCGAAACGATGAACTCGCTCCCCGCGTCGATCGCATCGGCCAGCTCGCGCTGATTGGTCACCGTGCCTGCGCCAACGATTGCGCCGTCCACGCCCTTCATGGCCCGGATTGCATCGAGCGCGGCGGGCGTGCGCAGGGTCACTTCGAGCACGCGCAAGCCACCTGCGACCAGCGCGCGAGCGAGCGGGACGGCGTGGTCCACATCGTCGACGACGATCACCGGAATGACCGGCGCGGCGTTCATGATGTCGGCGATTGCGGTCATGCATATTCCCTTGCGAAAGCGGCGGCGGCCCCGAACAGGCCCGGCTGAGGATGGGTGATGAGCTTGACCGGGATCGTGCCCATCAGCTCCTGGAAGCGGCCCTTGGCCTTGAACCGCTCGGCAAAGCCCGATTTTAGCAGCGTGTCGCGGATGCGGTAGCCAAGCCCGCCAGCGATCACCACACCGCCGAAACCGCCCTGCGCCAGCGCGATATCGCCGGCGACGCTTCCGAGTGACAGGCAGAAGCGGTCCACTGCCGCGGCGGCGAGGCTGTCGCTGCCGTCCTGCCCGCGCGTCCAGATAGCCACGTCGTCCTCGTCGGTGACCGGCTTCCCCTCCATCGCCGCGAGCGTCTGGTAGATGTCCGAGATCGCAGGGCCGGACACGACCCGCTCCACCGACACGCGCGTATGCCGCTTGCGCAAACGGGCGAGGATCGCGTCTTCGATGCTGTCGAGCGGGGCGAAATCGATATGACCGCCTTCTGTCGCCGAGACGCGATAGGTGCCATCGGGCTCGCGATAGAGATGGGCGACGCCGAGGCCCGTACCTGGGCCGAGCACGCTCAAGCGACCGGTCGGCGCGAGCGGCTTGTCGGGGCCGGTGAGGTGGATGAACTGGTCTTCGTCCACCCGCGCCACGGCATGCGCGACCGCCTCGAAATCGTTGACGATACAACATTGCTCGACGCCGAGTTTCTCCTGCACCAGCGCCGGGCGGATGATCCAGGGATTGTTGGTGAACCGGATCACATCGCCGCCGACCGGCCCGGCAATCGCCATCGACACGCGCGGCGGTAGCGATCCGCCCTTTCGGTCGCGGAAATCCTCCCACGCAGTCTGGAAACTGGCATGATCCTCGGTGTGGACCGTCTCGGGGTCGTCCAGTGTGATCGTGCCGTCATCGGCGACGGTTGCGATGACGAAGCGGGCGTGGGTGCCGCCGATATCGACGCTTACGAGATCCATCTCACAATCCTGCCATGGCCAGCATCGAGGAAGCGCCCTGTTCGGCACCGTCGGCATTGGCGCGGAACATGGCGAAATACTCGCGGCCCATGCCGGTGTCGGGCGCGGGCACATCGGCGGGCTCGCGCGCGTCGAGATCGGCGATGGTCGACAGCTCGCCGGTTGCCGCGCAGACCTTCACGATATCGCCATCCTGCAGCTTCGACAGCGGCCCTCCGCCGAGCGCTTCGGGGGTGCAATGGATGGCCGCCGGGACCTTTCCAGACGCGCCCGACATGCGGCCATCTGTGACGAGCGCGACGCGATAGCCGCGATCCTGCAGCACGCCGAGCGCGGGGGTCAGTTTGTGCAGTTCCGGCATACCGTTGGCGCGCGGGCCCTGGAAGCGGACGACGACAACCACGTCCTTGTCGAGCTCACCCTTGGAGAAGGCCTCGTTGACGGAGCGCTGGTCGTGGAACACGCGGCACGGTGCCTCGACCGTCCAGCGCTCGCGCTCAACTGCGGAAGACTTGAAACAGGCGCGGCCGAGATTGCCTTCGACCAGCCGCATGCCGCCATCGGCCTGGAACGGGTCGGAGGCGGGGCGCAGCATCTCGGTGTCGCCGGATGGACCCGGGTCCCGCCACGTCAGTGCGTCATCCTCGAAACCGGGTTCGCGTGAATAGCTCTCGAAGCCGCCATCCCAAACGGTGAGGATGTCCGCATGCGCCAGTCCTTCGTCGAGTAGCGTGCCGATGACGTAGCCCATGCCGCCGGCTTCGTGGAAATGGTTCACGTCGCCCGAGCCGTTCGGGTAGACCCGCGCCACCAAGGGCACAGCGTGGGACAGCTCGGCAAGGTCGTTCCAGTCGAAGCGGATTCCCGCCGCGCGCGCCATGGCGGGGATGTGGATCGCGTGATTGGTCGATCCGCCGGTGGCCAGCAGGCCGATAGCCGCATTGACGATCGCCTTCTCGTCTACCACGCGCGACAGCGGGCGGAAGTCCTCGCCCTCCTGATGGATGGCGGCGAGGCGATGGGTCGCTGCCCGGCTCAATTCCTGCCGCAGCTTCGCTCCCGGTTGCACGAAGGCCGAGCCGGGAACGTGGAGCCCCATCATCTCCATCATCATCTGGTTGGAATTGGCGGTGCCGTAGAACGTGCAGGTGCCGGGGGAATGATAGCTGCCCATCTCGCTCGCGAGCAGTTCGTCGCGGCCTACCTTGCCCTCGGCATAAAGCTGGCGGGTCTTCTGCTTTTCCTTGTTGGAAATACCGGTGCCCATCGGCCCCGATGGCACGAAGATCGCCGGTAGGTGACCGAAGCGCAACGCGCCCATTAGCAGGCCAGGGACGATCTTGTCGCAAATGCCGAGCAGCGCGACTCCGTCATACATTGCGTGACTCAATGCGACGACAGTGCTCAGCGCGATCGTGTCGCGGCTGAACAGCGACAGTTCCATGCCCGCCTCGCCCTGGGTCACACCGTCGCACATGGCGGGGGTCCCGCCGGCGACCTGCACAGTCGCGCCGACCTCTCGCGCCCAGATCTTCATCCGTTCGGGATAGCGATAATAGGGCTGATGGGCCGACAGCATGTCGTTATAGGCGGTGACGACGCCGAGGTTCGGCCCGCGCGCGGCCTTGATGGCTTCCTGGTCCTCCTCCGCCCCGGCAAAGGCGTGGGCGAGGTTCGAGCAGGACAGCGAATGGCGATCGACCTGCCGGTCGCCCTCGCGCTCCATCAGTTCGAGATAGTAGCCCCGGCTCTTGCGCGAATTGTCGATCACACGCTGCGTCACGCGGTGGATGGTGTCGTTCAGCTTAGTCATCGTGCCAGGTTACCCCGTCGCGTTCGGCGAGCGCGATGGCGGCGCTCGGCCCCCATGTGCCCGCGGCATAGGCCTTCGGCTCTGTGTCGTTTTCCGCCCACACGGCGCGGATGTGGTCGATGAACTCCCACTGCGCTTCCACCTCGTCGCGCCGAACGAACAGCGTCTGGTCGCCATGGACGAGATCGAGCAGCAGGCGTTCATAGGCGATGCGGCGGACCACATCGGAAAACGCATCGGGCATGGCGATATCGAGCGGAACCGGGCGCAGGCGCAGGCCATCCGTGCCGAGGCCCGGCACCTTGGCCATCATCGTGAGCTGGATGTTTTCTTCCGGCTGGATTTCGATTACCAGCCGGTTCGGTTCGGTCTTCGCGCCGCGCCCCTCGAAAATCGAATGCGGGATGCATTTGAACTGCACCACGATTTCCGTGACGCGCTTGGGCATGCGCTTGCCGTGGCGAAGGTAGAACGGCACGCCGCGCCAGCGCCAATTGTCGACATGGGCCTTCAGCGCGACATAGGTTTCGGTGTCGCTCTCCTTGCCCAGTTCCTCGTCATAGCCGGGCACGCTCTGGCTATCGACGGCGCCCGCGCGGTACTGACCGGTGACGACCTCTTCCGCTTTCACCGGACGCAGCGCACGCAGGACCTTGACCTTCTCGTCCCGCACGGCGGTGGCGTCGAAGCTGGTCGGAGGCTCCATCGCTACCAGTGCAAGCAGTTGCAGCATGTGGTTCTGGACCATGTCGCGCAAGGCGCCGCTGTCGTCGTAATAAGCGACGCGCGACTCCAGCCCGACCGTCTCGGCCACCGTGATCTGCACATGATCGACGTAATTCGAATTCCACACCGGCTCGAGCAGGATATTCGCGAAGCGCAGCGCCAGCAGGTTCTGCACCGTCTCCTTGCCGAGGTAGTGGTCGATCCGGAAAATCCGGTCTTCGCTGAAGGCTTTGGCCACCGCATCGTTGATCTCGCAGCTGGAGCCGAGATCGGTGCCGAGCGGCTTTTCCAATGCTATCCGGGCATTGCCCTTGGTCAAACCGACGCGCTGCAAGTTGGAGATGGTGGGCTCGAACAGGCTCGGCGCGGTCGAGAGGAATATTGCCAGGCCGTCGTACTCGCCGACCTCCTTGGCCAGCTGGTCATAGCCATCGGGTGTGGTCGCATCGACCGGAACGTAAGTGAGACGGTTGAGGAAGTCCGCCATCGGGCCGCGGCGATTGGTCGGCAGGTACTTTTCAAGCGCCTCGCGCGCGAACTGGCGGAATTCGCGGGTCGACATTTCCGAGCGGGCCGTCGCAACTATGCGGAGGTCCGGGTCGAGCAAATGGTCGGCGTGAAGCGCGCAAAGCGAAGGCAGGAGCATGCGCTGGGACAAATCGCCCGTGGCGCCGAAGAGTAGCAGGCGATCGGCCGTGAAATTCATTCGATGCACTCTGCAAACATGGTCGTGTCCCCTCTCGGCTTTTCGCTACCAGCGCCGCGCTCGGCACGCCAGTCGGCTGCATTCCTATTCTTTGAGAACCTGGACACTGCTGGATTTGAAGTCGCTGGCACCGAAGGTGGTCATGAAGCTGACGTCCGCCGCATCGCGCCCGACGCCGATTTTCACGGTCTCTGCCGGATCGGCCATGCCGGTCGCATCGACGATCTGCCAGGTGCCGCCGCCTGCGATCTCGGGATCGGCCAGGAAGACTTCGGCGACAGCGTGGAAATCAGGGGGTGAGACGCCGGGCGAGTAGCAGGACACGTAACGCGCCGGGATCGCACAGGCGCGGGCCAGCGCGACAAGTACGTGAGCATAATCGCGGCACACTCCCTGACGTGTGACGAAACTTTCGACAGCGCCGGTGTCTGGCCCGGACGCACCGGGTGTGTAGGTGAAATTGTCGTGAATCCAGTCACGCATTGCGGCAATTTGGGCACCGCCCTCGAGGTGTCCGAATTCCGACTGTGCGAAAGGCTGAAAACGGTCCGCGTGGCAATATCGGCTGTCCAGCAGGTAGTGGATCGCCTCTCCGGGCAGTTGGTGCGCGGGTAGGGATTGAAGACTGGAAAGTTCCGCCAGTTGGCGTTTGATCTCGATCTTGGCGCGGTATTCGATCTCGCAATGCCCGTCTGCGCTCAGCCAGATCCGTTCGCCGATGTCGTCGTCGGCAGGAACACGGGTGAAATCCTGCCCCCGCGGCAGATGTGTCTCGCATGAAAGAATGGTCTGCTCGGGCAGGGCGGCGGCTTCGAATTGCAGCAGGACGTCGGTCGGACCGTCGACGCCGAAGGCGAAGCGCGTATGGATGGATATTGGCATATGACAGGACAACGTTGTCGGCCCTCGATCGTTTCGGCAATCGAACCCATTGCCAGTCACCCATGGGCCCAAGAAAAAAGGGCCCCGTTAGGGACCCTTTATTCGTTTGGTTTCGCCACGGCGATCAGCCGGTGAAGAACCATTTCCAAATATTCCACATGGTCATACCTCCTGTTGGTAGAGGTATTACCTGCCATTAACCATAGATGTTTGTAAAGTCTAAACCATGTTTGTCAAACGGCCTTCTGCGTTTTTCGCGTTGTATTCCAGTAGCTTGGAGAGCGGAATCGGTCTGCTGAAAAGGAAGCCCTGAAGCTCGTCGCAGCCCATTTCGTTAAGAATTTCAGCTTCTTTCATCGTCTCCACACCCTCCGCGACGACGGTGATTCGCGCCTGGTGGCCCATCTCGACGATGCTGGACACGATTGCGCGCGCCTTGGGGTCATCGACGATCTTCGATACGAAAAGGCGGTCGATCTTCAACTCGTTGAACGGCAATCCGAAAAAGGTTTCGAAATTGGCCGCACCAACACCGAAATCGTCGATCGAAAGACCAACGCCCAATTTGACCAATTCGTCCAGGATCGTCGCCGCCGCTTCCATATCCGCAATCCGCGCCGTCTCGGTAATCTCGAGGGTCAGATAGCCCGGGTCGAAACGGGTCGCCTGCAGCGCGTTGCGGACGAGGCCGACGATGCGCATGTCCCTGAGCAGGGTCGCAGATATATTGACGGAGACCTTGAGCGGGGAATTGCGGAAATGCAGCAACTGCCCGGCCGAACACGCGCTTTGCAAGACATAGCGCGTGAGGTGCTCCATGCGACCTGCCTTCTCGCATTGCGCGACGAAATGCGTCGGTTCGATAAAGCCCTTGGCCGGATCGTGCCAGCGTATCAGGGCTTCCACCCCGACGATGGCGCCGGATCCGCTGTCTATCTTGGGCTGATAGACGCAGTAAATCTCCCCTGCATCCATGGCTTCGTCGATCCGGGCACGGAGCGAGATGTCCCACAACAGGTCGGCATTCTCGCCGCTTTCCGCCAATTTGATGGGATCGTGGGCTTCCGTGGTGTCCTCCGCAGCTGCAATGGCTGCCGGGACGCGGCCCCCGGGCTCGTTGTCGATCGCGGCAACGCCGAAGGTAATGCCAACGTCGATGGACACTTCGCCGACATGGACCGGTGCCGCGAAAATTGCGCGCAAGCCAGCAAGGTGCTCGGTCTGAGCGGAGCTATCCTCGATCGGTGAGTGCCACGCGACGTAGTGGCCCTCGGTAAAGACAGCCAGATCGGGATCGGCCGCGCGCAAACGGTCGATTAGCTTCAAGAGGTAGGTAGTGCGATCTTCCGAGGCGAGGCTTTTGAGAATCCGCTCGTAATTATGCACTTTGGCAACCACGACGTGCCCGGTTGTCACTTTCTCACGGATGAGGCGGCTGTCGAGTGCCTTCAGCGTGGGCAGCCCGGTTTCCTGATTGGTCAGGGCGAGGCGACGTTTGAGGCGCGTTCGGGACCGGAATACCGCGTAGACGGCGAAAAGTGCTAATACGTAAGATACCTCGAGGCGTACTCCGACCCGGGCGGATGCTATCAGCATGGCGGGCACGAGCAGTACAAGTGCAGCATAGCCGAGCCAGCGGGCTTTACGCCGGAATCCGAGCATGATCATCGCTGCCAGCAAAGCGGCGAAGATTGCTAGAGTGGCAATCGCACACAGATGACCAAGCCGCCCGCTTTTGAGCGTTTCACCACCATAGATAGAAATATAGCTCGGAGGCGCGTTCGTACTGTTCGGCACGATGAGGTTGGAGCCAGAGCTATTCCTGTCGTGTCCGATGACGACGGTTTTGCCAGCGAAATCGATGCTGGACGGTTCATCGGAATCGTCAAGAAGCTCGGCAAGCGACGTTGTTGCTATCTGCTGGCCTGAGAAGCCGTAGTCGATTTGGAACTTCCCTTGCGTCGCCCCGCTGGTTTCTCCGCCCAACGATGCGGCGAGCGAAGGGACACGTCGACCGTCGACGATAAATCCGTATTGTGCGGTCCATGCGATGCCGAGGTAATTCGTGTCCCGCCGATCGGCGACTACGCGGGATGACGTCGGCCCGAGACCGGAGAAGCTTCGACGCAACTGCTGGCTGCCGTCCATATCCCCGACGAGCTGATCGACCAATGCAATGCGCGGCCCCAGAGCGTTTATTGCTTCGCGTAGCGAGGCGTCATGCGGCGCGGCTGAAGGCTTGTCGAACACAACATCGAGATAGACCTTGCCGACGCCGCGGCGGTCCAATTCCTCCAGGGCCTTGGCAAGCTGAAGTCGCCGATGACCCGAGTCCGGATCATCGAGAATTTGGTCGCTCCCGACAAAGACGATGTCGCCGGAAGCCTTGTGACCCGCAATCTTGGATTGGAACAGCCACAGGAACTGATCGATGGGTTCGAACAGGAAAACGGCGAACAGGGGGATTACGAGAAGGACCGAGAATATCAGGTGCCGCAGGCGTTCTCCCACGCGCCGGGCGCTCCCCAGCCGCATTCGCGCCGGGAGAAGCCGCTTTCCTGAAAAGGCGCGTTCGGTACCCATCCATGCGCTTATGGGCGTCTTAAGTTTAAGAAACCTTTGACGCGACCCGCGTGTTTTTGCGTCCGGCGCGGAATTGCGCGGGGTCGGGTGGTTAAAGCGCGCTTAGTATTTTTCCGCGCCGATCGGCTCCCGAACTGGTTCAAAGACCGCCTCGGCCGCAAAGAAGCTTAGGATTCTGAAGGGTTGCAGGCTCCGAACGACACTTATCCGTTTTGGTAAACAGCTACTTTGCGCCGGTGCGCCGGAAATTTTATACGATCGTCCCGAACAGATCGTGCGCGTCGCCATCTTCGATCAGGGCCGATACGATGGCGCCGGGCACCAGATCGGACGACGCATCTCGCAAATAGACAGCGCCGTCGATTTCGGGCGCATCCGCCTGGCTGCGTCCGGTGGCGCCGATGTCGCCGTCCTCGTCCGGCGCCCCGACCTCGTCGATGATGACCGGGATAGTCTTGCCCACTTTGGCCTCGAGCTTCGCAGCGCTGATTCGCTCGGTCACTTCCATGACGCGGGCGAAGCGTTCTTCCTTGACCTCTTCGGGCACGGGATCGGGCAGGGCATTCGCCTGCGCGCCCTCGACCGGTTCGAACCGGAACGCACCGACGCGGTCGAGTTGCGCCTCTTCCAGCCAGTCGAGCAGATAGCGGAAATCGTCCTCGGTCTCGCCCGGGAAGCCGACCACGAAGCTGGAGCGGATGGCGATCTCGGGACAAATATTGCGCCAGCTTTTCAGGCGCTCGAGCACCTTGGCTTCATTGGCCGGGCGCTTCATGGATTTCAGCACCTTCGGGCTGGCGTGCTGGAAGGGAATGTCGAGATAGGGCGTGAGCAGCCCCTCTGCCATCAGCGGAATGACCGCGTCGACGTGGGGGTAGGGATAGACGTAGTGCAGCCGCACCCAGGGTGGCATGCCGCCACCGATATCGAGCTGGCCGAGTTCGCGCGCGAGGTCGGTCATGTGGGCGCGCACTTCGCGGCCCTTCCAACTGCGGCTCTCGTGGCGCGTGTCTACGCCATAGGCGCTGGTATCCTGGCTGATGACCAGCAATTCCTTGGTTCCCGCCGCGACCAGCCTTTCCGCTTCGCGCAACACCGCATCGATCCGGCGACTGGCCAGCTTCCCACGCAGGTCCGGGATGATGCAGAAGGCGCAGGAGTGGTTGCAGCCTTCGGAAATCTTGAGATAGCTGTAGTGCCGCGGCGTCAGCTTGATGTCGGGCTGGGGGATGAGGTCGATATACGGCCCCTGGCTTGGCGGTGCATGCTCATGGACGGCTTCGACCACGGCCTCGTACTGGTGCGCGCCGGTCACTGCGAGCACGCTGGGATGAGCGGCGCGGATGGCATCCGCTTCCTCGCCCATGCAGCCGGTCACGATCACGCGGCCGTTTTCAGCAATTGCCTCGCCAATCGCCTGCAGGCTTTCTTCCTTGGCGCTGTCTAGGAAACCGCAGGTGTTGACCAGCACGACATCCGCCCCGGCATAGTCGGGGCTCATTGCATAACCGTCGGCGCGCAGGCGGGTGAGGATGCGCTCGCTGTCGACCAGCGCCTTGGGGCAGCCGAGAGAAACCATGCCGACCTTCTTCTGGTCGGGGATCGAGGTGGTGGAGGTGCTCATATACCGATGTCCGTGAATTTCGCGGCCCCCTACACGAATGGCACCGGCGGCGCTAGGAGGCTTGCATGGGACCGGTAGACTGGATCGCAGTGGCACTGGCGTGGGTGGTCGCAGCCGTGCTTGGCGTGGTTTTCTATGGCAAGCGGGCAACGCCGCGCGGCAATTTGGTCCTGCACGCAGTTGCCGCTCTGCTGTTGCTCGCGAGCGCGGCCATGCTCGGCCACATGTTCGCGCGGGTGGGTGAGGCAACACTGGCGGCGAAGCCTTGGCTCTATTTCATGATGGCGGGCGGACTGGCGTTGACCTTCATTGGACCGGCCCTGTTCATCACTGCCGCCCGGCGCGAGGAGCCGATCGGCAAAGCGCTGTTCGACTGGGGCTACTGGCTGGCCGCGTATCTGGCGATGGGCGGAATCTTCTGGCTAGTCTGAGCCGACCGGGTAGGGCACCCGATCTTCATGGTCGTGCCCGTCGCCCTTGGTGGTGCCATTCGGAGTCGGAACGATCTCGACCACGATATCGCCAGGCTGTAGGTTCTGGCATTCGTCCTCCCAGAATCCCAGCGCCTTGCCGTTGCGATAGACGCGCAGACCACGCCCGCCGGTGCGCAATTCCGAAATCGCGCAGCCGCATTCCTCTTCGGTGATCTCGCGCTCGACCAGCTGGACCCGGCCGGAGACCGAAGCAAGGTCGGCGAGGTAATCTGCGATATGCTCGCCCTTGGCGCTGCCAGCAAGCAGCAGCCCGGTGAAACGCACCGGGTTGATGACATTGTTCGCGCCGGCCTGGCGGGCCAGCGATTCATTGTCGTCGGCGCGGACGACGGCGCTGATCGGCACATTCGGTGCCAGTGCGCGCACGGTCAGCGTGATCAGGATCGTGGTATCGTCGCGCCCGGCGGAAACCAGCACATTCTGCGCCTGATTGATCCGCACCGCCTTCAGCGTGGTATCGCGCGTGGCGTCTGCCGCCATGATGTTGCACCCGAGCGCTTCGGCGTCAGCCAAGCGATCCTCGCTCGGGTCGATGACGACGATGCAACTAGGGTCGACTCCGCGCTCGATCAGCTCGGCAACTGCCTCGGAGCCGGAGATGCCATAGCCCAGCACCACGATGTGGTCCGAAAGCTGTTCCTGGATGCGGGCCATGCGCCATTTCTCCCAGCTGCGCTTGATAATGAAATTATATGCCGTGCCGACGAAAATGAAGAACACGGCAAAGCGAATCGGCGTCACGATGACGGCCTCGACCAGTCGCGCCCGGTCGGAGATCGGCGCGATATCGCCGAAGCCGGTGGTGGTGATCGAGATCATGGTAAAATAGATCACGTCGAGGAAGCTGACCTCGCCGTCGAGATTGTCGACCAGCCCTTCGCGGTCCCACCAGTGGATCATCACCACGATAAAGATGAGAAACAGCGCGAGGCCCAAGCGAATGCCGAGATCGCCCCAGACGGGGATCCTGACTGCGCGGCGCAACGGTTGGAACCGGGGGCCGCGAAAAACCCGTTGGGGTTCCTTCTGCGGGACGACCGTGTCGACTTGGCGATCCTTGCGGCTCATCGCGCGCCTCGCCTGCCGATCAGCTTGGCTGGGTCGACCGGTGTATTGTCCTTGAGGATATCGAAGTGCAGTTCGGGGCGCTGGGCCTCGCCGCCTTGTCCGGCGATGCCGATGCGCTCGCCGGCCTGGACTAAGTCGCCCAGCTTCACAGTGACGCGCGCCAGATGGCCGTAGCGGGTGCGCCAGCCATTGCCGTGATCGAGCACCACGAGCGGACCGAAGCGACCGCTGTCTTCCTGGGCGTAAACGACCTTGCCGCTTGCGGAGGCGCGGACCATGTCGCCGGTCTTCACGGCGTAGTCGATGCCTTCGTGGCCCTTGCCGTCGGCGGTGCGCTGGAAGCCGAGCAATGCCGCGCCGTCATGGGGCGCACGGAAAAACGGACGATCGTGCACGGGTGTGGGCGGAATGGGGCGGGTCGAAAAGGCCGGGATGATCAGTTTCTGGCCGACCCGGATGTTAAAAGGCGGTTCCAAACCATTCGCCACGGCGATCAGGTTGAAAGGCACGCCGTAATCGATCGCGATGGCGAAGCCGGTTTCGCCGCGCTTTACCACGTGGCTGCGCTGGCGCGGGATGGAAAGCACCTGGCCCGCGCGAACGTCGTAGGGTTCGACCAGCCCGTTGGCCGCCGCGATCACCGTTGCCGGAACCTGTGCGCGCTCGGCTATGCCGCTCAGCGTCTCTCCCTCTTTCACGGTATGCTCGGTCTCGGTCGCGGGATTGCCCGCTGCCATCAGCACGAACGCCGCAAGCGCGAGGGCGAGGCGCTTCATCCCGCGTACCGCTCCGCCAGCGAACCGAGCGAGGAATGGTGGGTGAGGTCGAGCTGGAGCGGTGTCACCGACACATAACCTTCGTCGATCGCCTCCAGATCCGTTCCATGATCGAGTGTGTGCTCGATCGCTTCCAGTCCGAACCAGTAATACTTGAAGCCGCGAGGGTCACGCCCTTCCACCACGGTGCCGCGCGAATAATCGTGGAAACCCTGCCGCACGACGCGGATGCCCTTCACCTCGCTGGGCGGAAGGGGAGGGAAATTCACATTGACCAGCGTGCGCTTGGGCAGCGGCGTGTCGAGCAGAGGGGCGAGCACTTTCGCGCCCCATTCCACCGCTGCGCCGAAGGGCACGTCGTCGCCCGCATTCTCCTTCGAATAGACCTGGCTCAGCGCGATCGAGCGCACCCCTGCCAGCGCGCCTTCGATCGCGGCCGAAACGGTGCCGGAATAGGTGATGTCGTCGGCCAGGTTGGCGCCCCGGTTCACGCCGGAAAGGATTACGTCGGGCGGCCCGTCCATTACCTCGCGAAGGCCCATGGTGACCGAATCCGTCGGCGTCCCCGTGACCGAGAAGCGGCGCTCGTCATGCTGGCGCAGCCGCACCGGGCGCGTGAGAGTGAGGGCATGGCCCATGCCGGATTGCTCCTCGTCCGGCGCGCAGATCCAGATGTCGTCGCTGAACTGCCGCGCGATGCCTTCCAGTACCTCGAGGCCCTTGGCGCGAATACCGTCGTCATTGGTGAGGAGAATTCTCAAAGCGCCAATCTTTCTAGCCGTTCGTGCTGCCTGTCGAAGCACCGCTCTTCACTTCCGGCTCGACATATGAAGAAAAGGACAGCCCTTCGACAAGCTCAGGGCAAGCGGAATTATTTGGGCTCCAGTCTTGTAATGCCGCCCATGTAGCTGTGCAGCACCTCCGGCACATCCACGCTGCCGTCGGCGTTCTGGTAGTTCTCCATCACTGCCACCAGCGTGCGACCGACGGCGAGGCCGGAGCCGTTGAGCGTGTGGACGAACTGCGTCTTTTTCTCGCCTTCGGGGCGATAGCGTGCATTCATCCGCCGCGCCTGGAAATCGCCGGTGTTGGAGCAGGAGGAAATCTCGCGCCAAGCGCCTTGTCCGGGCAGCCAGACTTCAAGGTCGAACGTTTTGCGCGCGCCGAAGCCCATGTCGCCGGTGCACAGCAGCATGCGGCGATATGGCAGGCCTAGCGCTTCGAGCACGCCCTCGGCGCATTTCGTCATGCGGTCGTGCTCGGCCTCGCTATCTTCCGGGCGGCAAATGCTGACCAGCTCGACCTTTTCGAACTGGTGCTGGCGAATGAACCCGCGCGTATCGCGGCCGGCGGACCCGGCTTCGGAGCGGAAGCACAGCGTATGCGCGGTGAGGCGCATCGGTTCGGCGAGGTCGGGCAGGATATCTCCTGCGACCGAATAGGTGAGGGGCACCTCGGATGTGGGGACGAGCCAGCGATCATCGGTAGTACGAAAGCTATCCTCCGCGAACTTCGGCAGCTTGTCCGTGCCGTACATCGCGTCGTCATTGACCAGCACCGGCGGGTTGCATTCGGTGTAGCCGTTCTCGCGCGTCTGGCGGTCTAGCATGAATTGCGCGAGGGCGCGGTGCAGGCGGGCGATGTCGCCGCGCAGGAAGGTGAAGCGCGCGCCGGACAGCTTTGCACCGGTTTCGAACTCCATGCCCAACCCGGGGCCGAGGTCCGCGTGCTCCTTCGGATCGAAATCGAACTCGCGTTTCTCGCCCCATTGATGGACTTCGACATTATCGTCCTCGTCCGCGCCTTCCGGCACATCGTCGGCGAGGATGTTAGGTAGGGTCGCGAGCAGGTGGTCGAGCTCTTCGCCTGCGGCCCGCTCGGCCTCCTCCCATCCGGGCATTGAGGCCTTGATCTCGGCGACTTCGGCTTTCAGCGCTTCGGCCTTGTCCTTGTCACCCTGGCCCATCGCCTGGCCGATCGCCTTGGAGGCTTCGTTGCGGCGGCTCTGCGCTTGTTGGACCTTGGTCGTAGCTTCGCGCTTCTTGGCGTCGAGCGCCACGATCCGGTCGGCCACCGGCTCTGCCCCTCGCTTGCGCATCGCGGCGTCGAAACTCTCGGGATTGGCGCGGATGAAAGCGATATCGTGCATAGGCGGGCCTATGCCTTGTCGCTGCGCGCTTGGCCAGAGGGCTAGGGCGCAAAGCCATCGCTTGAGCTTTCGCGGGCACGTCTTTAGGCCCCGCACGTTCAGGGACGACCGGAACAGCTTGAAAGGCATAAGAGACTTGCAAGGCCAGCCAATCGAGCCGCCACGGCGCACACGCTTCATCGATATTGCCGACAAGGTCGTCCGCGCAGGGCGGAAAATCGGTGCCGTCGCGCCTGCAAGGCTGGAGAAGGATTTTCTGCTCGAACAGGCCGCCGAGAAGACCGGGCTCGACGATTTCGGCGATCCGTGGTTCGAAAAGCCGTTCGATGTTTTGCTCGATAGCGTCAAGCGAGAGGCACGGCTCAATGCGGCGGGCGATTTCTCCGCCATGCAGCAGTTCCAGTATGTGCTGGAAAGCCGCCTCTATGCGCAGATGTGGTTCAGGCGGCATCCGGAAATCCTCGCCCGACCGATCCGCAATCCGGTGGTGATCGTCGGTCCGATGCGGTCGGGCACCACGCGGCTCCACCGCCTGCTCGCAAGCGACAAGCGCTTTGCCCATTTGCGCAGTTTCGAGACGATCAGCCCGGTGCCGCGCCCCGGTTTCGAGGACGTGCTAGCGGGCGAGAAAGAGGATTTCCGACCCACGCTGGCCGCGCGGATCATGAAAGTCGCGCGCTTCGCCAATCCGCGCACGCTCTCGATCCATCCGACCGGGCCTTACGAGCCGGAAGAAGAGCTCGGCCTGCTGGTCGCGAGCATGTGGGGCATGAAGCACGATGCGCAGTGGCAGGTGCCGAGCTATTCCGCCTGGTGCGCACAGGAGAGCGCAGTGCCGGCCTATCGCCACATGGCGGACCTGCTGCGCCTGATCGGCTGGAGCCAGCAGGAAAGCAGCCTCAGGCCGTGGATCCTCAAGACGCCGCAGCATATGCTCGACCTGCCCGCGCTGCTGGAAGTTTTCCCCGACGCGCGGCTGATTTTCACCCACCGCGACCCCAAGCAGGTGGTTGGCAGCGCCGCCTCGCTCGCGTGGAACCAGACGATCATCTATGCGGACCATGTCGACCCCAATCGCATGGGCCAGACATGGCTCGACAAAACGGCTGAGATGATCGCAAGGATGCGGGCAGCGCGCGATGCCATCCCGCGCGAGCGCATGATCGACGTGCATTACGACGACATGGAGACCGACTGGCGGGGCACGATGGAGCGGGTCTACCGCTTCCTCGAATTCGACATCGAGCCCGCGCTGGAGCCCATGCAGGGCTTTCTTGACCGCTCGGCCCAGCTCAAGCGCCATCCGCACCGCTACAGCCTGGAAGAATTCGGCCTGAGCGAAGGCCAGGTGCGCGAGCGGTTCGCCGATTACGTTTCGACCTACAATGTCGCGACGGACCGAGAGGCGAGCGAAACGCGTCGCCGGGTGTGGAAATAGAAAGGGCCGGCGTTCGAGCCGGCCCTCTCGTTCAATCCTGAACCATCGTTAGAACTTGAACTCGCCGGTCACGAAGACCCGGCGCGGATCGCCGTAGAAGCCGGTGAGGTTGCCCTCCAGCCCCAGCACCGATCCGGTCACAAAGTCGTAGCCGGCGACGATATAGCGCTTGTCGAACAGGTTCTTGCCGTGGACGCCGATCGACCAGCGATCGCTGTCGGCTGTGTAGACGATGCTCGCATCGACCAGCGCATAGGCATCCTGATCGAGCGGGCCCGGCAGTTCGAACTGGCTGGAATCCCCGCGCATCGACACCGTGCCGATGAAGTCGACGATGCCGCTGGCGACCGGCAGGCCGAGGTCGAAGCTGGCATTGGCAGTGAAATCGGGTGTGTTCTGGAACACCCGCTGGTCTGCCACATCATTGCCGAACGGGTCGATGAACGTGTTGTACTCGGCATCGAGATAGCCGACCGCCCAGTTGAAGTTCAACCGGCTGCCGGCGCCGGCGAAGTCCCGCCCGACCAGCGCGCTGCCTTCGAATTCGATCCCGTTGACATCGGCATCGCCCGCGTTGGAGGTCACGCCGACGAAGGTGTCGCTCACGCCGTCGCCATCGGTGTCGACACCGACCGAGCCCGGAATCTGGATATCGGTGTAGTCGCCCTTGAAGATGGCGAGTGCCAAAAACAGCCGGTCGTCGAGCAGATTGGCCTTCCAGCCGAGCTCGTAGCTATCGACCTTTTCCGGTGCGAAGCGGAGGAACTCGAACTGATCGTCGTAATCGACATCGCCGTCCTGGTCGATGTCCGGCGCCAACGTGGTCTGGCCGCGCGGGTCGAAACTGCCGCCCTTGAAGCCCTTTGAATAGGTGAAATACACCGTTTGGTTGTAGGTCGGCTTGTAGGCGATCGAGGCGCGCGGAGTGAACTCCTTGAACGTCTCGCTGCCGGTGAAATCGCTAGTCACGGCGATGGGGATGGCATCGGACGGCGGGAACAGGTCCGAATAGCCGCCGATGAAGGTCGTGCGCAGCACACGGCTGGTCCGCTTGTCCCAGGTGTAGCGTCCACCGAGCGACAGGCTCAGCTGGTCGGTGATATCGTAGGTAAAATCACCGAAGATCGACCACGTCTCCGTGCCGACATCGCCCAGAGTCTGCGCGTTCAGGCCTGGCAGGCCGACCAGCGCGCCAGTGGTGAACAGCGCCACGTCGAACGCGGTGAAGGCGTTGGCATCGAGATAATAGGCGCCGAGCACGCCGTTCAGGCGGTCGCTTTCGTAAAGCAGCTGCAGTTCCTGGCTGAACTGGTCGTTCTCGTAAATCGCCGGAACGTCGAGGTCGGCAGCAGGGAGGCTGTCGAAATCGATCGGCGTGGTCGACTTATCCTCGCGGTAGCCGGTGATCGACTTCAGCGTGATCGTGTCGCTGACTTCATAGGCGATGGTAAGGCCGCCGCCGTAGGCTTCGACCTCCTGTTCGATCACGTCTAGACCGGCCCGCGTGTCGTAGACGCTGTCGAGGATCGGTGCGCCGCTGAACTGGCCGACGAGCAAGCGGGCGCCCTGACGCGGATCGGAATCGTCTTTCACATAGTCGCCGGACAGGCGGATGAAGAGCGGACCGTTGTCGAACTCGATCGTGCCGCGCGCGGCCCAGACGTCCTTGTTGTAATTCTCGACGCCGTCCTGGACGAGGTTGTTGCCGAAGCCCCCGCGCGAAAGGCGTGCGCCGCTGGCGCCGATCTTCAGCGTGTCGCTGATCGGCGTGGAAGCCGATACGATCAGGTCCGCCTGATCGTAATTGCCCAGCGTTCCGCGCACCTTTACCTGCGTTTCGTCAGGTAGCCGGGCGGTCACATATTTGATCGCGCCGCCGATGGTGTTGCGGCCGTAAAGAGTGCCTTGCGGGCCGCGCAGCACTTCGATCTGAGCCACATCGTACACATCCAGCACGGCAGCCTGCGGGCGGTTGATATAAACGTCGTCCACATAGAGGCCGACACCCGCCTCGAAGCCGGCGACCGGATCCTGCTGGCCGACGCCGCGCACGAAGGCGCTGAGCGTGGTGTTGGTGCCGCGGCTGACTTCCAGCGTTACGTTGGGCACTTCCTGCGCAATCTGGGTGAGGTCTTGTGTGCCGCGCTTTTCCAGTTCTTCGCCAGAGATCGCAGTGACGGCCAGTGGAACGTCGGTGATGCGCTCAACCCGGCGACGCGCGGTGACGACGATCACATTGTCGATCGCCCCCTGATCGTCATCGAGCGCAACTTCGTCGTCTATGTCCTGAGCGACGGCAGGCGTCGCTATCAATGTGGCCGTCGCCACTCCGGCAAGCAGGGCGCACATCGAAAGCCTGGTGCCACGCATACTGTTATCCTCCCACAGATGTTTTCTCGTTACGCCTCCAATACTGAAACCTGAACCACCTTTCAAGTTCGTTCTTGCGGTATATGCCGGTCGCGCATAAAACGTCGGCGGAAGGGGCGGTGAATGCAGCAGCTTACAGATACGGCCGATCGCGTCCCGCGGACCGAACGCGGCCGCAGGACCTTGCGCAAACTGCTCGATGCGGCTGCAGCGGAATTTGCCGAAAGCGGCTTTCACGAAGCATCGATCAGCGGGATCACCCGACGCGCGGGCGTGGCCTTGGGGACCTTCTACACCTATTACGATAGCAAGGACGCGATCTTCCGTGCTCTCGTCGGCGACATGAGCGAGGCAGTCGGAGCCGCAGCGCGCGACGCGATCAAGCCGGACATGGGCCCGCTCTCCGTGGAGCAGGCGGCCTTGTTGGCCTTTCTAAATTTCGCTGCCGAGCACAAGGAAGTCTACCGCATCATCGACGAGGCCGAGTTCGTCGATCCCGATAGCTATCGCGCACATTACGAGCGGATCGCAGATCGTATCGAGCAGCGGCTCACGGCTGGTGCCGCAACGGGAGACCTGCGCGCAGATTTAGGCGAGCCGGAAGCTTGGGCCGTAATGGGGATCAATGTGTTTCTCGGCCTGCGCTATGCGATCTGGGCGAAAGATGGCGATCCGGATGCGGCCACCGTGGCCGCGGCTGCGAACCGCCTGCTCCGAAATGGTATCGCAGGTCCGGACAGCGATTAAGCGTCGGAACGCGCGCGCCTTTCGC
This sequence comes from Qipengyuania sp. 902, assembly GCF_051195295.1. Taxonomy (NCBI): domain Bacteria; kingdom Pseudomonadati; phylum Pseudomonadota; class Alphaproteobacteria; order Sphingomonadales; family Erythrobacteraceae; genus Qipengyuania; species Qipengyuania sp. 902. The sequence continues at coordinate 2,191 of NZ_JBNJLJ010000001.1, read as the reverse complement.
CCGTTGAAGGAGCAAAGGAGAATTCATATGATCGGCAAGGTAATCGGAGCATTCGTAGGCGACAGGATCGCCAAGCAAACCAAGGGCGTCGGCGGCGCGACGGGTGCGGCACTAGGCGTGGTGGCAACCACCATGCTTCGTCGCATGAGCCTGCCCACGATGCTTGCGCTGGGTGTCGGCGGCTATGTCGCCAAGAAGTTCATGGACAAGAAGGATGCAGAAGATCGGCAGACACCGCCCGCCACTTCTACCGAACCTTCGGCGACCACGACGACAAAGGCTGCATGAGCGCACCGTCGGATAACGAAAAAGCCGCCTCACTGGGCGGCTTTTTTGTATCTGCTTCGAGGAGCGGTGGTGGGCGCGGCAAGGATTGAACTTGCGACCCCACCCGTGTGAAGGATGGGAATAACGGAAATCTGCGGTTTTCGAAAATTAGGAAATCCAATAAAAACAACAGATATCTCCCGCTGATGTTCGCTGCTGTCCACCCAAGTTTTTCATGTTTTTTTCATGGATTTTAGGATAGCGAAACCGGATGCCAGATTTGAGCCGCATCGGGGATCGTGAAAAGTTGAAGCCGAAAACGGGCGACGAGCCGCATTGGCATCGTCTGCGGCAAGGGGTCTACCTTGGTTATAGGCCATCGAAGAAGACCGACGGCGGCACGTGGTTTGCTAGATTTTACGACGCGGACCGCATTCGCAACAAGCGCAAGCGGCTTGGCGATTACGGCAAGCTTACCGGTCATGATGTCTTCAAGCAGGCCAAGACCGATGCTGAAGCGTGGGCGGCAACTGTGGAGTCCGGCGGCGAACTCGCCCGCGATATGGTGACAGTGAAGGATGCCTGCCTCGCCTACTTGGAGGAAAAGCCCAATTCTATTGCCGAAGGGGTGTTCCGGCGACACGTCTACGACGATCCTATTGCCAAGGTGAAGCTCGACAAACTTCGGCGGCACCACTTGCGCAGCTGGCGCAAGCGGCTGGAAAAGGCGCCCGCCTTGTTGTCCCGGACTAGGGACGGCGAGAAGCGCTGGAAGGAACGAGCCAAGTCGACAGTGAACCGCGACATGGTGCCATTGCGTGCGGCGCTCGGGCGTGTCCTCATGTCCGGTGCCCCCAATACCGATTCAGCCTGGCAGGAGGCGCTCAAGCCCTTCAAGGGTGCCGACAAGCGCCGAGAACTTTATCTGGACAAGGCCGAGCGGAAGAGACTGATCGATACCGCCTGCGAGGAAGTGCGACCGTTCCTAAGGGCGCTATGTCTCTTGCCGTTGCGTCCTGGCTCGCTTGCAAGCCTTGTCGCGCGTGACTTTGACAAGCGCACCCGGACGCTTACAATTGGTAAGGACAAGAACGGCAGCCCGCGGCAGATTTCGTTGCCGCAAGTGATCGCCGATTTCCTTGCCGCTCAGGTGAAGGGCAAATTGCCCACCGCGCCGGTCTTTGCTCGGCGTTCGGGTGATGCTTGGAACAAGGATACTTGGAAACACCCAATCAAGGATGCTGTTAGGGGAGCCAACTTGCCAGATGCCGTGTCCGCTTACACATTACGCCATAGCGTAATCACAGACCTTGTACGCGTGCGCTTGCCGATCCTGACAGTTGCCCAATTGTCCGGGACAAGTGTCGCGATGATCGAGAAGCACTATGGCCATCTTGTGCGCGACGATGCCGAAGACGCGCTGGCGACCTTAATGCTCTAGGATGAGGTCAGCCGATGAGATCTTAGGCAGCATCAGTAAACTGGTCTGGGAGAGAGGATTCGACCCCAGAATAGCTCTCGACCAGAACCGCAGATTTCCGCGGGCTTTGCGGAATTGCCTGCCTCTTGTGCAGAGCTTGTGTGCAAGTGTCCAGTGCATCCGCATATCGCTCCACAATCGCCATAGTTGAGCTAGCTCAAGATAGCTGCCTAATTGGTAACCTTGGGGCGCGAGCGCTCGCACTTGATCTGGGGTTACGCGACCACGGAGTCGTTTGCGGCCGAACTGGATAACCAATGATCTGCGTCACTAAGCCTCGAGGGCAGCCCATTGCGTCGATCGTGCTCATGCGTAATGCACTGCTACCCAACGTCGGACCACGTGGGTCTGGAGTTTTCCGCCTTTCTGCACTGCTACCCAACGTCGGACCACGTGGGTCTGGAGTTTTCCGCCTTTCCCAGATCCGGTGGGCTGGTTGCACCG